>BQJU01000161.1 GCA_021604865.1 Saprospiraceae bacterium | reverse complement strand
GTCAAAGAACTTGAAAATAAAATTGATCGTTATGTTCAATTCTATAATGATTGCTTAGTCAAACCACTCAAATGGAAATTTAAAGGTTTTGTAAAAGCTAGAAAATTATATTGTCTAAAACTTCGTGCCTAAGGCACTAGGGCTATGGCCATGCTTCATCGTCGAAGCTTCAGCGTAGGCGGTCGAGGACTGAAATGTTTGCGCGACAGGGCGTGGGTGCGGGGTTTTGGTTGTGGGGACGCAGGCATTCCTTTGAGTTATGGGCAAGTAAGAAAAAAATGAAGACAATCATTCCAATATTAATTCTAAGTTCAATATTTATTTCGTGTAAAGATGAAATCAAAGAAAATCCAATTTCGAAATTAGAGACTGAAGAAGTCAATAAAATACGAAGAGATACTTTTTCGTTTGACGCTAAAAGTGAAGAGAAACCAGGTCTAAATTTAATGAGTGAATTAAAACCCAAATTAGAAAAGTTAGCTCTATTGGAAAACAATTACCAAATTCTGAAATTGGAAGAATCAACCTTGAAAGAATCGATTGTTTACAGAGGAATCGAAAGACTTTCTGAATTAAGTTTTAAAAAACAATTTTTTGAAATCAAAAATTTAGACAAATTCAAAGACAATATTGAAAAGATAAATTGGGGTTACATCAAAGGGACAAAAGATATAGGGGATAAATTATTTCCAAGAGCCAAAGTTGAAGAATTGATTTTTAAGTCAGACGAAATTGCAAATAAATTGGTAGATTTTATAAAGCGCATAAAGGAGAAAGGAAGCACTTGGGAGGACATTGACAAATCACCAAATTCGATTTTTAATGAAGGAAATAAGGTTTATTATATTTCATCGGGTGGTTGGTATATGAAACCTTTTTACCAAGAGATAGAAAAGAAAATGAAAAAATGATACCAGCCCAAATCATTCGAGGTTGCTCTTGAGCAAATCAATCTGTATATTAGAAAGGATTATGGTGCTTGATTGTAGAATATGGGGTGGTACATCGCTGCGCTTGGACGTTAGGTCTAAAAAATAACCGCAATTAAGAAGTATGGGACAAGTAGCAACTTTATTTCTTGTAGATGAATATGAAATTGACAGCATAGAAGAATCAAGAATTGAAGAATTTGATTCAACTGAAGTATTGTATGTAGGCAAAAATTGGGAGTCAATAACGTACCTTTTATCGAATGGGAAATTATGGAAAGAACCATTTGAGCAAATATTCATGCCCAAAAAAGCCATCAATTTATCACCGGATAAAAATGATTTTGGTCCTTTTGTTAGATACCATGATGAATTGGATGTAGCAGTAATTAGTTCAGCAATTGAGATGCTAACGGAACAAGATCTTAGGGCGCGGATTAGCTTAGAAGAGATGAACAAGAAGGTAATTTATCCTATAAGTGATGAAGGAGTGGATGATCTTATCAATGATTCAATTAAACTTATTGACTTTTTCAAAAGAGCAAGAGATAATTCGGGGCAGATTATAGCTTCAATTGGCTGAAAAAATGAACTCGGAGATAATCTACGTCATTTATAAAACTTGGATTAAATTTGAAAACAAGACCTAACAAATAAACGCCAAAGCGAGACAGAGCGGTGAGCGATGGTCCGAGAAGCTGTTTTGAAACCAAACTTGCGCTTGCGCTAAAGTTTCAGCGTAGGAGCATGTCTACAAAATCAGATCAACAGCCGAGACTCTGTTACCAAAAAACTACGTGCGTATTATGGTGCCTTGCCTCAACTACTGATCTAACTTTTCGCTTTCCAAATCTGGTTTTAAAACAGCTCCTGAGTGATGACGCCGAAAAAATCCAACCAACTCCTCCGCCATCTTCCCATGATCCGCCACACTAGGATGCCCCGTACACCCCCTCACCTGCAAAGGTTTAAAAAAATAAAGTGCCACAGCCTTATCCAACGGATACAAAATATCGATGGTGGCTTTTACGGCGGTGAGGCATTTTTCTAGCATTTCTTTTTGTTCACCGTTCATGACAGGGCTGCTGAGTAGGACGATCTGTGCGGCAGGGTATTTTGATTTTACCAGTTGTACAAAACTGACATATTGAGCGATAAAGGTCTGCTCATTAAAGGGGAGCCTTTTTTTGATACCATCGCCGGGACTGAGATCGTTGGTGCCCAGGGCTATACTGACAATTGCTGGTTTTTGTTTTCTGAAATCCCAGAGCTGGTTATTGTCCTTCTGGAAATCTGCTTTATCATAGACCTGTGGTAGGGTAGGCCCGTCGCTGTTCCAGTTGCGGTAAACGCCAATGCCGCTGACACTGCTCAAGGTGAAATTTGCCTTCAAGGCTCTGGCTACTCTTGGACCATAGGCATCATAAGCGTTGTGCTGATCGTGGTATACTCCGGAGTCACAGGGCACTTCCGAATCGTCGGCAGCGGCACCACAGGTGATGCTATTGCCGATAAACTCTATCAATGGAGCTCGGTGAGGCCGTTGCAAGGGGCGCAGCTTTTCTCCGGTCACCTTTTCGATAAATATGGGGCCGGTATGTGCTTCGGTGGCCTTGTAGATCCAAACCTTATGGGAGCCACCCCTTGGTGCGGTGATGGTAATCGGCAGACTGTCCTTGCCGGATATTTTTATTCGTTTCTGGTATACGCCGTCCAGCTCGTATTGCAGGTAGTTGTGTTCGCCTTCCGTGGGGAGGTAGCCGTAGAGCTGACATTGTGTTCCTTTAAATCTAAACCCAAAATGTGCGGCGGAACTGATCAGTTCAACATGCCCTTCCGTATCCAGCAAATGTCTTCCATAAACTGGCATGGAGGCAGCCGTCAAAGTGGTGCTACTTTCCATAGGGAGCTTTGAAGAGGTACAACTTATTGTACATAAACAATAGATGGCAATGAAAACATAACAGGTTAATTTCATGAAATGCTGATTGATGTCAATAAAAAAAAGGGTATTCAACAATTACTCATACAGTCGCTCCTTCAACTTATAATATGCCGGATAATTAGGGCCAGATTCATAAAGCTGTTGAGCCGCCTCCCGGTCATTGGTCAACGTTTGATCTGCCAACCCATGATAGAAAATATCCATTTTATTCACGGGCTTATCTGCACTGCCAACGAGCTCCAAATTTTTAATCTTATTAGGCTGAACCAGATTTGCTAAATCGGCAAGTTCTTCGAAACTAGGCATAGGAGAATAATTATTATTGAACTGATTATCAGCTAAAAATAAATAATAAAACTGAAAAACTAACTAATCTGCCTGTCGAATAATAGA
>BQJU01000160.1 GCA_021604865.1 Saprospiraceae bacterium | reverse complement strand
ATTTGATGCGGCTCTTTTGCCACCAGCCGTCGTTACTCAAATCCTTGCGTAGTAGCGGCTATGCGCGGTTTTCGCGCCTAGGCTAGTGGCAATATAGCTCGCCTGAAACAGACAACTTATTCTTCGCTGCCCCCTAAGCTGTGAAAAGTATGGTGAAAAATGAAAATACATGCACACTTTTTGTAGGAAACCAGAACAGAGCAGAATAGAATTCTGATCACATTCTTATAGATTTGTAGGGAAACGAGGTGTACACGACCTTATATAATATAGCAGAGCCTTTATTTTTTAATCGTTAAATTGATTTTCGTGAAGATTAAAACGTTTGAACATGTCAAATACTTATGGGATGAGAAGAAAGCTGCTGAGCTAACGGGTGATGAAGTAGCCTTATTCCTATATCGTTCTAATATCCTTGGCGCGGACCTGCGTTTGACAAACTATGGCGGCGGTAATACAAGTTGTAAAACTATTGAAAAAGATCCTTTAACTGGTGAGAAAGTAGACGTCATGTGGATCAAAGGATCTGGCGGAGATATTGGTACACTTACGCGTAAGGGGATTGCAGGCTTGTACGTTGATCGGTTGCAATCTTTAAAACAAGTGTATCGAGGACTGGATTATGAAGACGAAATGGTGGCACTATTCAATCATTGCATTTATGATCTTGATAGCCGAACGCCTTCTATTGATACCCCACTTCACGGGTTGCTTCCATTCAAACATATTGACCACCTTCATCCTGACGCATTGATTGCCATTGCTGCAGCAAAAGACAGCCAGGCTATTACACAGGAAATCTGGGGTGACAGCATGGGATGGGTTCCCTGGCAACGCCCTGGATTTGATCTGGGCTTACAATTGGAAAAATGTCTTGAGGAAAATCCGAATATTAGAGGCATTGTTCTAGGTAATCACGGCCTTTTTACTTGGGGGGATACCTCCTATGAGTGTTACATGAACAGCCTGGAAGTGATTGAACAGGCGTCACAATATATCACGAAACATCTGGGAAAAAATCGGCCCATTTTTGGCGGGCAGATACAGAAAAGCTTGAATGCCCCAGACCGTCGTTCCCAAGCTTCTCAATTGGCGCCAATTCTGAGAGGTTTGTGCTCTAGCTACAATAAGATGATAGGCCATTTTACCGATGATGCGCGGGTATTAGAATTTATTAATAGTAAGGATTTGTCAAAATTGGGCCCTATGGGTACCTCTTGCCCTGATCATTTTCTACGTACCAAAATCATGCCACTGGTCTTGAACTTACCTCCTGATTCTGACCTGTCAGATTCCAAGGCTATAAGAACTCAAATTGAGCCACAATTCGAACAATACCGTAAGCAATACACCGAATATTATGAAACATGCAAACATGCAGATAGCCCTGCGATCCGGGACCCAAATCCCGTCGTTATTCTTTATCCAGGGGTAGGTATGTTTACTTTTTCAAAAGAGAAACAAACCGCTAGGGTTGCCAGTGAATTTTATATCAACGCAATTAATGTGATGCGTGGCGCCGAGGCTATTTCGGAATATACAGCGTTACCTCGCCAGGAAGCGTTTAATATTGAGTACTGGTTATTGGAAGAAGCCAAACTACAACGACAGCCTCCTGAAAAACCCCTTTCCCGACGCGTTGCAATCATTACTGGCGCTGCGGGAGGCATCGGTAAAGCTATTGCCGATAAGTTTGCAGCAATGGGGGCCAATGTAGTATTGACAGATGTGGCTGAAGACAGGTTAAATGTAGCTAATAGTACTTATGCAAGGGATATATCTACTTATGCAGTATGTGATGTAACCAGCATGGACTCAGTGGCAAAAGCTTATGAAAAAGCATGCCTGGAATTCGGTGGGATTGATATTATTGTGCATAGTGCAGGACTCGCCATTTCAAAACCCTTGAAAGATACCAGCCTTAAAGACTGGGCTCTGCTGCATGATGTATTGGTAAAAGGGCAATTTATGATGGCAAAAATCGGTGTTGAGGTAATGCTTAAACAAGGTTTTGGCGGAGATATCGTCAACATTGCCAGTAAAAATGGACTGGTATCAGGTCCTAATAATGTTGCCTACGGTACTGCAAAGGCTGGCCAACAACACATGACTCGATTATTGGCAGCAGAACTAGGCAGCGATAAGATTCGAGTGAATACAGTCAATCCCGATGGCGTTATCGTCGGCAGTAAGATTTGGGAAGGCGAATGGGCCGAGGGGCGGGCAAAGGCTTATGGCATCAAAGTAGAAGAATTGCCAGCGCATTATGCCAAACGCAACTTATTAAAGGAGATTATTCTTCCGGAAGATATTGCCAACGGAGTTTATGCCCTGGTGGCCATTCTTGATAAAAGCACCGGGAATACCATCAATATAGATGGAGGCATAGAGGCCGCATTTGTAAGATAAAATCAAGATCTTGTGGATGATATCGGCCTGCAAACATGCGCTTACTCAATTGGTAAGAAAAGAGACCTAAAAAGAGTTTATTTTGGGATTCACTATACATATTAATGAATACTCTAAAACACCTAAGTATAAACAAATCATCAATTCTATTATTTCAGGTGTTGAAAATGGAGAGTTGAAATTGGGGGGCAAATTACCATCTGTTAATACCCTGCTCATCAAATTTGACATTTCCAGAGATACTATTGTTAAGGCGTATGAGCATCTGAAAAAAATTGGAATCATTGAGTCTATACCAGGCAAAGGATTTTATGTAAAGAGCACAAATTTTCGCCAAAAAGCAAAAGTATTTCTGTTATTCAACAAGCTGAGTGTTCATAAAAAGATCATTTATGATGCTTTTTCCAGAACTTTAGGAGACCAGGCTACCATCGACTTTTTTATTTATAATAATGACTTTAGAATGTTCAAGAACCTGATTCTTGAACATAAGGATAATAATTATACGCACTTTGTCATCATTCCACATTTTCTGGAAGGTGGGGAGTTTGCATACGAGTTTATCAACCAGCTTCCCAAAAACAAACTCGTGATCCTGGACAAAAAAGTGGAAGGCATCAGTGGTGAATACGCAGCGGTGTACCAGGATTTTGAAGCGGATATTTATAATGTCCTCACAAAGGCATTAAGTTTATTGGAGAAATACCAGAAGCTTAAAATTATTTTCCCTTCATATAGCTATCATCCTAAGGCAATTCTGGCGGGGTTTGAGAAGTTTTGTACGGAATATGCTTTTGATTATATGGTTGTTAAGGATATCTCAAAAGAACCAATTAAAAAAAATGAAGTTTACATCAACCTCATGGAAGACGACCTGGTTACTCTAATCAAACGAGTAAAACATCTCGGATTGATAGTAGGTAAGGAAGTCGGAATTATTTCCTATAATGAAACCCCACTCAAAGAAATTTTATTAGACGGCATCACTATTATTTCTACGGACTTTCAACAACTTGGCGAAGCCGCTGCCCGAATTATTCTGGAAAATAAAAAAGAGCATATTGCCAATCCATTTCACTTGGTTGTGAGGAATTCTCTTTAACATATCTGGAGGCTGGCATTTGACTGTGATCT
>BQJU01000159.1 GCA_021604865.1 Saprospiraceae bacterium | reverse complement strand
ATAGCTCAGTTGCTGATTGCCATACAGCAGGGCCGGTTTATTTCCTTGTAAACGCACCTGTTTTTGGAATAGCTCCACCACTGTTGCCTCACTTGGATAGGCTTGCTCGGTCGCGTTAAAACGTTCCAGTTGTGTTGCTTCAGATTCGCTCAGTATATTGAACTCGTTGATACGCCGGTCGCGGTTGGCTACCAGTTCACCCAATAGCTCGACATAGTGGCGCATCATCCGTTCGACTGTTTCGGTCTTGAACAGGTCTATACAGTAGACCAGGTTGAGTAGAAGCGTATCGCCCATTTCAAAGGCGTTCATCGCCAGGTCAAACATTGAGGTCGTTTCCTTACCACTATCATCCCATCCCGATGAGCGTTGTGCCACGGATTGTTTTGTTTCTTCTATTTGAATTTCATCTGGTGCATTGTGCAGAATCAGGGATACCTGAAATAAAGGACTCATGCTACGATCCCGTTCTTCAATGATCCGGTCCACTACTTTCTCAAAGGGAGCATCCTGATGTGCGTAGGCCTCCAGGGTCGTTTCTTTGACCTGGGCTAATAAATCTTTAAACATTGGGTTTCCTTCCAGATCACTACGCAAAGCCAATAGATTGGCAAAGAAACCAATGAGTGATTCCAATTCTTTCTGTTCTCTATTGGCAATGGAGGTGCCAATACAAATATCTGTTTGGTGGCTGTAGCGAGATAGCAAAATTTTAAAGGCGGTCAATAAGAACATGAACAGGGTGACGCCCTCTTTTTTACAAATAGCATAGAGTTGCTGAGTTAACTCCCGATCTATTTTGAAATCAACGACGCTACCCCGAACGCTTTGAATACCAGGGCGGGTGTAATCCAGGAGAAGATTCAGGTGAGCGACCCCTTTTAATTTGTTTTCCCAATATGTCAGTTTTTGTTCCAAAGAATCGCCACTCAGAAAGGTCCTTTGCCATAAGCTATAATCACTGTATTGTAAAGGCAGGACTTCCAGATTGGGCTTTTCTCCATTCAATTTGGCGTAGTACAAATCGAGAAATTCATTAAACAATACATTCTGAGACCAGGCATCTGAGGCAATATGATGGACGACAAGGGTCAGTAAATACCCCTTGTCTCCCAGTTGATAAACCTTTACCCTCAACATGTGGTCATGGCTCAAGTCAAATGGCTGCTTGATATCCGAGGCTATCAATGAATCAATATCTAACTCGTCGGATGGCGTGTCTAAATTTTCAATAGACAGTTGCCAACTATCCCGCGGCAACAACTCCTGATAGGCAATGCCTTTTTCCTCCCGCAAAACGGTGCGCAGGACTTCATGGCGATTCACAATAACATTTAATGCATAAAACAGCACCTCTAAATCCAGGTCATTATCAAAACGGCGGACCATAGGAAGATGATAATGTGTACTGCCGCTCAATTGGTCGATAAACCAGAGGCGTTCCTGTGCAAAAGAAAGTGGAATCCTGAGTGGCTTTTCAGTAAAGGCCTGGATGGAAGGTAAGGTTTCTCTTTTTTCTTCTTGCCCTATCTTTAAAGCAAGTCCTCTAATGGTTGGGTTTAAAAAGAGGTCTTTGATTTCTACCGGATACTTTAAATCGTGGCGAATAGTCGATACCACACGCATCCCCAATAGGGAATGCCCACCCAATTCAAAGAAGTTATCCATGACCCCCACTTGTTCCAATCCGAGGAGTTGCCCCCAAATATCGGCCAGTTGTTCTTCCAGCTCATTTTCAGGTGCGATGAATTGGTGTCTTAGCACCTCGGCCGTCACTGGATCAGGTAATGCTGTTTTATCTACTTTGCCATTGGCATTCAAGGGGATTTCAGCAATTTCCACCATCATGGATGGAACCATATATTCCGGCAATCCTGCTTTCAGGTAGGTCTGGATTGCTGATTTATCAAAAGTACCTTCCGGTAGGATATAAGCAACCAATTGTTTGTCTTCCTTTGATATTTCCCTTGTGACGACAACTGCCTGACGGACCCAGTTACAAGCATTGAGCACCGACTCAATTTCGCCCAATTCAATACGATAGCCACGAATTTTCACCTGGCTATCATTGCGCCCAATATATTCGATATTTCCATCGGGCATCCAGCGCCCAATATCCCCCGTTCGATAGATCCGCTCGCCTACCTGAAAGGGGTTGTCGGTGAAACGTTCGGCAGTTAACTCTGGCCGGTTCAGATAACCACGAGCGACCCCCGCACCACCAATGCAAATTTCGCCATATACCCCCAAGGGAACCATTTGGTCTTGTGAATCCAGAATATAGATTTGGGTATTGGCAATAGGCATTCCGATAGGTAAACTACCATTGCTATCCCGCCCTTCATATTTCAGTTCTATGGAAGTAATAGTCGTTTCTGTAGGACCATACTCATTATAAAAATCACACTGGGCGCTCCACCTTTCTGCAAGGAAAAGCGGACATACATCTCCACCAGAAATTACCCTGCGTAAATGGGGGTAGGACTTGTTCTGAACGGTGGCCAGCAAAGACGGCACCAGGTGTATATGGGTGATCGCTTGTTGTAGCAAAAAGTCACTCAACCGATCTCTATCCAACAAGCTTGATTTATCAATCACATGTAATGCTGCTCCGCTTAATAAAGCTATAAATATTTGCTCGACAGATGCATCAAAAGTAATGTTCGCTGCCAGTAAAATGCGGTCGTCTTTTTGAATGCTAAACCGCTTGATCTGAGCAGTGATTTCATTGACAACATTGCGATGTTCGATCATACAGCCTTTGGGCTTTCCTGTAGATCCGGACGTATAAATGATGTAGGCGAGATCATTTGGCAGGATCGCATATTGCTGTAAATGTTCAGTGAGATTGTTGTTTAATCTGGCTTGATCTTCCAGCAATACTGGAATGCCCAGATCCGTAAATTCTTGGTTGGTTGACTTATCTGCAAGGATCATTTGCAGGCCAGCATCCTTAATAATATAGGCCTTCCTTGATTGAGGGTAATCGGGATCAATAGGCACATAAGCTGCACCCGTTTTCAGGATACCCAAGATTCCGACAATCAAACCGATGCTACGATCCATACAAATGCCCACCAGCTCTTTTTCCCGAATTCCTTTCTGGCGCAGATAGTTTGCCAATTTATTGGAACGTTCTTCTAAGGTAGCATAAGTCAATTTTTTTCCTTCAAAGACCAGCGCAATATCTTTCGGGTACTTATTTACCTGGGTGTGAAACAAGTCAATTATTGACTTTTCAGCTGGATAATCGGCGGCTGTTGCATTAAAGGTTCCCAGCAATTGTTTTTGTTCAGTTTCATTGATTATTGGCAATTGATGAATGGCGCTATCTGGTTTCGATACAATTGCACTCAGCAATTCCTGAAAATGCTGTGCCATCCGTTCGATGGTGGATGCCTCAAAAAGATCAGGGCAGTACTCAATATTAAACCCGATACCTCCCTCTCTTTCCAGGGCACTCAAGGTCAAATCAAACTTGGAAACGGTATAGTGGTCTGTGCCCGAAGACAAACCAAAAGAAGCACCAGATTCACGTTGATCGACTATACTGCCTTTTCCATCCTCGAAGTCCATTTCATTTGGCATGTTTTGCAGCATAAACATCACCTGAAATATTGGACTCATACTCATATCCCGTTCTTTCACCAACCGGTCAACAATTTTCTCAAATGGAGTATCCTGATGGCTGTAGGCCTCCAGGGTGGTTGTTTTTACGCGCTTTAATAATGCCCGATAACTCTGCTCTGTACCTAAATCACTCCGCAAGGCCACTGTATTGACAAAGAAGCCAATCAGGCCTTCGAGTTCCTGTTGTTCTCTATTTGCAATGGGACTACCCACACAGATATCTGTCTGACCACTGTATCGATACAACAACACTTTGTAGGCTGCCAGCAGAACCATAAATAGTGT
>BQJU01000158.1 GCA_021604865.1 Saprospiraceae bacterium | reverse complement strand
TGCGGGTACTTTTTGGAAGGAGCATGTTGTAGAGGATTTATATTTTCTCAGAGCTATTTTACTAGCTAAACGATGGGACTTGATGATTAATAACTTAGCTAAGGGGGCCTAATTTTTGGGGACAAATCCCAACTGCACCCTGGCGATTTTTCCACAATTGATCTCTATGGATAGCCTGCTTAAAGTAAAACCCCTATAAAAAAAAGCCATGTTAAAGAAATTCATTGAAAGACCTGTTTTATCAACAGTCATCTCTATCATATTGTTGTTGCTGGGCGGATTGTCCCTATATACGATCCCTGTTACTTTATTCCCGGATATTGCACCACCAAGTGTTCAGGTCACTGCATTTTATCCGGGAGCCAATGCCGAAGTAGTGGCACGATCTGTAGCTACTCCTATTGAAGAGGCGATTAATGGTGTGGAAAACATGACCTACATGACTTCCAATTCCAATAACGATGGAACCATGGCCATTACCGTCTTCTTCGAACAGGGCACAGACCCGGATATTGCAGCTGTTAACGTACAAAACCGAGTATCGAGAGCAGTAAGCCAGGTGCCCCAGGAAGTCATACAGGCGGGTATTTCCACTCAGAAAGTGCAGAACAGTTTTATCATGTTTGTAGCGGTCTCGAGTGAAGACAGCACCCAATACGACGAACTGTTTCTGGAGAACTATATCAAAATAAGCTTGATCCCACAGATACAACGCGTGCCCGGGGTGGCTCAGGCGTTGGTTTTTGGTGCCAAGGATTACGCCATGCGTATCTGGTTGAAGCCAGATCGGCTTATTGCCAACAATATTTCGCCGCAGGATGTTTTGAATGCTATCAAGGATCAAAACCTGGAAGCAGCACCGGGGCGGTTGGGCCAGAACAGTGCTGAAACCTTTGAATATGTACTTAAATACAAAGGGAAATCAAACCAGAGCGAAGACTATGAAAATATTGTCATAAAAGCCAAGAATGATGGTTCCATGCTTCGTTTGAAAGACCTGGCACGGGTAGAGTTTGGATCTTATACCTATTCTTCCAACAGCAGGATGGACGGAAATCCGGTATCGGGTTTTGCTGTTTTGCAAACTGCAGGGTCCAATGCCAATGATATCCTCACAGAAGTGGAGAATTTGCTGGATGAATTTTCTTCCACCCTTCCCGAAGGAGTGAAGACAACGATCATGTACAATTCAAAAGATTTTTTGACGGCATCTATCCACCAGGTGCGGGAAACGCTGGTCATTGCTTTCATCCTGGTATTCATGATGGTGTTTCTGTTTCTCCAGGATTTGCGCTCTACATTGATACCAGCCATTGCTGTACCGGTGGCCATTATCGGAACCTTTTTTTTCCTACAGCTTTTTGGCTTTACGCTCAACCTACTAACCTTATTTGCATTGGTATTAGCTATTGGTATAGTGGTAGATGATGCGATTGTGGTCGTAGAAGCGGTACATTCTAAAATGGAACGAACGAAACTGTCCGCAAGGTCCGCCACCATTCAATCCATGAGCGAAATCTCCGGAGCCATTATTTCCATAACCCTGGTGATGGCGGCCGTATTCGTTCCGGTAGGATTTATGCAAGGGCCCGCAGGGGTATTTTACAAACAATTTGCGTTTACATTGGCAACAGCCATTTTAATTTCGGCAGTCAACGCCCTAACCTTAAGCCCGGCTTTATGTGCCTTGTTTTTAAAAAATCCGAATAATGAAGAAGAGAATGGCCACATAACCAAAAATGGATTTGGCAGCCGCTTCTTTGATGGTTTTAATGCGGGCTTTAAAGCCTTAACCGGCCGGTATATTCAAAGCGTGAATTTTCTTATCCGCCACAAGTGGGTCCCGCTATCGGGTCTTGTGGTCATTGCTGCAATCAGCTACTGGTTAGTACAGACAACCCCTACTGGTTTTATACCTACGGAGGACCAGGGCTTCGTTTTATATGCAGTTAATACGCCTCCTGGCAGTTCGTTAGACAGGACCCGCCAGGCTACTGAAGCCATAGACCGCATTGTAGAAAAAGAGCCTTCTACGGATCACCTGTATGTTGTGGACGGGTTGAATTTTATCACTGTTTCCAATGCGTCTCCCTATGCTGCCGGATTTATAAGGCTGAAAGATCATGATGAAAGAGGGGCGTTAAAAAATCCGGAAGAGATAGCCGGTATGCTGACACAAAAAGTCGGTGAAGTAAAAGATGCCAATACCTTTTTCTTTAACTTCCCAACGGTGCAGGGTTTTGGCAATGTGAGTGGTTTTGAAATGATGCTGCAGGACAGAACAAGCGGCCCGCTGGACCAACTCGGCACCACCGCATACGCCTTTATCGGTGCATTGATGCAACGGGAAGAAATTGCGTTTGCTTTTACCACTTTTGCAGCGGGTAACCCGCAATATATGATCGAGGTGGATGACATTAAAGCAAAACAATTAGGCGTATCCGTTACCGAACTGATGCAAACCATGCAGATCTATTATGGCAGCAGTTTCGTTTCAGATTTTAATCGTTTTGGAAAATACTACCGGGTAATGGCACAGGCGGATATCCCCTATCGAACCGATGCCAATTCACTGGATGGAATTTATGTAAAAAACAACCTGGGTGAGATGGTTCCGGCCGGCTCGATGGTGACTCTTAAACGCGTTTACGGCCCCGACACGGTGACCCGTAACAACCTCTTCAATGCGGTGACCATTAACGGACTGCCGAAACCCGGTTACAGTACAGGTGATGCCATCAAAGCCGTACAGGAAACAGCAAAACAGGTATTGCCGAGGGGATATGCTTTTGAATGGACAGGTGTGACCCGGGAAGAAATAAAATCGGGCAATCAAACGGCATTTATCTTTTTGCTGAGTGTCGTATTTGTCTTCTTTCTGCTGGCTGCCCAATATGAAAGTTATATCCTGCCGCTGGCGGTAGTACTTACTGTTCCCACCGGTATTTTAGGGGTGTTTGCTTTTATCGGTTTTGCAGGTATAGAAAACAATATTTATGTGCAGATAGGAATGATCATGCTGGTGGGGCTACTGGCTAAAAATGCCATTTTGATCGTTGAGTATGCGGTGCAAAGACGGAGAGCGGGCATGTCCTTGCTGGCATCCGCTCTGGAAGCATCACAGCTGAGGCTTCGCCCTATTTTAATGACTTCATTTGCATTTATTGTTGGTTTGCTACCGCTCACCTGGGCAACAGGAGGTTCTGCGCTGGGCAATCGCTCTATAGGAACCGGGGCTGTAGGTGGTATGCTGACCGGTGTTATCCTGGGCGTATTTATCATTCCCGTATTGTTCGTCATTTTTCAATACCTGCATGAAAAGGTAGGCAGAAAAGATAAAAGAACAGAATTGCGGGGGCTTGCAGAATAATTTTTTGCAAAAAATTAAAATGATCATGAAATCGAATCTAAATATAAGGCAATTGCCTATTTTATTGCTGGGACTCATTTTTCTATCGGCCTGTAGACTGGGCAAGGAATATCAACGGCCGGACCTGGCATTGCCGGAACAATTCAATACGGTGAGTTTTTCCGATACCAGCAGTATCGCTGATATGAAATGGGAAACCTTTTTTTCAGATCCTATTTTACAAAAGTTGATTGAAAAAGGACTGAATTATAATCATGACCTGTTGGTGGCCGTCAAGCGAATCGATATCGCACAACTTCAGCTGGGGCAAAGCAAACTATTGGGATTACCCGAGGTAACGTTCCAAATGACCAGTCAAATCAACAGGCCTTCTGATAATAGCTTAAATGGCCTCAGCCTGGATAATTTTTTAGGGAAAAGTTATCTCGAAAATTACAATACCAGTCTTAACGTTTCCTGGGAAGCAGATATCTGGGGAAAGATAAGGGGGCAAAAAGAAATTGCCTTGAAAGAGTACCTGCAGACTACGGAAGCTGCTAAAGCCGTGCAAACACAATTGGTTGCAGATATAGCTCAGGGTTTTTATAACCTGCGGATGCTGGACAAGCAATTACTGATTTCCAAGAAAAACCTTTTGCTGAGCGATACTTTTTTAACAGCCACCCGTTTGCTGAAAGATGCAGGCCTTGGCAATGAATTAGCCATACAACAGGCCGAATCGCAAAGACAATCTACCGCTGCGTTGATCCCACAATTGGAACAAAGTATCGCTTTACAGGAGAATGCCTTGCAGCAATTAACCGGTCAACTTCCGGGAACTATCGTCAGAAGGACTGCTGTGGATGACTATCCGGGTATCGATGATTTTTCCACGGGACTACCCGTTGCCATGGTGGCCAGAAGGCCAGATGTCCGCGCCAATGAACTGGCATTAATGATTGTAAACACACAAGTGGGCATTGCTAAAACGAATATGTACCCAGCCCTGAATATAACTGCGGGGGCCGGTTTGGAATCGTTTAGAGCCAGTAATTGGTTCAATATACCCAATTCCCTATTTGGATTGGCAGCAGGCACAATCGTACAACCTGTGTTTAAAAGAAAAGAATTGAAAACTCAATATGAAATAGCGCAGGTAGAAAGAGAGCAGGCGGTCATTCAATTCCGGCAATCCGTATTAAATGCCACCAGAGAAGTAGTAGATGCCCTGGTGAAGATTGATAAATTAAAAGAGCAGGAAGCAATTATCACGACGCAGGTGGCTACGCTACAACAGGCACTGACAAATGCAAAGCTTTTATTCCGTAGCGACCTGGCCAATTATCTGGAGGTG
>BQJU01000157.1 GCA_021604865.1 Saprospiraceae bacterium | reverse complement strand
CCGATGGTGTTTGCTGAATAAATGCCTAAAGTTGACGACATTAATCTTCTATTGCCTTTTAAATTTGGGTGAAGGCTTTTGTTTGAGTGTTGGAAGTAGGTTTAAGAGTTGGGTCATTAAATAATGGGGCGTCTTCATTTTCTTTTGGTGGCAAAAGAAAACGAAGCAAAAAAAAACCATTCCGGCTGGAGGATTGACCTAAAAAAAGCGGGCCATTTCGGGTGGAAGAAATAAACTCGCTTTGGCGATTTGTGCTGGCTTGATCTCTTTTGATGGCAGGGCAGGATTTTTCTGCTTTTTCCATGTTTTTAGCTCAAGCAGTATTTCTTCTTGAACGGTACGGTTGCCGCTTTTTTCTTAACGGCCAATGCTCCTATGCCGGAACCCACCCGCGCTGGGTGCATGTTTAGTGACTGATTTGGTGGAAGGAGACTGGTGCGGCGTTTGATAACAGCAAACAGCAATAGAATAAAGATCGGCATTATGCAGGCAAGGCTTTTGTTTGAGTGTTGTAAGTAGGTTTAAGATTTGGAGCTTTAAATAATCTTTCGTCCATTTTTTCCACGACGAAAAAACGGACCAAAAAAGTCGCTCGACTGGAGGATTGGCAAAAAAAAAGCGGCCCTTTTGAGGTGGAAGAAATAAACTCGCTTTGGTGATTTGTCATAGCTTGATTTTTATTGATTGTTGGCCTTTGGGGTTTCTGATTATTCACTGATTTTAGCTCAAGCAGTATTTCTTCTTGAGCAGTACGGGTGCCGCTTTTTTCTTAACGGCCAATGCTCCTATGCCGGAACCCACGCGCGCTGAGTGCATGTTTAGTGACTGATTAGGTGGTAGGAGGTTGGTGTGGGGTTTGATAACAGCAAAAAAGCAACTCCGATGGTGATGTTTAGACAACTCGAAGTTATCGCCTAAGTTTGAGGTGACTTTCAGCAAAATTTTCTGGCCTCTGTAGCTATAATATAGTTTGGGATGAACTTATGTAATAGCTTTTTGCCCTTCAGAGCATGTTTGGAGGCCAATCTTTGGGCTGCAAAGGATCACTTTTATGATGATACTTCGTTACTTTTTTCGTCCGTACCTCAGGGTATGAACTTCAAAAAAAGCCTAGTCTCATCAAAAAATTGATCCCGGCTCGGCCGGGACCTCCAAAGCCGACATCCAAACAAGCTCTCAGAGCATGTTTGGAGGTAGTCATTTGGGCTGCAAGACATCAAGCAAAAGATTATTTATCCCATTAAATTTCTTCAAACAAGTACTTGTTTTGCCCTTTCACTAGTATTTTTGAGTTTGTTTAAACAAAATGCTTTTTAAAAAAATGTGTAGAAACTTAAAAAACTATCTGACAAGCTTGCTGCTTTGTCTTTCGACAGGCGTGTGGGCACAAATTATTACTGCTGAACCTGCTTTTCCCAATGTGAATCAGGAAGTCACCATCACTTTTGATGCAACGGAAGGAACCGCTGGATTGGCCAATTGTGGATGTGATGTTTATGTACATACGGGTGTCATCACCGATGTTAGTACCGGCCCGGGCGACTGGCAGCACGTACCTACGGAATGGGGGGTGGCCAATGCGGCCTGGAAAATGACTCGTGTGGGTGGACAAGCCAACCTTTATACCTACACCATAAGCCCTAGTATTATGGAATATTATGGTGTTGGCTCTGGAGAGGAGGTGTTAAGAATGGCCTTTGTATTCCGTAATGCCGACGGTTCATTGGAAGGAAAGGATGAGGGTGGAACGGATATTTATTACGATGTATATCCGGAAAGTGGA
This sequence comes from Saprospiraceae bacterium, assembly GCA_021604865.1. GTDB lineage: Bacteria > Bacteroidota > Bacteroidia > Chitinophagales > Saprospiraceae > BQJU01. The sequence continues at coordinate 2,977 of BQJU01000157.1, read as the reverse complement.
GAATTATCGGTAGCACTGCTGAGTCCCGGCAATAGCCAATTCGATATTGGCCTGGGTCAACAAATATCGGTGGTAGGTAATGCTTCTGGAACGGCTACGCTTTCTCTTTATGACAATGGCGAACTCATTGCCGAAGAAACCGATGCTACTGAATTAGCACACACCCTTATTCCTACCGTTTCAGGCAGCCACCTCGTGGAATTGATTGCCGATAATGGGACCTCAGCGGATACGGCCAGCTTTATTTACGATGCCAGTTTGGTGACTAAAATTATCAATCCGGCTTCATCAGTTATTTTTAGAGAGGAGAGTGTGTTGGTCAATGTTTTGGCGACAGCTTATATAACCAGTAATTTGACATTGACAGACAACGGCAATCTGCTTTCAGAAAGCACGGGCGGAACCATCAGTTACAACCTGACAACCGGTGGTGGTGGCATACATACCGTTGAGTTTTCGGCGACCTATAACGGAGAGACTTCCACGTCTACCTTTGTTTATTTATCGCCCAATAGCATCAATATTGCTGATCCTCCGGCAGGTTCCAAAGATGGCATTACCTATTTGAGTGATAGCGAGGTTCGGTTGCAATTATATGCCCCTAATAAAGACATCATTTTTGTGCTCGGCGACTTCAACGATTGGAGTGCCCATGGCGATTATCTGATGAATCGCAGTACTGACGGCAATACTTTTTGGTTGGAGATTAGCGGTTTGACGCCAGGTGAAGAATATGGATTTCAATACCTGGTTGATGGCAGCATTCGGGTAGCAGATCCTTATAGCACGGTGGTTCTGGATCGTTTTAATGACCCCTTTATTCCCGAGGCAACTTATCCCAATATACATCCTTACCCGCTCGGTGAAACAGATGGAATTGTAAGTTTGTTGCGCCCTGGAGCGGAGGGCTACAACTGGCAAGTCGATGATTTTACCGCCCCACCGAGTGAAGAGCTGGTGATCTATGAATTATTGCTGCGCGATTTTCTGGACCGGCACGATTACACCACGTTGATCGACACCTTGGATTACCTGGACCGGCTGGGAGTCAATGCCATTGAGCTGATGCCCGTCAACGAATTTGAAGGCAATATCAGCTGGGGCTACAACCCCTCCTTCCACATGGCGCTAGATAAATATTACGGCACCATCAATGAATTCAAACGCTTTATTGATGCCTGTCATGAACGGGGTATTGCCGTGATTCTGGACGTGGTTTATAATCATGCCTTTAGCCAGAGTCCGCTGGCACAATTGTATTGGGATCCGGTTAATTTCCGCCCTACGGCCCAGAATCCGTGGTTGAATGTTACACCTCGTCACCCTTTTAATGTGGGTTATGATTTCAATCATGAAAGTCAGGCTACCCGCAACTTTGTGATTCAGGTGATGCAATACTGGTTGTCTGAATTCCGGGTGGATGGTTTCCGTTTTGACCTATCAAAAGGGTTTACACAAACCATGACTACCGATGTTGGTGTTTGGGGTCAATATGATGCTCAGCGTATTGCCACTATTAAACTTTATGCTGATGCTATGCGGGCCATTAATCCTGAGGCTTATGTGATTTTGGAGCACTTCGCCGCTTGGGAGGAGGAAGAAGAACTGGCAGATTATGGTGCTTTGTTGTGGAGTGGTTTTGGGGTGCACAATAGTTATTTGCAAGCCTCTCTGGGGTATAATTCCAATTTAAATGACGCCTCATATACCACGCGTGGATGGGATACTCCGGCGGTAATTGCCTATATGGAAAGCCATGATGAAGAACGGCTGATGTACGAAAATATCAATTATGGCAATAGCTCGGGAGATTATCATGTAAAAGACATTTTGACGGGCTTGCGTCGGATAGAATTGGCGAGTACTTTCTTTTACACCATTCCCGGTCCAAAAATGCTGTGGCAATTTGGTGAACTGGGGTATGATTATTCCATCAACTATTGTCCGGACGGCACCATTAATGGCAACTGCCGGGTGGACCCAAAACCTATTCATTGGGACTATAATGAAAGCCCCAACCGTGCCCGGATTTATGAGGTAATGCGTTCGTTGATCCACTTGAAAACGGAATATGATGTATTCAACACCACTGATTTCAGTCTAGATGTGACAGGTTATGGCAAAAAGATTCACCTCAATAGTCCGGAGATGAAGGTGGCGGTATTGGGCAATTTTGATGTCGTGACCACCAATATCAGTAATCCTTTCCAGGAAACCGGCTGGTGGTACGAATACTTCACCGGCGATAGCATTCAGGTGACCAATACGGCTGAGGTACAGGTTTTAGCACCAGGAGAATACCGCTTGTATAGCAATGTACGGCTCGATGCACCTCCGGGTGGTTATCTGACGGCTTTACCAGCGTTGGTGCCCAATGCCTTTCAGATGGCGATTATGCCCAACCCGACCCGTCAGTCCGCAGTGATCAGTTATGTTTTGCCCACTTCCGGCCCGGTACAACTCGATTTGTTTACGGTCAGTGGTCAGCACAAAAAACGACTGGTGGGAGAACGGCAGGCGGCAGGTGTACATACCCTTCGTCCGGATTTAAGCCTTAGTCCAGGCACCTATTTGTTGCGTCTGGTAGCGGATGGAAAAGCGGAGGTTAGGAAATGGGTGATTGTGAAGGAATAATTTTTAGTTGAGATTGCAAGAGTGGTTGCGCTGGGTTTAGGGCGAGGTTAAAACGGATGGGGAACTATCGTTTTGCTATCGCCTTGCGCCTGCGTAACGACTCTTCTAATACTAAATTCGAAACAATACCTTTAAAGCAAACAAGAATTAGTCTTTAGAGCATGTTTGGAGGCCAACCCCGATGCAAGATCGGGGCAAGCTATTTGGGCTGCAAAGGATCACTTTTCTGATGATACTTCGTTACTTTTTTCGTCCGTACCTTTTATTTTGCTCTTTTTGCCACTGGCAAAAGCGAACGCTAATACTTCAAGTGCTTTTTGATGCTTTGGCATCAAGCCAACCC
>BQJU01000156.1 GCA_021604865.1 Saprospiraceae bacterium | reverse complement strand
GTCGTCCAACGACTCCCTCTCCAACACAACAATAATCTATTCAATACCCATAATTCTCTGCTGGAAGGCCGGTGCGTTCAACATAGCGTCATCGCTACGACCATCGCTCAACGCTCTGTCTCGCTTTGACGCTTATTTGTTATCGGATTTTTCTTTTTATTTAATTTCAAAAATCATGTCCTCTGAACGTTGTTTTTCTGTCGATGGACATCTGTAATAAATGTTTCTGAAAATATAAATGTCTTTTGATTCTGCTAATTTGATTAACGTTTGAGCTTGTTCATCAAATCTTGCACCATTATTAATAGTTCTTGATGGTAATTCATCAGATGAAATTCTAATGACTTCAAATTCTATTACCTTACATCTCGCATCAAATCCACAGCATTCAATATATGCATTTATTCCCTTTTGTACTCTAAATTCAGCAATAGGAATTTTTACTTCTGAATTGGCTTTATATTTTGAAAGTCTACAAACTGCTTTCAGTTGTTTTGCCTTTATTGTCTCAATTTCTATTTTGCCATCTACTTTAATATGAAATTCTATTACACCTGAACTATCTGGATGGACTTTAAATTTCTTATTTATTTTCTCAATCTTTAGTTCGATTGGTTTTTTCTCATACAAATAGATATCGGGAGTGATTAAAAAAGCAGATACTTGTTCTTCAGTCAAAGAAGAATCTTGCATCGCAATTATCGAGATATAGTTATCTATTCCTGCTATTAAATCATTACAGGTTTCGGTATGTACAATTACTTTATCCGAATTCTGTCCGTTACAAAAAGTAATAGAAAAATAGAATATTGCGATTAGGTATATTTTCATGTTGATTTTATCACGTTAGTTTTGTCACGTTGGTTTTTTTTTAATTTCCGATAACGTCCAGTGCCCGCGCAGCCGCCACCAGACCATCATTTGCTTAAAAATACATCCTTTTATTGTCCGAAGCAACTTAACCAAAACACTGCAATATTTGGCGGTTGACGCTGGCACACTGTTAGGGGCTGGCTTTCAATTTTTATTCCTCTTCCTCTTTGTACTCTTTAATCGCTCTTTGAACTTGGTTTATCAATTCGGCCTTATTTGGTAAATAGTAAACATATTTGGATGCAAAAATTTGATTTGCCAATCCTCCTAAAGCGTATTCTGCAATAATTTCGTCTTTATCTGCACACAGAATAATTCCTATCGGATCTGTATCAATTGATTCATTTATCTCAGTTTTATAGTAGTTCAAATAAGCATTCATTTGACCAATATTTGCTGGTTTCAATTTCCCCATTTTCAGATCAATCAGTATAAACGCTTTGAGAATTTTGTTATAAAACACCATATCAACATAATGGTGAATATTACCTATCGTAATTCTTTGTTGAGATCCTACAAACATAAATCCCCTTCCCAACTCAAGTAAAAAATCCTCAATATGACGGATTAGCTTTCTTTCAAGGTCTTTTTCTAATATGGGCTTATTCTCTGGAATTCCTAAAAATTCCAAGACGTATGGTTCTTTGATAAGGTCGCCTGGTTTTTCAATTATTTGACCTTTCTTGGATAATCTATAAAGTTCTTTTTTGTTGATTTCTCCTTTGGATAGGAGCAATTTCTCGAATAACGAGCTCTCAATTTGTCGTTTTAGTTCTCTTACTGACCATTTAGAATTACTGGTTTCCTGTTCATAAAATGCTCTCTTTTGGCCGTCTTCAATTGATAACAATTCGCATAAATGGCTCCAACTAATGTGTCCAGGCAGTGTCTGGACATCCGGATATTTTTGATAAAAGGACCTCATATTGAACAAATTAGACCTTGAAAATCCCTTTCCTAATTGTTTAGTTAAGGCCTTAGAAATATCCAAAACTAATTGTCTAGCCGTAATTTCTTCCTCATTTTCTCTTTCCACTATTATTCTTCCAATTTGCCAATAAGTATTGAGCAGTTGATTATTTACTGTTCTTTCTATGGTTTGCTTGGAGTTGGATACAATTACTTTTATATCTTCAACTAATTGCTCCAAATAATCATTTCGCTTGCTAGGTTTCATAGCATTTTTTTACTTACAATTTCGGCAGAAAATCTATTCTTTTTGTGATCTTTTTGTCTTTTCTTGCTGGCCCCTAACGTTTGCTTATGTGCGGTGCGACCGCAGGAAGCATCGACATCATAAGCTGTGTTGGGCGAATTTTCAAAATTAAATTCTACAGTAAACTCTTAAAACTTACTGAATACACTTTATTCAATATCCCCTTGCTTAGTTTAGTCCATAAATGAATTACTATAAGCTCTTTTTATAAGATAAGGTTTCAAAAAAAACTATTTAGGCACCACACTCAATACCCTCAACTCCACATTGAATAATTGTAGGGTTTGCCTCCCCACAAGCAGGATTCATAGTTCCAGCGAAGTAGCTACGTACAGAATGTTCACCTACTAGAACAGTTTTACAGTGCTCTTCACCAGGTGACAAAGTAGCAACTTTCACACCGTCAATCAAGACATCATGGTCTTGATCTGTAGCAGATGAGTTTTTTACACATAAAATTCCTGTTTGGTTGACTTGACAGGGTGGAATTTCACAATTATCGCCTGCGAATCCATCTATACAAAAACAATCTCCGTTTTCACATATACCTCCGTTTAAACACGTCGTGCTTTCACAGGGATCAACACAAGATGATAAAAGCAATCCGAAGACTAATAATAGGTAAAGGTTTTTCATAGTAGAAATTATTGATAGGTAAGATAAATGGTACTTGATGAGCGATTATTAGGAAAACTCGAACTGTAACTTTCAACGGTTACTGATAAAAGGCATCCATCACTATCTCTGTCATAAGAATAATCATTGAAACTTAATATATCACTATCTGATCGTTCGTAAATACTGCTTTTGAGTAGGTTCTCAGAAGGCTTCCCCCCGTAATAAAGCCCTCTGTTATAATTGCTCCTCTCATTCTCCTCATTCTCATAATAGGTGTATAATATAGTCTCCGTGATAGCATTAGAAGTAACTGACGCTGAAAAATACCCTAGTACTCTCTCCAAGTTATTATTAGCATCATAAAAATATCTTCGTTCTGAACTCACAAAGGAATTGATAGTACGAATTTCCTTTATCAAATAGTCATTATCATCGTACTCATATATGGTAGTTTCATTGCCAGTAACTATACTATCTGCTAAACTACGATCATTGAGAAATACCTCTGATGTTACGCTATCTTGAATTGGAACGATATAACCTTCAACAATAATCCTGTTACCTTCATAGAAATAGTTAGAGATTACTTCAGGAGTTTCTATCATTGATACACGATCATTATTATCGTAGAAATACAAGATCGTTTCTCCTCCATTAGATTGTTCTGAGGACAATAGCTTGAGACGATCAAGTTCAGGCATTGCATCATCTTTTTCACATCCACTAATAGTAATAGTTAGAGTTAGTATCATCAACAAGAAATGGGCTTTATTTAACATCATTAATAGATTTAAGTGCAAGTTGTACCTCTCAACTCATGATGGTACAACTAACAGTAACAAAAAATTAAAAGGATTTGGCAGCACGCACATGAAGATTTTCAAACTTAGCGATAAGGGCAAGGAAGCCATTCGAGAAGTCATTCTTAAATACCTTAGACCACGCAAAGTCAGCATCGTATTCTGTAGAACTCCAATACTCATCATTTGCAAAGTCGCCATACCCGTTTTGATCCAAATTGGTGTACATTAAATCTAATTCCTTTATTGATGGCAGGAACCATTGATTTCCAAAGTCTCGACACAATTTTGATGCTATCCCATTAGTTGTACAAGCTGTCAAAATTTCACTAGTGTTTATAAAACCATGTCCTATCTCCGCTCCAATCCCATCAGGTAAATTTCCTCCATTCCAAGGGACATTATTTAGGCTCACAATATCAGTTCCAGAACACCCCCAAACCGCAGAATCATCCATAGCTGCGACCATCCCCTCAATTCCGTCTATCTCATCATTTACATCTACATAAAATATCAATCCCCCTTTGTAAAACTTACCATATAAACTATCAATGGGAATATTTCCATTCACCAACTCTAATGGCGTTCTTCCCCCGTCCAAGAGGTCTTGCACTTTTGTAGAATCAAATCTTTCGCAATTAGTACCTAAGTAACCATCAAGACAGTCGCAAAGTCCGTCAAGACAAGTTCCTCCATTTTGGCAATCTATATTATGAGTAATACATACATCTTCTATCTCACAATCAATCCCTGAAAAACCATTTGGACAAAAACATTCGCCATTATCACATATCCCTCCATTGAGACAAACAACGTTATCGCATTCATCGGCACACGAATTAATAATTCCTAAGCCAAAAAACATTAATAATAAATATTCAATTTTCATAATTATGGTGTTTAGCGTATTTCAATTCATTGTCACAAATTTGATTTATTTTTTCCAAAAACAAGATGAAAGCGGAAGGCTTTAAATTATGAATAACAGCAGGTTAAATTTTTTAACAGCATCAACAAGAGTTTTTAGACTTAGACAAGTTTTTATTTAATCGCACCTTAATTTCGCCCAACGATTAGCTACACGACGTAGCGGCGTTTAGCCGCTATGGTCGTTGTAGCTGGTGTTGAACGAACCCGCTAAAGCGGGAACCTTGCCACCTGGCCCACTCAAGATAGCATAATTCTCCTTATCTTCCTATTTCACTAAATCAATATCATCATGGTAAAAAAAAGCATTATTAGCCCATCGAAGTGATTTGCAA
>BQJU01000155.1 GCA_021604865.1 Saprospiraceae bacterium | reverse complement strand
TTTTCTGTATGGCCTCAAGTCGATGAAAGCGGATGAGAATCAAGATGGACACGTGACCGCATCTGAAATCCAGGCTTTCGTCAAAGAGTATGTGCCCAGGCTCACAGAAGGTTTACAGGTTCCGACCTTTCGCAGAGAGAATTTGGAATATGATTTTCGGGTTTGGTAATAAATTTGCTATCTTAAACTTGAAGGACTATTAAATGCTTTGTTTGTAAATTTGTATTAGAGCTTCGTTTGGAGGTCGGCTTTTGTAGCGAAAAGTGATCCTTTGCAGGCCTAAGATTGGCCTCTAAACAAGCATGTTTCTCCTAGACAACTCTAATGTATTTCAAAACCTATGAATCAATCACCAATTCTGTATTTTGTTTTGATTTTCTTTTTATTATTATCCTATCAGGGCAAAAGTCAAGATACTAAAGATAATTATCCAAGAGACATAAACCTCATTCTTCCCTTTGCTCACGCTACCCGTATCACAAGCATGGCTTTTTCATCTGATGGTGGGCACCTCATTACTGGCGACTTAAAGGGGTGGTTGAAAGTGTGGGAGTTAGCATCTGGCACCCCTGTTTTGACAATAAAAGCGCATAAGGAAGAAATATATCAGCTTACATTCCCCACTGGCCAACATTTCTACTCGGCTTCAAAAGATGGCACATTGAAACAATGGAAGTTGGGCACTGATATTCCGGAAAGAATAGTGGGGTCAAAAGATGAACCCATTCAATTGTTAGCCGTGGCGACTAAGTCAAATCTTGCATTGCTTTTTTACCAACAAAAGTATCAGGTATGGAAGCTGGATCAATTAAAGACGTCCTCTTCTGCAACAAAAAAAATAGCAAAACTTCTGCCATCTTATGGTGAAAGCCTGAGAGTGAATTGCTCGGCAGATCTCAAATACATTGCATACAGCAATGCGGATAAACTGGAAATATTAAACATAAACGAAAATAAAACAATTTACACACGCGCAGTTGATAGGGGAGATCAACTTAATCTTGGTGTATTTTCAAATGACAACAAATATTTCGCCTTCAACATAGAAAATCAATTTTCATATGTTGAGGTATTTGATATCCAAAGTCAAACGATAGTAAGAAAACTAAGCTTTCGGCAACTCATTCCAAATTTGTTACATGTAAACAATGTAGATGCGCTTTCATTTCTTAATCATGATTCCAATTTTTTAGTTACGGCAGGCATGGATGCCAAAGTAAGGTTATGGGATATCAGCACTGGGCATCAGATCACAAATTATGAACCTAATGACATGGCTGAACCAACAGATGGAGAATTAATCTGGGGACTTTCAGCATTAGGGCCAGGTGGTGTTACTGCCATTCAGGTAGCGCCAAATGATCAGTATTTTGTAGCTGCTACCAAAAAAGAATTGTCAACCTGGACGCTTCAGTCTTTTATACAAAGAACAGAAATTGCAGAACAAAACAATTCGCTGGTATGCGCTGAAATCCATCCGGATTCCAAGATCATTACCGTAGCTGACAAAAATGGCCGAATTGCTAACATCAGCCCTGATACGGGGAATGAACTTAGCTTGATTAAAGAAGCTGGAAAGGCAGTGAGGACTTTAAAGGTACTTAAGAATCATCTCGTTTTTTGCGAATTGGAAGATGGTCAGGTAGAATTGTATGATGTTAAGAAAGCAGAAAGGCTTTGCCTTATTGAACCAGGTGACTATCTATCCGGTCAAGTATACAAGGTCGTAGCCAATCATCAATTTATTGCTGCTGGTATTCAATATCGGGAACAAATTGCAAATACTGATTCTACGATACAGGTTTGGTCTGCCACCTCCGGTCAAGCTTTATATACTATTCCTGGATTCGCTTCAGGAACGCATCAAATTGCTATATCGCCTGATGGAAGATATATTGCCTTTTCCGGCAATAAACATGATGTCAATCAATACACCCCAAGCACCTTTATTCGGGTTTGGTCTACGGAAGAAAAAAAACTTCTGGAAGACACTCGATTTGAATATAAATCCAATATACAACACCTGACGTTTTCAGAAGATGGAAACCGGCTTTTAGTGCTAGCCACATTTGGTCAACTGAAAATTCTGGATGTGTCGCATTCGTGTTGGATTGGAAATTTGAGCTTGATGGGTAATAGTCCTGTAGAATTTATGGACGACCTAAAAAAAGGAGAAGTAACTTTTATTCGTTTTGGAAACACAGGCTATCAAAGCAAACAAAAATCGTTAAAAGTACAATATTGGGACAATGCGAATTGGCGGGACGACACGGCCCCCTTCCACATACCACTTCCTCAAGATATTTCCGCTTTACATCCCCTAACAGAGCAGCTCATAATTGGATATGCCAGTGGTGGATTATTTGTGGTCAATTTAATCATTTCGCTAAGGGAAGCCCATGAACGCTGGGATGGTCAACCTTACCCTTATGCGCCATTTCATCCATTCTATCATAAAGGCGAACAAAGTTTTTTAAAGATACATCAAGGAGCCGTCTTGGATGCTCAAATGTTGGATGATAAAAAGATAGCTATGTCTATTGCTACTGATAGTGACCTGAAGAAGTCGGATTTCTTTGCAGATGAGGACAATATTCCATCACTTTACCAATGGACGACCTCCAATGCTATTCCAGTGGTAATTAGCGTCCCTAACAGTACAGATGCGTTCCTTGGAAAGTCGAATGGTGATGTGTTGAGATGCAAAATAACCTCAACGACCGCAGCCGAAGTATTGTATAAGCATTCAAATGAAATTAGAACGCTGTGTAATAGCCCTCAGAATGATTGGCTCGCCAGTTGTGATGTAAAAGGGAATATAGTACTCTTTGACCTTCAGATACAAAAAAAATATGTACTCGACGACGGAAATTATTTATATAATCCCAAATTTGACCGCCTGTTATTTTCTCCAAATGGGCAATATCTTTTAGGCATTACTGACGGCAATGAAACAATACATGTCTGGGATGTCAATATGCATAAGCATATGAGGAGAATACTACCAGGTAGTAATGTAGCTGATATTTGCTTTTCATTAGATGGTGAAGAAATAATAGTAGCCTATGGGGATTATGAGCCTAAAAAGGGAAGGAAAAAATATAACCTTAACAGTTTTGATGTACAAAGCGGCGAGACTGTAAATAACTTAACGGATAAAGATGGATATATTCATTCGATCTCAAGTTGGAAAGACCAACAGATAGCTTGGTTTATATATTCTGACCAGATGGTTGCTCATTCGATTACTGCACCCAATCTCCCACGCATTGCCACAATACGACTTCCCGAGGCTAATATTGAACAAATCAGATTGTTGGAGGACGGACAGCATGTTCTGACAATTGAGGGGGTGCATGCTTTTTTAATAAATGAGCGAACAGGGCAACGGGAACCATTAACCAATGATGAGATCTGGAAATTAAGGAGAGCCAGTAATTTATTAGACAAAACACAGCTTGCTGAAGGTTGGATGTTAAGGGTAGAACCTCGTAGTGCTAAAATTTATAGCACAAGTAATCAAGAGATTTTAAGTCAGGCTTTGTCAGAAGATCAAAAAAATGTCACAATTGTAAATGATTCTATCCTTATTGTCAATAATATTGATGGCTTGCTTCAATGGTATAATTGCAAACAAGAAAAAATAGAACTGAACGCATATTTTCCAGGTGGTGACGAATTTATAGTCTATACCCCAAACAACTATTATTACGCTTCCAAACAAACTGCTTCAGGTTTGCAATTTAGTGATGGTCTCGAAGCATTTAGTTTTGAACAGTTTGATTTAATTTATAACCGCCCGGATTTGGTCATCGAGTCTCTTAATGAACAGGATACCACTCTAATTAAGATGTTAAGGTTGGCTTATGAAAGACGTCTTGAAAAAATGGATTTAAAGAATGACCTTTTAGTCCATGTAGCCGATGTTCCAACGGTAGAATTTTTATCAAATCAAGATAATGTTGTGGCTAAAGAACGGGATTTTATGTTTTCATTTAAAGCTAATGCATTCAAAAGCTCGTTAGAAAGGTTACTTATTAGTGTAAATGGTGTACCGCTTTATGGAGAAAAAGGAATTGCCGTTTCAGGCGAGAAAAAATCAATTACCAAAGAAATATCCGTTCCTTTGAGTGCAAAGAAAAACTTAATAAAAATTACGGTACTCAACCAAGCGGGAATAGTTTCTAATCCAATAGGTTTTTCTGTTTTCTATGATGCGCCTGATGCTAAACCGGATCTCTACCTCCTCACGATCGGTGTTTCCGACTATCAGGCCGAGGGTAAAGACCTTCAATACGCAGCCAAAGATGCCCAGGATATTGCTGAATTATACCAATCCGCCCAAAATTTCAATCAAATCCGACAAAAGACGCTCACCAACCAGGAGGTAACAAAAGCAAATATCCTGGATATGCGTCAATGGTTGGAACAAACGGGGGTAGATGACCAGGTACTCATTTTTGTGTCTGGCCATGGCCTGCTCGATGAAAATTACAATTTTTACTACGCTACCCACGAAACGGATTTTGCTAATCCTGCGGAAAAAGGTATTCGTTATGACGAAATAGAAGGGCTTTTGGATGGCATTCCCGCCCGCAAAAAAATGCTACTTATAGATGCCTGTAATTCGGGCGAATATGACAAAGAAGCGCAACCCATAACACCAGGTCAACTAGATAGCTTGAAGAAAAAAGGCATTTCTGTCCAGAGCTTTTCCAAAGGGAATGGCGAAGGCGGTCCCGTACTCGGCCTGCAAAACAGTTTTGACCTGATGCAATTGTTATTCGCGGACCTAAGCCAGGGCTCAGGAGCGACAGTCATTACGTCTTCCTCAGGTATGCAGGTCAGCTATGAAGATGAAGAATGGGCAAATGGTGCATTTACCTATGCTTTTCTGTATGGCCTCAAGTCGATGAAAGCGGATGAGAATCAAGATGGACACGTGACCGCATCTGAAATCCAGGCTTTCGTCAAAGAGTATGTGCCCAGGCTCACAGAAGGTTTACAGGTTCCGACCTTTCGCAGAGAGAA
>BQJU01000154.1 GCA_021604865.1 Saprospiraceae bacterium | reverse complement strand
ATTTGATGCGGCTCTTTTGCCACCAGCCGTCGTTACTCAAATCCTTGCGTAGTAGCGGCTATGCGCGGTTTTCGCGCCTAGGCTAGTGGCAATATAGCTCGCCTGAAACAGACAACTTATTCTTCGCTGCCCCCTAAGCTGCAGTTTTCTTTCTATTTGATAGATTTTAAATATTCTTCAGCACTCATTACGGGGATTTTCGATTTCGTGAAATCTTTTGGATTCCTAGTAATAATAACTTTTGCCGAATTATTTATAGCACTAAAATATTGAAAGGCAACTTCAAAGTCTTTGAAAGAGGAGACTAAAGATAGGTCGATTTCTTTTTCACCGCTTGTACATACTTCCGAGATAGTTCGAATTGCGGCTAATGCTTGTTTTGCTTTTTCTTTTCCGATTTGTTTCCTTAAAATATATTCAGTCGAAATAAAACTCATTGTACTGATAAGTACCTTAACCTCTTTATTTTCCCCTTTTAGAAATAACTGTTTAGCATAAATGAAAAAAGGTTCTCTTTGGCTTAGCCAGTCAAGAATTATATTTGTATCGACAAAAACTCTCTCCAATTTATTTATATTTTTCAGTTAAGTAATCGATATGATCATCTCGATGATTAGCATCTAAATCAAGTTTGATGATTCCACTTAATTCATTTACAATACTGCCTTTTGAAGCAGCCTCAATTTTGTAATCAGAGATAATTTTCTGCAGATAATTTTCAACTAGGAATGAAAGACTTATGTTATGTTCTTTCGCATAGTCCTTTGCCCCTTGAATGATTTCTTTATTTAAGTTAAGTGTTAATTTGGTATTCATGATATTAAATTTCGCCATGCATGTACGTACGAAAATAATAAATTATTACGTAAGATGCAAATCTCGACTTACTCAAGTTAAGCGAATTTAATGAAGTTTACTTTGAAATGCAAATTTTGAATTGTCACTTTAATGATTGATAATCAGATTCTTAAGCGGGTTTTACAGAAAGATTTTCATACTAATTGATGCTTAAAATATATTTTCAATAATCAGACTAGGTTTGATTTATTTTGGGTTGTACCGAACTCAAAGGAATCTCTGCGCCCTTCATTCGAAATTTCTATTATCGGCTTAATTGGAGCTCAATTTAAGTTTTTCTAAGCAATTATGCTGCGGATCTTAATGCCGATTCTAGGATAAAGCAAAGTTCTCCTATAAATCCGACCTTTGCTCGAAGTATAACTCTTGGGAAGCATCGTACGGATTGCATTGGTCTTTGTGATCTTAATATTAATATGCCTCGGATGGGGATGTTGCTGGCTTGGAAGATGGTGATCAAGTTCGTACTCATCATGGTCAAGAAGGTCCTTTCCCGACCTTTATATCGCCAAGTTGGTAGGCATACGGAGGTGATACTCCGTAACCAGTAACGATGTCATGAAGTTCAGGGAAGATACCCCTCACTTCTCGTCCTGGTATTATATTGAGCAACTTCTCTCGTCGCACCGATGTATGCTTTATTCGGTGCTGGATTTATATTTTCATTATTCTTTCGACACCTAAAATTTTTCCATCTAATCCGATTATCTCTAAGAAATATACTCCATTCGGGATTGAGTTCATTTCTAATTCGTCTAAAACTTCTGACTGTTCTTTATCTAATACGATTCTGCCCAATTGGTCATAAAGAATTAATCTTGCATTTTCTCCACAAGCGGCAATATTTACTTTTAAGTAGTCAATCGCAGGATTTGGATAGACGTGATAATTACAAAATTTTGTAGAGTTTTCGGGGACATTAAAAAGGTTATCAAATTCATATAGATATACCCCCCTGTTTCCCATAGCTATTACATCTTTCGCCCCGTCTCCCTGAAAGTCGCCTAAACTCCGCACATCATTTACTGTTGACCAATCGTGTCTAAAACTGAAACACCTATCTATTTCTAATAAGTTTTCAGTCCGATTTTGGTTGAAATCCCGTATGTAAATTTTGGATGTACCAAAAGCAATCATATCATCTTTACCGTCACCATTAATATCTCCTGCCATTCGAGGATGCTTATCCACTCTCCATCCCGTGTTATAAACAAAATCATCAGCGATTTCATAATTCGGGTCAATTATAAACTCTTCTCCTGTAGAAATTGCTACAGTAATTTTATTATATCCAAATCCAATTATATCAGTTAAACCGTCGCCATTCACATCCGCAACCATTCGAGGGTGCTTATCTATACGCCAACCTTGATTAAAACCATAATCTTCAATTGCAAAATCAGGCGCATTATCAAAACCCTTCCCATTTGAGAGTGCGACAGTCACACCGTCATAACCAAACCCAATTATATCCTCTTTTCCATCACCATTAACATCTCCAACCATTCTTGGATGTTTATCAACTCGCCAACCTTGATTATATCCAAATGCAGGGTAAAAGTAATCACCCTGCAAGACAAAACTTGTTCCATTTGAAGTTGCGACAGAAGTTCCATTCTGACTAAATCCAATAATATCATCCTTGCCATCACCATTAATATCTGCTATCAATCGTGGATGCTTTTCAACTCGCCAACCTTGATTATGACAAAAGTGTTCCATCTCAAACCAAAAGTCAGTATCATCAGAGAAACTATTACCTTCGGAAAGTGCTACCGCAATTGCGTTTTGTCCAAATCCAATAATATCAAATCTTCCGTCACCGTTCACATCTCCAACCATTCTTGGATGTTTGTCTAATCTCCAACCTTGGTTATATCCCAAATTCTCAAAAAAGGAATCGGGTTGTAAAACGAATTCCTGTCCAGATGAGATAGCAACAGAAAGACCATTATAACCCGCACCAATTATATCATCTTTTCCATCGCCATTAACATCTGCTATCCATCTTGGATGCCTTGTTTCTCTCCACCCGCTACTTTCCCCGAAATTTTTCAATTCTCGATAATTCTCACACTCAACAGTTGAAGCAAACAATCTAAAACGACCAAATTCATTAGGATTTTTGCTAACGATACGAATAAATATATTTTCTGTATTTGGTTGAATTGTCGTAGTTGTCACCAAAGCATGTAGACCGTCTCCTGAATCGTCATCACATCCAATTTCAGTTAGTGACGTACAAGAACCTTCTAAAACTTGGAGAACTGTATTTTCTAAACCATTTGGTAGAGGAATTGATTCAATGTAAATGTCGGATTCAATATCTTCGACATTTAATTTAAACCATATATCTTCTGTTTGTCCTCCTAAACAACTAATATTTGGCAGAGTAAATGAAGCACTAGCCCCCGAATTACTAAATATGTTTACTTCTCCCATGCTAATCTTAATTGCCTTCGAGCAATCATCAGGAACAATAGAACCTGAAATAGCTATTCCCGCATTTATTCTTCCTGCGCCAAGTTGATTTTGGTAATCGGGATTAAGCCCTTCGATATTCTCAGCTGTTGAAAAAAGATGGTTTTTTATTTGAGAAGAACTAAAATTGGGGTTTTTACTTTTTATTAATGCACAAAGCCCCGCAACCAAAGGACTTGCCATAGATGTTCCAGAAGAATAAGCATATTCAGAATCGAAAATAACTGTACTATATATGCTGACACCAGGTGCTGAAATATCTACCCATGAACCAAAATTTGAGAATGTAGCTTTTTGATCTCCAAAATCTGTTGCAGCAACCGCTACAACAGTTGAATATGCAGCAGGATAATGTTTTTCGTCTGTATCATCATTCCCTGCGGCTGCGATTACTATTACTTCATTAGATTCCGCATAATCAAGTATGGCTTGCTGGGTTAAACCAAAGCTGCCGCCGCCCCATGAACAATTTATAATATCTGCTCCATTATCTACCGCCCAAACTATACCTTCATAAGAATGAGTAAGTTTTAAAGAACCATCTGAAAAGGTATCACCATTAGCGACTTTTACAGCAATTATTTTTGCATTATCCCCAATTGCTGCTATTCCCAAATTGTTATTAGTTGATGCACACGCAATTCCCGCAACATGAGTTCCGTGGTCAAATAAATCGCTTGGAGGATTTGCATTATTGGTATTGTTCGTCACATCTCTTTGTGCAATAATATTTTCTTGTAAATCAGGATGTGTAGTTAATACAGCATCATCTACAATCGCTACCTTTACATTGCTTGAATTATTTGTTATTTCAAAAGCAGCATTTGCATGAATTTTATCCAAATACCATTGAGTGTCGTATCCATAATCATCGGGTATAGCAGTGGTTTTGCAATAAACCACTTCTTCGATATATTCAATGTCTTTATTATGTTTATTAAGGGTTAAGAATTTTTCAACATCGAATTCATCTGTAAATTTTATTCTAAAAGTTTTTCTGAGTTTTTCCGATTTGGTATCGCCAAAAGAATTATTGATTTGGACAATACTTTTTTGAATTGCACTTGTTGTAAAAATTGGAAAATCTGCAACTTTTAATAGAGAGGCGTTTTTTTTAGGCAAGTTCATTTCATCTTTAAACTTGATGTAATATTCATTCTGTCCAAAAGAATTACAAATGATAATCAATGAAATCAATAAAATTGAAAGTAGATTTTTCATAATTATTTGGTTTTGTTTTTTGGTGCTTGGTTGCTTTATTCTTTCAACGAACTCAAAGGAATGCCTACGCCCCACCACCAAAACCTGCACCAGCAACCCGTTGCGTAAACATTTCAGTCCTTGAGGGCCATAGCCTTTGGCGACGGCCTTTGAACAATCCCGACACCAAGGGCTAACAAAGTATTCCTAAAGGGAAAGCCATTTTTTCTACTATTGGCTTAACCACAGCTCAATTTAAGTTTTTCTAAGCAATTATGCTGCGGATCTTAATACCGATTCTAGGATAAAGCAAAGTTCTCCTATAGATTCCCTCTTTTGTTGCCATCTTACATCCATTTTATTAAACTTGATACATAGCAGTCCCTGCTTATTTCATTACGATAAGCCAACCATAACCATCATTTTCCAGTGTTGACTACTTGTACAGACAGTAGGCTTCGGCCCTGATGTAGGATGTGTCGATTCAATGCCAATAAGATCGTGCAGAAGGGCTGTACGTTAATAGGTCAAGATCATTTAGGAATCCGTAAATGCTGCTGCATATTGCTCAAGATCTTCAATTACTAAGAGCTTGTTTGGAGGTCGGCTTTGGAGGCGAAAAGCGTCAATTTTTTGATGACTGGGTTGGCTTGATGCCAAAGCATCAAAAAGCACTTGAAGTATTAGCGTTCGCTTTTGCCAGTGGCAAAAAGAGCAAAATAAAAG
>BQJU01000153.1 GCA_021604865.1 Saprospiraceae bacterium | reverse complement strand
ATAGCTCAGTTGCTGATTGCCATACAGCAGGGCCGGTTTATTTCCTTGTAAACGCACCTGTTTTTGGAATAGCTCCACCACTGTTGCCTCACTTGGATAGGCTTGCTCGGTCGCGTTAAAACGTTCCAGTTGTGTTGCTTCGGATTCGCTCAGTATATTGAACTCGTTGATACGCCGGTCGCGGTTGGCTACCAGTTCACCCAGCAGCTCGACATAATGGCGCATCATCCGTTCGACCGTTTCGGTCTTGAACAGGTCTATACAGTAGACCAGGTTGAGCATAAGCGCCTCACCAGTCTCAAAAATGTTCATGGAAAGGTCGTACATCAGTGTTGTTTCCCGGTCGCTCTTTTCATCTGGTTGTTGACCAGCAAAAAGTCCTTCTTCCACATCATCCAGCCGGAATTCACCGGGTGCATTTTGCAACACAAACGATACCTGAAACAAAGGACTCATACTGCGATCCCGTTCTTCAATGATCCGGTCCACTACTTTCTCAAAGGGAGCATCCTGATGTGTGTAGGCTTCCAGGGTCGTTTTTTTGACACGCCCCAGGAGGTCTTTAAACCGTGGATTCCCACTCAAGTCACTGCGCAGGGTGATTAGGTTGACAAAAAAGCCGATTAAGTCTTCCAACTCTCTCTGTTCTCTGTTAGCAATGGAGCTGCCTACACAGATATCCGTTTGATTGCTGTATCGGGACAGTAATATTTTGAAGGCGGCCAATAGTAGCATAAAAGGTGTTACCCCTTCTTCTTTTGCTACTACTTGCAATGCTTTGGTTAATGGTATTGGCAGGGTTGTTATATGATTTTTGCCTCGCGTACTTTGTATGCTGGGACGCGTATAATCCAATGGCAAGTCCAGGTGACTAACCCCTTTTAGTTTGTTTTCCCAATAGGCTAGCTTTCTTTCCAGCTCGGCTCCATTCAAGTATTGTCTTTGCCATAAGGCATAATCCGCATATTGGATATTCAGGGGGACTAATGCAGCTTTGCTACCTGATATTGTTGCCTGATATGCTTCCAATAATTCCTTTAGCAATACATTCATCGACCAGCCATCAGAAGAGATATGGTGGACCAATAATAAGAGTACATATTCTTTTTCTATCTGGTAGACTTTAGCCCGCATCATGTAATCGCGGCTCAAATCAAAGGGCTGTTTTTTATCCTCCTCAATTAGATCATGCACATTTGCGTTGCTATTTACGACTACTTTTTCCAGCACCCAGTTATCTGCTGATAGCAATTCCTGGTAGGCAATACCACCTTCCTCGCGAACCACCGTACGAAGTACCTCATGGCGAGCCATTACCGTCCGAATGGCTTCGGATAGTGCCTCCAAATTTAATTGTTCATTAAAGGTTTGTACTACGGGAATATGAAAATTTGTACTGCCACTTAATTGGTCGATAAACCACAGGCGTTCCTGTGCGTAAGACAAGGGTATCTTCTCCGGTTTTTCCTCCTGTGCGATGACTGGTGGCAGAGTAGCCTCTTCCTCATCCTCTTGTTCTTCGATTAAGGCTGCCAGTTCTTCTATTGTCGGATGTAGAAAAATAAGCTGTGCGCCAAATTCTATGTTTAATATCTGGCGAATTCTGGATACCACACGTGTGGCCAATAAGGAATGACCCCCCAATTCAAAGAAATCATCGCGAATTCCTAAACGTTCTACACCTAGTAATTCCTGCCAGATTTCTGTTAGCTGTTCTTCCACTTTATTCCTAGGGGCCAGATAACTTTGATCTATCGACCCGGTCATAGAAGGCTCTGGAAGTGCCTCCTTATGTAATTTCCCATTTACGGTCAATGGAAACGATGCCATTTCCACCATTAGGGAAGGGATCATATATTTTGGGAGGTGTTTACTCAGGAAGGCATGAATACCATCCCGATCATAGGTACCTTCCGGGATGATATAGGCGACTAGTCGTTTGTTACCGGTAGCGTCTTCCTTAGCCAGCACTACACTTTGTTTAACCAAATTGCAGCTTGCCAGCACCACCTCTATTTCACCCAGCTCAATACGATGAGCCCGAATCTTTACCTGGTCATCCTGTCGGCCCATATACTCCAAACGTCCATCAGATAGCCAGCGCCCCAAATCACCTGTCTTATACAAGCGGGCATTTTCTTTTTTGCTAAAAGGGTGTGTGATATAGCGTTCAGCTGTTAAGGCTTCCCTGTTCAGATAACCACGCGCCAGGCCCGCACCGCCCACATAAATTTCGCCCGTTACTCCCTGAGGTACTCTATTGAGATGATCATCCAATACAAAACATTCCAAGGTTGGAATTGCTTGTCCGATATTGCTTATGCCTGTGGCGATTTCCTCCGCTCCGATCTTCTGGTAGGTCACGTGTACCGTTGTCTCGGTAATGCCGTACATATTGATCAGGCTAGAGGAGGGATAGGCTTCATTCCAAGTCTTTAACCTTCCTGGCGACAAAGCTTCCCCGCCAAATATTACATAGCGAATCTGTGTTTCGGGATAAACAGCGGTAAAATGCTCTTGTAATGCATAAAAGGCACTTGGTGTTTGATTTAACACCGTTACCTTTTGGTCCTGCAACAAACGGCTGTATGCTATGGTGTCTTTAGCTGTTGCCTTAGGAACCACCACGAGTTTACCACCAAATAATAAGGCTCCATACATTTCCCAGACGGAGAAGTCAAAACAAAATGAATGGAATAAGGTCCACACATCATGGGCTCCAAAATCAAATAGCGGGACTTGCGTTTTGAATAAACGTACCACATTGCGATGTTCAATAACAACACCTTTTGGTTTACCTGTAGAACCCGATGTATAGATCACATACATCGCGTTTTCCGGAGATAGATTAACCTGTAGTGCCTGCTTGGGGTTTGCTGCAATCTTTTGGCTATCCTTATCCAGCAAAATGAGTTCGGCAGCTTGACCTTCAAACAAATGGCTCCACTCTGCCTTGCTAATAATCCATTGACTCTTTGAATCCTCCACGATATAATTTATCCGGTCGATAGGATATTCAGGGTCAAGTGGTACATAAGCTCCGCCCGCTTTTATGATCGCCAAAATGCCAACGATCATCTCCACACTCCGATCAAGGCATATACCAACCAGCATTTCTTCTCTGACGCCCTTCTGGCGCAAATAATGGGCCAATTGATTGGAGCGTTTGTCTAGTTCCTCATAGTTAATCGCCTCATTTTCATAAACTACAGCCGTATTGGTTGGCCACAGATTTACTTGTTCTGCCAATAAATCCACAACGGTCTTGTCTTTCGGATAGTCGATTTCCAGCCACTTTGATCCTTCATTCAGCTCCAGTACCTCTGCGGTAGTAAGCATATTCAATGCTCCAATCTTTGTGTTTGTATCTGCAATTATTGATTTAAGCAATTCTTCAAAGTGAATGCCAAATCGCTCCATCGACTCCCGTTTGAATAAGTCTGTAGAATATTCTATTTGCAGGCCTATTTCTTCCCCTGATTCTACGATGGTCAAAGTGATATCAAACTTTGATATTTGATAGGTACTATCCGTTTGAGCTAAGCCAAATTCGCTGATCAGCATTTGTAATCTACTCAATCCATCATCCTCAAATTTTGATCCTGTTTCGCTTGGAGCATTTTGTAAGACCAGCATCACCTGAACCAACGGATTCCGGTTTAGCTCACGTTCTTCCATCACCCGGTCCACCACTTTATCAAAAGGGGTGTCCTGGTGTTCGTATGCTTCCAATGTTGTGGTTTTAACCTGTGAAAGGAGCTCTTTAAAAGTCGGCTCTCCACTTAGATCACTACGCAGGGCGATGGTGTTGACAAATAAACCTATGAGGTTTTCCACCTCTTTTTGACTCCGGTTGGCCATAGAGCCTCCGATACAGATATCTGTCTGACCGCTATACCGATAGAACAATACTTTTAAGGCTGTTTGTAAGACCATAAAAAGAGTGGCCGATTCCTCTTGACATAAATCGTGGATGGCGCTACTCCGTGTTTTATCCAATAAAACATTTACCCGATCACCCCGATGGCTCAATACGTTAGGGCGGGCAAAATCTTGTGGCAGTTCCAGCTTACTCACCCCCGAAAGCTTGCGTTCCCAATAGGCCAGTTTTTCTTCTAATACCTGACCACTCAGGTATTCCCGCTGCCAGATCGCAAAATCCGCATACTGAACCCTCAACTCCGGTAAGTTTATTCTGCCTCCTTCTACCCGGCATCTATACAGCTCCATCAGGTCATGCATTAAAACGCCTGCCGACCAACCGTCAGAAGCAATGTGGTGCAACACCATGGCCAGGATATAGCCTTTATCCTCTATTTGATACAGTTGCACCCGTAATACATGATCCACGCTCAAATCAAAAGGCCGGCTGATATGGGCTGAAATAAGGTCCTGAAGATTCGATCCATCTTTGTTATTCCTGGCAATTGACTCCATTTGCCAGCTATCTTCTGGGAGTATTTCCTGATAGGCACCTTCTGGCCCTTCGCGCAGTACCGTACGAAGAATTTCATGCCGGTTGACCAGATCGTTTAAGGCGCCTTCCAATGCTGAAACATTTAGTTGAGCGCTCAGGCCTTGCACAAAAGCGACATGGTAATGGGTACTCCCCGTCAAGCGGTCGATGAACCACAACCCCTCCTGCATGAAGGATAAAGGGATATATTCATAATCTTTCCGGTTATGAGCATGGATTTTAGGAATAGCCTGATTTATCTTAACAAGATCACCCTGGTCACTCTGTAGAAAGCGGATGATCTCCTGCTTGTTTTCTTTGATAAGGTTAATCAGGTTTTTTTCAACCGTTTGGCCTTTCTTGAGTTTTAGATTCAGGTTTTCTCCATCTAAAACAATCGAAACCCCTTTATCAATAGCAATATTGAAAATGTCTATAACACTATCGTAGTTAATCATCTTTTTAGCATTTATTAGCGTTGTTCCGGAGCGCTGAAGCTTTTTCTAAAAGTCGTACCTGGCGAAGTTTAAATCTGGATGACGGTTAAATCTTCTTCTCTAATTTCTTCCGTTTCTTTTTTGACAACTCTTATGTACTTATGCAGGTCAGCAATAGTTGGATATTTAAACATGACCGTTACGGGTATATTGATGGATAGGTTATCCCTGATTGCTGCAATAACCCGTACAAGAAGGAGAGAATGCCCCCCTAATTCAAAGAAATTATCGTGAATACCAACTTGTTTAACGCCTAGTAAATTTTCCCATGTTTCCGCGAGATAGGCTTCGATTTCATTACGAGGGGCAACATATTCAGTCGTCACCAGCTCTGACAAGTCGGGTTCGGGTAGAGCTTTGCGGTCCAGCTTTCCATTCCCGGTCAGTGGAAAATCGTTCATTTCTATAAATA
>BQJU01000152.1 GCA_021604865.1 Saprospiraceae bacterium | reverse complement strand
GAGGTACGGACAAGAAAAGTAACGAAGTATCATCGAAAAAGTGATCCTTTGCAGCCAAAATAGCTTGCCCCGATCTTGCATCGGGGTTGGCCTCCAAATAAGCTCTAACAGTATTTCTTCTTGAGCAGTACGGTTGCCGCTTTTTTCTTAACGGCCAATGCTCCTATGCCGGAACCCACCTCGCCTTCGCGTAGCCGCTATGGCAGAGCGAGGCCGCGCTGAGTGCGTGTTTAGTGGCTGATTAGGTGGGAAGAGACTGGTGGGGTGTTTGATAACAGCAAAAAGCTGTCCCAATGTATTTGATTTGAGCGCATGTTAGGAGGCCAAACATGCGCTCAATATCATCTCATCAATGCGATGGCTATTTCAGATAATTCTGTCTAAAGAAACCATCATATCCTTCTACGGTTTTTGCTTTCAGGATATTGCGGTAATTACTTTGCGCTACGGCGTACATGGTATAACTTATCTTGCTGTCGATAAAGTCTCCTTTGTTTTTCTCCACACCATAATAATATTTCATAGCCTCATTCTTGTCTTTAAAACGCCGCAATACCAGTACCGGCACATCATTTTCTTTTCCGAGATAAACATTAGAAATCCTAATTTTGTCAAGTTTGTGGTATTCGCGATTATAATCCGACACTTTGGCTTTATTTTCTGTCAGTCTGATGTCCTCGTTAAAAACGATGATGATATAGTGTAGTTCATTTTCTTTAAATTCAAAATCGGACTTTTCTTCTTTCTCTTCACCAGGAAGACGTGCAGAGGTTACCCCCAGGATTCGCAAGATCTCCTTGGCCCGTTTTTGTTCAGGAGTATCTGGATACCTGGCAATCACCTCCTGCAATTGTGTGACATAAGCCTCTTTGCCCTGGATGTTCCCCGTACACATAGCCACCAGTAGGGCATAGCGCGGTTTAAGGGGGTGTTGGCCAAGCAATTTATCCATCATTTCCTTACTGCGTTCAAAGGCTACATTGTATTTGCCCTGATCAAAATAGCTATATATCTCGTTATATTGCAGGTTTTGTCTTTTCTCCTCATTCAAAAATTTGGCTGCAAAATCCGGATCTTTTAACATTTGGGCGTAGTTAGAAGTCGGGAATTTTCCTTGAATCTTATCATAATAAGTCTGTGCAATAGCGTGATTTCCTTCATCCTTGTGTGTCAGATAAAGCAGGTACCAGGATTCCAGTTCGTAGTTATTGCCAGGATATTTTTCATTGAGTTTTTCCAATACCTCAATACATTTCTTGTTGTTTTTGAGCCGTTCCCGATACAGGCCACCCAACTCATACATGGCTTCTTTAATCTTGACCTCTGCAATAGCAATTTCACCAGGAGAGCTCGGAATATCGCCTAATAATTTGGCGACTTCCTCATCGTCAAGGGTTGCAGAGGGAATCTCAGTAAATTCCTCTTCCAAATTTGCCAGGTCGCTGCCTGTACGATTCGACCTACGCCAGTCATCTACCAATTCCCGTGCGCCCCATTTGCGCTCAAATTCACGTTTCCCGCGCTTAACGGCCCGAGCATCGTAGGCAAAGAAACTGCTCTCTTTAGTCAGGGCCGTTCCACCGGGGCGACGCCCATTTACTGAGGTATATTTACCGGGAGTGCTGGTTTCTTTCTGAGCTTGAGCAGCTTGAGCAGCTTGTCTTTTCGCCTCTTCTTTTTCTTTGATCTCTAAAGCCATTGCCTTTTTTTCATCATCGGAAAGCCGGCCGATACTCAACAAACTATCTTGCAACTCGATCAACATGATGCGATCAGCAATATCAGACAGGTTTTTTGCCATCCGGTCCACCTCACCGTACCGTTCATCGGTATTGGGCATCACGAGCAGGGTACTATCAAAATAGGATTTAGCTGAAACGTAGTCCTCATTTTCAAAAAACAAATTCCCCAATGCGTAATAAGCTTCCGACCTTTGAGACCGGTTGCTCAAGCTATTTTGTAAGGATAGAGAAAGGTTTTTGAGTGCCTCTTGGCGATTCCCCTGTTTAAGGGCAATATCAGCCAAAGCATAATAAATCTGATCTTTGAAGTCAGCATTTTTATCCTCATTGAGCATTTTTTCCAGGTTCTGTATGGCATCTGCTGCGGTACCCTTACCGGACAACCAGGCATTCTGAGCCATTTTAAGTTTACTGGAAAACTCCATTTCAAAGGTAGGGTTATGCTTCAAGACACTTTCAAATGCAGCATAGGCAGCATCACCATTTCCCTGCTTTTGTTGCAATTGGCCAATAATATAGGCATACCGAGCTTTGGTTCTACCATTCTTTTCTAATTCGATGGCTTCATTCAATTGGGTCACCGCTTGTGCATAATTCTTCCGGCGAATGGAATTGTATGCTTTCAGGGCAGCAGCTTCTCTCCGAATATCAGGGAAGGTTTTGGCATCCTTTTCCAATTGGGCCAATAGACGCATTGCTTCACTGTTTCTATCTCGCTCGATCAGGGTTTTGCACAACCACAACACACTCTCCTGGTAGGCCGGGCGATGTTTCATAAAATAACCTTCCGGATCACTTTCGATCGATTGATCCGTATCCGTGAGGTGAATCATGCCTGTGAAGGGAATATCCTCCTCGTCAACTGTTGTTTCAGTAACAGAAGGTTTTTCCTCTTTGGTTACCGGTTTGGTGTCTTTTTTATCGGTCGTTTTTTTCCGGGATTTGCCTTTTTTATTGTTCTTTCTGTTCTTCTTTGCTTGTTTGTTGGCCTTTTTTCTTGCTTTAGCTTTCTTTTTCTTCTCTTTCGCTACCTGTTTTTTACTTTTCTTTTGGGGTTCAGCGCCATCATCCCCTGCTTTTCCTTTTTTCCGTTTTTTTAGTTTTTTATTTTTTTTGGCCATAGCCGAAGGGCTAAATTCATCCACCATATAGCGGAATGTTTCTTCAGCAGTTTCATAGTCTTGCTTCAGGAATTGTGCCTTACCCAATAATAGGTAACAATCATCAGTCCAAATACTCTGACGATGCAAATTGACCACTACCGATACCTTTTCCATGGCCTTGTCTAGGTCTGAAGCTACGACCTGCGGATTGTCGGCAGCAACATACTTATACATCTCCAAAATCTTGTTATAATTGTCCTGATGCTGTGCCTCAAGCTGGAGCGTGGAAGCTTCCAACAGCTCGTTGGCATTGAAGTATCCGTTATACTTTGAGGTAGTATTATGATACAATTTACCAAGCATAGACAAATCACTCTTCTTCTTCTGCGTTGTACAGGCGGCTAAAATCATTGCGACAAGCAGCACTAACCCGAGTTTGTTGAACCGTTTCAAAGCTTGAAATTTTAAAAATCGTTAAAAAAACACCTTTAACTCATAAAAGGACAATAATGTACTATCCTTCTGTGCTATATATTTGTAAATTTGCACCTACGCTTAATAACCTTTAAGAGGCAAATTTATTTTATTCTCATTACACTACCAACCCGGAAGGTTGAAATAATAGTGTATGGATCACAACAATTAACAGATTGACGCCGTTTTTCGGTGTCAAACAGCCAAATACCAAAGGCGATGGAAAAAGAGCAGACCCGATGGCAGAAGATGAGAGAAGATCTCCAACATACCTACCGCTTGGTGGTCATGAATAATGAAACTTTTGAGGAAGTAAGGTCTTTCCAACTCAGTTTATTGAATGTTTATATTTCGATTAGTAGTGTCGTTGTCGTTGTTGCCGCCCTTGTGGTTATGGCGATTGCATTTACCCCGATTAGAAAATACATTCCCGGTTATGGGGATGCTTTACAGGACGAAGCGATCATTGAGGCTTATCAACAGATCAATAAACTTGAAAAAGAATTGGATGCGCAAGAAGCCTACACTGAAAATTTCAGAAAGGTCCTGGTTGGTGATGTGCAAACTGAATCTGATATCCCCAAAGTAGATCCTCAATCATTGGTTGATAGTTTGGAAGATGTCCCTATGTCGGCTGAAGAAAGTCAGCTGATTGATGAATTGGAGCTGGAAGAATTAGGTGTTGTGGCTCAACAGCCACGAAAAAATGCCCTGCTCAATAATGATGTTCCTTTAGAGCAACTGTATTTCATTTCCCCTCTCCATGGAGAAATCAGCGCCGGGTTTATGCCCGAAAAAGACCACAATGGGGTAGATATTCTGGCACCCAAAAACACGGCGATAAAAGCGGCCTCAGATGGCTATGTCTTTTTATCTGACTGGACCTTGGAAACTGGAAATACGATAGGCATCCTGCACGCTAATAATACTGCTACTTTTTATAAACACAATTCGGTATTGCTCAAAAAAGCCGGTAGTTATGTGAAAGCCGGTGAAGGAGTGGCCATTATTGGCAATACCGGCACGCTTTCCAGTGGGCCCCACTTGCACTTTGAGCTTTGGTACGAAGGTAAACCTGTGGATCCTACTGAATACATGGATTTTTAGGTTTTTTAGTCAGTAGCCAAAGTATGCTAGCCTTATAGCCGATAATACCAAGTTTACGATTGGAGGCCACCCCCGGTGCGAGATCGGCGCAAGCTATTCGGGCTGCAAAGGATCCTTTTTTCGCTTCCAAAGTTGACCTCCACACAAACTCTCAGGAATTTGGCCCTGTCCGATTGTTTCATTTAATAAGAAATACAGTTATCAAAAAATATATTCATGAACCAGCAGAATCGAGAATTGAGGGAAACTTACAATGAAAAAGGCGAAAAAACCAGTCCACTATTTCCGGAAACGATAAAAAATTTCCTGATAGATATTGATGGTACCATTTGTGATGATATCCCGAATGAAGAACCGGAGCGAATGATGAGTTGTATTCCCTACCCTGATGCCCTTAAAATCATCAACAAATGGTATAAAGAGGGGCATATCATAACTTTTTTTACTTCCCGTACAGAAGAGCACCGCGCGCTGACTGAAGATTGGCTAGAAAGACACCATTTTAATTACCACAGCTTATTGGTAGGCAAACCAAGAGGTGGCAACTATCATTGGATCGACAACCACATTGTTAAAGCGACCCGCTTTAAAGGTAAATTTACTGACCTGGTGGTCAGAACTCATGAGATTGAGGTTTTTAAACCGTAAGTCCATGTTTGAAGGTCGGCTTTGGAGGCGAAAAACGTCCATTTTTTTGATGATTGGGTTGGCTTGATGCCAAAGCATTAAAAAGATTTTGATGTTTATATCTGGAGGTACGAAAAGTAACGAATACCGTTTATCCTGAAGTTGTCTCAAATTTATGAGTTAGCTTGAAGCTAGTGCCTACAAGCTTTAGACGGCAATTTTCCATTGACGGTCATCAACATAAGAGATATT
This sequence comes from Saprospiraceae bacterium, assembly GCA_021604865.1. GTDB lineage: Bacteria > Bacteroidota > Bacteroidia > Chitinophagales > Saprospiraceae > BQJU01. Next base: position 152 of record BQJU01000152.1, on the reverse strand, counting down.
GTAGTTTGATTAGGGGTCAGCGAAGAATAAGTTGTCTGTTTCAGGTGAGCTATTTTGCCGCCAACCTAGGCGCGAAAACCGCGCATAGTCACTACTACGCAAGGATTTGAGTAACGACGGCTGGTGGCAAAAGAGCCGCATCAAATGGGTAA
>BQJU01000151.1 GCA_021604865.1 Saprospiraceae bacterium | reverse complement strand
TCTGTTTCAGGCGAGCTATTTTGTCACCAGCCTAGGCGCGAAAACCGCGCTTGGCCACTACTAAGCAAGGATTTGAGCAACAACGGCTGGTGACAAAAGAGCCGCATCAAATGGGTAAGTTATTCTTCGCTGACCCCTAAGAACCCAAAATCTTCAAATTTCGTTACCCATCGGCGATGCAAAGCACCACTTCCAAACATGCACTCAGTAACTTTCCCCCCACAAAATAATTGCCCTTCTCTTTTCCGTCCCGGAAACTAAGCTGTTAGTTACCAGATAATTGCTTTTTAATTGTTTTTTTTAAATAACCAAACCCATCCTTTATGAGTACCCTAAATACAAAACTAAGAAAGCTGTTTCCCATGCTAACACTGTTGTTTTTAACGACTTTTTACAACCAAGCATTTGCGGATATTTGCAGCATCTCCAACGTACGGACAGGGGGGCAATCCGGCGATGCATACATCGGCCCGACCTGTGATAGTGACGGCACTTACAGAACCTGTTTTTACATTTCCGGGCTGGACCTGCCAACTACTAGTGCCGGTTACCAGGTAAGCATCAATGGGGTGTCCTATCTCATTGCTTTTTTCGTGCTTCTCAATCCACAACTGGCCGTAATTTGTGTCACGAATGTCACCTCACACGGTATCTTGAACGACAATTTGAATAGTCAGGTATTTATTCAATTAAGTGGGGGGTGTACGTACCTAGCCTCAAACTTATATATAGAACCGGTATGCCCCGACCTGACGGTTTGTACCATTACCAATGTGCGTTTGGGCGGCCAACCCGGCGATGCGTACATCGGCCCGACCTGTAATGGCGATGGCACTTACCGAACCTGCTTTTACATCAGCGGTCAGGCACTACCGGCCAATAATCCTGCTTACCAGATCATGATCAATGGAGTAGCATATCCTATTGCTTTCACCGTGTCACTCAGCTCTCAACTGGTGGTGGCCTGCGTCACTGATGTATCCGCCGACGGCACACCAAATGTTTCGGTAACCGTACAGCTGGCTACGGGATGCTCCTATCTGGCTTCCAGTCTGTTTACGGAACCAGTATGCCCGGACCTAACGGTTTGTGATATTACAGCGGTGCGTTTGGGCGGCCAACCCGGCGATGCGTTCATTGGCCCTACCTGTAATGGCGATGGCACTTACCGAACCTGCTTTTACATCAGCGGTCAAGCGCTACCGGCCAATAATCCTGCTTACCAGCTCATAATTGATGGGGTATCGTACCCGATTGCCTTCACCACAGCGATCAGTTCCAATGAGGTGGTCGTCTGTGCCAATGGTATACCCGCCAATGGCACCCAGGGTGTTTCAGTCTATGTGCAGCTGGCTGATGGTTGCGACTTTCAGGCCTGCCCGCTGTATAACGAACCTGCTTCCTGTCCCGGTGGTACCTTCCCTCCTGATCCGGGGGCATGGATGCAAACCAGTATTAGCGGTGCCGGGGGAAGTACCAACTTTGACACCTGTGATCCGGACGATTTCACAATCAGTGCTACGGGTTTGCCTTCCCCTACCAGCGATAAACAGCAGCTTATTTACCAGGATATTTGCGGAGATAGTGAGCTTATCGCCCGTGTAAGCAGCATCAGCAACTCAGGTTGGGCAGGCATTGAAATGAGAGAAAACCTGACGCCTGGTTCTAAAAAAGCAACTTTAAAAACACAGCTGAGCAATTTTGTTCGCCGGGAAGTTCGAACTACGCAGAATGGATTTGCCCAAAGTGCCCAGCTATTCCGGCCCCAGGCCACCTGGCTTCGGCTGGTCCGTAGCGGCAATGACTTCCATGGATATACTTCGCAAGATGGGGTGAACTGGCTATTTGCCTTTTCCACCAATATTACCATGAACAGTTGCATCAAAGTAGGCCTTTTTGCACATGGGATCAACGCCAATACGCTCGTTACTACAGTGTTTGATAACGTTTCCATTTCTGGAGGCGCACCTGTTATGCCCGGGGTTCTGAATCAACTGGCCGTGCAAACCCCTGAGTACCCACCAGTGCAACTGTCCGCCGACTTTGATCTGTACCCCAACCCAGCAATGGATGTAGTGAATATTGAGCTGACCTCCTTCCTTGGCCAGCAAGTAAATATCGGGCTTTATTCTATTGAAGGCCGGCTGCTCAAAAACCAAACCATCGATGAGGTGGCCAACGCTACCGAGCAGGTAACCCTGCAGGGGCTGGCCAACGGGACTTATCTGGTCAAAATAAATTCGCAGGAGGCGAGCCTGACGAAAAAACTGGTTGTTTCCGGAAGGGAATAGGGCAGTAGTAGTGTTTCAGAGCATGTTTGTAGGTCAAATTTTATTGATTTAAATCAATAAAATTTGACCTTCTCATCTTGTCAAACTTTTAAAAACAAGGCAGGATCAACATTTTTACCCTTTTCAAGTACTTCGTAATGTAGGTGTGGTGCAGTGGATAGACCAGAAGAACCAATTTCTCCGATTTTTTCTCCTTTTTTTACTTGGTCATCCTTTTGAACGTCAATTTTTGAAAGATGGTGATATCGGGTAGTATAAATCGCATCGTGTTGAATTTCAACGAAATAGCCATTTAATTTATCATAACCGGCATCTTTTACGATTCCTGAAGAGGTGGCCATTACTGTTGTGCCTAATTTCCCTCTTATATCAATTCCCCTATGTAGTTTTTTGACTTTTTCAGTGGGGTGCATCCTTTCTCCATAACCGGAAGTGATACTGTGACCACTCATTTCTACCGGAGCAATTGATGGTGGCTCATCAAAATTTCCGAAAACAAAAATTACAGCTGCAAATAAAAAAGTGAAGGTTGACGACATGATTAATTTGTTTTTATGTTTCAGCTTAAAATATTCAAAATTGATTGTTTTTACATCGAGTTTTGATATCGCATCGACGACTTTCGAATGTGCTAACTCTTCAGAATCGCCTTGCTCCAGCAGATACTCGTACTCACTGGTGTAATGATCAAAATACTCCTCCAGCAATTCTTGGTTTTTTAATCCACTTATTCTGAGAATGTTATAAATCCACTTCATAGCGATGGCTTTAATAAGGCTTGTATTAATGTAGTAAAGTCATAGAGGGTTTGAACCTTTTCATCGACCGTGTCTAGATGAGCTTTTCTAATTTCATAATATTTTCGGGTTCGGCCATTAATCAATTGTTTCGACGATTCGATGATCCCCTTTTTTTCGAGCTTATGAAGGGCCGGATATATGGCACCTTCTGTTAAAATGATGGCATTATTTGTTTTTTCCTTTGCACTTGAACAAATTTCGTAGCCGTACATTTTCCCATGCTCTTTCAGCAAAGCCAAAATGATGGTATTCAAGGTTCCGGATAAAAATTCCTTATTCTTGTTCATCCCATTTTTTTTCAAAGATACCTAAATTGTTTATGCATAAACAATTTAGGTATGGTTTAACATTTTTTTAAGATATTGCGCTTGGATTTGGAGGTGCCTTTGCAGAATATACAAATGAGACCTATGAAAGGGCGCCCAAACATGAAGTTCTTACGTCATCCAAGTCCAAGCAGGAAGCGGAGGAATATTGGAATGCCTTGCTGGCAGTGGTTTATCCGAATTATTAGGAAAGTGTATGATTGGAGATCAAAACTTTGATCTCCAATCATACATTAAAAGACCGCTGTTTCCAGGTCTAGCCATTTCAGGGTGTTTTTAGCAAAAATGGCTTCAACGGTTGCTTTAGGCAAGTCCATTTCTTCTATGAAGGCACCAATTTCCAGGTCCCCCAAAGGAAACGGATAATCGGAACCCAGGCATACCTTATCCGTCCCGGCCGTTTCAAGGATGTACTGCAACATACGCGCATCATGGGTAATACAATCTATCCAGAACTTGCCGAGGTATTCCCGGGGATTGACGTCATTATCTACCGCTACCAGATCAGGACGGCAATTGAAGCCGTGTTCAATACGACCAATAGTTGGCAGAAAAGCGCCACCGGCGTGGGCGAAACAAACGCGTAGCTTTGGCAAACGCTCAAAAATACCACCAAAGACCATCGAACAGATGGCCCGGGAAGTTTCCGCCGGCATACCTACCAGCCAGGGTAACCAGTATTTTTCCATACTATGAAAACCCATCATATTCCAGGGATGCACAAAAACGGCCATATTCAGGGCCTGGCATGCCTCAAAAATGGGGAAGAATTCCGGCGCATTGAGGTTTTTATCATTAATATTGGAACCAATCTGAATGCCGGGTAGCCCAATGGATTTACAACGCTCCAACTCCTGAATGGCCAAATGGGGATCCTGCATGGGAATGGTGCCCAAAGCCAGGTAATTTTTCGGATGGTCGGCTACTGTAGCAGCAATATCGTCATTCAAAAACCTGGACAGTTCGAGACAGTCCTTGGGATTTGCCCAGTAGGAAAACATGACGGGAATGGTACAAACGACCTGCACCTGAGTTTGATGGGTAGCGTATTCTTTAATGCGTTCCTTTGCATCCCAGCAGTTGGATTCGATTTCCCGAAAAAATTTATCGCCCTTTATCATATTCGCAAAACCTGGTTTGTGATGTACCAGGTGGATAAAGTCGCCATAACCGAATTTTTCCGCAAAGCGCGGCAAATGCTCCGGTATGATGTGGGTATGCATATCTATTTTCAGCATGGACGATCTGGTTTTGTGGTATTAGAGTTGCAGCCAAAGGTAAGTTTTAAGGGCTTTTCTCCCAAAAAAATCTTTTAATTATCCCTAATTTTGATAAGCCGGTTGCGCCTCCATTGAAAACAACCAACTTTCGGGAATGAAATGTCAAAAAATTAGGGAAGTGGTAGTAGCAAGATCATTTTATTTCCCATAGCTTTGCACAAATTTTTCAACAAAACGATTTACTATTATGAAAAAGATCACGCTTTTATTAGCTGTAATTGTTGCCTTTTGTGCCTGCAACAATATTGAACAAATGCGTCAACCAATCCTGGATCTGGCGGCTAATTGGGAAGGTACAACAGCTCAAGTCACCGAATTAATGGGTAAATTGAACAGTGAGCAGCTTAAAGCTTCATCAATGGTGAAAAGAATGGAGATTTCTGATAGCTCCGCTCAAACCATGACGGAAGAGGTCAAACAACAAGCTGCCGGATTACAAGAGACGTTTAAGGGTAAAATGGGTGAATTGGATAAATTGAAAGGAGAAATTAGTGGATTCTTGAGCAGCTTGCAGGAGAAATCTGCTGATGTCCAGGCATTGAAGCAAGGACTTGAGGCCGGTCAAATGCCAGATGGCGCAGCAGGGACCATGAAAAATCTTCAGGAAATGATGAGTACTGCAACGACGAATATCGGGAATTGGGCCACTCAATTTGATGGCATTAGAACAGGGTTTTCAGAAGCTTACAACAAATTCAATGAGATAAAAGGAACCTTCACGGAAGGAAACACTGGTTCTGATTCTTAAAAGATGTTCAACCATCTCGAATTTTATTAGAGCTATAGAGACCAGAAATTTTTGCTGATAAGCACCTCAAATTTAGGAGGCAATTCCGTTGCCTCCTAAATCTTGTAGGCGCTAACTTCAAGTTGCCTACACTGACCATTGGTACTGTTTTTTGCTGGTATCAAACACCCCAACAGTCTCCAACCACCAAATCAGCCACGAAACATGCACTCCGCGCGGGTGGGTTCCGGCCTAGGAGCATTGGCCGTTAAGAAAAAAGCGGTAACCGTACTGTTCAAGAAGAAATACTGTTAGTTCATGTTTGGAGGCCAACCTTTTGGCTGCAAAGGATCACTTTTTCGATGATACTTCGTTACTTTTCTTGTCCGTACCTCAGGGTATGCACTTCAAAAAAAGCCTTGTCTCATCAAAAAAT
>BQJU01000150.1 GCA_021604865.1 Saprospiraceae bacterium | reverse complement strand
TCTGTTTCAGGCGAGCTATTTTGTCACCAGCCTAGGCGCGAAAACCGCGCTTGGCCACTACTAAGCAAGGATTTGAGCAACAACGGCTGGTGACAAAAGAGCCGCATCAAATGGGTAAGTTATTCTTCGCTGACCCCTTAGGCAACAACAAAAAGGCCCGTAGACCAGGAGGTTGGGTGTAGCGATGTGATACTATGCTCTCCCAATCTATCCATCTCTTGTGATTATATCTGCTGATTGTTGGGGAAAATTGAGAATGAGTTGTAAATTTGCCGCTTGAAATAAAAAGACGGACCCATGGAATTCATCAACAAAATCTCCTTATTTGCTCTACTCTTTGGAGTATTGACTGCCTGCCAATCAGATCCAAAAGAGAATATTGACCCCAATAGCCCAATGCTGGAACTGCTTTCTCCAGCAACTACCGGGATCAACTTTTCCAATGATATTGAGGAAACGCCGGAATTTAATCACTTTATTTGGGAAGAAATTTACAACGGTGGTGGTGTCAGTGTTGGCGATATCAACAATGACGGCCTACCCGATATCTTTTTCACCGGAAATAGGGTAACCGATAAACTCTACCTCAATAAGGGCAACTTTAAGTTTGAAGACATTACGGTCAAGGCAGGAATAATGCTCGACCGTGGCTGGTCATTTGGTACAACGATGGCTGATGTTAATGGCGATGGCTACCTGGATATTTATGTCTGCCGTTCCGGACTTTCATTGGAACCCGATGATCGCCGTAACTTGCTTTACCTGAATAATGGCGACTTGACCTTCAAAGAAGTCGCCAAAGCTTACGGTGTTGACAATGGAGGTGTTTCCATGCAGGCGACCTTCCTCGATTACGATAAAGACGGCGATCTGGACCTTTATCTAGTCAATCAGCCCTTAAATAAGCGGTACATTCCCCGTTATGATGTCAAACCTGATCCGCTTGATCCCAATTACAGTGATCGGTTGTTTCGCCTGGACGGAGATAAATATACCGATGTATCTGTCGAGGCCGGAATCAATAATTACGCTTATGGGCTTAATGTGGTAGCCGCAGATATTGATGATGATGGCTGGGTGGATATTTACGTTTCTTGTGATTATGAAGATCCTGACTTTTTCTACCATAATAATGGAGATGGTACTTTTACTGATATGGCTGAGAAGCAACTCAAACATATCTCCTTTTACAGCATGGGTAGTGATGTTGCAGATTATAATAACGATGGCTTAAAAGATATTACTGTAGTGGATATGGCTTCTGCAGACCACTACCGCTCCAAGACGAATATGGGATCGATGAATATTGACCAGTTCTGGAGTTATGTCAATACCGGCAAGCATTATCAATACATGTTCAATGTCTTGCAAATGAATAATGGCAATGGCAGTTTTAGCGAGATTGGTCAGATGGCCCACATGTCCAAAACAGATTGGAGTTGGGCAGTGCTTATGGCCGATATAGATAACGATGCCCTGAAAGACATAATAGTGACCAATGGCATTAAAAAGGATATCCGGAATAACGATTTTGCAGAAAACCTCAAACGGGAAATCCAAAAAGGCAATACAAATTTTGACCTGATGAAATTGGTCAACGCAATGCCTTCTAACCCCTTAGCAAATTTTGCTTTCCGCAATAAAGGAGACCTTACCTTTGAAAATGCAACCACCGATTGGGGTTTTGATCAAAAAGGGTTTAGCAATGGGATGGCTTATGCCGACTTCGACCGCGATGGTGACCTTGACCTGATCATCAATAACCTCGACGCTCCAGCTTCACTTTACCGCAATGTAAAAGGCCGGCTTAACAACTATCTTCGCGTTCAACTGGCAGGAGAGGGACTAAATACTTTTGCCCTCAATGCCAAAGTGAAGATAGAACACGGCGAAACCCAACAAGTCCAGGAACTAACCCTTACCAGAGGCTATTTTTCCTCCGTTGAACCTGGCCTGCATTTTGGCATTGGTGATGCAGAAAAAGTGGATCGGGTCACCATTACCTGGCCAAATGGAAAAAGCACAGTCCTGGAAAATGTAAAGGCCAACCAGGTATTGCGTTTGAATCAAAAAGATGCTGACGGTGATGCTTTGGCCGTGACTCAACCTATCACCCGTTTTAAAGAAATAGACAATCGCCTGGGCGTAGATTTTCAACACCAGGAAAATGAATTTGATGATTTTAAACGAGAAATATTGCTGCCGCATAAGCAATCCCAAAATGGCCCTTATCTGGCTAAGGGGGATGTAAACGGAGATGGATTAGATGACTTTTTCATCGGAGGTGCTGCCGGTCAGAGTGGCCAATTATACCTCAACCAAGGAGAGCAAGGTTTTGTTGTTGCTGCCAGTCAACCTTGGTCGGCAGATCAGGCGCAGGAAGATATGGGTGCCTTGCTTTTTGATGCGGATGGCGATGGCGACCAGGATCTGTATGTTGTGAGTGGTGGTTCCGAGTTTGACAAAGCTTCTTCAATGTACCAGGATCGCCTTTATTTTAACGATGGAACAGGCAATTTTACCCGTAGAGCAGACGCATTACCAGGCTCTACCAGTAGTGGTCAATGTGTAATAGCAGGAGACATTGATGGCGATGGTGACCTCGACCTTTTTGTTGGTGGCCGGACAACGCCTGGGCAATACCCTGTTTCGCCGGAAAGTTACCTCCTGCTCAATGAAGGCGGTAAATTCAAGGATGTTACTTCAGAAATTGCACCGGAGCTGAGCCGTGTAGGTATGGTTACTGATGCCCTATTTGTGGATTATGATCAGGACCAGGACCTGGATCTTGTGATGGTAGGAGAGTGGATGCCAGTTTCAATTTTTAATAATGATCAGGGGGTATTTACGAATGAGTCAACAGAAGCTTATGTTGACCAGTTGAAGGGCTGGTGGTGGAGTATCGCTGCCGGTGATTTTGACGCCGATGGCGATATTGATTTTGTGGTGGGTAACCTCGGGCACAACCACAAATTTAAAGCTAGCAATGATCATCCATTTATCGTTTTCGGAAGCGATTTTGATGAAAATGGTTCCAATGATGTGGTTTTGGCTAAATATTCCGGTGACAAATTGCTCCCGGTACGTGGGCGGCAATGTACTTCCGAACAAATGCCCTTTGTAGCAGAAAAATTTCCAACTTATGAAGGTTTTGCCAAAGCAACCCTGGAAAATATTTATACGCCCCAAAAGCTACAAACTGCAGTGAAATATGAGGTGACAACTTTTTCGAGCCTTTTGCTAAAAAATAATGGGGCACAACAGTTTTCCTCTTCAGAATTACCACTACCTGCTCAAGTTGCACCCATTAGATCAATGGAGGTCAGAGACTTGAATGGTGATGGACATCTGGATATATTGGCCGTTGGCAATATGTATCAAGCGGAAGTGGAAACAATTCGCTATGATGCAAGTACAGGACTTTGCATGCTCGGCGATGGACAAGGGAACTTTACCGTTGAACCGGTTTTGGAAAGTGGCTTCTTTACACCAGGCGATGCTCGGGATTTGATCGTTATTGAGCAGCCGAAACCTACTTTTATTGTCGCCAATAATAACGATCTGCTACAATTTTTCCGCCAATGAAAATAGTTGTTTCAGTAGAGATATACCCACTTAACGGGCATATCTCTACTGAATATTAGCAAAACTTGATTTTTTTTTATATTTTGCTGCACTACACCATTTTTTATTTGAGGCTATAATTTCATACCATAAATAATAGCAGCATCCGCTTGCCCCCTAACTGCCATTATTTTAGACTTAAACTAAACCCTACGGAATAACAGAAAGAATCAAGCTTTAAAAATTGCTTGGAGGTTCTTTGCTATTCCTAAAACACGTTTCCATCAAGATTTACTTTTGGTCCCGGATAAACTTTAGACTAGTTCTGAATTTAGCATCCGAAATCTATGCAGGGTCGTGTATACCTTGAGAAAATTTAATAGCGTTGTTTGCAGCCAATCATTTGGCTTCCAAACATGCTCTGAGCCATTAATCCCATAACAGATCTAAAATCCGGATGTAGATGCAACTTATTAAAACCGTAATAGCAGATGACCAGCGCATTTTTATTGAGGGGTTGAAAACGGTACTTCAACAGCATAATGAATTTAAATTTGATATCCTGGCCTCCGTATATAGTGGCCGGGAAATCTTACGCACCCTCAAAAAAACAAAAGCGGAGTTATTGATTCTTGAACTCAACCTGCCTGGAATAGATGGCATTGATATTATTGAACAAATCCAAAAAGAAAGATTAAGCGTTCGGATTCTTGCCCTTACTTCTTACGATGATCCCAAAATTGTTAAATCGGCTTTTAAGGCTGGCACAAATGCCTACCTACTTAAAAATCAGAAGATTGACGAACTTTTTGTGGCCATTCGGGAAATTCAAAAAGGAAATAATTATTTTGGCGAAGGCGTAACCATTAATCGGCCAAATGGAGTGCATACAAAGGCCTTTTCTATACAACAAAACCATTTTTTTGAAGATAGTTTTATTAAAAAACACCACCTTACCAAGAGAGAATTGGAAATTCTTGCCCTAATTACCCAGGCACTCAGCAATAAGGAGATTGCAAAAATTCTTTTTATTAGTGATCAAACCGTGAGCGTACACAGAAAAAATATTATGCGCAAGCTAGGGGTAAGCAATACCGCGGGCCTGATCAAAGCAGCTTATGATCATAGTTTAGTCTGAATATTCGTTAATGAATTCCCCTTTTGATAAAATTAATTTTTTTTATTAAAATGAATAAAGCACTGATTATTAACAATTTAAAAGCATGCCATCTCTTTTAAAATCACCCCGGTATTCAAAAATACCCCATTTAGGGTATGAAATGTCCCCTATGAAAAGCTATCTTTGCCTCTGTTCAAAATGAAACCTACTACTTGTTGATAGATTGAAGAAAGTATACACGCGAAAAAACGACTGCAGCCCTACGGTATGTTCAAGAGTGCACAAAAAAACCATTCTTTATTTGGAATTTCTGATTAGAATGTTTTACATTTGTACTGATAACAAAAATCAATCCCATGACTAAAAAGTTTTACTCCTCAGAAGGCGGACCTCTGTCTCGTACCGTCTTTGCCTCAAACATTTCAACCATCATCCCTTTGTATCTTAAGAGTAAATATTTTTAAAAAATGAACTGACAGACGACCGTCTCGTTCATTTTTTGTCATATTGATTGTATTGATAGACGACCACCGTTTCATTAATGAATGTTACGGCTTAATTTGAAATACTGTAGTAGTGTTGTTGCGCGTAGGATGACCCCTACACAACAATACTATAAATTCGTTTTATAGAAAAAATAATAAGATCGACCAAAAACGAAGAATATAACCGTTCCGTTTTCTTTGCAATTAAACATATTATGTAGAAGACAACGACCTAAACCTTACGGAATCAGGTAATTCTTCAAGCAAACTTAAGGGTGTCTTGACCAGTCACTTTTAATGTTTTTGGCTAAGTTTCTTAGCAATCTCATAACCTAATTTTTTAACCTAATTTTTTAACAAATTGTAATCTTATGGAAAAAACGAATTTTACTTTCGTTAATCCAGGAAGTTGGATTAAAGCACTGGCTTTAGTGCTTTTTGCCGGCTTAGGATTTGGATTGCAGACTGCTAACGCACAGTGCAACGCACCCACAGGTTTGGGAGCGGCAGGCATTACGGGCGACGCAGTAACTGCAACCTTTACCACTAACAACTTACCAGTAGACGACCACTGCTGGCGTTTGTTGATTGGTGGAGCTGGCTTCACAAATGTGGGCCAGGCTGTTGTTGACGTAGTCGTTTGTGCTGGACCGAATAACGGCCCTAGTCCCGGACTGACTATCGCCGGAAGCAATGTAAGCGTTGCTATAGCCGGAGGAGCCTTAGCTCCAGGTACTTGTTAC
>BQJU01000149.1 GCA_021604865.1 Saprospiraceae bacterium | reverse complement strand
TTACCCATTTGATGCGGCTCTTTTGCCACCAGCCGTTGTTGCTCAAATCCTTGCTTAGTAGTGGCCAAGCGCGGTTTTCGCGCCTAGGCTGGTAACAAAATAGCTCGCCTGAAACAGACAACTTATTCTTCGCTGGCCCCTTAGGCATCCGTCGCTCTGAATTACCATTCGTTTTCATAGCCTGGCTTATTGTAAATTTCTGCCCAATCACGGTGGCCTTCACTAAAACTGGCCAAACACCAAGTAAACATGAAATCTATAGCAGGAGGGGCTATGGTGTCGTGATATGTTGGCGTGACATTGATCGCCACTTCATTAAAAATATGGGCATAGACATTTACTTTCTCTTCCGGCAAAGCACAGTTTTGCAAAACATAAGGAATATCCCCTTCTATGTCCGATTCGCACCGAAAGTGATAAATTTCTTCTTTGGCATTGGCCCCTAGTCCGTGTGGTCCATCAGGGCCATGAAAATGTGGTGGATAACTGCCAACGCCTCCACGTTGGGCCATATAGGTATCACCAAAAAGCAGGCGGTTGGCCTGTACATTTTTATCAACAAGTTTAAAAACAGTCCGCTTTGACATCAATCGGCGTGTACCGAGTTGGGCAGCAAGTTCTGTTCCTTCAATATCAGTGTGACGGACCAACTGTGTTGGATATTTTGTATGGCAATCTACGGCTTTAAACTCGCTTACATCACAGGAGGAGCTAGTAGTTATCTGTACCTGGCTGTTGATCCCTACATAAAGCACATCGCCTTTTTCCAAAGTGTGTGTATCACTGCCAACCGTGAGTATGGCGGAGCCCCGGTTGATGTAATAAACAGCTTCTTCATCTCCCAAATTCCGTTCGGCTTTATCTTTGCTTTTTAGCACGATCCTGGCCAATCGCAGGAATTGGAAAGTCGAATTATCGGCAGTAATGATTTCTTGTACACCATCGGAAGGCGTTGCATCAAATGCTTCTACTCTGCGAACTTCATTTTTGAGGGGTACCATAACCTGAAGATCGTGCCGGCGATCCTCTGGATTTTTAGCGGATGTGGTTAGATTTTGTCCTATTGTTTTTGGTTGTACCATAATATTCAAGTTGTATCGTTAAAAATCAAAATTAAAATTTGTCATACTGGTTCAATATTCAATAATTATCATTTAGATAGCCGTTTCTAACATTAGCTGAATGTAGAAATAAAAAAAGACTCTATAACTCAACGGTTTAAAAAAGACGATCCGAAATGCATGCAGAAGAAATAAGATGCACAGGGTGAGTTTATTATTCCTGTTTTCAGGTAAATCTGGTTCTTTGACTAATGCGTCGAAACAACTACTAATGTCCAAAATTTAATTATCAGGCAAAACAGAAATGATTATCTTACATTCTGTAAATGTTCAATAATCTTATGAAAAATTAGGTTATTTGCAATTGAATCACAGAGCAAAAAATGAACAAGGACATTTATTATTGCAGAAGATTTTTGTGGATGCTGTGTATTTTGATTGGTTTTTTGCAATACCTAGAAGCAAAGCAACCATACTCTCCGCAAATAGTTAATCCGCTATCCGAATCTTGGAGATGGAAACATTTCCCTGAACTAGAAGGGAAAGGAATCCGCTATATCGCAGAAACTGCCGACCAAAAAGTTTGGGTGAGTTGTAATGAAGGTGTTTTAGAATATGATGGCTATGATTGGAAAACCCATGATGCCCGAAATGGTCTGAATGCTTCTCCTGTTGAGGAACTTTTAATAACGGACGATGGGATTATTTATGCTACCTCCTCAAATGGAATATTCAGATATTCAGGAGATGAATGGGAACATTATTTTGTTGTACCGGAGAATCTGAACTTCATTTTCCACAATATAAGACAGCTGGCAGATAATAGCATCATGGCCTGCTCTGATTGGGGCGTTGTCCATTTTTTAAATAACAACCAAATAGAAATCTATACTTCTCCAGCCAAAATTGAACAATTAAGAGATTATTTCCCGGAAGTCAATTGGATAAACCTACCAGAGGCAGCCCTTGCTAGTAACGGTAACTTCCTTTATGTTTCAGACTTATTGGAGTCGGAAGATGGTACGATTTGGTTTGCCTTAACCATCCAGTTGGAAATTGGGGTCTTGCTGAAATTCAAAAGGGAAAATGTGGTAGCAGACCAGATGAATCAATATGAAGTCGTGGTTAGTTCAGAAGACCTTCAACTGGGGGAAGGTCAACAATTGTTGCTTGCTGCCGACAAAAGAATATGGGTCATTAATTCTACCTCAAATAAAGGTCTTGGGGTTTTTGATGGAAAAAAATGGAAGTCTATTCATCTCAATAAGTTGTTTGGTGGAGATGAATATATGGTCGACATTGTGCAATCAGCAAATGGGACGATTTGGATTAGCTCGATGGCCAAAATTTTTGCCTATGCAGATGGCACCTGGGAAATGTACAGGGTGCCCAATTATCCCATTCCTGCCAACAGGGTAATTCTGCAAAACAGCCAAAAGGACCAGCTTTGGGTGGCCGGCTACAAATCCAAAGTTTTGCTCCTGGACTTTTCTACCGAACAGTGGGTAACTTATACCAATCTAAGTTTCCAATGTGAAGTTTCACCAGACGAACAATGGTTTTTGGAAGTCAACAATAGGATCGTTCACCGGAAGGGAGAAAGCTGGGTTTCCTACGGGAAAGAGGATGGCCTGATTGACTCACCTACCAGTATTAAATTTACCTCCAAAGGCCAGATTTGGGTGGCAGGCTCTCACCAGGGAGTGGCAGCAACAGCCGTATTAAAAAATGGTTCATGGGAACGACATTTGCACTCGAAGCTATCCTGGGGAATAGATTATCGCTCCTTCATTGAAGCACGCGATGGTACCCTTTGGTTTGGTGGTAGTGTAGATGGTGAAAAAAAAGACGGCTTTCTTAGTGGCATATTGGAATTACCCAACCCAACAGCTGATGAGCTGGATTGGAAACACCATGTTTTTGAAGAAAATGGACTGACGCAGGCCAATGTATATGGGATCGGCCAATCCAAAGATGGTAAAATATGGATTGGAGGTAGCATGCTCTTATTTTATGATGGAAACAATTGGCAAAGCCTGCCTGATGAGAAACTTCAACAATATGTAAACGTCGTTTGTGGTACCGATGACCTGCTACTAGTTGGCTCCCGGTATTATGGCGTTTTTATTTTTGATGGTGAAAAATGGGAAAACTATAATAACGCTTCAGGGCTTTCAGGTAACACGATTATCAGTATTGATGCTGTTTCTGATTCCTGTATTTTTGTAGCTACTGAAAATGACATCTGTAGATTTGACGGTATATCCTGGACACAAAACATTTTTCCTGAAAAGCTGAATATGGACTTTGAAGGGGGATCTATTTTTCATACCAATGAAAATACCCTTTGGGTAAATCATGTCCCAAGAAGTTGGAACCGCAGGGTTTATCAAAACAATGAAGAAAAGGCAGAAAAGTGGGAATTTTTTACTACTCGTTATCAACTAAATAGAGCACCACCCGAAACCAATTTGACCTTCTTTTTAGAAACGGTTTCACCGGAAGGTAATAGTTTGATTTCCTGGACGGGAAAGGACTTTTTTGCGTATACGCCTTCAGAACAACTAACTTATTCCTATCGCTTGGACAAAGGCGAGTGGTCTGTTTTTACAAAAGAAAATCAGCACACCTTTACAAGCATGCCTAGTGGTATGCATACGCTTGAGGTACGTGCCCGTGATTTGGATTTTAATGTTGACCCCACTCCGGCGCAGATAGAATTTGAAGTACTGCCTCCCATTTGGAAGCAAGGGTGGTTTATTTTGTTTGTCCTTACGTTTCTGCTCATTTTTGGAATTTATGAATATCGGGTGATTTCTAAGAAAAGGAAATTAGAAATACTCAATGTCTCTTTGCAGGATGCCAATGATAAACTTAAGGAGCGAGGCCGTAAAATAGAAATTCAGAACCAGGAAATCCTTGCGCAACAAGAGCAAATCCTAGCTCAAGCCAAAACCTTGGAACTCAACAACAAGAACCTTGAAGAAAGGAATGTTGAAATTCGTCAACAACGGGATAAGCTGGAAGAAATGGTGGTACAGGTAGAGAATCTTTCTAAATCCAGGTTAGCTTTTTTTACTAACATTTCACATGAACTTCGGACACCGCTCACGTTGATAATAGGGCCTGGGCTGCAATTGCAAAAAGAAGGAGAAAGCCTTTCTCCAACAGAAAGAAACCGACTCTACGATATTATACAGCGCAATGCTGCACGGCTGTTAAAACTCATTAATCAGTTGTTGGAAATGCGGCGTATTGAGCACAATGCATTGGTTGTGAACCTCAGTGAAATCCGGTTGCCAGACTATATTTCAGAAATGATGGAGTTGTTTAAAGACCTGGCAATCAAGCGAGACATACACCTCGACTTTACAGATAAAAGTGAATATCACTCCGTAGCATTGGATTCTGATAAGGTCGAAAAAATTATGGCGAACCTCTTATCCAATGCTTTTAAATACACTCAGGTTGGGGGGAGTATCCTGGTTGATTTGAATACGGTTTCTGCTGACAAAAAGAAATTAAACCCGTTTTATGAAAAATATTTTGAAATAATAGTGGAGGACACCGGGATTGGGATAAACCAGGAAAAAATCGATGTTATTTTTGAAAAGTATTATACCTCTGAATCCGATATCACCGATGCGGCCGATTCCGGAATTGGCCTTTCCTATATTCGGGATTTGATTTATTTGATGCAAGGCCAAATCCGAGTTGAAAGTCAGTTAGGCAGGGGAAGCAAGTTTATGGTCTATTTACCATTTGTTCCCGTTAAAGAGAGCTCAGTCAATGGGGCTGTTGCTAGCGAAAAACCGAAGTTTAAGGTTGCCAGGCAAGAAACTTCTTTGTTATTGAACACTTATGCTGAGCAGGATAATGGTGAGAATTCGAGAAATGGTGTTGAAAATCCTGCACATCCCCGTGTTTTATTGGTAGAAGACAATCCTGATATGTTGCATTTTTTGGAAAGCATACTCCAAAATCAGTATCAGGTCATAACGGCAGAAAATGGGAAAGAAGGCTTAAAAGTGGCTCAAAACCAAATATTCGATTTAATCATTAGTGATGTAATGATGCCCGAAATGGACGGCCTTTTGTTTTGTGAAAAATTAAAAAACAACTTTGCTACAAGCCATATTCCAGTCATTTTATTAACGGCTAAAATGCTCGAAGAAAACAAGATATCCGGATACCTGAAAGGTGCTGACGACTATATTACCAAACCTTTTAACCCCGATTTATTGCTGGTCAGAATTGACAACCTTTTGCAACAAAGGAAACAGCTCCGGGAGGTCTTTAATAAAGATTTTATGTTGACACCTCAGTCAGAAAAAATCACTTCACCGGACGAAGAATTATTGCAAAAACTTGTGCAAATAATGAATGAGAATGTTGCTGAAGCGGATTTCAACGTTGACAAAATGTGCAAAATGGTGCATCTAAGTCACATGCATTTCATTCGAAAAGTCAAACAATTAACAGGCAAGAAACCTATTGATTTGCTAAAATCATTTAGAATGAAAAAAGCGAAGGAACTTTTGGCCCAGCAAAAGTTAACGGTTGCGGAAGTCGCCTATAAAGTAGGGTTTGATCTGCCAAACTCCTTTAGCCGGGCTTTTAAAAAAGAGTTCAATATCACGCCTACGGAATATGTGAATAATAATTAGAATAAGTTTATTCTTGTCAATTTGCGAATAATGAAAAAAGGCAACTTGGGTACCTTTGTCACGTAAGGGGGCAGCGAAGAATAACTTACCCATTTGATGCGGCTCTTTTGCCACCAGCCGTCGTTACTCAAATCCTTGCGTAGTAGCGGCTATGCGCGGTTTTCGCGCCTAGGCTAGTGGCAATATAGCTCGCCTGAAACAGAC
>BQJU01000148.1 GCA_021604865.1 Saprospiraceae bacterium | reverse complement strand
ATGACTGGGTTGGCTTGATGCCAAAGCATCAAAAAGCATTTGAAGTTCATACCCTGAGGTACGGACGAAAAAAGTAACGAAGTATCATCATAAAAGTGATCCTTTGCAGCCCAAAGATTGGCCTCCAAACATGCTCTTAGGGGTCAGCCTGTACTGCTAAAGGCCTCGCTCCCTACCTTCCATTCAATTGCTCCAACAGCCATTCCCGTTCCGTCAGCGGGTCCGTTTCCTGAATTTCCTGCTTGAGTCGTGTGATGGCTTGTTTGTCATAAAAATTAAGACTGACCAGTTTTCTGGTAAATAAAATTAGGTTTTGGTAATTCTCTCTGTGGTAACCCATCACTGATTTGCGCCGTAAAAAGGTACGCAGTGCATCGAGGTGTGCCTGGAGCAGGTCCTGCTCATCCAGTTCGTAATAAATTTTTAGCAAAAGGGTTTTGGCGGCCAAATTGAGTAAGAGATCCCTGTAATTGGCTTTTTGCAAGAGGGGTAATGCTTCATCATACCGCTTGCGCCCATAGGCCAGACGGGCCAGGTTAAAACTAAAGGAACTTTCCCGATACCGTTTGTCCAGATTAACCCGATAGGTATGGATAAAATCTTCCACCCAGTTGAATGCTTCCGTGTGCAAGCCCGCCACGACAATATTGTGATAGGTAAACCTGGATAAAAGGCCGCCTACCAGCAAGGATTCCGTATTTAGTCCTGCCTTGTATAGGTCGATTACTTCATGGAAATAATGAGTATGTTCTTCATTGATCTGGCGGATGCAATAATTGATGGCCTGGAGGTAAAGTTCACGCAATTCGGGATGCGGAAAACAAGTGCCATGTTGAATCAACAATCGTTTGAATTGTTGAAAATCCTCGGCCTGATCGCTGGTCAGGGTATGGTAACAGTAATAATAAACGGCAATAGATGGGACCTTCAATAAATCCCTTTGATGGATGTAAGCCAGCAATTCAGGTAGCAAACCGAGATCAAATGACCCTTGGTAAACGGCCTGATGGGAAAGCAATAGACAAGCTTGCCGCAATTTACTCAGCAAATAACTCAAATCGATCTGATCCGTAATTTCCTGCAGGTATACATCCGTACCCGGATCTGACTTTGCCTGGAAGTGATACAGCTCCAATTTCAACTGGTAATTTTGCCGGTAAAAATCATCATTTGTTAACCCTGATTTTTGATTGAGTTGCAGACATTTCTGCATCGTCCTTTCAAAATGCTCCGTCAAATTTCGTTCCTGGAAACCCTTCGCCCGATGATATTGGAAATTTGTTTTCTCCTTTTGGAATGCATCAAAAGCCAGATAATCGCCTAAAAGCTGGTATAAATCACTCGTTAGTAACCTTAACTTCTGATCGTCATAAACCTGTTCACCAAAAAGTTGTCGATATACAGCGGGTTTATCCGGAACGATTTTTAAATGCAAAAAACATTCAGAAAGATATTCCCAAAAGCGTACCAACACTTCTTGCCGATTGAAATAGGGCGACCTGATAAATCGGTCAAATTGGCGAAAATCAGAGCGGTTCAACTGGGTGATGGTTTCAAATAAGCGATTTTGAGACATTTTATAGTTTATAAAAAATTAAATATATCCTACAATTAAATTTTGATACCCTTGTAAATTATGTAATAAACCATAATTGCTTCATTTTTTTAACTACAAATTCATTTTTTTGTATTTGGCAAGCCCATGAGTATCCAGCATTTTTGTAGGGTAAGAACAAGATTATCCCATGAACGTATCAATTTTCATTAAATTAATCCTCATGAAGAATTACTCTACGCTGCTTTTGATCTCCTTTTTGCTTTCATTTGGCTGGAGCCAAAACGGGAATGCTCAATGTGAAACGGATACTGAACCGCCTTTCCTGACTTGTATCGTCGGACTTGTCGGAGAGTTGGACCCAGGAACTGGTGTGGTTGAAATCTGGCCAGAAGATATCCTCGCATTTTTAAGTGACAATTGTACCTCTAATGATTCAATTGAGCTAAGGATAACCCTGGATGGTAGCACAGAAATAGGCCCCTCTATCTTATTTGATGCACCTGGCACCTATTCGGTCTCGCTTATCGCCACCGATTTGATGGGAAATTCGCAAACGTGTTTCACCTTTGTGACCATTGGCAATAATGTTTACAATCAAATTACAGGCAATGTGTTTGTTGATACCGATGGAAATTGCTCAGCCGGAACAGGAGAAACGCCACTGGAGAGCTGGCCTGTCGTGTTACGCTATGATTTTCAGCAAGGGCCTAATATCATCAATCAAGAATTGACAACACAAACGGATGAGGCGGGTTATTACCGCTTTGATATTATACAAGATCTGATCCCTAATATTGTCCAGTTCGAATTATTTCTGGATGCCAACACTTCTGCCAATGGCTGTCCAACAAGTTATACGCTCACCAATGAGATTTTCTCAGAAACAGACAGTATAAATTACGACCTGCCGGTCAAATTGATAGAGGACTGTTATGCATTGGATGTAGACATTGCAGCCTCATTTTTACGCAGGTGTTTCAGTTCCAATTATTTCGTTAAAGTTTGTAATTCAGGGGCAGAAACAGCTGAAGATGCTTCAGTTAGTATAACACTCGATAACTTCCTATTGTACCAAAACAGCAGTTTGCCTTTGTCGGAAGTAAATGGCCAGACTTACACTTTTGATCTGGGCGATCTGGAAGGTGGAGCGTGTACTCAATTTACGGTTCAGGTGGATGTGAGTTGTGATGCTTTGTTTGGACAAACCCATTGCACTGAAGCAGTGGCTTCACCGAAAAGCCCATGCCAGACTAGTGGTCTCCCTCAATTGATGATTGAAGGAGACTGTGATGGAAGCGAGGTAGTATTCCGCATCACCAACATCGGTGAGGAAAATATGGAGAATTACGTCGGTTATACCGTTGTAGAAGATGTCATTATGTATATGTCGGATTCGGTAAAACTGGATGCCGGTGCCTGGCAGGAAGTGATGCTTAATGCGAATGGATCTACTTACCACTTGCAACTGGAACAACCCATGCCGGGTAGTCTGGACCTGGAAGGACTGGCTGTAGAGGCCTGTGGAACCAATCAACAGGGATCCGTCAGCCTTGGTTTTGCTACTCAACTCCCCTTTAGCAGCTCCAATCCGGAAATTGATGTCGATTGTCAGGAAAATATCGGCGCCTATGACCCCAATGACAAACAGGCCTGGCCGCTGGGCACCGGTGATGATCACCGCATTCGTCCGGAAACAAAATTGGAATACATGATTCGTTTCCAAAATACAGGCACGGATACGGCCTTCAATATTGTGATCAAAGATGCACTTTCTGCCCACCTGAATCCGGCTACGGTCCAGCCCGGTGCAGCTAGTCACCCTTATCGATTCAATATGTTGGAAGGCAATGTCTTGCAATTTAGTTTTGACAACATCGAGCTGCCAGATAGCAATGTCAATCAGCTGGGCTCCAACGGTTTTGTCAAATTTAGCGTAGAACAAATGACAGATAACCCCATCGGTACAGAAATTCTCAATGAAGCAGCCATCTATTTTGATTTTAACGAACCCGTGATTACCAATACGGTCAGTCGTTTGATCAGTGAAGAAGTGGTTATTGTTAGTGTCGATGATCCTAAGGGACCAAATAGTTTGCCAGTAACGGTATTCCCCAATCCCTTTTCTACTACGACCACCATTCAGGTTCAAGACCTAAATGGCCAACCCGGCCAATTACAATTGTTCGACCTGCATGGAAAACACCTAAAATCGCAGAAATTGGAAAACGGTCAAACGCAGCTCAATGCTGAAAACATGACTGCTGGACTATATTTCTTCTCCATCACGACTGCTGGTAAAACGGTGAGCCGGGGGAGGATTGTTGTACGATAGTTAGTAGTTTAACGTGCCACATGGCTTAGCCGGTATCGAAGTAGTTTGATACCGGCTTTTATAATTTTCTAACGTTTAAATAAACCTTTAAAACTCACTTTCTCCCCGGTAATTACATTCTCATTGCCAAAAGTCAACGAAGCCATCAGCAGGGCCAGGACAGCATAGATCAGGGCAAATAAAGCCACCAAGGCTACCAATCCAACATCAAAACCTCCCTTGATGACTTCACCAATGGCCAAAGAGATATTTAGCATTGGGATCATAGCAGTAGTCATATTCAGCTCCAGACCAGGCATCTGCGAGACAATGGCAGGCAGCAATACCAACATCATCAATGGCGATACATAACTTTGTGCTTCCTTGTAAGAATTGGCCAACAACACTACCGCCAGACTCAAGGCAGCCAGAAAGATGGTGGAAAGCAGGATAATAATGATCACCCACATCCATCCCATAGGAGATACCGTAAGGGCAAACTCTGGTGGACCATCCCCGCTCGTCCCGTCGGAAGTCATCAGGCTGACCTGGATAAACATCGCGAAAAATAAACTCAGCAAGTTCATCGCAGCGGAGACGATACCCACCGTAAACACGGCTCCAAATTTACCGGCAATAATCTCGCGGGTAGTAACGGGTGTAGTGAAAAGCGATTGCAGTGTACGCCGTTCCTTTTCTCCGGCTGTAATATCAATGGCGATGTAGATACAGCCCAGGAAAATAAAAAGCAGTAACAACATCGGTAGGAAGGAGCCTAATATTTTGCCCAGCATTTGTTCTTCTGTAGCCAGGTCTTCTTCCTGAATATCGATTGCCTGGATGAAAGTAGGATCAAGGGATGCTTGGGTCAGGCGTTGGTGTACCAGGTCATCATTTAGCTGGTTGAGCTTTTTGAGGACTTTTTTCTTCCGGCTGTTAAGCAGATCTTTAGAATTGTCGACAAAAACTTTTACGGCTGCCGATCCATTTTCATTTTGGATGTTGGCAAAGTTTTGGTCTACCAGAATGCCTATGGTATTTTTTAGGGTGTCAATCGCTGCCCGGTCGAAATTTTGTACAACGATCTTCAGGCTGGTATCTTTTTGCAATAGATCATAGATCGGCGTTCCCTGACCTTCCGGGTTGAGGTAGACGGTTACCTTTTCTGATGCAATTTTTTTTGACTGACTTTGTCCAACTTTGCCGATGATGGTAAAGAGGACAGGGTATAAGAAAAAAGGCATCAGAATGATCAGGTAAATCATTCGTTTGTCGCGTAAAACTTCTTTTAATTCTTTTTGAAATATGGTGGAAATAATGTGCGTACGCATGTTAGAATTAACGTTTGTGGTTTGATTGTGAATGGTTTGAAACAGAGCCTTGGCTTTAGTCCGCCTCCCGGTAAGTGCTAGGCATCGACCAATTGGAAAAATGCTTCGGCCAGCTTTTCTTTACCGGATCTGGATTTAGCTTCGGCAATGGTGCCATAGTGTTGCAATTCTCCTTTGTGAATAATGGCGATCCTGTCGCAGAGTCGTTCTACCTCATCGAGGTGGTGCGTCGAAAAAATGACTGTTTTTCCTTCCTCTTTTGCCATGCGGCGAATGAACTGTAGGATAAATTCACTGGCCATGATGTCCAATCCTGTGGTTGGTTCATCTAGGATCACCACTTGAGGGTCATGGATGAGGGTACGGGCGATGGAGACCCTTTGTTTCTGACCAGTTGATAGCTTTTCGCAATGTTTGTCTTTGAATTCACTGATGCCAAAGGCTTCGATCAGTTGTTTGCCTTTTGCCTGCCATTGTGCTTTGGGTACGCCGTATAATTTGGCAAAATAGGCCAGTACCTCAACGGGAGTGAGACGTCGGTATAAGTCCATGTCTCCAGTGAGGAAACCCATGGCACTGCGCGCCGCAAGCTGGTCGTGTTGCATAGAATGGCCGGCTATAAAAGCTTCTCCTGAAGTGGGCGTTAACAGGCCGGAAAGCATCCGTAAGGTCGTAGTTTTTCCCGCTCCATTGGGACCCAATAAGCCGAATATTTCGCCTTTTTTCACTTCAAAACTTAGGTCATTCACAGCTCGGAATTTGTCGAAATCCTTGGTGAGTTTACGCGCTTCAATGAGAGTTTGCATGTATGTTTTGGTGTTGGTTTTAGTATTAGTACAATGAATGGGGAATTTATTACAGATTTGATAGATGTAATTTTTTTTAAGATGGATGTCCGTATTTTTTGGACGGAGGGAGGTTGTGAAATGAATAGGAGGTCAGTGAAAAGAATGAAGACGCCCCATTAATGAATGCTCCAAATCTTTAACCTACCTCCAACTCTCAAACAAAAGCCTTACCTGCATAATGCCGATCTTTAATCTATCTCTTTTTGCTGTTATCAACCATTCGACTAACCAACTTCCACCAAATCAGCCACTACAGATGCACACAGTGCGGGTGGGTTCCGGCCTAGGAGCATTGGCCGTTAAGAAAAAAGCGGTAACTGTACTGCTCAAGAAGAAATACTGTTAGTTCATGTTTGGAGGCCAACCTTTTGGCTGCAAAGGATCACTTTTTCGATGATACTTCGTTACTTTTCTTGTCCGTACCTCAGGGTATGCACTTCAAAAAAAGCCTTGTCTCATCAAAAAAT
>BQJU01000147.1 GCA_021604865.1 Saprospiraceae bacterium | reverse complement strand
GAAGCGAAAAGCGTCAATTTTTTGATGAGACGAGGCTTTTTTTGAAGTTCATACCCGGAGGTACGGACAAGAAAAGTAACGAAGTATCATCGAAAAAGTGATCCTTTGCAGCCCAAAGGTTGGCCTCCAAACATGCTCTAAGTGTGAATGGCATAATTTACTCGGTACGTTTGGCATGAATTTCTTCAAAAAAGATATCGTCATTGGGCACATCAAATTGTAAGGATTGCACTTTCCCGTTATTGTCGAGCACAAACTGAAGGGTGCCAAAATCAAACCAGGCGTGTACTTCTTTCCACTTGATTTCAAAAGTGTTGAGGTGCCAGTGTTCCAGGGTAGCGTCGAGTGACGGAGCGGAAGGGAAATGTAATTCCAGCCCTTTTTCCGTATGGTTAACTTCGATGGTCCCAAACATATCGTCGCTGTATTTTCCGGCATAGGCTGGCAGTTCCAAAGTCGGCTTTGTATCCGGTAAACGGCTGGCTATACGGTCATCGATGCGTTTTTTTCTAAAAGCGGCTCCTCTTTCCTCCCCTTCCAGGCCCTGCTTGTTCCAATCCTTCGGTTCCAGGTTAAATGCTTGATCGAGGATGTGGTAGGTCAGCGGATTACTAATGCCTTTCATGCTGTTGGTTAGGATGACAATACCCAATTTGGCCTCGGGGACCACGACTACTTTGGAATACATGCCGTCGTAACCTCCGCCGTGGTTGTACACCATCTGACCGCCATGATCAAAATAGCTCCACCCGAGTGCGTACCCGGAAACATGACGGGTAGGAAAGTACTCTTTTGTGCCGGAGCTAACCCGAAAGTTGTTGTGTGGCTGCCAGAAGGTTTCCTGGGCGCGTGCGGAAAAAATTTGCTGGTCGCCTGTTTTGCCGCCATCTATTTGCAATTGTACCCATTTGAGCATATCGTTGACGCTGGACAAGATGCCACCGGCAGCCCCCATATTGTCCCAGTTGACGTAGGGGATGGGCCTATTTTTTCCATCGGTGGGTTTGTGGGGCTGTGCCACATTGGTCATTTTTTTAAGATCTTCTACTGAGGTACGGGTGCGAGCCATGTCGAGAGGCTGGAAAATGTGCTTCTTGATAAACTCATGCCAGGGCTGACCACTGACGGCTTCGATCACCTCACCGGCCGTGATAAACATGAGATTGGAGTAGCCATAACCCGACCGGAAACCATAATCCTGGGGCACTTTAGCGGCGCGTTTTACGACTTCCTCAGCGGAATAATTGCTTTTGTACCAGATGACATCTCCGCTGAAAGTGCCCAATCCGGCCCTATGACAGAGTAGGTCCCGGACCGTAATATTGGCACTCACATAGGGGGCATACAATTCGAAATAGGGCAGATATTGTTGTACCGGGTCATCCCATTTTAGCTTGCCCTCATCCACCAGAATGCCGATGGCTGCTGAAATAAAAGCTTTTGTATTGGACGCAATAGCAAAGATGGAATTGCCATCGACTGTTGTTTCCGTTCCGCTTTTCAAATGGCCGTAACCCTTGGCGAGTTTCACTTCACCATTTTCAATAATGCCTATGGCCATACCGGGAATATCCCAATCCTGTTGTGCCTTGGCAAGATATTGATCAAGTATTTTGTAATCAATTTGTGCGGTGAGCAAGATGTTTGGCAGCAAAAAAAGAAGGAGCAGCAAAATTCGTTGGGCATTCATAAGTAGCACATTTTTTTTAAATAAATAATCAGGACGAAAATACTGAATTTCATGGCGTGTAAGCAAAAAATCCCGTATATTGGGAATAATTGTGCCCATCCTCACTGATGGAATGAGCAGATTTATGGCGTGTAAGATAGGCTAAGAGATGGTTTATTTTACTTCACTTTAGTAGTTCATTCCCGTGCATTTTCCGCACGACATCATCACAGAATAATTTTTATTCATTAAATCACTCTTTTATGAAAAGGATTACTTCCTTCGTCGTGCTATTGGCATGGGTAGCCAGTAGTGTAATTGCACAAAGCGTCACCCTTCCTCCTAGCGGAGCCAACCAGAAGAGCGTTGTTACGCAGTATATTGGTGCTTTAGCTCATGTAACGATTGTTTACAACAGTCCGGATGTTACTTCACCTGCCGGAGAAGATCGCACCGGTAAGATATGGGGGCAGCTGGTGCCCTATGGTATGTCGGCCAATACTTTTGGAACTGCCAAGGAAATTCCCTGGCGCGCAGGGGCTAATGAAAACACGATTTTCAAGGTATCACATGATGTAATGGTTCAGGGCAAAACATTGAAGGCCGGCAAGTACGGATTACACATGATTCCCAGAGAAACGGGTACCTGGACCGTGATTTTTTCGAAAAACACGGATGCGTGGGGTAGCTATTTTTACGATCAGAAAGAGGACGTCCTTCGGGTGGAAGCGACGCCAGAAGCTTGTGAGCATCACGAATGGTTGACTTATGAATTTATTGATCGCCAGCCGAATTCCTGTACGGTTGCATTGGCTTGGGAAAAACTGCGGATTCCCCTTAAAATTGAATTGCCTAACGCCAATGAAATGTACGTCGAAAATTTAAAAGGAGAACTACAGGGTAGGGCTGGATTTAACTACCAGGGTTGGATAGCCGCTGCCAATTTTGCGGTTCAAAATGATGTAGCGTTAGAAGACGCACTTGGCTGGGCAGACTATGCGGTAAGTGGCCCTTTTGTAGGGATAGAGGATTTTTCTTCGCTCTCAGCTAAAGCTAATGTGTTGGCCAAATTGGAACGCATGGATGAAGCTGCCGAGGTGATGGATAAAGCCATCCATCATTCTTCGGCCACGGCTTTTCAGATCCATGGTTATGGTCGGCAATTGATTGCTTTGGGTATGAAAGACGAGGCCCTTAAAGTGTTTCAATACAATAATGAACGCTATGAAGGTGGCTGGCCTACGTCTGTTGGTCTGGCTCGTGGGTATTCCGCGGTTGGTAAATACAAGGAGGCCATCAAATATGCTAAAATGGCCAAAGAACAGGCTCCAGACAAATTGAACAAGGATTCAATGGCCCAGGCTATTGAAAAGTTGGAGAAAGGAGAGGATATTAATTGATGGGAATGTTGGAGTGTGGGAATTCCCACACTCCAACACTCTAACTCACCGCAAGATCGCGTTCAAAATTTTCAGTGTAATCAAATAGGTGGGTTTGACACCATCTACGCCCAGGCTGCCAGAAGCGAGCGTATGGCCAGAAATCAACGGATTATCAGAAGCGTAATAGGCATAACGAAGTTTTACCTCATTATTGATACCCTTGCGAATCTTGGAGGCCGCCTGAATTGCCTTTTGATAATGAGCGCCTTCCATTTCCAGGCCAATCGCACTCCAGGAAGACTTCAGGAAATAGCGAAGAATGTCTTTGTTTTGAAGAGAAGTTCCCAAAACGGTGATCATAGGGCCTTCGTATACATTTAAGCCAAAACCTTCAAAATCTTCCAGCTTAAATTCATTATGAAAAGGGTAATTATCTGCCGTACCTTCAAAAACGTGGGCGGTGGGCACCATGATATCTCCTTTTCCGCCTTCCAAAATTCCGGCTTTGCCCATAATGGAAATTGACCTTACATTGGTCAGGGTCTTTGTATCCCCCTCTTCAAATGGCTTGAGCAGCTCGTCCATTGTTTCAAAAGCCTGTTCTCCAAAGGCATAATCCATTACCAGAATGACGGGTCTCTCTTCTTTTTTGAGGTCTTCATTCCAGGTTATTTCAGGAGGGAGCATTGCTTTGTTGAAGGCAGCAGTATCAAATATTTGTACAGAAATATTGGTGCCACTGGTATCGTCTATCTGGTACATGCCCTTTGTGGCTGCCAATTTACTGACCTGGTTTCGCAATCGATCATTGGCTGGCAGGCTAAGTTCACGGGCAAAGTCTTCCAATGTCTCCAACCCTTTTTGTTTTGTCAAAGCAGCCCGGGCATACAGGGTGTTCATGACACTGTGTAGATTGGCACTGATAATATGGAGGGGGCGATCCAACAAATTTTTGTTTTGCAGAACCTGTTTGATTTTTTGAGCCCATATTTCTCCATAATAATGGTGACCGATCTTTTCCCGTAGGGCAGAAGAGAAGGTAATTTCCCGGTCTTTATTCTCCTGAGCCTCCTGAATAGACAAACGTCCCATCCAATAGGTGATATGAAAAATGCTGTTGACATCAGGGTCTACAGCAAATCGATTGCAGGCAGCAACAGTTTCGTCATAGGTCCGTCCCAGCAGTGAACTAAGATAGGTAAAGGCTACCTCCTGATTAAATTCTTCCCCAGCTTCCTCCCGCCTGACAATTTCCTCCAGCATTTCCCACTCTCGTTTATTGCGATCGCGGTGATCCTGGCTGTTTTTACGGATTTTTTCGGCCTCTATATACAGAAAAGTCAGGTGGGTCATAATATCATAGATATCACTTCGGCCGCGAGTCATTTCGATATACATCTCATTCTGGTCAATCCGGTAGGCATTACGTCTCCGTTTAGGAGGAATGATGGGATTAAAATTACTGTTTTCAAAGCCTTCTCTGGAGATCAGGCGTACAAACCGGCATTCTTCAATACCTCGGGGGAGGCGCTGAAAGATATATAATAATCCGTCTAGTTCTACTCGCTCAGGATCGGTTATGGCACCGTAAATTTCCGGACGTAATACCATTAATGCTTCAATCATTGCCTCGCCAGAGACACCTAAAGGTTTGTAACCTCCGCGGATGAATAAATGCCGCATAGCAATATAAAGGCGTTGTATGGCAGCACGTGATTCTTGTGCTCTGGTCCGTTGGCTACTGGGTGTAGACATAAAGTTTTTTCTCAAAAATAGAAAGATGGACTGTAACAGCCCATCTTTCTGATTTTTTATTTTAGTTCTAGGACAAAATCCCTTGGGTTCAGCCGAAGAATTTTTAAGCCTATTTATTTTTGCTGGTTTAATAATTCAATTTCTACACGTCTGTTGAGTCGGCGGCCTTCAGGGGTGGCATTATTGCCAATGGGGTTGCTCTCCCCATAACCTTGATGAACCATTCGCGATGCCTTGACGCCCAGGCTTACAAAATACTCAAAACATCTTTTTGCCCGCATTTCTGATAGTTGTTGATTGACAATGTCATTGCCGCGGCTATCGGCATAACCATTGATCCTCAAGTTTAGCTTTGGGTTGCGTAGCATCAGAATGGCGGTTTCATCAAGCCTTGAGGTCCCTGCTTTGTTGATATTGACCTTAGCAGTTTCAAACCAGACGGCTCGAATATTAAGGTCAATAACTTCTAATTCATCGCTAAAAGCCTTGGGGCAACCATCGTATTTGGCCAGTCCAAATTCTTGTGGGCATTGATCTTTACTATCAACAATGCCGTCATTATCGATATCCGGACATCCATTGGTGGATGCTAGACCTGCTTCGGTTGGGCAAGCATCGCTGTCGTCATAAATGCCATCTTGATCCGTATCTAGCGGACATCCGTTATTGGCAGCCACTCCCGCCAGTTGCGGGCAATTGTCTAGTTCATCTTCTATGCCATCATCATCTGAATCTGCAAATGGGCAACCTCCACGATCGGGTAAACCGGCCAGGGTTGGACAAAGGTCTTCATGATCAGCGATACCGTCTTTATCCAAATCAGGACAGCCCTGCAAGGATGGAATGCCAGCTAGATTCGGGCAACTGTCAAATTGATCAACAACACCATCATTATCGGAATCGGGACAGCCTTTTAATTTGATCAGACCAAAAACCTCCGGACAAGCATCGTCCTTATCGGCTACCATGTCGCCATCTGTATCCGGGCAGCCCTTTAAACTTGGAACACCAAAGACCTCCGGACAAGCATCATATTTATCGGCCACTTTATCTTTATCGGTATCCTTCATGCCAAAACGATGGGTAATGGTCGTACCATAAAAAGAATACCAATCATTTTTATCCGGATTGCCCGCTTGACTGACACCGTCAAGGTAATCTGAGAAAGCCGTGCGCATGCCCAGCTCAAGTCCCAATACCCATTTTTCTGAGAGGTCAATTTTGATGCCTAATCCCATTGGAATGGTTGGTAGCGTTGTCGCATAATCCCCTTTCCGATCCTGGTCAATTTTTTTCAGATTTAATGGTTTGGCTTCTAGATCGCCATAATGGGTTTTAGGTTTAAAAAAGGTAAAGCCCAGGCCACCAAAAAAATAAGGAGAAATACTGGATCGTTTGCCTAATATATCCCATTCAAATTGAACGGAAAATTCGGTCAATGGAGTCTGAAAACTAAACCCCCTTTCTTTGAGCCGATCAAAATTAGAATCGTCTCCTTTAAGTTTGCCATGTAATAGGTTGGCTCGCAATGCAAAGGCATGTGAAAGGTGATATCGGAAATTTAACCCATAGGCGAAGGTTGTTTGTTCCAACATAAACAAGTCAGGCCCTACCAGGTCTCCCTGGAAATTTGCACCTCCCAGAAATATGCCTCCTTCAAATTTTGAAGCTTGTCCCGATAAAACATTTGACAACAACACTGCCCCCAAAATCAGTGTAAATACTTTTCTCATTACGAATTAATTTGTTTGTTCAGTTAATAGGATTATTTGTGTAGTCCGGACAATTTATCCGAAAAACGAAAATGAATAACAGACCAATTAGAATATGATAATTACTATAATAGGGGGGGTAATTATTTAAATAGAGTCAAAGAGTACGTTTGTTACAGATGCTAGATGAAAATCAATAGATTGGGATTCTGGCTATAAAATTAAATATGAGTTTACAGGAATAAATAAATATTTAATATTGACACCAAGGTCCAAGATGTTAATGCTCAACAAGCATAAGCTCCGAAGATGCTCTTTTTAATAAATTCGATAAGGATTGAGCCAAACATGCTCATTAGAGCATGTTTGGAGGTCGGCTTTTGTAGCGAAAAGCGTCAATTTTTTGATGAAACAAGGCTTTTTTTGAAGTTCATACCCCGAGGTACGGACAAGAAAAGTAACGAAGTATCATCGAAAAAGTGATCCTTTGCAGCCA
>BQJU01000146.1 GCA_021604865.1 Saprospiraceae bacterium | reverse complement strand
ATAACTTACCCATTTGATGCGGCTCTTTTGTCACCAGCCGTTGTTGCTCAAATCCTTGCTTAGTAGTGGCCAAGCGCGGTTTTCGCGCCTAGGCTGGTGACAAAATAGCTCGCCTGAAACAGACAACTTATTCTTCGCTGGCCCCTCAGGCTAGCTTATTTTTGTGTTCATAGCATCGCTACGGACACAAAAACAAGCAAAATGAGGTTCCGAAAGCCGAAATTTGCAGTCCGAATGACTACCTCCAAACATGCACTGACGTACAATATTAGCTAATTTTCAGATCAGTTGCGCCGGGAGAGGGTGCATTTATTTTTTTTGATAATCAGAGGTTTATGTCTCCATTCAAATAGGTGGACGTTGCAAAATGAAACGGGCCAGTGTGCAGGTAGCTACAACAATAAAACAAGAAGGAGCCGGGATGCTTATTTACAACTCCACACGTTATCCACCACATTTTTATCCGGCAAATGTAAGTAAGGGTCGAGCACAATAAACCGGGGTAGGTGGTCCAGGATAAAAGTCAGTTGATTGCCTCCATTTTTTATGGTCTGCTTGCGCAAATAATTACGCTTACCAAGGCGGTTGACCAAATCGGGGTGACGATCAAAAAAACCAATGGTCATCGGGTTTTCAAATGTGACCGTTTCCAGTACTCCATCGGCTTTTTGTTTACTTTTTTGAGCCTGAACACCAACGGTGATTTCGTAGCGGCCGTCTGTTAATTGTTGGTAATCTACCGATTCGATTTTGTTGTCATAAACGACCACCTTTGATACCCAATCGTCGATTTGGGTGTGGGTTTCTGCTGGTGCCCGGTTTTTTAGTATTTGTACAAAATCTGCTGCACTACCTCTTGGATTTGGGAAAGCATGGCAAAGGAATAACTCCTGTATGGCATCGTTGAGTATTGATTCTCCCAATAAATCCCGGAGCGCATTCATCACTACACAGCCTTTGGCATAATAAATGAAGGACTGATCGTCAACCTGGTCCAGCGGCGGTTCCAGCTTGTTGGTTCGGTTGCGGTTTTTGAAATAATCGTCCATTTGATCCGTTAGAAGCGCCCGCAATTGGCTTTTACCATATTGCTGATCGATGATCACACATTCGATATACTTGGCAAAGGATTCTACCAACATGGAGGCACCGGCATCATTTTTAGGATTTAATTGATGGCCAAACCACTGGTGCGCCACTTCATGAGCTACCCTTTTGGTGACCACATCAAAGCTGGTGGAATCACTCAGGTCAGTAAAAAAGCTCCTGTTTTCTACCAGGCCAATGACCCCCGATGTCGCATATCCGCCCATAGGCCAATGGCCGGGCAACTCTGCAATGCGCAGATGATCAAGACCATAAGGCGAGAAGGCTTGCTGACAATAATCCAGGGTTTGTTCCATTGCCTCCATCATTTTATCAATATTGTAATCATGCCCGGGAGCATAATATAATTCTAGCGAAATACCATTGTGATCTTTTTGTTTCAACTGATAATCAGCAGAAAGGTAGCTGTAGAAGTTATTGATTGGCTGAGCTGCTTTGTAGTGAAAGAAAGAGCGGCCGTTTTCCTCCCATTGAGCCATCAATTTGCCCGGAGCGATAGCCGTCTGTCCAAAATCAGTGGAAATGACCGCCTCAAAAGGAAATTTGTAATAAGTTTCGCTGTCTTCATCCGTTTCACCAACATGTAATGGATCTTCCTGCTTTTCTTCCTTAGGCAGAAGGCCTCTTTTTTTACGCTCTTCCTTGTCGGTGATTTCATTACCATAGCGATATCCAAAAGAAGGTGCCAGATAAATGTTCATCATATTGGTTCCATTTTTTACAATTTCCATTTCCCGGACCGAAGTACTCATTTTGAAGCCCTGATGATTATCTGTAATATCATATTCCATGTGGATTTTTTGCCCAGGCAGCAAAGGCTCGTCCAACTCAAACCAATATACCTGATGAATGGTATCATGGTTGCGAAGCTGGGCATTGCTGATGTGGAAGCGAACGACTCGGGTTAAATTTGAAGTAGTAAACCAGAGTTCAGTTACCGCTTCAGTCGTTTTGTTTTCCAATAAATAATCGTGGTTAATCCTGTATTTTCGTTTGCTTGGATATAGATCAACTTTAGTTTTCAGCTCAACAATGTTTAGTTCAGGAATATCGGCATAAGCCTTGTATTTTTTTTCATAGGCTGCCATTTGATCCAAAACGGCATCCTTGGTTTGATAGCTATTGAGCACATTGGTATTGTAATAAATAAAGCTGCCTATTGCCAGAAACAACATTGCAAAAATGGACACCAATACCGTATCTTTATGCCGCCAGTTATTCCGAAGCTTACTCATCCTACTTCCTAAACCAGCAATCGTACCTCGCCGCCAAAGCCGATAAGTCACATACCCCACTAGCAAATAAAAACTGCTCCAATACACCGCTATCCAATTAAATGCAAGCAGCTGAAAACTAAAGCCATTCATATTGTTGTAAGTCACCTCCGGAAATGCCCCCACTTTTAATAATGGATGATGTATGCCAATGTTATGACTAAGGGAAGAGGTCAGTAATAGATGTCCTAACAAACAAAAAAACATGCCGACATACTTATTGGGAGTGATGGTCTGAATAAATAATGCCAGCACCGCAAAAAGGCAGAATGGAAAGCCTAGCAGATAAAAAGAAGCGACGTATTGTAAAGGTTCAAAAACCATCCATCCTTTAGATAGCTGACAGCCTATGGAGATGACTACCGCCGTACCAATCAATAACATGGGAATACTGGCTAGTGCCAAATATTTACTCCCATAAAAAATCATATTTCCTGCTGGGAGGCTATCTTTTAGTTCGTGCATAACCAGCTCCCGCTCCCGGTGTACAACTTCTCCTGCATAAAAGATAACCAGCAGGGCTGCCAAAAACTGGAAGGGTTCTTCATAGAGCCAGATCATCAGGTTGGTGGTAGGGTAAAGGCTGGTGCCGTATTCTCCACCACCGTAAATACGGGTCAATATTTCCGAAGCCACAATACCTGCCCACAATAGCAGGATCAGCAAAAATGGCCAGCTATAGGTAACCTGTCGAAATTCAATCCTAAAATTGCTCCATAATTGTTGGATTTTGATTGGCTTCTTAGTCTGACCACTTCGGTTGGCCAGACTAATTTTCTCAGCCATATTATCAATTGGTTCCCTCGGAATAGCCTGGCCAATAGTTGAACGCCTAACCACGCCTCTCCTAAATCGAAACCCAAAATAATTTCCCAATAACACCAAACCACTAACCGCCACCCACAAAATCCTATTGTATAAAAAATGCCCTTCTAAGGCAATAAGGGAGCTGTTTTTTTGTGCTACTTCCCAGTACTGTGTTTGTTCAAAAAAGGCAGACAGCCCAAAAGGATCCAATACAGCCGCCAGGGCTAGTCCTTCCGGGCTTGCAGGTGTAGAAGCCGCCATCATAGGCGAATTCAAAAACATAGCTGCCGACCAATACAAACAATACAGGAATATGCCGCCAAGATAGGTGGCCATAGTATTTCTGGTCAGACTGGCGATGGCAAATAAAACCACACCACCTAGCAATAAATTGGGTACCGCCAATACCATAAATGGCCAAATGTAATGGCTCAATAAGATCGGTCCTAGCTTATCAGGTCCCGCCGGAGACAACATCGCGCCCAGCCAGAGCCCCAGCATAGAAAAGCTAAATAAGAAAGTGGCAATAGTGAAAAAGCCGATAAATCGACTAGCCAGAAAGGATCGTTTCAATACCGGCGTTGCATAAATCAGCTCCTCCATCTTGTATTGATGATCACGTAACAATACCCGGCTGGCCAATACCATCATACAAAAGAGCGCAGCCAGTGAGAGCAGTCCCATCACCAGGGTAATATTGTAGGTCGAGTTGTCATACAAATTGGATTCCCCAAATACTCTTCCGGAGAGCAGAAACCCCATGAGGCCAAAAAACAAGCCGAAAGCCAGAAAAGAGATATGTTTGATATGATAGCGCCATTCGAAGCGTAATAATTGCGTAATCATGAATTTGTCAAGTTGAAGAGATCAAGGAGTTAGGGTTAATTGTTCGGAACAGAAAAGTCAACTGCCCTTCTTGGCGGAAAACGTAGAAAAATAGACATCCTCCAGATCCGGTTCGATAGACTCAAATCCTTCGCCCGGTAGCTGCTCCGACCAAATCCGGATTCTCCGCTGTCCAGCCAAAAGGCGGGTAGAAAGGATATTGAAGGAAGACTGCAATTGGTTGCTCGCTTCTTTAGGCAAGGTTTTTTGCCATACCTTGGTTTGTAGTTCCTTAATCAGATCGGAAGGAACCCCGTGTCGAACCAGTCGCCCTTCATGGATAATGGCCAATCGTTGGCACATATCCCGCACATCTTCCACAATATGGGTAGAGAGGATTACGATTTTTTGTTCACCAACCTCACTCAACAAATCCAAAAACCGATTGCGCTCCTGTGGGTCTAACCCCGCCGTAGGTTCATCAACGATGAGTAGTTGGGGGTTGCCCAATAAGGCCTGGGCGATGCCAAATCGCTGTTTCATACCTCCAGAGAAAGTACTCACCGCTCGATTTTTTTGCATATACAGGTTGGTTTGTTGCAGTAGGGCATTAACCTGCTCGTATCGTTCTTGTTTTTTTGTAATGCCTTTAAGAATGGCCAAATGATCCATTAAATGGAAGGCAGATAGGCCGGGGTATACGCCAAACTCCTGGGGCAAATAGCCCAATTGCTGACGGATATATTGAGGATGGGCGACAATGTCTTTATCGTTAAAAATAATCTGACCATGATCCGGTTCCTGCAAGGCTGCGATGCTGCGCATGAGTGTAGATTTGCCAGCACCATTTGGCCCCAATAGGCCGAAAATGCCATTGCTGATATCTAACGAGATATCTTGCAATGCCCGGACGCCATTCCTATAGGTCTTTGATAAATTGCGGATGTGGAGGTGGTTCATGACTCAGTTTTTTATTGGCAAGATAGGGTCAGACCAACAGCAAAGGCAAAGAAAAGTGATGCTTGCCACCATTCCAGTGATGAATGGCACATTTCGCTTGGACTACTGCATTTTGCGGATCATCACGAATTCTTTGCGGTTGATCCCGAAAATTTGAGGAGTTACTTATAAATTAGCTTCTTTGCAGTATGATAAAACAGATCTTTCAGCATATCAGAAAATATTTACAAACCAACGACAGCTGGCTGTTTTTGGCTGTTTTTTTAGTGCTATCTGCTGAAAGAGCTGTTAATACGGCGCCCCACAACTGGCGTCAATATTTATTCTGTCTGCTGACGCTACTGGTATTTTATTCACCTGTGTTGACTTTTGAGCATTTGAAGGAGAAAATAAAACGGCAATTTACCGGTTGGCGATACGTGTTGTTCTGGATGGTCGTTTTTGTAGGTTACTCTGGTTTTATTACCTGGCTGGCCCAGGATGTATTGAATGACTATTTACCTTTTTTTGGCTTAAATGATTATTTTATTGGTCTGTGGTTTGCCCTGGCCAGTCTTGATCTAGCTATAGAAGCAAATACCTATTGGATTCGCCAGAAAAAGATCACCCTTTGGCTAAAAAAGATCGGCATAGACCGGGCGATCCTATTGACTATGCTGTTGTTCTCGATCCTTTTTAGCATGATGGCGGTTTCCAATTTGGAAACCTTTTATGCCACGGAAGTCATTATGACCTCCTTGCATCTATCCGAGGTATTCAGGCACTTTTTCTTGTTTGTAGCCTTTACCATACAGTTTTTCCTGATTTATGCCTCGCTCTATTTTTTTTATTGGCTCAATGATAAGGTGTTGATCCCCCATATACTCAAGGTAAGAGGTATCCTGGTTTACGCCATTGCCATAATTGGAAGTATCGCCCTGTTTTTTCCCATTCTGGCACAAATACTTGTCAGCTTACCCCTGGTCAGGAAGGCACCTGCCTTATTGCCAGAGCAAACCCTCGAAGTCTTTACGGAACTAAACGTCCTGTTCCCTTTTATCGTCATCATTTTTAGCCTGCCTATCATTGTGGCCCTGCAATGGTTTCAACAGGCTCATGAAATCACCCAACTGGAAAGACAACAGGTAGAACAGGAGCTCAATCTGCTGAAACAACAGATCAATCCGCATTTTTTCTTTAACACCCTGAACAACCTCTATTCGCTAAGTCTGGAAAAGTCGGATCAAAGTCCGGAGGTAATTTTACAGCTGTCAGAATTGATGCGTTATGTCATTTACAAAGGCAAAGAGAAAGAAGTATCGGTACAGGAGGAGGTGAATTATTTACAGGATTACCTGAAGTTGCAAAAAATCCGCTTGTATAAAAAGTTTGATTTGACTTTTGAGGAAGATATTGCTGAACATTCAATGAAAATTCCGCCACTATTATTGATTATCCTGCTAGAGAATGCCTTCAAACATGGAATAGAGCC
Organism: Saprospiraceae bacterium; assembly: GCA_021604865.1. GTDB lineage: Bacteria > Bacteroidota > Bacteroidia > Chitinophagales > Saprospiraceae > BQJU01. The sequence goes on along the minus strand of BQJU01000146.1, from coordinate 909 downwards.
GGCAGAAGGCAACTGTTTTTTGAACATCGAGGTGAAAAGTGATGCCCAGCGGCTGGTTTTTAGGTGCGAAAATTCCTTTGAACCAATTTTGTCAAAACATAAAGGCATTGGCCTGGAAAATTTGCATCGCCGTCTGGAGCTTCTATTTCCAGACCGCCACCGCTTGACAACGGAAGCGCAAGGTACTACCTTTACAGCAAATTTAGCCGTATGGACCGTATGACCCTGAAGGCCCTCATTGTCGATGATGAACCTTTGGCACACAATATCATCCTGAATTTTGCCAAAGATGTGCCCATGTTAGACATCGTGGGTCAATCTTATCTGGCCATTGATGCCCTCGATTTTTTGAAAAAGAACGAAGTTGATCTGATCTTTCTGGATATGCAAATGCCGAAACTAAAGGGGCTGGATTTTTTGCGCATTGTCAAAAATAAACCATTGGTTATCGTCACCTCCGCCCACCAGGAATATGCGTTGGAGAGTTTTGACCTCGATGTTTGTGATTATTTGTTAAAACCCTTCCGGTTTGACCGCTTCCTCAAGGCCGTACACAAAGCCTCCGATCTGCAGCAGTGGAAATTACAACAAAACGATTTAACAAGCGCTGCCAATGCTGCCACCAATGATCAGCTCTTCATCAAGTCAGATAAACGTTATATCCAGCTAAACCTGGCCGATATTTATTACTTCGAAAGTCACGGCAATTACGTCAAAGTCTGGCTGAAAGACCGGTTTTATTTGACCCCCAGGACATTGACTGGTTTTGAGGAAAGTTTGCCCTTGGACACTTTTATCCGCATCCATAAATCTTTCATCATCAACCTTCAGCATGTGCATTACCTGGAAGGCAATCAGTTGGTGATGCGCAATGGGGAGGCGTTGTTGATTGGTAGAAGTCACCGGAAG
>BQJU01000145.1 GCA_021604865.1 Saprospiraceae bacterium | reverse complement strand
TTGCCACCAAAAAAAAATGAAGACGCCCGATTGTTTAAAGCTCCAAATCTAAAACCTACCTCCCAAAATCAAACAAAAGACTTGTCTGCATAACGCCGATCTTTATTCTATTGCTTTTTGCTGGTATAAAACACCACCCCACCAACCAACTTCCACCCAATCAGCCACTAAACATGCACTCAGCGCGGCCTCGCTCTGCCATAGCGGCTACGCGAAGGCGAAGGCGGGTTCCGGCATAGGAGCATTGGCCGTTAAGAAAAAAGCGGCAGCCGTACCGCTCAAGAAGAAATCCTGCTTGAGCTAAAACCAATAAAAAACCAGAAACCAAAAAGACCAACAATCAAAAGAGATCAAGCTAACACAAATCAAAAAAGCGAGTTTATTTCTTCCATCCAAATGGGCCGATTTTTTTAGGTCAATCCTCCAGCCGGAATGGTTTTTTTTTGCTTCTTTTTCTTTTGCCACCAAAAAAAAATGAAGACGCCCGATTGTTTAAAGCCCCAAATCTCAAACCTACCTCCCAAAATCAAACAAAAATCTTGACTGCATAATGCCGATCTTTATCTATTGTTTTTGCCCCCCCCTCTGGCGGTAAACCGAAAAACTGTAAGAAAACCAAAGATCAAACAAAAACCTTTGCCTAGCATAATGCCGATCTTCATCTATTACCTTTGGCTGCAAATGATCTGACAATCCAGCGCAATGGTTGGAACACATTTACCATAAGTCCGGTTTTACCGCCATCGGTTTGGACTACAGCGTAGTCCAAATATGTTAGCTCGTCATAATGCAACGGTTTTCGACTACAGCGTAGTCGCACCAGGTATCAAACAAAAAAGATATTGGAGAATTTCTTTAAGTCAGCAAAGCAATCTCACAGCGCAGCGATTTCAAAAAATCACTCATACCGCAAAGCCTCAATCGGATCCAACCGACTAGCCTTAAGCGCCGGATACAAACCCGAAAGTAAGCCAACGACCATACATGTAATTATTGCTATGGTGATCCACAACCAGGGGAATAGGAAATTGCCCCCCATCAGGTAGGTTACGATGTTGCCAACCAATACACCGAGCAGAATGCCAACAGCCCCCCCCATCTGGCAGATCACTATGGCTTCTGTCAAAAATTGAATCATGATGCTCTTACGGTTGGCACCAATGGCTTTACAGATACCGATTTCCCGCGTTCGCTCCGTGACACTAACTAGCATGATATTCATCAGCCCAATCGCAGCACCAAGCAACGTAATCAGTCCAATGCCGATGGCTGCCAAGCGGAAATAGAGGGTATTTTCCTCGATGATACTAATCAGACCATCGCTTTTTGATATCTCAAAGTCATTATCTTCAGAAGCTTTCAGGCCACGCACATTGCGAAATACCATTGTCGCATTGCCAATAGCACTTTCAATTTGTGTAGCCTCATTGACCGACACCATTAATCCGTAGTTTGACTGGTTGGTGCCATAATACCGTTTGGCGGTTTGCAGCGGTATCAATATCCGCCGATCATCGCTATCCCGCATATTGGAGCCTTTGGATTTGAGTACACCCACCACCGTTAGCTTGATATTACCGGCAGCAATGGTCTGGTCAATTGCTTTATCTGCCTTGCCATCAAAAAGTTGTTTAGCTATTTCAGCACCCAGAATGGTTTTGTAGCCGCCATTGAGCGACTCCTTGGCTGTAAAATTCCGCCCCATTTCTAGTTCAAAAGCCCTTGCTTCCAGGTAATTTTCATCAATACCGAAAATAAGGATATTCGGGTTGGTCTTTTTATCCTCATATTTGATCGTCGCCCCTCCGGTGCAATACAACGACAAAGAAGTCCGCGCAGGATATTTGTAGCGCTCCTTAAATTCGTGCCCATCCTTATAAGAAATCGGTGGAGCCGGTCTGTCTTCCCTTCCTCCCCGACGTCCGTGCAGGCCATCCCCCTTGGGGTCTATATCAAAACTATTGGCTCCCAGGTGTGACATATTGCTGCTCAGCGAATAGATTGCACTATCAATAGCCGTAAGAATGCCCACTAGGGCCATGATCCCAAAAGCAATAATCAGTAGGGTCAGAATCGCCCGGGTCAGGTTGGATCTGACAGACCGAAGCGCAATTTTGATGTTTTCCTCCAGATTCATACGGCAATTCGCTTGAGTGAAAAAATAGACAATCTAATGTACCAAAGCTTTCTTGCTTCACTTACTTTGTTCGATGAATCGCCTAAAGCTTTAGACAGAATGGAACGAATTGGAAGAATGTAGTGGTTAGTACAAGCATTTTTGGAAGACAACTTTAAAACAATAATTAGGGCGTATCCCTTTGTTTCCGCCAATCAGTAGTCGGTCATTTACCATTCAATCCCGATATAATATTAGTATATTTTATAAAAACGGGTCGGTCCCTTCCGTGTGCGGCATTCGCCTTAGCCCTATGGGCCAGCCTCCGCTGAGCTACGGCTGCACTCCAGGCACCTTACGCAGCAGCGTGCTTTGATACAAGCCTTTATTGCCAAATACATCCCGGCAGCTATATCCAACAAAAGCCGTTACAAAAATAATCACTTACCGCAGCATTAAAGTCCGTTTGATCCATAAAATCCACACATCAAAACATTACCCAGCAAACAACCGGATCATATTCAACCCCTGCACCGCCGTATATTTGATATTGCCCTTGCGATCTTTTCCCAGTTGTAGTTTCAGTGTTTGTGTCTTATCCTTATTGCCTATCGCCAACCAGATTGTCCCTACTGGCTTATCGGGAGTACCGCCATCAGGCCCTGCGATGCCAGAAATGGCGATGGCGATATCACACCCAAACAAGGCAAGGGCACCACGTACCATTTCCTTCACTGTAGCTTCGCTAACGGCGCCGTGTTTTTCCAGCGTTTCCGCTTTGACACCCAGCTGTTTTTGTTTGACTTCATTAGAGTAGGCCACCGTACTGCCCAAAAAATAATCCGAAGCTCCCGGAATAGCAGTGATCCGATGTGCCAGATAACCACCGGTACAACTCTCAGCAGTAGCTAGGGTCAGCCCGCGCTCCCGCAAGATACGCCCTACCACTTCCTCTAACCGCTCCGTATCATGACCAAAAACAAATTCCTTCAATCGATCCTGAATCTGATGGATATAGTCGTCCAGTTCACGATTCATTTGCAGAACATCAGAATTTCGGCCGGTCAGGCGTAACCTCACTTGCCCCAGGCCAGGCAGGAAGGCCAATTTGAGGCTCGTAGGCAGGCTGGATTCAATATCTTCAATCTTCGCAGCAATCCTGGATTCCCCCTCCCCTACTGTCAATATGGTCCGGTGCGCAATGGGTTTGCCCTGAAAGCGTTCCTTCAACCGTGGAATCACCTCAAATTCCATCAAATATTTCATCTCAACGGGTACACCAGGCATGGAAACGACGACTTGTTTATTGTGCTCAAACCACATGCCCGGTGCAGTTCCCATTTTATTCTTGAGTAAAACGGCATTGGCCGGCATAAAACACTGCTCCTTATGTGCAGGCGTGGGCGATCGACCCCATCGCTCAAATAATCGAAGAATTCGGGCGTGCGTTTCTTCACTAAATACCATACCTACCTCAAAAAAATCGGCCAGACATTTTTTGGTAATATCGTCTTTTGTTGGCCCCAGCCCTCCCGTAATCAGCACCACATCTGTATCCAGCAAGGCATTTCCCAAGGCGTGTTTGATTGCCGCTTCATCATCCGAAGTCGAGGTAATCCAATTGACTTCAGCGCCAATCAGGTTGAGTTGGCGAGCCATCCAAGCCGAATTGGTATCGACAATCTGGCCAATCAGTATTTCATCACCAATGGTGATAATGTGAATTTTCATGCTAAAAATTTTATTCCTTTTATCTCGAAAGCTTCCGTTCCATGTTCGTGCCGGACCAGGAGTTTGCCCGTTTCTGTCAGGCCTGCAATTGTTCCGCGAAAGCGGGTCCCATCGGCCCGTTCGTAATCAGCCAAAGTGCCGTATCGGTACATATACTGCAAATATTCCCCTTGAATTTTCGCTTCCTGCCCGCCCCGCAATTGCAGATACCGCTGCTCCAACTGGATAAAAAGTTCTTCCTGGACCGACCCCAAATCTAACAAAGTCGATGTTACATTCAACAACAAAGAAGTCGGATTACTCAAAGCCGGAGAAAATATTTTTTGATTAACATTCAAACCAATACCCACTACACAAGCTTGAAGATTACTACCCAACAGCTGATTCTGAATCAATATGCCTGCAGTTTTATGGCCTCTAATGTAAATATCATTGGGCCATTTAACGGTAACTTCAGAATCTACAAAGGCCGCAACGGTGTCCCGCACGCCCAATGCAATAGCCTGGTTTAAGATAAATTGATGCCGTACCGGTATAAATTTTGGATACAAGATCAGGCTAAGCGTCAGGTTTTTTCCTGCCTCACTTTCCCAACTACTGCCAATTTGTCCTCTCCCAATGGTCTGTTCATAAGCCGATATGACAGTTCCTTCACTTGGATTGCTTTTTGATAGTAGTTCTAATGCACTGGCATTGGTGGATTCAAGGCTTGCATAATTCAGCAGAACCTTTCCTATAAAAAGTGTGTTTCTATTTTGCAAGAATTCGTATCTTTAACATGTATAAGTCAGTGGATGGATTCCTCTGATAATTCACAAAACTAATAAATTCAAAATTTGAATTCACAAGCAAAAGTACAACGTAAGCAGCTCAATCCCGAAATATTCCACGAATTGATCATTGATAGTATTCAAGACATTAAAGGAAAGAACATCGTAAAACTTGATTTGCGACACCTTGATGAAGCCCCTGCAGATTTTTTTATTATCTGTGAGGGAGATTCCAATACTCAAGTGAAAGCCATTTCTGATAATATTAATAAGCGCGTTAAAATAGAAGCTGATACCCTGCCCACACATATAGAAGGTACGCGCAATGCACTCTGGGTTTGTTTGGACTATTTTTCTACTGTGGTGCATGTATTTTATCGGGAAACCAGATCATACTACGAATTAGAAGAACTCTGGAGTGATGCCAAAGTTACAGAGTATCAAACCATCTAATCGATACTAAAACGATCAAAAAGACGGAAAAAATCGTTGTATAGCGGGTCTTCGTCGAGAATTCGCAACGAAATTGTACTACCTGCGTTTATATAGTGTGTTAATGTTGGTGTTTGTAGTCAGAATAAAAGAGAAGAAAAACTATAATGGAGAATAAAAACAAAAAAGATAATAAAGAGGGTAAACCTGGTGGGCCAAAATTCAACACGTATTGGATTTATGGTGTCATTGCATTGTTTTTACTGGCTTTAAATTTTTACAGCGTTTCCGAAGGTAGCAAAGACCCAATTGCCTTCAATCGCCTGGAAAAGATGATTAGCGATGAGGCAGTGCAAAAAATTGTGGTTATTAATAATAAGACTGCACAGATCTATATTAAGGAGTCCAAGCTTAGCGATCCGGAATACCAGGACGCTGCTACAAGTAATCTAGGCGGCAACCGTCCTCAATATTGGCTCGAAGTTGGTACCCCTGAATCTTTCAATGAATTTTTGAAAAATATTCAGGAAGAAGAAAATATCCCACGAGAGAATTGGATTTATGCCAACTTCAAGACGCAGCAAAACTGGCTGACCCCCCTTCTAGGCTGGGTAATTCCCATCATTATTTTCATAGGTATCTGGATATTCATTATGCGCCGTGTAGGTGGCGGTGGTGGTGGTCCGGGCGCTCAGATCTTCAATATTGGCAAATCCAAAGCCACACTTTTTGATCAGAATAGTAAGGTTAATGTGACCTTTCAGGATGTGGCCGGACTAGACGAAGCCAAAGAAGAAGTGATGGAAGTGGTCGATTTCCTTAAAAATCCAAAAAAATATACCTCCCTGGGTGGTAAAATACCTAAAGGCGTACTGCTGGTGGGCCCTCCGGGTACTGGTAAAACGCTGCTGGCCAAAGCGGTGGCTGGTGAGGCAGATGTACCCTTCTTTTCTATTTCCGGTTCCGATTTCGTGGAAATGTTTGTAGGCGTAGGTGCTTCCCGGGTAAGGGATCTTTTCAAGCAGGCTCGTGAAAAGGCACCTTGTATCGTCTTCATCGATGAAATTGATGCCATCGGACGGGCTAGAGGCCGCAATAGTTTTCAAGGCGGAAATGATGAAAGAGAAAATACGCTGAACCAATTGCTGGTGGAAATGGATGGTTTTAGCACAGACAAAGGTGTTATCCTTATGGCTGCCACTAACCGCCCTGATGTACTGGATACTGCTTTGTTGCGTCCAGGTCGTTTTGATCGCCAGATCGGCATCGACCGCCCTGACTTGAAAGGCCGGGAATCAATTTTCAAAGTTCACCTCAAAACCATCAAAAAAGCAGATGATATCAACGCCTATGCGCTGGCTGAAATGACGCCGGGATTTGCAGGAGCCGAGATTGCCAACGTCTGTAACGAAGCTGCATTGATCGCTGCCCGCCGCAATAAAAAAGCGGTGGATATGGATGACTTCAACTATGCCCTTGACCGCGTTATTGGTGGATTAGAGAAGAAAAATAAGCTTATTTCTCCTGATGAGAAAAAGATTATCGCCTACCACGAAGCGGGCCATGCCATTTGTGGCTGGTATTTGGAACACGCTTCACCACTTGTAAAAGTAACCATCGTACCCCGGGGCATTGGCACATTGGGTTATGCCCAATATCTACCCAAGGAAGAGTACATCACTCGGACGGAACAACTGCTCGACCGTATGTGTATGACCTTCGGTGGCCGCGCTGCTGAAAAAATCATTTTTGGCAAAATTTCTACCGGAGCCCAAAACGATTTAGATCAGGTAACCAAAATGGCTTATAGCATGATTGCCATTTTTGGTATGAATGATAAAGTTGGGCAGGTCTCTTTCTACAGCATGCAACAAGACCAGTTTCAGAAACCTTATTCTGATGAAACGGCTTCCCTGATTGATGAAGAGGTGCGTCAAATGGTACAATCTCAATATAAGCGTGCCCAGGTGCTGCTCAAAGACAAAAAGAAGGAACTCGAGGTTTTGGCGAATGCCCTGCTGGAAAAAGAGGTATTGCTAAAGTCTGATGTTGAACGGCTGATAGGCCATCCACCTCACATGACTGAAAAAGAACTAAAGGAGCATAGACACAAGCAAGCTGATATCAAACTACAAAACGGCATTCCCAATCTGAAAGAGAAATTTACGCCGGATACAGAAGAAGAAGAAACCGAACCTACTTCTGATAGTTAGATATAAGTGTATTAGTTTAAACGCTTATTTGGAGGTCGGCTTTTGTAGCAAAAAGGTTGGCCTCCAAATAAGCTCTGAGCTAAAACCAATAAAAAATCCAGAAAACTAAAAGACCAACGATCAAAAAAGATCAAGCCAGCACAAAACATCAAAGCGAGTTTATTTCTTCCACTAAAATGGACCGCTTTTTTTAGGTCAATCCTCCAGCCGAGCGACTTTTTTGGTCCGTTTTTTGTATCCGCTCATAATTGTGTGGTAAAACGACCGAAGTTACAAAATTAAAATTCATAATAGACTGAGGTATAGCTGTTTTTAAATATGAATACTCATAATAATTTGATGTCGCCCCAACTTTATGAGCGGATACCGT
>BQJU01000144.1 GCA_021604865.1 Saprospiraceae bacterium | reverse complement strand
TGCTGATTTTACCCTTATAGGTGACTTAACCAATGGAAAGATTGTAGATATTAGTGAGAATTTTTCAGCTAATACAAGCATTAACTATGATGCAGAGGGTTTCGATCTGGTTTTTAACAATCCTCTAAATCCTATATCTCTCACGGAAAGTATCATACTTACAATTGAAACTGAACCGGGGGCGGAATTTGAATTATCAGTAGAAGCTACCCCTTTTCACTTGAAAGACAATCTAGGCAATATCATTACAGCAGTGGAGTGTGACGATCTAAAGCCTGGACATAATATGGTTTATAAACTCTATCCTTCTCACCCTGGTATTCCTGCTTTACCCGGCCCCGATCCAGATAATTGTGGTGTCGATGCTCCTTTAAATCCAGGCCTGGAGTTCTTTGTTGATGTGGATAACGCTACTTATGATGGACAAACTGCTGAATTGCCTATCAAAATGAGGAATGTACATGCGGCAGATACTATCACACTCATCCGGGCGGACTTTAAGATTGAAATGGAGGATGTTTATGATAATTTGGTGATTCTCAGTGCCGAATCTGCATTGAATTTCTTTCAGTTTTCAATAGATGGTGCGAAGATTATTGGAAAATCTACACCTACTTTTCCAGCTACAGACTTCATCTTAGATAGTCTGGAATCGGAACTAATAGGAACAATCACCCTTGAAGCCCCTTCCGAACCCATCACCGGTGGCGAAGCTATTTTTGATTTTCTTTACGCCAGAGTTTTAGTAAAAGACATCAATGATTACGTCGGTCTAAACCATTGCTGTCAACCTCCCGGTATTGGAGATACCTTACGGATTGGTAATATTTTCCCTTGCCAGACAGCGGGTACGCCTCAGGTGAAGTTTTCTGATATCCAATACGAAGATGAGGGTATGGTGATCCCTGTTTATTTGGAAAACCTCAATGATCCGGAAACTGATATCAATGTAGATACCTTTATTCTCGAAATGGAAATAACCACTTCCGGCGATCTTGTACTGGATTCTATTGCTATGGTTAATACGATCAACCCATTTCCTGGTTGTTCCCAAACGACAGTGTCGTTTCAGGTAGATACTGCTAGCAATAAAGTTCGGATAGAAATTGTAGGATACTGTGAAATCACCTATGATGATGCCGGTTTATTCAACCTGGTCTTTAATGGTACAGGAGGTTGCGTTCAGGCCATGAAAGCCAATATTTTAGTGTTTTCCTATGGTATCAACCCCACTTGTGTTCCTGTGTTGAGTGAGAACTTCCCCACCGGATGTTGGAAACGTAAAGGGGAGATTTTGATGTGGTGTGGCGATAATATTCCTATTTCGGGCGTGAACATTTGCCTGGATACCCTGGCGGCAACTGACACCTTGGTCTGTCGGCAAAACCCTCTTTTGCCAGAATGTGAGCAGACGGAAACTACTGATAGCCAAGGAAGTTACACCTTTGAAATTTTGGATGCTTCTAAGAAATTTGGCTTAACTCCTATTAAAACAGATGATGTCAGATGTGGATTGAGTACACGGGATCTTATAAAGATTAGAAAACAGATTTTAGCTGCGGAACTGTTTGATGACCCAGAGGAATTGATTGCAGGGGATGTCAACAATAGTGGTCTTGTTAGTACTGTCGATTTAATTATTTTACAAAAACTTATCCTTGGAACTATATCCGAACTACCTGAATACCAATGGAGATTTGTTCCGGTTAATTATACTTTTGAGGCACTACCGATATTCCCTGCTGGTTTTGATGAGTGTATTTTGTATCCGGATTCTTCGGACATAGATTTTCGAGCGATAAAAATTGGGGATGTCAACTGCTCTTGCGGTGATATATCTGAGATACAGGACACCATAGAAGTTAGTGTTAGTGAGGTGATTATCTCCGGAGGCAGGAAATTGGAGTTTACATCTTTAGAATTTGACACCATCGCTGCTTTCCAGTTTGGTTTTGACTTTGATTCCGATAACTGGGTTTACCAGGAAGAAATTGAAGAAGATTTGCCCTATATGAGTTCTGATGCCATTGGTAAAACAGAAGCGACTTCCGGTAATTTAAAAATAGCCTGGTATGATACTACCACTACCGGTAAAACCTTGGGTTCCGGTGAGAAAATGTTGAGTCTGGAATTTGAAGATGAACCCTGGGTATTTGGCGGCAGCATCTTGACTGAATTGGTTTTGAACGAAACCGATATTCCGGCACTGGCATATAAGGAAGATGGTACGCCACTGGTGATTCGGTTCGCCAGTTCGCGAGGTCATCGCTTACCGACAGCAGAGCAGGATTGGCCGGAAGATGCAGCACATCAAACTACCCTTACCATACAACCAAATCCTGCTAATAATGAGGTGATGTTTAACATCAATAGTAAAAAAGCCGCAAAGGCCGAATTCAATATTTACGATGCACAGGGTAAACAATTACATCATATTTCCTTAACCCTGGGTATTGGAGAAAATAACTATCGACTTAGTGAGATAGCTAATTGGTCAACCGGTCTCTATTGGTATCGCCTGGAAACTGCTAGTGAAAGTTTGAGTGGGAAAATAATTAAAAAATAAATTGGATTAAATGATATGCCTGGAAGTGATTCTACTTCCAGGCTTTTGGTGTTTATGGCATCTACAGAAATTAAAACAGCAAATTATGATCCGAGTTAACCTTTTTTTTATTTTTAATCTCTTGTTATCCTCAATAAATCTGCAAAGTCAGTGTTGGCAAACGGTTTTTAGTGGAAATGAGGAAATGTTTTTAAATGATGTTTTTTTTCCTTCTGATAGTATAGGTTGGGTCAGTAATGGATTAGGTGAAATACTCCATACTGCCGACGGTGGCCAATCCTGGAATATGGTTGAAGAAGAAGAATTAGATAAAGCTTACAGCATATTTTTTTGGGGAGAGCAATATGGTTGGGTAGGACACTCAAGCAGGACAATTTTTAAAACCTCAGACAGTGGACAGAGTTGGACTGAGTACCCCTTTTCAACAGATGATCAATCTCCTCCTAGAAAAATTGAATTTTTGAACCCTGACACTGGATATTTGGTGACCAACTATGCTCGGGTTTATCGTTCGATTGATGGAGGGGAATCTTGGGATATTATTTTTGAAAATGAGGAATGGGAATTGGCAGCTCTGGATTTTGTTAATGGCCTAGAAGGGTGGGTTGCAGGAAGCATTAGCCAAGGCGGACCTACGAGGGTTTTACATACTACAAATGCTGGAGCAACTTGGGAGGAACAATTGGCTGCTCCTGCTTCAGGCCTTGGACCATTTGGCCCAAATGTAGATTTACATTTCCTAAATGATCAAACGGGGTGGTTTGTTAACTTAAGCAATACAATTTTTAAAACAGAAAATGGAGGAGAGAGTTGGGATGAATATTTAATAACACAAAACGAAAATGCTTTTTGCAGAAGAATCTTTTTTCTAAATGATAGTATAGGTTGGGCAACATCAACATTAAGTAAATCAATATTTGTTTCAACCAATGGAGGAGAAACATGGAATAACCAAAGTACTGATGCTCCTTTTTATATGGCAAATTCTTCAATTTTTATGACTGGAATTAATCATGGTGTTTCTCTTTATTGGAATATCATCAAACACTACCAAGGCGGCCCCGCCAACTGCAACATCCAACTCATTTCCCCTTCCTCTACAACCACCGCCCTACAACCCGAAATAAAATGGCAAAAAGTTCCCGGCTGTGTAGATGGCTATCGGCTGAGTGTGGGGCTTATCCCAGGCGGAACGGAAATTATTGGTCCATTGGACGTAGGGCTGGATACCAGTTACCTCATGCCCTTTGCATTGCTGGAGGATATGGATTATTATATCAGTATTGTGCCTTATAACCATGTGCACGGTTTGGCTACTACCTGTGGGGAGCCATTTGCCTTTACCTCCATTACTTGTCCACCGACTACTTTGGTGGATACTAGTTTTTGTGATCCCCCCTTCGTCTGGGTTGATACTTCTTTTGAGGAGGCCGGCACCTATCTTTTTGAATACCTCACCTCGTTGGGCTGCGACAGCGTCGTCGTGCTGGCTCTGAGCCAGGAGGATGATATTTATACCCATATCGATACCGCCCTAACGGTCGGTCAGCCCTACAACGGCATCGTTTACGAAAGTGATACCCTGCTCACCGAAGTTTACGCTGCTAACAATGGCTGTGACAGTATTGTACAGGTACAGCTTACCATTATCACTGAAGTGCGGGAACCGGCTTTCATTTCTCAATGGCAGGTATTTCCTAATCCTGTAAGTTCCGAATTGTGGTTTCATTTTTTCAGTCGCATAGCCTCTTCAGCTACGCTGGTTATTTATGATGCACAGGGGCGAGAGTTGTTTGCCACCGAATTATTGGTACAGGTGGGAGCAAACAAATACCTGGTTGAAGCCATCAGGGATTGGCCGGTTGGTTTGTATTGGTACCGGCTAGGAACGCGAGGCGGTAGTTTGAGTGGGAAGGTGTTGAAGGAGTGAGGCAGATAAAATCTTTTTTGAAGAAATGGTTGCCTTCGCTAAAGTTTCGGGGCCCAAGGACGTATTGGAATGCGCAATAGCTGATTAGCGTGCCCACTTTTCACTTTTCACTTTTCACATTTCACTTTTCACTTTTCACTTTTCACTTTTCACTTTTCACTTTTCACTTTTCACTTTTTTTGAAGGAAGGAATGCTTAGCCTCATCCACTATCCTTCACGATATCACCGTAGCTAAAAAAATCAGTCTACAGATAATGATAAAAATAGCAGTTTACAAAGGAAAAGGAGTACCTTTGCAGCCTATTTGAAGAAGAGAAAATTATTGGTTGTAATTTTTTGTTCAAAATTTTATTGTAAATGGCTCATTATTAGATTTTTATTGAAATTATGAGCCGGTGATAAGTTCACAAATGATGAAAAAAATTAGAAATATTGCCATCATTGCCCACGTTGACCACGGTAAAACAACCTTGGTAGACAAAATGCTGCTGGCCGGCCGCCTGTTTGCCGACCACGAAAAGCCGGGTGAACTCATTTTGGATCACAATGATCTGGAAAGAGAAAGAGGCATTACTATTCTGGCAAAAAATGTATCCATCAACTATAAGGATATCAAGATCAACATCATTGATACCCCTGGTCACAGCGATTTTGGCGGTGAGGTAGAGCGGGTATTGAATATGGCTGATGGTGTGTTGCTTTTGGTGGATGCCTTTGAGGGACCGATGCCACAGACGCGTTTTGTATTGCAGAAGGCGTTGGAATTGGGCCTCAGACCCATTGTAGTAGTAAATAAGGTAGATAAAGAAAACTGTACACCTGATGAAGTACAGGAAGCAGTTTTTGACCTGATGTTCAACCTGGATGCTACGGAAGAGCAATTGGAATTTCCTACCGTATTTGGATCTGCCAAAAATGGCTGGATGAACAATGACTGGAAGGAGCCTAACGATAATATTTTCCCATTGCTGGATAAAATTGTGGAATACGTCCCTGCACCTCATGTAGAAGAAGGTACCCCACAACTGTTGATTACTTCTCTGGACTTTTCCCGCTATATCGGCCGGATTGCTGTAGGACGTTTGCACCGTGGGATATTAAAAAATGGCCAACAGGTTTCTCTGGTCAAAAAAGACGGTTCTATTTCCAAACATAAAATCCGGGGCTTGTTTGTCTTTGAAGGATTTGAGCGCAAGGAGGTTGAAGAAGTTGAGGCAGGAGATATTTGTGGCGTATTTGGTATCGAAAACTTTGAGATCGGTGATACTATTGCTGATCCGGAAACACCGGAAGCACTGCCCACCATCGACATTGATGAGCCGACCATGAGTATGTTGTTTACCATCAATGACTCTCCATTTTTTGGTCAGGAAGGTAAGTTTGTGACTTCTCGTCACCTCAAAGAACGCCTGGATAAAGAATTGGAGAAAAACCTGGCTATGCGTGTTGAGTCTACTGGTACTGCAGACTCTTTCCGGGTTTACGGACGCGGGGTATTACACTTGTCTGTATTGATCGAGACCATGCGCCGGGAAGGTTATGAATTACAGATTGGCCAGCCTCAGGTAATTACCAAAAGAATTGACGATAAAGCACACGAACCAGTTGAAGAATTGACCATTGACCTTCCGGATGCAGTTTCGGGAACGGCCATCAATATGATCACCCAGCGCAAAGGCATCATGTTGTCTATGCTGCCTAAGGGAGATCGGGTACAACTGGAGTTTGAAATTCCTTCACGAGGCATTATCGGTCTGCGTAGCAATATGCTGACTGCTACTGCGGGCGAGGCCATTATGACTCACCGGTTCAAGGAGTTTCAGCCACATAAAGGAGATATCCCAGGCCGGATCAACGGCTCCCTGATTACTATGGAAACGGGTAAATCCATTCCCTACAGTATCAACAACCTGCAAGATCGTGGCAAATTTTTTATCGGTGCTAATGAGGATATTTACGAAGGACAGGTAGTAGGCGAAAATAGTCGCCCTGGTGATCTGGTGATCAACCTGACCAAGACCAAAAAGATGTCAAACGTCCGGGCTTCCGGATCAGATGATAAATTGAAATTGATTCCACCACGCCGCTTTACACTGGAAGAAGCACTGGAATACATCCAAGCTGACGAATATGTAGAGGTGACGCCGGAATCATTGCGTTTGCGTAAAATTCACCTGAAAGAACACGAACGTAAGCGCTCAAAGAATAGTGCGCTTGCAGAATAGCAATTCTTTAAGAGCATGTTTGGGGACCAAACATGCTCTTCTAACATAAATAGTACCCCAACTTGTTAGCTTGAAAATGAAAAAAGTGTAAATTTGCAGCCGTGAAAAACAGGTTATAATCCCAGGACTTTACCTAAACCTGTTATATGGACGTTGAGAAACCCTTTTTAAAAGTCGTTTTTTGTTGTTTATTCATTGTTTTTACTAGCCTCTCTTCATTTGCTGCTATTCCTCCAAGGAATGATAAAGACAGCACAAATGTCAATCTGGAGAAGCAAACTTACCTGAGAAACCTGATCGTTGAAGAAGCCAGGCAATATTTGGGCCTGCGCTACCGCTATGGTGGCTACCAGCCGGAAACAGGCTTTGACTGCTCGGGGTTTACCGCTTATCTAATGGGCATGTATTCCATTCCCTTGGCTCATTCTTCACGAGTACAGGCCCAGTTGGGGCAAGAGGTCTCCCTGGAACAAGTCCAGGCTGGTGACCTGATTGCTTTTCGGCGCTCCCGTAAACGTGCCGTCTCCCATGTAGCTATGGTGGTGGATAATAATGAGGAAGGCCTTTTTATTATTCATAGCACTTCCAGAGGCATTGTCATCGACAACCTGAATGATTCGCGTTATTGGCAACCCAAGGTTTATGTCGCTCGGGATATCATCAGCGAAGTGGACCTTGATCAGGCCCTTCCAGACTTTCTGGAAAAACAGAAAAAGAAAATTGATAAAATGCCGCTTTTGAAAAGATTACCGGTGATTAACTATGCTTCTGTGGTTTCGGAAGCGGGGGCGTTTTAGGGGGAGTTTGGATTTAGTAGGTTTTAGGCGGTAGATTTTGGGTTTTAGGGAGAGTTTGGAAAAGAGGAACTGTAGTGGGGGGGGGGGTTAGGAGGTTTAGGGAGTTGTGGTGG
>BQJU01000143.1 GCA_021604865.1 Saprospiraceae bacterium | reverse complement strand
TGCGGGTACTTTTTGGAAGGAGCATGTTGTAGAGGATTTATATTTTCTCAGAGCTATTTTACTAGCTAAACGATGGGACTTGATGATTAATAACTTAGCTAAGGGGGCCTAATTTTTGGGGACAAATCCCAACTGCACCCTCCTATTTCGTTCTATTTCTACGATTGGTTTTGCGTTGGACGTCAAAAAGTATGGTAGCAGAAATTGGGGTCGACTTTTAGTCTTGGGTATTATAGGTGCAATTGTATCATTCATTCTTATTTGGAATCCACTTTTTGCAGGAATGAGTATTATTATATTAGTAGCCTTAAACTTCTTGTTTGCGGGACTATTTAATATATTTTTCTCGCTACAATTGAGAGTATTACATAGATCTTCTAAAAAAATATCGGCTGAATTAGTGAAACGTTATGATGATCTTATGCTCGAAATCCGGAAAGAGTGGGATGATTAGCAAAGGAATAAAAAATAATTTAATTCCACGGTATTTTACCAGTTCCGAAAGGTAGTACCATTTTTGACCGATTTTGGTGGTGAGCCCTTTCCGGAAGAACAATTTATTGATTCAAGAAGCCAAGTAAAAAGTAAAAAATTATGAACAAAATATTAGGGCTGCATCACATCACGGCCATTGCAGGCGATGCGCAGCGCAATTACGACTTTTATACCAAAACCCTCGGAGTTCGCCTGGTCAAAAAAACCGTTAATTTTGACGATCCCCAAACCTACCATTTCTACTTTGGAAACGAGGTAGGCACTCCCGGAACCATCCTTACCTTCTTCCCCTGGACAAATGTCAGGCAAGGAAAGACCGGTGCGGGTATGGCCACAGAAATCGGCTATTCCGTACCCAAAGGAAGCTTGGATTTCTGGAAAGTTCGTTTTGAAAAAGGCAATATCCGTCACGAAGCCCTCAGTGAACGGTTCGGAGAAAAATACATTGCTTTTCAGGACCCTGACGGATTGTGGCTCCATTTGATCGAAGCGAAACAAAAAGATAAGCGAAAAGGCTGGGAAACGGCTGAAATAAAAGCCGATGTTGCGCTCAAAGGATTTCACACGGTTACATTGACCCTGAATGACATCAAAGCCACTGCTGCGATCCTAACCGAAGTATTCGGTTACAAACAGATAGAACGGGAAGACAATTTATACCGCTATCAAACCGATGCGGTAGAAAATGCTGCGATAGTAGATCTATTGGAAATGCCACAAGCCCAAAGAGGCGTAAATGCAGGGGGCACTAATCATCATGTGGCTTTTCGGGTAAAAAATGAAGATGTCTTGTATGGGCATTACACTGGCACCTCAAAACACTATGAAAAAAAGAAAGTGGGTCTTATTAATTTCGATTCTCACTTTGACATTAGAAAACCAGAAAGCAGTGGTGTCAGTTCTGGTACGGGATTTTACCAAGTGGCCACTGACTGTCAGAACAAAGGGAAAGATTTCTTGTATTTGGCCCTTGGAATACAACGTTCCGGAAACACGACGGAGCTGTTTAATAGAGCAGATGAATTAAAGGCCGAATATGTGCTGGCTCAGGATTTTCATTCTCTGAATTTGGAGAAAATGAAGGAGCAGGTTCAACGTTTTCTTGCTAAAACAGACGCAGTTTGCTTAACCATAGACTTAGATGTGTTTTCTCCTAGCCTTGCTCCAGGCGTGAGTGCTCCCACTGCTGCCGGTATTTTGTATGACCATACCTTCCGGGAAATAATGAAACTATTGGTAAACAGTAATAAAGTAGTTTCCTTGGATATGGCAGAATATAACCCAACGTACGATATCGATTCGCACACCGCCAACCTAGCCGCTCAGCTTATTTTCGATTGGGTAGATTGGAGGTATTAACAACCGTTTGAAGATTGAGAATCTACAATTGTGTATGTCCTAAAATTCGGTTTCTTGGCCCACTAATTGATAAGTTGAAGACAGATGACAGAACTGAAGTGGGAACGTCTAATATTTTTTATAATTTATACAGCCAGTTTGAGCATTTTGCTGCTTATGGAAAACAGCCACTGCAGTTGTTCCCAAACCAAATGGGCCTCTTGGAGATCACGTATGGTTTCTTTGTCCCTGGATGCCAAATTATTAATTTCTAAAGAATTGAAGGTAGGCAGCTGTTCCTCAAAAAGAGGATTGTTTTCAGAAGATGCCTTCGCAGGGTTGCATTTTTTGTCTTTTAAGCATTGGAGTAATCTCTCCAAGTTTTTCTCTATTTTTTCTGTTGCAATCTTAAACTCTTCGGATGCCTCTGTGGTTTTATAGTGCTGTATATATGTGCTTAACGAAGCCAGTGAAGCTAAAAACGTGTGGTTCAAAACGACCAGTTCGTAAATTTTATCTGCTCCCCTTTGTTTCGACTTAGGTTCCTGTGCCATGCGCTGAAAGGCCGAGCTTAGATTGGAGGTTTCCAAAAATGCTTCCTTTCGTGCTATATTGTAGGAGATTGGTATGTTTCCCTTCAGCTGATAATATTCGGTAATTTTATGGAGAAAATCCTTGTTGGCCCTCACACTTTTTTCGATACTTTCATTACTTTCCGAAGAAATAAAAATGGACGAAGTAATCAAAATGCTTTCTGAAATAACTAATGGAGAGGCAGTTATAGTGACAGATGTTGGCCAACATCAAATGATGACTGCGCGCTATTATCAATACAATAAAACAAAAAAGAATCTTACTTACTAGAGGTCATGGTAGCAAAAGAGGAAAATGTTTTTCCAATGATGGCAACTGGAGCATCAGTATCAGAAATCCGTTTAAACTAATATAAAATGGAAAAAACATATACCGTATCAGTCTTTACAGAAAACAGCATAGGTATGATGAATCGCATTTTGCAGCACCATCACTTTCCAATATTCTCCGCACACCAGTTTTTATAAGCAGCTTCTAATTCTTTTATTTTTTCAGGATGTTCTTGAGCCAAATCTTTTCGTTCTCCTGGGTCTGCTTCTACATCAAAAAGTTTTAAAGATAGATCATCTCTGATCGGTGCAATGTATTGTGCAGACGGTTCACTTTTCCAATGATTCTCTTTGGCGTTGGTGACCTTCCATTTTCCTTTTCGAGCAGCCCAAGTCTCTTGCCATTTCCAAACTAACAGGCGATTTTCTTCAGGTGTAAATAAATTAATGCCATCCAAATTTTCATCAGTCACTTTTGCGCCACCTGCTTTTGCAAGAGTAGGTAAAATATCAGTAGCAGAAACATATCTAGTTTCTACTTTTCCTGCTTCTACTTTTCCCTGCCAACTCATCGCCATCGGAACTCTAATCCCTCCTTCCCATAAAGAATATTTTCCTCCCGTAAGTGGGCTGTTATTAGAACCAGTAAGTGGCGAACCTCCATTATCAGAAATAAAAACAATCAAGGTATTTTTATCCAAACCTTGTTCTTGCAAAGCGTCTAGCACTCGCCCAATATTATCATCCAAACAGTTGAGGTTAGCTAGATAATATTTTCTCAGGTCGTCAGGTTGAATCGCTTCCACTCGCGAATATTTATCATAATAAGCTGAGTAAGTTCCAGCTTTGTGTTTCCCATAAGCCACGAGACTATCGGGATCATAATTCGGAATTTCTTTGACATTGTACTTATCTAAATATTTCTTAGGAACTTCGTGAATGAGATGATGTACCGCATTATAAGATAAAGTCAAGAAGAAAGGTTGGTCTCTTTTTCGTTGGAGGAATTCAATGGCTTCGTCAGTAAAAATATTGGTAAGGTAGCCTTTCTCATAACTTTTTTCGCCCATGTTGTGCATCAATGGCCCGAGCAATGCACTTGTTCCAAAAGGGTCGGGAGTTCGGTCTTTTATGGCTTGAGAGTTCAACCAATAATCGTGTGCGTGTGCGGAGAATCCTAAAAATTCATCATAGCCGTGATGCAAAGGATATTCCCTGACATCATTCCTATGAAAATTTCGTCCCAAATCATTTTTTCCAATACGGGCAGTTTGATAACCTGCTTCCTTCAAATATTCCGCAATCGTCTTTACATCGTCTGGCAAACCAGGTCCCCAACTCGCAGGCTTATCCCACCTGAATTGATTTTTACCAGTAAGAATTCCTGCCCGGGAAGGACTGCAAACTGGTGCAGTAACGTAGGCTTGCGTAAACACCGTACCTGATTTTCCTAACCTAGAAATATTGGGCGTAGAAACCATCTTATCGTGTGCTTCAAAAGGAGAAAAATCCGCATATCCTTGATCATCTACCACAATGAGTAGAATATTGGGTCGCTTGTTTTCTGCTATTTCCTGCTTGCCTTTTTTTGGGGTATTGCAAGACCATAATATCACTATGAGGAATAACAAAAAGGAATGTTTCATCTTTTTAATTTTTTATTTCGTTACTGCAAAATTCCTAGAACTGCATCAGTCAATTTGATAAAATGTTTTTTTCGAGAGTTTTCTAATCGTGATTGATGAATTTTTATCATTCAATACAAATGTAATAAATGGAAAGCAATAGAAATAGATTTCGTAATTTAAAGGTGAGTTTCATTTAAAACAATTTGTACACATTTAAAACAAAATTAATTATGACACCATTCATAGCAGAAATCATTGGAACAGCCATATTGATTTTATTAGGTGGAGGCGTTTGTGCCAACGTAGCTCTCGACAAAACTGTGGGGAACAAGAGTGGCTGGATAGCAATAACGACGGGTTGGGCTTTGGCCGTTTACGTAGCAGTTGTCATCACAGGACCGTATAGTGGGGCGCACATCACCCCTGCTGGCACGGTAGGTTTAGCTGTTTGATTGGTTGAGCAAATCAAAAGAGTAAAATTAATCACCACTATGACATACTGGAGAACATTATCATCCATCTTATTTTTGTTTTTATGTTTGAGCATTTTCGCTCAAGAGTTACCGCCTATTAAAAAATTCACGGTTAAAGATTATGGTGGTGGGAATCAGAATTGGATGATTGCGCAGGATGCGGAGAAGTATATTTACGTTGCTAATAATGTAGGACTGTTGATATATAATGGTGCTGAATGGAACACTTATTTATCACCCAATAATTCCATCTTAAGAGCAGTTAAAGTGGTTGGCAATAAAATTTATACAGGTTGCTATGCTGAATTTGGTTATTGGGGAAAGGATGAATTTGGAACATTACAGTACACTTCACTAATTCCAAAATTGGGAGAAAATTCATTTGAGGATGACCAAATTTGGAATATTCTGGAATACAAAGATTGGATATTATTTCAGTCTGGACACGAATTATTTTTTTACCATAAAAATACAGAAGATTTTAAAGTGATTGCTTCGGAAAAAATCATCTACAAAGTTTTTAAGGTAGAAAATCAAATTTATTATCATGTTGCTAATGAAGGCGTTTATAAAATTGAAGATGGCGCTCCCCAATTGATGATTGACGATTCGGTAGTTCTACAAGATAGGGTAATTAATATTTTTAAAAACGAGGCCAACCAACTTGTCCTGCTTACGAGAAATTCTGGCTTCTACCAATTCAAAAATAATCAGTTGGTAAAATGGAATATCCCAGCTAATTCTACCCTAGCCAAGCTTAATATTTTTAATAGTATTCAACTCAGAAATGGAAAATTTGTCTTAGGCACAATTTCAAATGGACTTTTCGTGATTAATCAAAATGGGGAAATAGAGTATTCGATAAATCAGAAAAAAGGGTTAGGAAATAATACAGTACTCACATTGTTTGAAGATATGGATAGTCACGTTTGGGCAGGGCTAGATAATGGGGTGAACTGTATTAATGTAAATTCTCCAATTAAAACTTTTATTGATTATGATGGGATTTTGGGAACTGTTTACGCCACAAGTGTTTTTCAAGATTTTCTTTACATAGGCACCAATCAAGGTTTATTTTATCGGCCATTAAAATCATTAAGTCAAGAGTTTAAATTTATCCAAGGAACGGCAGGTCAAGTTTGGAGTCTCTTTAATGAAAATAATGAGCACCTATTGTGCGGGCATCATCTTGGAACTTTTCTTATCGAAGGAAGCAATGCAAAACGAATCAGTTCAATTTTAGGGGCTTGGAACTTCAAAAAAATTCCACAGCGAGAGCACTTAATTTTACAAGGCAATTATAGTGGGCTTTATGTTTTAGAAAAAACAAATGGAAAATGGCAAGTAAAAAACAAGGTCGAAGGGTTTAATAATTCTTCTCGTTTTTTCGAAATTAATGAGGCGAATCAAATTTGGGTAAACCATGAATATAAAGGTGTTTTTGGTTTCCAACTAGACTCGCTGTTGACAGAAGCAATGGAGGTGAAATCTCACTCAGAATTGACTAGGGGAAAAACTTCTGGCTTAATATTTTATCGAAATAAAATACTCTACGCTTCCGAAGCAGGTTTTTTTGAGTACAATCCAACCAAAGGAAGATTTATAAAAGACTCCTTGTTCAATGTCTTATTTTCACATAAAGATTATACTTCTGGAAAAATGGTAGTGGACGAGAAGGGAAAGTTATGGACTTTTTCCAAAGATAATATCAGTTATATAGACAATGATGACTTGACTAATCAATTAGAAATTGTTCATATTCCAATCCCACCAGATTTGAGGAGCGGCGTTTTAGGGTTTGAAAATATTGAATTAGTTAAAGCTGATAAATATGTTTTGGGTATTACGAATGGTTATTTAATGATAGATTTGTCCAAAAAGGAAACTACAAAAAAACATCTCATTTATTTGAATGAAGTTTCGATAAAAGATTTAAACGAAAATTTGACAAAACTTCCTCTCCGACAAGCGGGAGAATTCGAATATCAACAAGGCATTCTATCGTTTGACTATGCTGTTCCAGAATATGACAAATTTGAGGATGTAAAATATCAATACAGGTTGGCGGGGCAGATGGAAAGATGGAGCAACTGGTCTGACCAATCTAAAATACAATTTGAAAATCTGTCGTTTGGTGATTATAGTTTTGAAGTGAGGGCAAAGATTGGTAATGAGTTATCAGAAAACGTGGTAGTTTACAATTTCACAATTAACAGACCGTGGTACATTTCAAATTTAGCTATTGCCTTTTATCTGTTAGGCTTGTTAGGTATTGTTTTTTTAGTGCATAAGGCATACAAATTTTACTACGAGAGAATTTTAAAGCATGAGCAAATCCAAAACGAAAAGGCCATTATGCAAATTCAAAACGAAAAGCTAAACCAAGAAATTGAGAGTAAGAATAGCGAACTAGCCATCTCGACGATGAGTATTATTAAAAAAAATGAACTACTCGGTAAAATTAAAAAGGAACTCAAAAACAACAATATCGAAGGCACGATAAATCTGATTGACAAAAATTTGGGCAATAATAATGATTGGAAATTTTTTAAAGAAGCTTTCAACAATGCCGATAAAGGATTTTTAGATAAAATCAAAAAAGAGCATTCAGATTTGACTCCTAACGATTTGCGATTTTGTGCTTATCTCCGACTTAATTTATCTTCTAAGGAGATTGCTCCCTTACTTAATATTTCTACTAAAAGTGTAGAAACCAAACGATACCGATTGAGAAAAAAATTAAATTTAAATCACGATGAAAACCTCATCAATTATATCTTGAAGTTTTAAAAGCCCCCTACAGTCTCATCTTTCGCCACTACATTACCACGACACACGACTTTTTTCATTATTTTCCTACGTGACTTTACAAAATCTAAACGTAAAGTTAAAACTCGCCATTAGTTCCAAACTCTTTTTTGTTTTTCCGTCATAATAATCTGACTATCAATTATTTGTAATATAATAAAAAATTAGTCTTAAGTTGGTTTACTATCATTGGTAGGGGGTGAAGTATTTATTTTTTTCTAAAATTTAGATGTTGGTTTTTTGTGGTGGTTAGATTTAGCAGGTTAACATGATGATATACCTATTTTTACAAATACCTATTCTAAATCCAGGATTCAATTAGTTGTAAGTCAATTAGCTTGAACCATCATTCTTATCAAAATTATTTATCGATGAAATTAAAATTACCAAAAACAACTTTTAAAATTATCGGCGGATGTTTTTTATGGTGTTTTTCTTTTTCACTCCTTGCTCAAACGAATGTGAGTGGAATTGTCCTTTCAGCAACTGATAATCTTCCTCTGATTGGGGCTACAGTTTTAGAAAAAGGAACTAATAATGGTACTTCCACCGAAATTGACGGTAGCTTTACGCTCCGAGTGAATGAAGCCGCTACATTGATCATTTCCTACATTGGATTTACTTCTCAGGAGGTTCCAGTTACTGGAACTAGCCTTTCCATCATTCTGGGCGAAGATAGTAAAACGCTCAACGAAGTTGTCGTAGTTGGATACGGTACGCAACGAAAAAGTGATTTAGTAAGTGCAGTAACCAAAACAGATTTGAGTAAAGCCGTAGTTACACCTACTGCCGATGTCAACGAAATGTTGAGAGGTAGAATCTCTGGTTTGCAAGTAGATGTGGGAGGCGGAACGTTGAGACCCGGTGGAACATCCGAATTATTATTTAGAG
>BQJU01000142.1 GCA_021604865.1 Saprospiraceae bacterium | reverse complement strand
CAATAGAATAAAGATCGGCGTTATGCAGACAAGTCTTTTGTTTGATTTTGGGAGGTAGGTTTTAGATTTGGAGCTTTAAACAATCGGGCGTCTTCATTTTTTTTTGGTGGCAAAAGAAAAAGAAGCAAAAAAAAACCATTCTGGCTGGAGGATTGACCTAAAAAAAGCGGTCCAGTTGAGGGGGAAGAAATAAACTCGCTTTGGTGATTTGTGCTGGCTTGATCTTTTTTGATTGTTGATTTTTTTGTTTTCTGGGTTTTCCTTGGTTTTAGCTCAAGCAGTATTTCTTCTTGAGCAGTACGGTTGCCGCTTTTTTCTTAACGGTCAATGCTCCTATGCCGGAACCCACGCGCGCAGTGTGCTTGTTTCGTGGTTGAACGGGTAGGAAGAGACTGGTGGGGTGTTTGATAACAGCAAACGTAATGGATAAAGATTGGAAAAATGAAAAAGCTGGAAAGAGTTACTCCGCTCTAAGCCGCCGTTTCGGTCCTAAACCTTTCTAAACCTCCTAAACCAATTTCCCTTGGAAAGATTGGAAAAAATGAAAAAACTGGAAAGAGTTACTCCACTCTAAGCCGCCGTTTCGGTCCTAAACCAATTTCCCTTGGAAAGATTGGAAAAAATGAAAGAATTGGAAAGAGCTACTCGGCTCTAAGCCACCGCTGCGGTCCTAAACCTTTCCAAACCTCCTTCCCTTCAGACCAACTTCAATATTTCCTTCACAATTAGCCGCATTTTCGGTTCCGCTTTTTGGGCTGTTTTGATGACTTCGTCGACGGTGGTGACGCGGATGGCGGAGAGTGGGTAACACTTATTGGTAACTACGGAGAGTACGAATACGGGCAGGTCCATGTGGCGGGCAACGATAACTTCGGGAATGGTAGACATACCCACCAAGTCGCCGCCAATGGTATGTACAAAGTGGTATTCGGCCGGGGTTTCCAGGTTGGGGCCTTGCAGGCCGACGTAAACACCTTCAAATGCACGGATTTTATGAACCTGGGCAATCTCCAGGGCCTTAGCATTGACGGTGCGATCGTAGGTTTCTAACATATCGGGGAAGCGAGGGCCAAGGCGTTCGTCATTAGGGCCGCGCAGTGGATTTTCAGCGTGCAGGTTGACGTGATCGCGGACAAAAACGATATCACCGGCTTCATAATCGGGATTGGTACCTCCTGCGGCATTGGAGATGGTCAGGTGGCGGATGCCTAAAAACTTCAAGACCCTTATGGGAAAGGTGACCTGCTCCATCGAATACCCTTCATAATAATGAAAACGGCCCGCCATGGCCACTACCTTTTTTCCGGCAAGGATACCAAAAACCAATTGTCCTTGGTGGCTTTGTACCGTAGAGACCGGAAAATGAGGAATGTCTCCGTAGGAGATCGTCTGTTCGACCTGAATTTCATTAGCCAGCTGACCGAGTCCGGTACCAAGTATGATCCCGAATTCTGGTTGAAAGGAAGTGGTCTTGCGGATGAAAGCTACGGCTTCCAGAATTTTTTCGTAAAGCATGTTCATTGTTGATTTTTCAGCCGGAGCAAGTTCGAAATACCGCTTTAAACCCCCTGAATAGAGGCGACCTTATCGATAGCTTCCTTTAATTTTTGATAGGGTGCATCACTTAGTGACACCAGAGGAATGCGCACTTCTTTGGTGCAGAAGCCCATAATTTCCATGGCAGCCTTGATGCCTACCGGATTACCTTCTACATAAAGCCAGGGGTGTACATCGAGTAGATCGTAGTGCAGTCGACGGGCAGTATCCCAGTCATCGTCGAGGGCCGCCTGGACCATATCAGAAAATTCGGTTGGAAAAACATTGCCAATCACAGAGATGACGCCATCCCCTCCACAGGCCAATGTGGGCAAGGTGAGCGGATCGTCGCCAGATAAAACCAGAAAGTCCTTGGGGCGATGTTTGATCAGGTACATAACCTGGTTGAGGTCGCCGGAAGCTTCTTTGACGGCAATAAATTTATCACTGGCTTCCGCCAAACGGATCACCGTGTCTGGCAGTACATTGGAAGCCGTGCGGCTAGGTACATTATAGATGATGATGGGTAACGGAGAGACCTTGGCCAATTCCATGTAGTGGCGGTAAATGCCCTCCTGGGTAGGTTTGTTATAAGCAGGGCTGCTGGACATAATTGCAGAGACCCCTTCAAAGTTGAATTTTTTGGTAGAATTGACCAGTTTTTCCGTATAGTTACTACCAAAATAACCGGCCACCACAGGAATCCGTCCGTCCACCTGTTTGATCGTAAAAGCCAGCACATCAAGGCATTCCTTGGAACTGAGGGTAATGGCTTCACCCGAAGTGCCCAGGCAAACCAAATAGTCAATGCCTCCTGCGATTTGGTAATCAATAATTTTTTCTAGTGCGGCGTAATCTATCCTGCCTTCGCGGAAGGGCGTGATTAAAGCAACTCCTGTTCCTCTAAATTGCTGCGGGCTCATGCCTTATATTTGTCTTCTTCAAGAAAAATTCAATTTGTTGAATAAAGTGTTTTAATTGCTTGATTTTGGAAGCATCAATCATCAGGTCGTAACAAAAAATGTGTTCACTTACCGGGCCTACTTTCAATTTGGCATTGGAAAGTGCACAAATATATTGCGCTTGTAGGTTGGACTGGGTATCGACATGGATGAGGATATCCAGTTCATTATTGATAAATGTTTCTACATTTTCTCCTTTGGGCCGGAATGCCCAGTCGATATTTTTACGGTTGAAAGCTTCAAAAGTATAGTTCTCACTGTCGACTTTATTGTCGAAAAAGCCCAGTAGGCAGATCTTTTTATTCTGATTTTTTAGCTCTTTGGCATAAGCAAGTACCGTGTCACGAGTCTTCAGGTCAGTAGCATCAAAGAGAATGCCAATTACTTTAGCATTCTCGAGGTTCACCCGTTTAGGTGATTTTTTTCTAGCTTGTTGTTTTAAGCGCTTTTTTAACTCATTGCGATAAAAAAACAAGCGGATGTTTTGAAGTGGATCCATGCTTGAATAATATTGGGAGGAATTTTTATTCAAAGATAATGATTATTTACCTTCTTTTTCTTGAACAGCTTCTTGAGGTATTACATCGTAAACGCCCATAGTAGCATATTTATTGATTCTTGCCTCGATACGTTCTTCTACATCCATCTCCTGCAATTCGGCAATCGTCTTTTTGATGTGGCGTTTCAGGGCTTTCGCCATTTCTTCTGGTGCATTGTGTGCGCCGCCGAGGGGTTCTTTGATGATCTCGTCGATCATGCCATTGGCAAACATATCATCGGCGGTCAGCTTCAGGGCTTCAGCAGCCTGTTCCTTGTAGTCCCAGCTATGCCAGAGGATGGAAGAGCAGGATTCCGGGGAGATTACGGAATACCAGGTATTCTCCAGCATAAAGACCCGATCGCCCAATCCGATGCCGATTGCGCCACCGGAAGCACCTTCACCGATGACCACACAAACGATGGGCACCTTGAGTTGGGCCATTTCAAACAGATTGCGGGCGATGGCCTCTGCCTGTCCACGTTCTTCTGCTTCTAGGCCAGGAAAAGCACCTGGGGTATCAATCAGGCAAATCACCGGATAGTTGAACCGTTCGGCCAGCTTCATGAGCCGTAGTGCCTTGCGATATCCTTCCGGGTTGGCCATACCGAAGTTGCGGTATTGGCGCATTTTGGTATTCACCCCTTTCTGGTGTCCCAGAATCACAACGCTTTGTCCGTCCAGGTTGCCCAGTCCACCTACAATAGCCTTATCATCGGCTACAAAGCGGTCGCCATGTAGTTCAACAAATTTTCGGCACATCTGTTCGATATAATAATAGGTATAGGGCCTTTCAGGATGGCGCGACAGCTGGACTTTCTGCCAGCCGGATAGGTTGTTGTAAATTTCTTTGCGGGTGTTCCTGATTTTCGTTTCGAGCTCCTTGATGGTGGCCGACATATCTACAATGCCTTCTTCATCTACCTGTTGGATTTTCTCCAATTGCTCGTATAACTTTTCCAGGGGTTTTTCAAAATCCAAGAAAACCATAGCTTTCGTTTTTAGGCACTTTGACCGAAGCCGCAACACCTTGTGCTACCCCAAAGTAGCATCAGGGGAACAATTTCTGCAATGTTTAAGTTAAAGGATATGGGATGAATAAGCCCAGATCCTTATGACACCGGGGATATTGGCTACTTTCCCATATTCCCGGAGTGCAAAATTAGCAATAAGGAAGCAGTTCCACGTGAGAAAGTAAATTTTTTTTATTTTTTTTCGCTAGTATGTTGCAGGAGTAAAAAAAGCATTTTACATTTGCACTCGCTAAACAACAAAAGCGTTGTTGAAACAAGAAGGTCTGGTAGTTTTCCGATAGATAATCGGGATTAGCATACATGCCTTCGCAGATATAATGGTCCGGTAGTTCAGTTGGTTAGAATACATGCCTGTCACGCATGGGGTCGCGGGTTCGAGTCCCGTCCGGACCGCAATAAGGCGCAACGCAAGTTGCGCTTTTTTCAGCCTTTTCCACGTGTACACAATACTATTTATGCTCCACTACGTCTATATCCTCCAAAGCCAAACTTCTGGCAAATACTATAAAGGCTATACCACTGATTATAAAAAACGTTTATTAGAGCACAATGAAGGCCTAAGTCGCTGGACGGCAGGCAAAGGGCCTTGGCAGTTAGTCTATTTGGAAACTTGTGAAACGAAAACAGCCGCCCTAAAAAGAGAAAAGATGCTCAAGCGGCAACATCATGCTTATTTGGATTGGTTGATTGGGCAGGAGATTAATGAGGTATCTGGGGTGGGGTAATTTGAAGGCGCGGATCTTCCTGTGCCTACTTTTTCCTATGATCAATCCGGTTTTCGGATTCAATTCAAGGATGCAGTCGAAAAAACGTCGGGGAAAACGTCGGGGAAAATTCTTGCTCTCATAAAGAATGATGCAAAAATCACCATTCCGGAACTTTCTGAAAAAATTGGTGTAACAGAACGAACAATTGAAAGAAATCTTCAAAAAATTTACGGTAAGTAAAAATGGTTGCCGTAGACTATGGCAAAAGAAACCTAATCATATAGATAGCTCCTAATCATTTTCCTCAAGTTGATGTTTAAATTCGTCCAAAACGTCCTGCCAATCTGCTGAATAATCAAAATAATCTCCGGATGGAAAGGTAAAGGATGTCATCTGTGCAATCGCTTCTTTTATTAGATCTACTGAAAAAATATAGTCTTGAAAAGAGCTGAGGAAGAAATGGAACTGGTAAGCGATGTGTTCTTTCACTTCGTCAACATGATGACTGGCAGGTTCTTCGAGTTCTTCCCAATTCAGGTTGGTGCCTTGTTCAATAATCCGTAAAAAACTCAAGGCGGATAAAAGATCACCGGTAGCGCAAAAGGCTATCATTTTCAATGAGAATGCTCCAATCATCTCTTGGTTAATCACGTCAGTAAGTTCCGTGATATAATCCTCCGCAAGAGGGTTCATATCAAATAAGGTATCCCAATGATATCGTTTGATCTTTTCCCGCATTTGTTGTACCGCGGAATTTATGTGCTTTTGCTGTTCTTCGAAGTCGGTAAAGGGAGGATTGATATAGGCTCCAAAACTTGCACAGAGAGAGCCATTCCGGGTAAACAATTGTCGAAGAAATGTTTCCTGTTGCTCTGGGGTTGCAGCAACAAAAACTTCGTCATAAAAATTGGCAAATGGTGATGTTGAGGGCATTGTTCGGATGATTTTATGATTGTACTTGTATGGAACGAAGGAAAGGGTAAATTTACATGCTTTTGATGATTTTTTGTTAAATCCGGTCCTCGACCCCTCTACTCTACTGATTTGGGTTAGGATTTACACCATAAAGGCAATTATACTATCAATTTAGATGAAGAAGGCAACCCCTATGGTATGGATGTCCTGGAGGTTTTCCTAAGTGATGAATTCCGTGAAAAGGGCAATTGTACTTCCTGTACCTCCGATGGGCTTTACTGGCTATATGAAAACGAGCATGTGGGAAATGTAATCGGAGAAATGGTTGTACCCGATGAGGTTGAAGTGATAGACGACTTGCCTTATTAACGTGCGGCTCTTCCTTCCTGTAGTCTTTAATCCCTAACCTGGAGAGTGTATGGCTTACCCTGGTCATTACTCTCCAGTATCACCCAAAAAGCAAATACGGCCGGCCACATCTGGACAAAGGAGCGGACAAGATGGGCCAGCCAGCCAGACATAAAACATGGACACGGACAAAGGCATAGACAAGAGATTAAGCTTTTAGATGGCTTGCCTTATTAGTGGGATTCTTCCCCTCCTGTAGTCTTTAAACAACGTTTTGGAGAGTAAAATACCAAACCAGGTCATTTTGCTCTTCGGTATTAGCAAAAGAGGGGATATAAAACCAGCCAACAGTACAAAGGGTTTTGTAATGAACTCTCCATTGTGAATGAGCAACGGATATCACGGACCGGGAAAGAGGACAAAGGGACATTGGCAATAGACAATGTGGTTAGCAAATAAACAAAGGAATGGATGGAAGGACACAGTGATGGACAGGTGGACAAGCTAAAGGATATTCACATATGGGTGTCTTCAGAACCTCTTTCTCATGGAGGAGCTTGGCCAGGGCTTATTTGGTCCCAGGGACCGGCAGTTGTATGAGTTGAGCCAGGAGTTTCAGAAAGTGTAAATTGAAATTGTACATTACCACCTTTCGTACATTTTCCCTGTTTAATTTGTCTTATTTGAGGGCCTTATCTTAATTGGTAAGGCTTTTTTTGCTTGGTTCTCTGGTTTTCGATCAAGACTAATAAATAGGCTTGGACCCACATTTCAGAAAGTATTCATAGGCCTTACAACCTCCCGTAGTGGTAACTAATCATCAAATGAGCAGAGTGTGTTAAACGTCACTATGTCCACTATCTTTTTGGGAGCGGTGTATCTTATCCATAAAATTGGGAAGGGCAGATAAGAACCAACTCTCTGGAAGCGTCAATAAATAACTGGAATTCGCGTTTTATTGGAGACTTGGTGCCATGTCAACAGTGTTTTTAAGGTTTAATAGCCTGATGTAGGAGAGGCCGAAGGAGGTGAGTGGTGTACTATTGTTAGTCAGGAATTCACCACAATGGTAGTTATGTTCTTTGTTGTTGGATATAAAGCTCATAAAAAGGAGAAGAATTTAAATCTATAAATTGTTGCTCGATAAAATTATGTTTTACAAAATGTTTGTTTTGTGAGTTTTTGAAGCGATATTTTGAGATTATCAAAAATAAAACTTAGTAGATTGGAATAAAATAAGGGAACTTTTGATCTAAAGTTTTGTTAAAAAGTTGCTAGCTAATGATATTTTTTGCACATTTATGTGTTGTATTGACACAACGTATTAGGTGTTCCTAAAATACCCCATGACATTAGTAAAAAAGTCTAATCAAAATTACCAAGCATTTCTTTACTTGAAAGAAGGGCATTTTTATACTCCCTCTGTTCATTGTTGTTACTATTCATGTTTTCAACTAGTTCTAGCATTTTTACAAGAGTTTTACCCTGATGATTATGAGAAATTCAATTTAGACGATAGAGCTTCACACAAGCATCAAATTAATACTTTTCTTTATCACTACTTTGACAAATTTAAAAAGGAAAATGGAACAAAATTAAAGAGAGCTATTTTTGCTCTAAAGGTAGCTAGAAAGGATGCTGATTATGAACCTAGCGAACTTCTCGAAGCAGAAAAAGTTATTATCTTGAAATCTCACGTTGAGCAATTTCGCAAAACTTTTAAGCAGGATATCTCACAATTCTTTGACTAAACTTAGCGGTAAGTCATTCTTAAATCAAAGACCATGGAAGCTACAGTGCAAAGATTTCTTAATCAAGCATTTAATCAAATCATCCAGAAATTCCCTAATGTTACTATTGAATATAAGTTTTCAGAGTTATCAAAAAGTCACATTGTAAAAGTAACGCCAGCTAAAATATATGATTCTGAAAGCTTTTTGGATCTTGAGGGGGATTTATACAAGGCTTGGCTTAATGTAGAGACAGATGATGATTTTGGCCTAGTGACAGACGGGACGATTGTGGATGACTCCAATATGGAAGAGATATATTCTCCAACGCCATGTAAAATCACCATTTCTTCTACATCAAGTTATGATATTGACGTAGAAATTTTTACTGAAAGAATAAGATTTCAGGAGCAAGATTTCGAGACTAATTCTGAAAGCGTATTCGTTCTTGATAACATTAGAAAATATGGAATGGCCGCATGAGTAGTTTTGAGCACAAGCACACTAAGTTCGATTTGCAGAAAATAGCCATAGTTTACTCACACATGGCTAGACCAAGTTCAATTTATGAACAACAAGGTAAACTTTCTTTTGATATTAAGATATCTCAGGAACATGACGAAGAGCAAAAACTGGTATTTGTATCTCTACTTGTTACATCTCATGATAAAGGGGAAGAGGATAAAAAGTTAGAACTCAAAATCAAAGCTGAGGCCACTTTCGCTATTCTAAATATTTCAGAGGATAAAGGGCTTGCATTAGATTACTTTACAAATGTCAATGCTCCCGCCATAATTTATCCTTATATTAGACAACATGCCACTTATCTCAGCCTTCAGGCTGGGACTATAAATCCTATAATTCTTCCCATTTTAAATTTTGTTGACCTCTACGATAATCAGAAAAAAGAGACTCCTTAGTTTAGTACTGAGTAGTACACTTTG
>BQJU01000141.1 GCA_021604865.1 Saprospiraceae bacterium | reverse complement strand
GCTCTTTTGTCACCAGCCGTTGTTGCTCAAATCCTTGCTTAGTAGTGGCCAAGCGCGGTTTTCGCGCTTGCGTGCCGTAGCACTTCAGCGCGCAGCGCACGCCTAGGCTGGTGACAAAATAGCTCGCCTGAAACAGACAACCTATTCTTCGCTGGCCCCTTAGATTTCAGTCCGAATGGAAAGTTGTTAGCTACTGGATCGGACGACAAAACAGTTAAAATATGGGATACCGCCAATTGGAATTTGCTTCATACTCTGAAAGGAGAAAATGAAGCAATTCATTCAGCGGTTTTTGTTGATAACAATAAAGTATTTGCTGGGGGTACTGATAAAAAGATGTTGGGGGAGTTTTTAGAATACCATTTTAATTACCAAGGTTCAGTAAAACATATTGTTGCCAACTTGTGGGATATACAAAATGAGAAGGTTTTGCAAACTATTACTCAGCATGAAAATGACCTTGGAATCAGATGCGATGTCAGTTCGAACGGTAAGTGGTTAGTAACACCAAGTAGTGATAAAACAGTTAAAATATGGAATATCAGGAAATAACACCACACGATAATTGCTCAACGCTGTTAAGTTAAGCATACCAAAGCAGCATTATTTTTAATAGGTTGGCAATTTCACACCTTCACTGGTTAAATAAATTTTATTTTGTCGCCCATCTGGCTGTAAAATGGCAAAAAAGTGGGATTGTATGGGAGAATTTTTGATTCATCATTGTATCTGCCGTAAGATCCGCAGCATCTTTATCTGAAAAAACTTAAATTGAGCTGTGGTTAAGCTAATAGTAGAAAAGAGGCTTACCTTATAGGAATACTTTGTCCATCTGGGTTTGCTAGTCTTTGGCATCGGAATTTCCGATGTAAAACTGGGACAGGGTGTTCAAAGGCCGTCGCCAATGGCTATGGCACTCGAGGACTGAAATGTATGCGCGACAGGGTGCAGGTACGGGGTTTTGGTGGTGGGGCGCAGACATTGCATTGAGTTGGCACGGTCAGAAAAAATCAATAAATAGGTAACTTAAGAATGAGATATAACTTAGATGATTTGCATTGGCAGGAATTTGAGGTAATAGCCTTTAAAATTATTCAAATATTAGTGGCAGATGATGTCCAGTTCGTTGAAGGTGGAGGAGATAAAGGAAGAGATGTAATTCATAGAGGAGTGTCAAAAATTTTCAAAACTAACTGGTCAGGAGATTGGGTTTTCCAATGTAAACATAAATCGAAACAAATTGATAGTAAGAAATTACAAATTGAATTAGTCAAAGATTTAAGATCAGAACTAGAAAAAGTCTTTGTCAAGAACCAATTGAGGTATGATAACTACATACTTGTAACAAACAAACCTATTTCTGGGAATCTGTTTGATGTTTTGAATAAGACTTTTGATGAAGTGACAAAAAAAAATGATATTCAATGTTCAAATTTTGAAATAATCAGCTATCGACATATAGAATCGTGTGTAGATCAAAATGAAAATCTAAAGTGGATATATCCTAATATTTTAAGCCACCCTGATTTTAAAGTGCTACTTGAAACACAAACTCTCAAGGTTTTCAATAATAGAAATGAAGGTTGGTTAAGGCAGATTGAAGATCAAAGATGTAAATTCGTTTATACTCAATTTTATGAAAGGGCATTAAGTAAGCTAGAGCGATATCCAGCAATAATACTCTCAGGGCCTCCCAAGAGTGGAAAGACATTTAATGCAGAAATCTTGGCTCTTAATTATAGAGTTATTCGTGGTTTTCAAGCAATATTAATTGACGATCCTGATGATATTGAAAAAACTTACCATTCTGACAGAAAACAAATTTTTATATGTGACGATGCTTTTGGCAAGCATTTAATCGCTTTGAGAGTCGAAAATTGGCTTAGGAAATTTAGAAGAGTTATAGGTTTATCAGACAAGAATCATCTATTTGTCTTTATTAGTAGAGAGTATATTTTCAGAGCTTTTCAGAATTATGGAGGTGCTGATGAAAAAAAATTATTAGAAAAAATTCTGGTTGAATCTCATGACTATGCCTTAGAGGAGAAGTTGGCGATTTTGAAAAGATATGTGATTTTATCTAGTATTTCGGACTATGATAAAAAAACTGTCTTAAATAATGAAGAGTCACTAGCTAAGCATAGGAATTTTTCTCCAGAGACTATTAGAGCCTTTTTTGCAAATCTTGACAAGACCTTCAATGATTGTCAGTTAGAAAAGTTAGTTGCCCATCTTCGCGAGCCAGATGCATATCTCAAAGCAGTATTCTATAATTTGACTGAAGAGAAACAGGCTGTTTTGTTGTCTGTCCTATGTGCTGTTGATAATCGTGAGGATACAATATTTTCCTCATTTAAAACTATTTGTGACGACTTGCAAATCTATTCAATTCTAAACTCTGGGTTAGAGTTCGAAGAATTAGATGATAGCATCCTTAGAATCAGACGATCTGATAAAATAGAAGAGGTAAAGTATTATCACCCTTCTATGGAAGAGTTCTTGATTCGAGAATTAACTAAGAATCCTACTAGTAGGATACGCGAAACCGTGTTGAAAAACATTAATATTTCGTTATTATCTGTTGCTAGAATGAGAAGTGAAAAAGAAAACATCAAGTTATCAGAAGATGGCCATGTAATAGATTTATACAGAAATGATCTTGCTGCTATTTCTATTGGATTGAACCGGCTTTCAAATAACTCGTTTACATCATTTGCTAAAATTATTGAAACCCTAACTTGGTTTAAACATGATTCAAATACATTGAATTTAAAAGTTAACGATCCGCCATCTTATCGTAGGCTCAGGGAAATATTGAATAAATTAACAAAATATACATCCACTAGGGACTTCTATGACTATCATTTAGAAGAAGGAAATTCAACCTGGGGTAGTTTTTTTGAGACTTTGAACTACCTCTCAGTATCGTATGGAATATCTTTCGAAAGAGAAAATTTTGAATATATAGAAGAGTTGTTAGATCATAAAAAGGAATCTCCTTTATATTGGAGACTTGTCTTTGGGTGTATATCTATATCAGATGATTCCTTTATCAAAGACACTGTTGGTAAGGATTGGCTCAATAACTTTTTTATTGAACTAAAAAATGACATTAATCAGTTAGGATATGAAATCTATGGTAATGATTTCCCTGATTTTAATACCTATAAAAAAGAGAAAAATAAAAATCCAACACTAAAAAAGATGAAGAACAAACCAAATTCAAGTTGGTATCCTCGCTTCCTTATGGTGCGTGAAAAATTTGAAGCTTTAAAATCAAATAAAGGGAAACAAATCTGTTCAATAATTATAGAAAGACTATTGAAACCGTATAATGAATTGCAAGGCATAGCAAAATATGCCCAAAATAGACATACATTTAATGTAGATAAAGGGTGGTGGAGCTGAATTTAACACTGTGCACAACAAACACCCCTCAAATTGCATCCTTAAAATAAAATGAAGAAACCAGAACAAATAGATGTAGTTGCCCTAATACCAGAACTTGATAAGATGCTTTTCAAGTTATTGGACGGATTATCAGGCGAAGATTGGGAAAAACAAACGTTAGCTCCTAAATGGAAAGTGAAAGATGTAGCCGTACACTTATTGGACGGCAATTTGAGAACGCTTTCAATGTTGCGGGATGGATATTATGGTGAGAAAGCGGGAAAATTAAATGCTTATGAAGATTTAATAGACTTCTTAAATAGGCTAAATGCGGATTGGGTCAAAGCGACCAAAAGACTTAGCCCAAAAGTTATCATTGGTTTATTAAAAATATCAGGAAAAGAATACTGCGATTTCTTGGCAACTTTAGATCCTGACGATAAAGCCGAATTTCCAGTGGCTTGGGCAGGTGAAAATGAATCAAAAAATTGGTTTCACATAGCAAGGGAATACACCGAAAAATGGCATCATCAACAACAGATTAGACTTGCAGTTGGTGACGAACATAAATTGCTAAAAGAAAAATGGTACTTGCCTTATTTGGACACTTCCGTCAGAGCACTTCCTTATCATTATCGAGATGTAGAGGGAAAAGCTACAGATTTAGTCAAATTTACTTTTTTGGGGGAAACAGAAAAAAGTTGGTATTTGTACTATGACAATGGTTGGGAGTTACTTGCCTCTACAAATCAAGAACCCATTAGTGAAGTCAAAATAAGAGATGATTACGCTTGGAAAATATTTACGAAAGGGGTAAAAAGAGAAGAAGCAATTGCAACTTCAGAAATAATCGGTGATAAAAAACTTGGCGAAAAAATATTCGATATGATTGCTGTAATGGCTTAGATTCGTGCCTGCGCGACAGCGTGCGGATGCTGAGTTTTGGTGGCCTCCAAACATGACCTTAGCAGCATATCAAGAAGAGGCAATGATGTTTTTCAGATGAGGAATAGATTCTGCATGTATTTTTGCTGCTTTTTCATAAAGTTCCCGCAGTCGTTCAAATTTTTCCTCATGAACACTTTGCTCCATTTCTACAAGAACAGCTTTCAAACTTGCAATGCCCATATAATCAGCTTGAGGTTTTAACGAATGCGCTTTAATCCGCAGTTGTTCCCAATCCTTATCGATGACATGCTGCTCCATATTTTGGAAAGTTTCAGGGGCGATTTTAAGATAGATGTTGATATAGCGCTTCATCTTATCTTTATTGCCTTTTGTAAATGTTTCTAAAAATGATAAATCAACCATTTATATATTCGCTTTTATAAGTTGGTAAATTTCATCAAAGGCATCTTTACCTTTTATGGTGTAGTGTATTGCTCCATACTTAATAGTCTGTGCAGCGGTAGAATATTTTTTCTGACTGGAAAGCATGATAACAGGTAGCGTCTTGTTTTTATCTTTGATGGCTTTGAGGATGTCAACTCCATTTGCCGCATCACTTTCTTTTGAGTTAAGGAAATAATCCAACACAACCAAATCCGGATTTTCATCCAAACACTGTAAACAAGCTTCACCGGTAGAAAACGATTTTATAGAGAGCGTCGAATCTTGCTCTTTTAAATAATCAGAAAGCATCTCCGTTAACAAAGGTTCGTCATCGACTATAAAAATTTTGGATGGTGATTTAGACATAATTCGATTTGTTTAAATGAATAATTATTGCAAGAGTTTTAGGATTTTGGAAAGCAATTCATCCGTATCAAAAGGCTTCCCAATAAAGTCATCCATCCCCGCGTCATAACAGCGCTCCACCTCTTCCTTCATCACATTAGCGGTCATCGCGATGATCGGAATACTTGATTTTCCATTGGAAAGATTCCGAATAGCATTCGTTGCCTCATAACCATTCATCACCGGCATCTGAACATCCATCAGGATGATATCAAAATCATTATGGTTTACTTTTTCCACCGCAACAACTCCATGTTCAGCCACTTCAACTACTACGTCTTCAATAGCGTCTTCTAATTCTTCCTGTGCTACGATAGCATTAAAATTATTGTCTTCGACTAATAGGATTTTGATGCCTTTTAAATTGGAAGCATTATTTTCAACGAAAGGGGTCGTCTCAACTCCAGCAGTTTCTTGAGCCAAATCATAAGGGATCGTAAAATAGAACTGGCTTCCTTTCCCTTTTTGGCTCTCTGCCCAAATTTTTCCTCCTTGTAGCTCTACTAGTTTTTTGGAAATGCTCAACCCTAATCCGGTTCCTCCAAATTTTCGAGTGGTATCAGAGTAGGCTTGTTCGAAGGAGTCAAATATTTTTTCAAACCGATCCTCCCCTATTCCTACCCCTGTATCCGATACACAAAAATGAGCCAGTGCTTTATTTCCATTTTCCAAAATTTCTGTTTTCAGTTGAATGGTCACTACGCCTTTTTCCGTAAACTTAATGGCATTGCCCACCAGGTTTAAAAGGACCTGATGCAAGCGGGTTGGATCTCCTTGAACCGAAGTAAGGTTGCTCTCTTCTATATTCGTTTGCAATTGCAAGCCTTTTTCTTCCGCTTTGAACTGAGTGATCATGCTGACATTCTGAATGACATCCGGCAAGGAAAAAGGAATATTTTCCAGGTCTACCTTACCCGCTTCTATTTTGGACATATCCAAAATGTCATTGATGATAACCAGGAGGGAATTGGAGGATTCTTTGATCGCATTTAAGTAAGAAAGTTGTTGGGATTGTGGCTCCCGACGGAGTAAAATATCCGTCATACCTTTAATCGCATTCATGGGCGTTCGGATTTCGTGGCTCATGTTGGCGAGGAACTGATGTTTGGCTT
This sequence comes from Saprospiraceae bacterium, assembly GCA_021604865.1. Lineage (GTDB taxonomy): Bacteria > Bacteroidota > Bacteroidia > Chitinophagales > Saprospiraceae > BQJU01. Next base: position 2,965 of record BQJU01000141.1, on the reverse strand, counting down.
TTTCGGATGCTTTGGCTTTTTCTTTCTCCGCTTCGATGATTTTGTTTTTCTCTTCAAGAATGGTTTTAGTTTTGCGAACAAACCGCAGGCGAGAGTACAGTAAAATGGCAGCAGCCAGAGCAGCGATTCCCAGGACAAAGAGTATATTTCGTGTATTTTTCTGTTGGCTCAATTGCGTTTGGTAGACAAATTCCCGTTGAGCAACTTGTAAACTATCCGCTAGTCGCTGCTCTTGGTAGGTATGATCTATTTCACGTCGAGTAACCTCCAGGAGGTTCCGGCTTTTCGCCAGAGAATCTCCGATGTGGGCATACTTTTTATGATATTCCAGGGATCGTTTATAATCACCTCTGGCTTCGTACACCTGCGAGATAATCAAATAGTAGTCTTCTATATCGACGGTCGGATAGGTACTCATGGGTAGGGAGAGTCCCTTTTGAGCGGCTTGAATCGCCTCATCATATTTTTTCAATTGTAGGTTAGCATAGCCTAAGTGGTAATAGTAACCAATATCGCTGGCTTGTATTGGAGCTTGCTCATAGATAGCCGCTAAAGGAGTCAATATCTCCAAAGCTTGCTCGTAGCGGCCCATTTTATTTAGAATACTTGCTCTTAGCGTTAGGTTGAGTTCTGTTAGATTCTTACAGCCACAATCCGGACTAATTGCTCTGGCCGAATCCGCATATAACAGCGCATCATCGTATTTTTCTTGATCACGTAAGACAAAACTAATGCCAATATAGGTATCATAAATAATGTTCGCGTTACCATACTTTTTGGCTTGCTCCATACTTTTCAAAAAATATTCGTATGATTCATCAAGTTGCTTGAGTCTCTTAAGAATGATACCCATACCATAGTTGACACCAGCATCAGCTAAAAGGGCAAATTTATCTTCACTGCGATTCTTTGTTTGACGAGTGATTTCTGTAGCTTTTTGAAACCACCCCATAGCAGTCGGAAAGTCCGATTTTATGTTGGTATGAAAATAGCCCTTCAAGGCATACATTACTGCGAGTTTCGTACCTGAAAACCCGCTTTCAAATTCAGCCATCTCCGCATGTACAATAGAGTCGATGGATATGGGCTTTTCGGGTATCAAGTCTAACAATTGTAATCCAAGGAAAGCCTGAAATACGTCCAGTGGTTCTTTCGCCTGAAACTTATATTTCGGAGCATCTATGATATATGGCAAGGCGCGCTCAATATCCAATTCCATAAAATAATGAGTACCGAGTACATGCATAAATCTTGTATAAAGACTATCTGCTTCCAGCTCTTGGGCCAATGACAAAGCCTCGTGTACATCAGATAAAAAGTCATCGATTTGGGGTTGGGAAGCGATCTCGGGAATAATGAGATCGTACATGGCCTCCAATCGCTCTGTTTGGGACAAGGTGGTATCTCGCCATTGATTCAAGAGCGCGTCTTTGTCGAGCTCTTGGCCGCTCACAAGAAGTGGAATAAGTACAATTGTTAACACTACAGTTATATATTTATTCATACTTTTTTGTTTTACTTAGTGCATGTTTGGAGGTCAAACTTACGCTTGCGCTGAAGCTTTCTCCGGGCGTCTGCGCCATGCTCCTTCGCTGAGTCCTTCGCCAAAGGCTACGGCCGCCGGAGAAAGCTTCGGCGCAAGCGTAAGGCTTCGACGATGGCGATGCAAATTCGACCTCTAAACAAGCACTAAGATTATAGATTTTATGAATTAGGCGGTCCACCCCAAAAGGTTTCCCAATAAAATCGGTCCTATCTGTTTTGCAACATCTTTCTATTTCTCGAAATGTGTAAATTGATTTTAGTAACATGATTGCAATTAACGAAGAATAAAAAGTAATGCCATTTTTCGATTATCTAGTGGTGCTTTTAATGATCAAATGGTGAAATCTAATAGATTTTGTCGATATTTAAATTCTAAAAGTAAATACCTAAACCTAAGAGCATCATGTTTGGAGGCCGGACTTTGTAGCGAAAAAGTGATCCTTTTGCAGCCAATGCTTGGCCTCCAAACATGAACTAAAGAATCATCCATCCATGAGTATAAAAAGCTTAATCATAGATGACAACCCTTTAAATATAGAAATTCTAGGTGACCTCTTAAAAGAAAACCATCTGGATATTGTAGTTTCTGGGACTGCTCAAAATGGCCAGACTGCTATTGAAAAAATTCAATCGTTAAAACCGGATCTCATTTTTTTGGATGTAGAAATGCCGGACATGAATGGATTTGAAGTATTGGCTTCTTTAAAGCGCATTGATTTTCAGGTTATTTTTGTCACGGCTTTTAGTCAATATGCCATTCAGGCAATTCGATTTAATGCTTTGGATTACATCGTTAAACCTATTAACCCCGAAGAGCTCAATCAATCTTTAAAACGGTTTCGATCCAAAGGTCAAGAGCAAGTTCAAAAGCAACAAATAAAACTAGCCCTGGAAAATTTAAAACAGGAAAACGTACAAGATCAGGTCTTGTTTTTACCGACACAGGAAGGTGGTATAAAAATGAGACTAAAGAATATTGTCAAAATCGAAGGCGATCGGAATTATAGCACTTTTCATTTAGCAAATGGTAAAACAAAAATATCTTCCAAAACATTGGGGCACTTTGAAGATATTCTTCAGGGAAAGATTTTTTTTAGGTGTCACCGTTCTTTTATTGTAAATCGCCACCACATTGACAAGATGCAAAAGGATAACTTTATACTGAAAGATGCAAGCGAGATACCGATCTCAAGACGGCGAAAGGCACAAACAAAGATATGGTTTATTACACCTTTTTGATAAATACATTTGCCCCTTAGAGCATGTTTGGAGGCCAACCTTTGGGCTGCAAAGGATCACTTTTCTGATGATACTTCGTTACTTTTTTCGTCCGTACCTTTTATTTTGCTCTTTTTGCCACTGGCAAAAGCGAACGCTAATACTTCAAGTGCTTTTTGATGCTTTGGCATCAAGCCAACCC
>BQJU01000140.1 GCA_021604865.1 Saprospiraceae bacterium | reverse complement strand
TTTGGGCTGCAAAGGATCACTTTTCTGATGATACTTCGTTACTTTTTTCGTCCGTACCTTTTATTTTGCTCTTTTTGCCACTGGCAAAAGCGAACGCTAATACTTCAAGTGCTTTTTGATGCTTTGGCATCAAGCCAACCCAGTCATCAAAAAATTGACGCTTTTCGCCTCCAAAGCCGACCTCCAAACAAGCTCTAAGGTAACTATCGGAAATGCTTACAATAAATCCCCCCTTGTTTTTCCCCTTGGGGGAAATATCCGTACTTCGATCGGTCAGTGGAAGCAAGGAATGCAGGTTAAAGTTATAAAACCATGATTCGGGATAGAACTATCCTCCCCTTGGGGGGCAGGAGGGGGAATTTGCCCGTTTTCACAAAGATCCAATCCTTCCTTTAAATAAATTTGATAATCAATCACTTATACAAAGAATAGTTATTAAAGATCAGTGCCTAATGTCTATTTCAAGCAGCAATTCCCTATTGCCTCTTGGTTTTTTAATTTACTACTTCACCAATAACTTGCCGGTACCGACCGCTGCCCCATTTTGATACACTTGGAAGAAATATAAACCCGCTGGTGGCGTATCTTTACCCAAATCGATGGTTCCGCCAGATATATTAAACTGTTTAATCAGTTGTCCATTAGTATTGAACAACCTGAAGGTGCCCAAATCCAAATCAAAACCTTGTAGTTGTAATTGGTTTCCATGGGTGATAGGGTTTGGAAATACTTGTAGTTGGTTTTCAGATTATGAGTTGACCAAAATGTAAGTAAAAAAATACCCAGCAAATTAAAAGAACGGCTCATAAAAAATGATACATGCATGATAATTGATTATTGGAAATTGATGCATTGATGGAATAAATTTTAACATTGGTAAAGTTATATTCCGGCTCATGAATGATCAAAAACAAATAATCGAATTTGTAGCCTACAAAAAAGCATGTATTCTTTTAATCACTCCATTTTTAAGAGAAATTAAAAACAAGAGTAGAACATATAAATATTGTTATGAATTGTAAAACCTAGGAAAGTTATGAGCATGTTTAACGTTCATCCTCATAATTAATAGAGTTGTTTCACAGGGGTCATGACATGGTTTAAACGGGTGGATTCCCATCTCTGATGCTTTCCTTCACTCGAATGTTTGCCAGGGATCCACCGCCCTGCCCCTACGAAACAACGCTATTGATCTTAAAGCATATTTGGAGGCCAACCATATTGGCGGCAAAGGATCACTTTTCGCTACAAAAGCCGACCTCCAAACAAGCTCGTATGTGATAATACGGATCAGCATTCATCAAAATCCATGTAAATCTATTTTATCTGATAGCTAATCTAACGCACCACCAATTTTCCGCTACCAATATTTTGCCCTCTACGATCAATCCGGAAGAAATACAACCCTTCTGCCAATTCATTCAGACTAAAATCAATACGATTGCCAGAGAAAGGTACCCGCTTGAGCAATTTACCATCGGTGCTAAATAAACAGAACGTGCCCTCGTCAACCCCATCGCCCATCAACTGTAGCTGACTGCTCTGACCGGCAGGATTGGGATACAATTGCAATTGCACCTTCCCGGCTTGTGGGTTCTCCACATCATTTAGGATATCAATCAGCGATTGGCCAATGGTATGCAGTGTGGTATTGGTCAGTACCGGCGCATTATAATCAAAATAGATGGCCGCACGATTTAAAATTTGTGTTTCAAGAGGCAAATCTGCTTTTGGATAAACCCTGAATTTCACAAAGCCGTGTGAGGCCGCTTCATTTACATTACTATCCGGCAAAGCGATCGGATCAAAAGTAAATTTGAGTATTTTTCCTCCCGCCAGATCCCAACGGAATTCATGGCTAGCTCCGGCAATGCGTATACTTTCCAAATCCAAAAAGTCAGAAAGCGTATCGCGAATCACTACTGAGAAGGCCGTATCTGTTCCGGTATTCTGGAAGCGAATGAGGTAGTCGATTGGTACTTCCGGACGGATATAATGGGCTTCTTCATAACCGAGGGGGAAGCCCGTTTTATCATTGGGGTCATAAGAACCCACATTTTGTTGGCAATCTACATCGTAATAGGGATCATTATCATTAAGCGCATATTGATTGACAAAACCTATGCTTCCCGATTCGGCATTGCAACCTTCCAGGGTCGCACTAACAAATTCTCCATTAAAGGAATTGGGCGTACGCAGGGTTTCCAAACGATAGGTAGCTCCTTCGGCAAAAACCGGAACTCTAAGGCTATCTCCCGCATCAAGATCATAAGGGTCTTGCAGGTACATTACATCGTCTTCAATGACAATATATTGGGCCGGGGCATTCATGTTTGTAGTTCCAATATTTCTAATGATAAAAATTACAGAATCACCCTCACAGCGGGCATCAACCATAATCAAAGGATCATTTAAATCAGGCTGCACACATTCATCGATAGGATAGATGGTCGCCTCCACACAGTGGGTTTGGCCCAGTACTGTTTCCTCACAATCCAGGTAAGCGCTGAAAGCAATAGTGCCACAATCCCCTACGCCTATTGTTCCTACCTGAAAAACAACCGTTCCATCGGCATTTATCGTGAAAGGTACATCAGCATTGGTTATCTCCAAAAAAGGATCTAAAACAACCTCGATGTAGGCAGCCTCAGCTTCTACGGTACCCAGATTACAATAATTCAGGTAGTAGACATTGTCAAAACAACGGCGTAGTAGTGTATTGGCCACATCCAACTGTAGATAGGCACAATCCTCCAATGGAATAGCCGTCAGATCTATATGAGTGGTACCGTATTCCTCCGAGGCATTTACGAGGGTCGGTGCATCACAGATTTCCCATAATGATACGGGAGGGATTACCGTCAACTGAAAAGATCCCGTATCGCTTAATATTTGATAGCTACCATCGGCAGCGCTAACGGTGTAAAAGGTCTGTTCCGAATTGGATAGTTGAACCAGCCAGCCTCCTAAAGAAACAGAGTCTTGTGCATCACAAGTGGCTCTGGCAGACAAGGTTCCCTCTACCGTATGTGTAAAAGAGATCCCCATTGCATTTGTCTTTTGAAGAAAAGCCAATCCGCCACCTTGGGCCCCACACAATAAGAAGCCGCCATCAGCAGTGGATACAACCGAAGAGGCTAAAAGTGTATTATTTTGTGCCTCGTCCGCTAATATCTGCGCCCAGTTTAAATTACCATCCAAATCAAAGCTGGTGATAAATCCCAGGGGAAGAATGTTCTGTGTTTCAGTGGGATCGCCATTGTACAAAGATCCCGAGACGACAACCTGATCATCTCCTGTCAGAATAATAGAGGTTGCCCCTCCCAGGCCAGCGGGTACCAGTTCGCTCCAAACCGTCTCGCCCGTGGCATCAAATTTGGTCACACTTGGACTAAATCCTGCAAACCCGCCTACCGAACCTGCGACATAAAAGCCTTGATCAGCACCTTCGACTACTGCGTAGGCTCTACTTCCGGTGGTTAAAAAGTGCATCCGTGTCCATAAGGTATCTCCCAACGCATCCAGCCTCATCAAATATGTTTCTTCATTCTTCACACCTACACCAATGTAGCCACCACCGGAAACCTCTTTTACATCATAGATGCCTTCATTTACAAAGGGGTCTGCATCCAAATCAAGAAAGTCTTGCCTCCAAATCTCAGCTCCAGCGCCGTCCAGTTTAATGAAGTAGGGTGCTCTGGCAATAGCGCCCAGAGAAAGCTTTTGGTGTTCTCCGGCTAATAAATAACCGCCATCAGCGGTCTCAATCAGGGAATGCCCAAAAATGTACCCCTCTTCTTCAGGTATGATGTAAGTTTTTGTCCAAAGGGTATCCCCCTGGCTATCTGTACGAATGAGCACCATGCCTGAGGCGATACCTGGCAAGAGGTTATTGTTCCCTCCAATCATGTAGCCACCATCGGAGAGCGTCAAAAGTGTATACCCTTTATCATGGCTAACCTGGCCGGCATTATACACCTGTTCCCATTGCAAAAAACCGTCGGCATCGGTTTTGGTTAGACGTACATAATGTCGAATTGCCCCGGTGGGGTAATCAACTTCACTAAGCAAAATAGCACCGCCATCAGCAGTTTCTTTAGCGTCAATACCAATCGAACTGCCAAATCCATCCGGATAATAATGCAACCAGCCTTGAGCGGATATAGGTATATAAACACACAACAAAACAGGGAATAAAATAAAGAGGAATAATTTTTTCATGGTCATTTTCTTTTTCTTGGTACAAATATTCCCACTATTCCTGGTAAGAACAAAGACAATTATATCAGTTTATAAAAATAAATTAGCAAAAAATAATTTTAAATACTTATTTTTCCGTCAATTAATTGATAAATCATAATTTAAATATAATTTTTCATCAATCGTATTACAGTCAAAAATGTCTGTATGTAGTCAAAAATGAAGCAAAGTCGATTATTAACCGTTATCAAAAGTCTGACGCCTAAAGAAATCAGGGAGCTAAAAATGTTTCTGATCTCTCCTTTTTTCAATCGCAGGGAAAACGTCAGCCAGCTCTTCGAACACCTGGTGGAGCAATGGCACGAATTGGACATGCTGCCCACCAAAGAAGGGGCTCATCAACAACTGTTTCCTGGTGAACCATACCGGGCACAAAATATCCGCCAGCTCATGAGTTGGCTGTTACAACTCATTGAAAAATACTTTGCTTGTGCTTCCTTTTTAGACCGTTCATTTGAATTGGATCTGGAGATTGCCCGTGTATATCGACAACGGGGCCTGGAAAAACAGCTGGACTACACCCTAAAGCGCGTATCTGATCAATTGGAACGTCAACCACAGCGGGATGCCGATTATTTTGAATACAGCTATCGGGTTCTGGAGGAACAATACTTCCAAACGGCCAGTAAACGGCGAATCGGTGAGCAAAAGTTACAGGAAATTTCCGACAATATGGATTTGGCCTTTCTATCGCGTAAGCTACGCCAGTCCTGTTTGGCCCTTTCGCATCAGGCCGTTTATAGTACGACCTATCATTTTGGTTTGATGGAGGAAATATTGAAATATGTAGAGCAACACCAACTCACCCAGCTGCCGGCCATTGGTCTTTACTACCACGGTTTCCGCACCCTGACCCAAAGTGGCGACGACCGGCACTTCCAGACCTTCAAAAAAGCTATTTTATTGCAAGGGGCAGCATTCTCTGTACACGAAATGCGGGATCTATATCTATTGGCCATTAATTTTTGCATCAAAAAATTCAACGATGGCGATTGGGCTTTTGGCCGTGAGGGATTGGAACTCTATCAGGCCGGGCTTGAATCCGGGCACCTGCTGGCCGATGGTATCCTCTCTCGTTTTGCTTACCGCAATATCGTAGCCATCGGTCTCAAACTGGCCGACTTCACCTGGGTGGAACACTTCATCGAACAATACAAAACCGCCCTACCCAAATCTCACCGGGAAAGCATGTACCATTTTAGTCTGGCCCGTCTGGAATACGAGCGCCACAATTACAGCTCCGCCATCGACCACCTGCAAAAATCCGAATACACCGACCTACTGCTCAACCTGGCCGCCAAAACCCTGCTGGCCAAAATCTATTACGAACTCGACGAACTCAAACTGCTCGATGCCCACCTGGAAGCCATGCAATCCTTCATCCGCCGCAAGCGCCTTCTGGGCTACCACAAAGACAATTATCAGCAATTTGTACGGCTCACCAAGAAGCTGCTTCAGCTGAATCCTTATGATAAGGAGGCGCGGGAGTTGTTTCGAGAGCAGATTGAGCGGTCGGAGCCTTTGACGGAGAAGGGGTGGTTTTTGGGGCGGCTGGGGGGGTGATAATGAACTCAATTTCAATTATATTAGTTAATTTTAGAGTTCATAACGTATAAGCGCATTTATGGAAAATTATATGGATTACATCGAAATCAATCCCAAGATCATGTTTGGGAAACCCACTATAAAAGGAACCCGGATCACGGTTGAATTAATCCTGGAAGAATTGGCGGCAGGAAAGACGCCTGGTGAGTTACAAAACGGATACTGTAAAAATTGAAAATTCCGGACATGAGACAATTAAATTAAAAAGGACAACGGTTGACAATTAAGTGGAAACATATTGCCATAGGGATAGGGGTTATCATTGCCGACTTAATAGTTTACATAATTCTCGGACTGCTGCTTATGAATTATGACGACTTTTATGAAGAAAGCAAAGGAGAATATTGGAGTTTAGCAAGCATGACAACAACAGAAAAAGCGACTTATATTGGATTCGAAGTTTGGAATGTTATTAACTGTATCGGTATCGGATATTTGGCCTACCTACTGACAAGAAAAATAAAAAGCACTGGTGCCAATAAATAAGGCTTCAATCGGCATGCAGTGCCAAGATTGAAGCCTATGCTGAACGGGATCGTTACGATACGTAATGACTGTGCTACATCAAAATACAGGTTCATTTTGTTGGTAGCGTGGATGCTGGCAAGCATCAAGCTTAAGATCCATAGCATCTTTATCTGGAAAAACTTAAATTGGGCTGTAGTTAAGCTAATAGCACAAAAAAAGCTTTCCCTATAGGAAAACTTTGCTAGCCTTTAGCACCGGGATCGTCCAATGGCCGTCACCTAGGGCTATGGTCATGCTTCATCGTCGAAGCTTCAGCGTAGGCGGTCAAGGACTGAAATGTTTGCGCGAGATGGTGCTGGGTTTTGGTGGAGGGGGCGCAGACATTCCTTTGAGTTGGTGGAAATTAAAAAAATTTGAAATACTATTTAATATTTTCAAAAAAATGTAGAGAATATAGATATTGGAAAATATGAATACAATAACAACAGAAATAAGCGGAATCCAAGTAAAATCTCTTTATATACATTTCAAAACAATAAAAATTAACAATAGCATTAATCGAATCAATTCATTGGAATTTAACACCCTAGCTACTCCAGAAGCAATTTCAGCAAAAGGAGATATAATATATGATGTCATTGATGCTATTACATTATTTGAAAATTATCATTCTTTATGTGAAGATGTATTGAAATCACCAAGCCTTGGACCAAATCTTAAATCTGATTTATCGAGTTATTTGAAATTAGCAAGAAAAAAAATGTCACAATGGAAACATGTAAGAAATAAATTGGGAGGTCATTTAAATTTAGAAGTAATTGAGAAGATTTGTGAAAAACATAATTATAAAGGAGTCTTTATTACTAATCATCTTGAGGCGGATTTTAAAGGAATTTTATTGAAAATGATGTTAGAATCCGCTATTAATGAAACTTTAGATAAATCAAAATTATTTGAAGAAGAAATTCGACTTACAAGTCCGTTAGGATTAAGTAAATTTATTGACTTATTTATGGATGATTGGGAAATCGTTCTAAATTTATTTCCTAAACTGAATAAATTTATTTATGAAATTGGTAAAGAAGAAAAGTTAAATCTAATTACTGAAAATGATATAGGAATAATAAAGTTTTAAAAAAAAATACTGCCCCTAATCGAGTAGACCGCCCCACCAGCGTTAACTAACGGGGTGCGCCTCTCACACCACCGCACATACGGGTCTCGTATACGGCGGTTCACTAAATCGAAATTTTGAATTTTGAGTAGTAATCAATCATAGGAACATAGCCTCTTCGTTTGAGTAGCGACACGCTTATAGTGGGCCACAAGAGAACTTGCATCTCCCTAGAGTTCTGAGTCTACTCTCAGAATAATTCCTTAACTTTGAAAGGAATTAGGTGCCCATTCTGGGCACACACACAGCATACCCGCACAGCCTCCTACGTCGGCCGATCGGGTAGCTCAACATTAGGCACAAAAATAAGAAATGAAACAACTGAAAATAGCGAATACAATTCTCCTAATTATTTCAATTTGCATGACCTCGTGCGGTCAAGGTGGAATAAAAACTTATAATAAAGGGCTTACCTTAATGGATAAAGGAGATTACGAAAAGGCAATAGAAGCTTTTTCATATGGAATAGAACTAAACGATATTGCGAAAAGTGTAAATTACTATGGAAGAGCATACTCCCATTTTGAACTAAAAAACTTTAATGAAGCCAAATCAGATATTGGAAAAAGCCTTGAAACAGAAACTCTAAATAAAGAAAACATTAATAGCGATATTTATTGGCTGAAAGGAATGATAGCGGCGGCGGAAGGGAATAAACAATTAGAAATCAAATCCTACGAGAAAGCAATTGAATATGCGCCAGAAAATCTTTGGCTAAAAACAACATTAGGATTGGCTCTAATTGAAAATAACGAATCTAAAAAGGCAATCGAAATCTTGACAACCGTTATCGAAAAGAATACCCAAGATGCATATGCTTTCAACAACAGGGCATTAGCTTTAATTAAAGTCGGAAAATTGGAAATGGCAAAATCTGACTTAGACGAATCAAAGAAACTAGACAGCCAAAATCCGTTTCTTTATAAAAACTACTTTCTCTATTACAAAGAGAAAAATGATTTGCAGAATGCGTGTCAAGCCATCGAAGAAGCATTAAAAAAAGATATGTCTGAATACGGAGAGGAAAATGATACCAAAGGATTAAAGAAATTGAAAAATGAATTCTGTGCCTAATCGAGTAGACCGCCCCACCAGCGTTAACTAACGGGGTGGGCCTCTCACACCACCGCACAAACGGGTCTCGTATACGGCGGTTCACTAAATCGAAACTTTGAATTTTGAGTAGTAATCAATCATAGGAACATAGCCTCTTCGTTTGAGTAGCGACACGCTTATAGTGGGCCACAAGAGAACTTGCATCTCCCTAGAGTTCTGAGTCTGCTCTCAGAATAATTCCTTAACTTTGAAAGGAATTAGGTGCCCATTCTGGGCACACACAATGCATACCCGCACAGCCTCCTACGTCGGCCGATCGGGTATGCCGACGTTACAGCCAACCAAAAAAAGGAACAAACCTCCGAGTTCAATTCAGAAGAACATGGGGTAAACGCTTGGCTATAAATAAGCAAGGGAAAGGAAAAATGGCAAGCCAAAAAAGGAACTGGTATAAAACGAAAATTGTTGAAATATTCGTAACTTAGTCCACAGCTAAATGAGGAATTATGAGTAGGCAAGAAATAACTTCAGAAATTCAAAAAATTCTTTCCAACCTTTCGGATGATCATCTCCAAGCGGTATTGGCTTACCTCAAGCAAGCGCAGATGATCGATGATTCCAAGCTCTTGATTTCTAAAAATCTAGGGAAAATCTTAAAAGAAGATGCAGAATTGCTTAAACGGCTTGCTCAATGATCCTAATTGAAGATGTCAAAAGCATTCATAGCATTTTAATCGATCAATTTGGAGGAAGTCAAGGAATTCGTGATGAGGCAGCCCTGGAAGCAGCTATCGCAAGGCCTTATTCAGGAAAGATCTTTACCCTACTCCTGAGGAAAAAGCATCCGCCATTATCGAAAGCATCGTAGTCAATCACCCCTTTATTGATGGCAATAAAAGAACAGGATATGTCTTGATGCGATTAATTCTTCTCAATGCAGGAATTGATATCCATGCTACGGAGGAAGAAAAATACGAATTTGTGATTAGTATAGCCTCTGGGCGAATGGACAAGAATGCTATCTTGAATTGGATAAGAAAACACTTGTAAAAAGAAAAGAATAAACAAAAGAAGGCTGGCTGTAACACAGCTACTCGGCCAGCCTCCCAAAAGGTCAGCCGATCGGGTAGCTCAACATTAGGCACAAAAGTAAGAAATGAAAAAAAGGTACATTGTTATATTAGCTTTAACTATCACGCTCATATCGTGGACTTATTATCAGCTTCTATATCAACCTGAAATAATAGAGGCTGATTACATCAGTATAGATAAGGGTGCGGCAAATAATAAGGTCATCATTTCAAGGCAGCTATTGTGCTGCTAAGCGAGGCGCGAAGATCGCGGCTAGCCAAAGCTACCCAAGTGATGAGCAACGAAGGGTAGCAGCATAAGAGCAACTTCAGATGGGGA
>BQJU01000139.1 GCA_021604865.1 Saprospiraceae bacterium | reverse complement strand
CTTTTATTTTGCTCTTTTTGCCACTGGCAAAAGCGAACGCTAATACTTCAAGTGCTTTTTGATGCTTTGGCATCAAGCCAACCCAGTCATCAAAAAATTGACGCTTTTCGCCTCCAAAGCCGACCTCCAAACAAGCTCTTAATCAATTTTGCCAAGTAATGAGAGAATTTAATGAAATGGATAAATTGGAAAGACACCAAAATTTAGATGCTCATCAAAATGATATTTTAGAAATTCCAAATGATAAACTTAAATTGAAAGAATTAAAAAAGAATCGTCAAGCGTATGATCCAGATGATTTAGTATAAATCAATATAGGGTTAAAAAGAAAACTACACTCAGAGCATCATGTTTGGGTTGGCTACCTCTTGGCACCGGAATCGTTCAATGGCCGTCATATCGTTTAAAAACGATATGAATAAATTCAGGCTTTTGGCAAAGTTTATATACCTTGATCGGCATGAAATTAAACAAACAAACCTTCCGATATAAAAACAAAATCCTGATTGAAAAAGCCATTTTCACACCTCCATATCGGCACGAACGGGCGGTTCAAAATGAAGGCTGTTTTGTGTATGTACAAGGAACGAAGACTAAAATATATTCTTCTGATGATAATCTTAAAATAGAGAACAAAGAAGCCATTTTATTAAAATGTGACACCTATTTCTTTGATTTTATTCAGGAATCGGAGAACCAATCTGTAGAGGTCATCGCCGTTCATTTATACCCAGAAATTCTTAGGAAAATTTATATAAATGAATTGCCAGCCATCATTGACAAACAAGTTTCCAACAAAAAAACCAAACACATTGCAGACCAGAAAATCATTTCCAAATTTATTGAATCATTGGAGTTCTATTTTGAAAATCCCTCTTTGGTTAATGACGATTTATTGGAATTGAAAATCAAAGAATTGGTTTTGTTGTTGGTACAAACCAAAAACGTAGCATCCATCTTGGAATTGGTTGCCAATTTATATTCTCCAAGAGTTGCCAACCTAAAAAATGTGATAGAATTACATCTATATGCCAACCTCTCCATTGAAGAGTTAGCGAAACTCTGCCATCTGAGTGTGTCCTCTTTTAAACGGGAGTTTAAAAAACAATTTAACGATAGTCCTGCCAATTATATCAACACCAAAAAAATAGAAAAAGCAAAGGGATTATTATCCTTTTCAAAATTGCCCATAAGCGAAGTTGCCTTCGAATCAGGTTTTAATGATCCACAATATTTTACCCGATTATTTAAGAAAAAGGAAGGCATGCCTCCAAGTGAATTTCAGGCGCGACAAGTCATTTGAACCAATTGTCCACAAGGCTGAACTAAATGTCCAAATTTCCTTTTTGAGTTCCACATAATTTTGTGGCAAGAAAAATGCCAACAGAAAAATTGCAAGCCTTGCAAGACCTGACCTTATCTATCGTCCGAAATCGAGGAAATGTGACAGCGGGCGAATTGACTGCTTATAATGCTGGTTACCATCAGCGACAAGTATTGGAAATCATTCTGGGCTTGTCGCAAAAGACCATTAGCAATTATATTAATCATATTGTTGATACAACTGTGGATGCTCCTTTTCAAAAATTTGCTTGAGAGAAAGCAGTATTAGTATAATAGGTATAGCACTACGTTGTTTTAACTTTTCAAAAAAAAATTATGAACTTAAAAAATCTAGTCTTACTAATTATTGGCACGTTGTTTTTTTCTTGCCAAGAGCAACCTACTGAAGAAACACAGTCAGCTCCTAACGTTGAATTTCAAAACAAGGGGCATGAGTTGGTTTATAAAATGACCCAAAAAGTTGGCGACTATCAAAAGTTGTTGGACAAAAAAGATGTTGTGTATACCTACACTTATACTACTCCTGATAGCAAAGCGGACATCAGTATAGAGAAATATATTTTCGATGGAGAATTATCCTATGCAGCCTATCAACAACACGAAAGGACACTGCCTGAAATGGAAGGTCTTATTGAACAGGGATACGATGGCCATACCTATTGGTGCAAGCACAATGGCAAATCCGTTGAAGATAAAGAAGTAATGAACAGGGCCATTTTCAGTAGGGGAACTAATTTTTATTGGTTTGCGATGTTTCAGAAATTATTGGACCCTGGTCTTAATTACGAATACATTAAACAAGAGACTGTTGATGGTCATCTTTATGACATCGTAAAAATTTCCTTTAACACCAACGAAGGGGAAGCATCTGACATCTATCAACTCTATATTAATCAAAAAACTTCCTTGGTGGACCAGTTTTTATTTACAGTTGATTACTTCAATGTAAGCGAGCCTTTTTTAATGAAAGTAGAATATGAAGAGGTTGAAGGCGTTTTAATTCCTACCAAAAGAGCCTATACAAAAGCCAATTGGGAAGGCGAAACGCTTAATGAAAATTGGATTCAAGTTCGATGGACGGATATTAAATTTAATAATGGTTTATCGAAGAAAGCATTTGAATTGTAAAATATTTGATTTTGCAATCCAAAAAATGTCAATGGCATTTTCATTCCTTTCAAGCAGACCGCTCAATTAATGAATCCAAAGGATGATACGAATGATTTTATCCATCAATTGGCTATTGAAAAGTTTGAATGGGATAATTTTGATGTCTCAAAAATACGTCCCCTCGAAGGGCTTTTGGAGGTGGGCGATAATAAAGTTACTGATTAGCGTTGTTTCGCAGAAATGATCAAATAAAATAAAACGTTCCCCACTGAACAAAAGGGTGTCATCTTAACAGTAAGCATAAATTTCGGTCCTTTCACCCACTTTTCACCATTGCAAGCAATCCCATCTTACGGCTTGCAAATCTCGCCAACTTGCTTTATGCGATAAGAGCACTTTCATTTCCCTAGAGTTCTGAGTCCTCTCTCAGAATAATTCCTTAGTTCTGAACGGAATCAGATGCTCATTCCGGGCACATACACCGCATGCCATGAAAGCCTGCTCAATAACAACAGTAGAATGTCTAGACTAACAGAATTACAAGATTTTTAAATATATTGAGTGCTCTGAACTAGATTAAAAGTAAGGCAAATGAAAAATATAAAAGTCGAACCAGCACTTTATTATTTATTGATAATCCTGTCTACAATATTTACCTCCTGTACTAGTCAGGAAAACAAAACCCCTGATGATAATAGACCACGGGTGATTGTGACATCGGACGGTGAGATCGACGACCAGTGTTCGATGGTTCGATTTCTTCTATATACCAATGAATGTGATGTCGAAGCGATCGTGTTGTCATCTTCACAATATCATTCAGAGAGTCATGGTCATTGGGCAGGCAATCACTGGGTTGACCCAGATCTGGCTGCTTACGAGCAGGTTTATCCAAATCTGATAAAACATGATCCTCGCTATCCGACCGCCGAATATCTTCGGGAACGTACGGCTGTAGGTAATGTAAAAACGGAAGGCGAGATGGAAGAAGTGACTGCCGGGTCAGACCTGATCGTGAAAGTGTTGCTTGATGAGTCGGATGATCGACCCATTTGGATACAGGCATGGGGCGGGGTGAATACGATTTCGCGGGCACTCAAGACAATAGAGGAGGAACATCCAGAGAGAATGGCCGAGGTCGCAGAAAAGCTTAGGCTCTTCTTGATATGGGAGCAGGATTCGACCTATCAGGAATACATTCGGCCGCATTGGGGCAAGTACAACATCTTCACAATTATTTCTGATCAGTTCGAGGCGGTTGCATACCGTTGGAAACAAATTCAACCTAAAGAAATGCATGCCTATTTCGATGCGGCATGGATGAAAGAAAATATTTTGGAAAACCATGGTCCTCTGTGTTCGATCTACCAAGCGCACAAGGAAACCAATGAGACAAACGACTACCTATACTACGAAGGAGATTTTCAATCAGAAGGCGATTCACCCGCGTTTTTTCACAACATTGTGACCGGGTTGCGGAACATGGAGTCGCCGGATTGGGGCGGCTGGGGTGGCCGCTACGTGCGGGTGCGTGAGAACACCTGGCTCGACCCTGTACCCGTTGAAGGATATACCTATCCAGAAGGACGCTGGTATACAAAAAGCGCATGGGGCAGGGAAAGCACGCGGCAGCATAAGACCTCCTTTACCCATCCGGAATACCGTGAGTATTTCAAACCCATGTGGCGTTGGACGCCTGCGTTGCAAAACGACTTCGCAGCGAGGGCGGATTGGTGTGTTAAATCATACGAAGATGCCAATCATCCACCAGTTGTTGTGCTCGATCATCCATTGAACCTAAATGCCAAAGCAAATGATACTATCAAATTCAGCGCCAAAGGAACACATGATCCGGACGGAGATGAATTAACATATCGCTGGTGGCAATACGAAGAAGCAGATCGCTATGAAGGAATTATTGAAATTCAAAATGCGGATAAGCAGAATTCTTCCTTAAAAGTTCCAGCTGACGCCAAAAATGGAGATACCATTCATATCGTTTGCGAGGTAACCGACAAAGGCTCACCCCCGCTTACCAGATACCAACGTGTAATATTAACAATTGGGAAATAAGTCTGGGCAAAGGTATGGATACCGAGGCTTCCGATGCGATTATCAGGATAGTAGACAAACCGGATGATCGGCCGGTATTTGTTTGTGTTTGGGGCGGTCCGTACGAAGTCGCTCAAGCGATCTGGAAAGTAAAAAATACGCGCACGCCTGATGAGCTTGAACGTTTTCTGAGTAAGTTGCGCATTTATTCAATTGCAAGGCAGGACAATACTTTGCAATGGCTGCTCGATAATTTTCCTGACCTGTTCATCATCGTCGCAGATAATACCTATAGAGGCATGTTTTCTTATGCACCTGGTTCGGACGCTTCGCTCAATGATATTGACTGGGTCTACGAGAACATTCGCCGTGGACATGGAATATTGGGCATGATGTACCCGGAAAATACAACAATGGTTCCGAGTAAATCGGGTGTAAGAGAAGGGGATACGCCTTCGTTCTTGTATCTTGTTAGCGCGCTACGTGGATTAAACGATCCCAATAGACCTGACCAAGAGAGTTGGGGTGGACAATTTATCCAACCAGATCCTGCCAAAAATCATTGGTATGATGGGCCGGGTCCCGAGAGTGTCTATAAATGGCGCGCCGAGGTACAAGAGGACTTTGCGCGTCGAGCCGACTGGATGCTCCCTTAGCGGTCAGCAAAGCATAACTCACCCATTTGATTCGGCTATTTTGCCACCAGCCGTTGTACCTCATATCCTTGCTTAGTAGTGGCCAAGCGCGGTTTTCGCGCTTGCGTGCCATAGCACTTCAGCACGTAGTGTACGCCTAGGCTGGCGGTAAAATGAGCTGAGAAGTGCTACAAAAGTGGGCATGTTGCTTAGAACTTTGACGATGGCAAGCATCAAGCTTAAAATCACAAACATATTTGCTTAGAAAAACTTAAATTGAGCTGCGGTTAAGCCAATAGTATAAAAAGGCTTTCCCTTTAGGAATGCTTTGCGCGCCTTGGGCACCGGGATTTCCGATGTAAAACCGGGACAGGCTGTCCAATGGCAATAGCTTCCTCGACCATACCCAAGCGGGATCGACCATACGGTCCTGCCTGGGTATGAGTTTGAGCGAAGCATTCGTGGTGGGCTTCGTTTTTCGATGTGACAATAATGACCAATAAAAACACTTAAAACCTTATACTATGCCTTATTCAAGTATTCGCCATACAAGGGAAGATGGTTCTTCGATGTTTTCTGTACTCTCACTAAATGTGCTCAGAAGTCTTGACAGCCAAAAAATAAATGCATTAAATAACATTGGAATTGCTACCGTAGCAGACCTTTTACACTATACCTATTTCTATCGAGCAGAGGTTCTTATCAATTATTCAAAAGGATTAGTGGCCCATGATTTAGATGTTGCTATTTTTTTGGATAATGGATTACAAAATACTCCAAAAGAAGATATACCTGGCCTTCCAACTAGTTCTTTGAAAGGGATCGGGTCAACATTGGAAGCGACATTGATCAATGAATTTCAAATACAATCGATTGAAAATTTAGCTAATTTTCAACCCTATCAAGAAGCAAAAAGGTATCTGACTCCGGATGATGAGGTATTCAATGAACCGGCTTCTGCTCCGGAGGATTTAATGCCTCGTATTCTTGGAGGTATCCATTCCACCGTCAGGTTCAATAGTTTTATCTTATCGGAAGAAGTGGATTATGGCCATCTATTTTATCCATACCCTAATTTTGTCGAGAATTTTTTCGATAAGGATATAATATATATGTTTGGCCAGCAAAATTGGATGCCGTCCATTGGATACATTGCCGGGTTAAAGCAAAATTGGATCAATCATGGGACACACCTTGGGGAAATTCTCCATAGTATGGCTCTGGCTCCGGGTGAATCTAGAAATATTGCTATCATTGAATGGTACAGAAGACAAAGCAGCAGCAGAGATGAAGGTACCAATGTGGATGAGTACTTAGCTAATAATCTAGTGCATGCAAGAGCCTTAAATGAAGTTACCAAAGCAACTGCCCAGGAGCATTTATATGGTCGCACTGATATTTCTTCCAGAACTTCCACATCAGGCTATAGCAAGAATTCTAGTTTTGGAGGAAGTTTAAAAGCCAGTGCCAGCGGTCCGGTGAATGCAGCAGGAATACCCCTCGAAGGCAGTGCAAATGTTGGTATATCCGGTGGTGTAGGCAAATCGACGGTGAAGTCCAACAGCAGTCAACAGGGGACAATAAAAACTTCCAGCGGAGGGAGTCGAAATGTGATGGGAAGTGTTCTTCAGGATATAACGGATTCAACTATTCAGAACTCTTCTAATATCCGTTCTTTATATTCCACAGTAGTGGTCACAGATGAGCAAAGAGAATCTGAACAGGCTACCACTCGAAATGTCACAAATTACAATCACTCTCATGCGCTAACACTTCAGTATTATGAGGTGCTTCAAAAGTACGGTATTCTAACAAAAATGGATGATTACCAGGTATTGCTATATATGCCATTCAGACCCTTGCGGTTTAATTTTCAACAAATTAAAAATTACTGGTATTTATTAAAAGAATCCGTAAAACTGGAGGACACTGCATTATTTGACAGATACGATACCTTGATCAATGGTGGGGTTGTCACGGAAGGTTTTAGTACGGATCCGGAATATTTGAATATTGAAAGCATTACCGTCATTTCAAACCTTACGGCTCCTGGCTACCGTCTTCCCTTAATATCAGATCTTGATATCAAAAACCATTTGAAAATCGGCTTAAAGAACGATAGTGGCCTCACTTTTCAGGTCATCCCCAATGTTCAGGGAGTAACTCAGCTAAATTATAGTATGGGCCTTGAGAGACTCAAGGAACTGGAAATTATACCTGCTGGTTTACCTATGCCCCCTTTAAATCCGAATGATCAGGCAAATTTTTCTATAAATTTAATTTACGATATTAAAGACCTCAATACGGGAAAAACGATAAGGCTTAGTAAGCTATATTCCTCATCTATCAAATTTGCAACGCTATTTAATAGTTCTAGATCCAACACCACTATTAACATTGCACAGAATCTGGACGGAGACGCTGTTAATGAAATACTGAACTTGATTACAGTGTCCGATGTTAGTCTAATT
Source organism: Saprospiraceae bacterium (assembly GCA_021604865.1). Classification (GTDB taxonomy): domain Bacteria; phylum Bacteroidota; class Bacteroidia; order Chitinophagales; family Saprospiraceae; genus BQJU01. Next base: position 2,486 of record BQJU01000139.1, on the reverse strand, counting down.
AATGAAATTGAAGGGTATTTTGCCCGTAGAAGATACTACTATACTCGGGAAATTATTAACGGCATTGAAAGTGAATTATTAACTGACATGTTCAGGAATTTTTACATAGGTCTTGAAACCCTTGATCCGCCCAAAAGATTTTCTGACTTTGCCAACCCTACTCCGATCGGCATTTCCGATAATTATTTATTGTTCGAGTTTAGAGGGATTACCTCTCGTTACGCGGACAATTCAGATCTTTTGTGGCAAAGAGTAGAAGATATGCTGGATGTAGAAATCCGAAAAGCCGTTGCTTTGGAGGTACGCGATGAAGTTTTCTTACCAACGGCAGGTGTTTTTGCCGAAGCAATCTTGGGAAGAGCCAACTCTTCAGAATATATCAATTTGAGAAGGTTCTGGAATTGGCAAGACTCCCCCATTCCCAATAATGCGCCTGCAATTAATCCGGTGGTCGTTCAATCAAGAGATTCAGGCATTCCTGATGGTATCAATCCAAATATTCCTGGCAGTAATCTTAATATTATTAACCCCGCGCCATTTCAAAATCCAACCAGTTTAGATGCTGCTTTGCAAGCTATCCAAAATGGAAATATGTTCAGAGATATGTCCAAGTCTGAGCAACTAGCTAGTTCAATGAAGAATCTTTCAGAATTAGCTAAAGAAACAGCTAAACAGGCTGGAGAACTATCTGGCAAAGCAAGAGAGGATGCACTTAGTTCTGCTGTGAAGATGGGACAGCAGGTGGCGGATATGGTTGGTAAGGAAAGTAATCAATCAAATAAGCCAAATAATGCTACTGAAAAAGGAGGCGTGATAAATGAAAAATCTAAAAAAGATTCTAAGGAGGTTAAGGAAAGTGTTGATGATTTATATGGGATAGGTAAAGCACCAACAGGATATGGTTTGTCTTCAAATAATAATGAGGATTACTTAGAAAACATTATTGGTTTTGAACCTTATGGGTCTTTCGATTTACTAGAACCTAATAAAGATGGTTATGGAAAGTATCATATCAATTGTCATCGAGGTTATTTTAAGGGTTCTGGTGAATTGCTGCAATTTAAAGAGGAATTAGTCAAAACTGGTTATGATACTTTTGTTAATTATTTTTCGGATACCAACATTGTAATAGCGGAAAAATCCGAATACAAATACAAGAACAACCCAACCATTCAATTCTATTTGAGTATTGTTTCAGAACCTAGTAATCCTCATGATGATTGGGTTGTTATTGAAAATCATCATTCGTATTTTACTGCTAAAACTCTAAAAAGAAATTGGAAAAACAACTTAGAAATAGCTGGCGGCATATATGCTCCTTTCGGAATAGAAGTTTTGAGAGAAATTAATCAAAGACATTTTTTAGCTGGTACCAGATCATGGTCATTTGGTTATGATCCCGATATCAATGATGGCAAAGGGGGGACAGGACTATATTTCTTTGAAACGGCCGCTATTGAAAGGTTTTCTCATAAATTATACGATTATGTGAACACCATGACTGGCGGTAAAATGACTGAAGTTGTAATCGAAGTTTGGACAAAATTAATTGAGAATTGGGCAAGTGGAATGAATGTTGAGTTAGTTATTCCTCCAGACTATCCTTCTTCGAACAGAAATGTTATTGTTTTTTATGAAGATGCAGAGCCCGAACAACTAAATGACTTGAGAGAAACGAATTGGTTTAAAGATGTGCTGACCAGGCATCCTAAACTTTAACGTAACACGACCGGACAATCGAGTAAGCCGCTCTACTAGGAGCAGAGTGCCCTTCTTGGCACCGGAATCGTTGTGCAGACATCCCTTCGAGTTACATGTAATCAAGAATAACAGAGTCTAAAATTTTACTGAACATGAATGAAAAATTGATATTTCTTCTTTCTACAATTATAATTTTAACATCCGCTTGTAAATCAATTAATCAGGGGAAAGAAATAGAAAGTAAACAAACGGTAACAACAGATGTAAAAATAGATACTGTTAGATGTTATTTCTATAAAAATAATTTAGGGGGCTATTTTGAATCAGAGTATAACTTTGTATTATATCAAGACGAAAATGAAAATTATTACAATCAAAGTTTAAATGAGGGAACGAAACGTAGGAATGAGGTCATATTCGACAGTATTGGAATGAGGGCTGCATCCTTTGGGTTCGGTGAAAAGATTTCTGAAAAAATTGATATCCAACATGATACAAATGGACAAATCAAAGAAATAAAGAAGTTTAAGTCTCAATATAATGAGCCACTTAAATTGCGTTCCATTGAAAGATACAAATACAACAAGGGATTATTAATGACTTTGGAATATGTAGATATTGAGCGAATAAAAACATTTACCGACTCAGTAGTGTCCGGTTATAAATCAAAGATAATCAATTGATTAGAGTCAGGGGTATCGAGATTTTTGGTATTAATTTTCATAAACAATTGATTTACAGGAGTTTTATCAAAAACTGACACACTCATTATTTGTAATATTTCG
>BQJU01000138.1 GCA_021604865.1 Saprospiraceae bacterium | reverse complement strand
AATGTTGAATTCAATGAAGGATATCTTTTTGAATTTTTTGATTGATTTTGGGGTGGTGGAGAAAAGTGCGACTACGCTGTAGTCGAAAAACCGTAACGTTGTGGCGTGCTAACGTATTTGGACCGCGCTGCGGTCCCTAAGGGGTCAGCGAAGAATAAGTTGTCTGTTTCAGTATTCCAACTATAGTGCTGTGTTATCAGCTGTCAGACTGCCAAGCGTTCTGTTGACAGTAGAGACTACGGCCATATAGACCACCAAAACATTGCCTAAAAAGATATTTAAGAGAATTTTAAGTTTTCGTAATCCGATTTCACCTTTCCTCTCGTAAATGTAAATGAAGCTTGTGAGAATGGTTTTAGAATCTGTGAATCAGTAAAAAACAGATTCAAATAATCAGACAAGTATGCTAGCAAATAGCATCCAGCATTTACCAATTTGTTAATCTAAAACTTTCAAGATGAATTTAATTAAACCTTTTCTGGCGTCCGTGACGGTTATGCTGCTGGGAGCCCTCAGCCTGCAAGCCTCCAGCCACCGGGAAGCGCCACTTATTGCAAACGATCCGCTTGCGGATAATACTGATGTCTATGCTTTTCGGAGTCCGGACGACCCCAATACGGTAACCATCATCGCCAATTACATTCCTGCCGAATTGCCTTATGGCGGCCCTAATTATTATACTTTCGGCGAGAATATTCGTTATGAAATACATATTGACAATGATGCTACTGTTGCTGGCGATGAAGTGACTTACCGTTTTACCTTCCACCGGATAAATGAAGATCCGACGACTTTCTTCAATATTCGCCTGGGCATGGAAAACATCAAAACGACTTACAGCCTTGAACGTAGCACCGACGGAGGTATGACTTTCCAGACAATTATTACCGAAGGTGTGGTGCCACCTAACAATATCGGCCCTCGCTCTATTGAGTCAGGTGTTGGATTGGGTGCTGCCAGTTATGCTGAGTTAATGGCAGCTGCTATTACTACGGCAACCACTGGAGAAGTGGCCTTCTGCGGACCCGTTGATGATCCTTTCTTTGTGGATTTAGGTGGCGTTTTTGACCTGGGTAATTCCCCACGTCAAAACGGCGAGTCTCGCGATGGCCTGGCACGTCGTAATGTGCATACTATTGCTATCAAAGTACCGATTTCAACCCTGTTAAAAAGCGGTGCTCCAGCACAGCCAACTAGCATTCTAGATGGTGATTATGTGATAGGTGTATGGGCTTCTGCCAGCCGCCCTGCTACCCGCACATTGAGCACAGATGGAACTACTGCATCTGTTGATGGCGAATGGATTCAGGTGTCTCGCCTGGGCATGCCTTTGACCAATGAAGTTGTGATTCCTATCGGAATGAAGGACTATTGGAATGGCTTGACTCCTTATGATGAGATCACGGATACCCTTCTTGACGAGTTTTTCTACAATCCCGAATTGGCGCTTTATATGGATGACGATTTATTTGGTGGTGCTGTACCTGCATTTTCTGCGCTGCGCATCCAACGTAACTCACTACAAGGATTTGATTTTGGCAATGGTAATGATGGACTATATGGATTGAAGGGTAGCCCTGCTGTAGCGGGTACCGCACTTGACGATAATATCTTCGGTACTTTGTTATTGCCTGGTCCTGGAAAACCACGTTCTGTTGACTTATGGCCTGCCTTCCATACGGGTGTTCCTAATTTCCCACCCTACCAATTGGCTACCGGTAAAAATGGGAATCCTTTAGCCGCTGGTAAACCTTTCATCAACAACTTTCTGCCTAATGGCGGTGATATGTTGCGCCTGAATATGGCGACTCCTATAACTGACCGTAATGATCCTGCTTTCAGCTCATTGGGTATCATTCAAGCCGCAGTACTTGGACTTACTGATCCGGCATATAATACAACGGCCGATTTGGAATTTATTCCCAATATGGATGGATTTCCAAATGGACGAAGACTGGAAGATGATGTAACCAGAATTGAATTACAAGCAGTAAGTGGTGTAGTCCTGGCAGCTATCGGTCTTTGGTATGATGATTATACCGCAGGAGATCCGAATCCTGTCACTACAGATCTGGTAGACGTATTAACTTATACTACTGAAGTGGAAACCAATGATACGGCCTTTAGTACAACTTTCCCTTATGTAGCTGCACCTTGGCGTGGAACTGAAGTTAGCTTCAACGGAGGATAAAAGCCAGGTATCCACTTATTCTTATTCAACAGCACAATTTTATTATTTAAAGACTTAAAATTATTAACCACATGTATACCCTTAATAAACAATTGTTGCGGCTGTTACGGCCACTAGCGTTGATCCTGGTCTTCAGCAGTGCGCTGAATGCATCCAGTCACCGTGAGGCACCACTGATCGCCGACGATCCATTGGCAGATAATGTCGACGTTTACGCTTTTCGCAGCCCTGTAAATACCAATAGCATTGTTTTGATGGCCACCTATGTGCCTATGCAATTGCCCCATGGAGGACCGAATTATTACCAGTTTGGTGAAAATATCCGCTACGAGATCCATATTGATAATGATGCCTCCAAACCAGGTGATGAGATCACCTACCGATTTACGTTCACCATCATCGACCAAGACCCTACTACCTTCTTTAATATCCGTCTGGGTAAGCAAAACCGCAAGACCCTTTATAAAGTGGAAAGAAAACAAAGAGGAGGAAATTTTGTAACGATTTTATCTGATGCGCCGGTACCTCCTTATAATATCGGTTCCCGGTCCATCGGCACACCTCTGGGGATTAATTTGTCTTATGATCAATTGGTAAAAAGTTCTATCCGTAATGCCTTTACTGGTGAGCGTGTTTTTGCTGGTCCTGTAGACGATCCTTTCTTTGTAGACCTTGGTGGAATTTTCGACCTGGGTGATGCTCCCCGTCAAGGTGGAGAACCACAAGACGGACTGGCCTGTATGAATACCAGTGCTATTGTCCTGGAAATACCGATCCGTTATTTGGTAAAACCAAGAACTAGAGGTGCCAGTGACATACTAGATGATGACTATATTATTGGTGTATGGGCTTCTTCAAGCCGTCGTCAAATCAGAACCCTGACACCTGGTGGTGAAACACATAGTGGTGATTGGGTACAAGTATCCCGGTTGGGCATGCCGCTGACCAATGAAGCTGTAATTCCTATTGGAATGAAAGATTACTGGAATGCAATCACTCCTTACGAAGAATTGGCAGATACCCTGCTTGACAATTACTTTTACAATCCTGAATTGGCATTGTACATGGATGATGATCTTTTTGGTGGAGCCGTACCTGGTTTTGGACCACTACGTATTCAACGTAATTCCTTGCAAACTTTTGATTTTGGTAACGGACAGGATGGCCTTTTTGGCCTGAAAGGTTCCCCAGCAGTAGCAGGAACAGCACTCGATGATGCGATTTTTGGCACCTTGTTGTTGCCTGGCCCTGGAAAGCCACGTTCGGTTGACCTTTGGCCTGCATTTCATACAGGTGTACCGAATTTCCGCCCATATCAGCTGGCAACCGGTAAAAATGGCGACCCACTCGCTGCCGGTAAACCATTCATCAACAACTTTCTGCCTAATGGTGGAGATATGCTACGCCTGAATATGGCCGTACCTCCTACTAGTCGGACAAGTCCAGATTTTAGCTCTTTAGGTTTGATACAAGCAGCTGTTTTGGGATTGACGGATCCTCGCTTTAATACGACTACTGATATTCAATTTATTCCAAATATGGACGGATTTCCTAATGGCCGCCGACTGGAAGATGATGTAACTAGAATTGAATTGCAGGCAGTTTCAGGGGTTGTTCTGGCAGCAATTGGTCTGTGGTATGATGATTATACCGTAGGCGACGCCAATCCTGTCACAACGGATCTGGTAGACGTATTGACTTACTCCACTGGTGTGGAAGCTAACGACAAACCGTTTAAAACCAAATTTCCATACCTCGCCAATCCTTTTGCAGGTGATGGTGATTGTAGTGGTTTGGTACCGGAATTCACAGCTAATGATCCGCAAATGCGCGGCCTGAATATTGCTTCTGATGAGGCTTATACCGGTTCGAAAATGGTAATGACCAGTTATCCTAACCCATTTTCTACAACGACTTCCATCCGTTACACTGTGGAAACACCTGCTGATGTAAATATCCAGGTATTTGACGGTAATGGAAGGTTACTGACAACGTTAGTCAACGAAAATCATAATAAGGGGGACTTTGAAGTTCGGTGGGATGCTTCGAGCTTACCCGCCGGACTTTACTTTGCTCGCCTAACCAACGGCCAAGGTGAAGTGGTTCAAGTAAGAAAACTTGTAAAGTCCAAATAATCTAATAACACCGTTATCCTTACGGATTTTTAAACCATTATTTTGGTTAACACATTTCAATCGCTCCGGAGCCCTCGGCTCCGGAGTATTTGAAAAACAATAAATAATCAAAGCCATGCGAAATTTAATCTATTCCCTTCTAATAATACTATCTCTGGGAACCTTTTCCTGCCAGCAAAATAATGCTGAAACTACCAAGGCAAAATCTGCTTTTGCTAATATTCCTGAATTACTGGATCGCAATCCAGGCCTCCAAAATGGCAAGGAATGGGAGCAAGTCCAAAATGTATATGTAAAAAACCGCAATAAAATAGCCGCTAATGCAGATGATGGCGAAGGCCGGTTAAATCTGGCGTTGCTGTTTATTAATGAAGCCCGGGTAACTGGTGAACATGGCCATTATTACCCATCAGCCCTGCAAGTACTCAATGAGTTACTGGAAAACCCAATTGAAAATAAAGACTTAAAATTCCGTGCGCTTTCCGCAAAGGCAAGTGTACAATTATCGCAACACGATTTTACCAATGCATTGATCAGCGGAGAAGAGGCAGTAGCCTTAAATCCCTACAATGCACAAATTTATGGCGTATTAGTAGATGCTAATGTAGAGCTGGGCAATTACGAAGAAGCCGTGGCTATTGCTGATAAAATGGTCTCCATTCGTCCGGATTTGCGTTCTTATGCACGGGTTTCCTACCTCCGCGAAATTTATGGAAAAGTAGAAGGTGCTATTGAGGCAATGGATATGGCTGTTGCCGCTGGCTATCCGGGTTTTGAGCAAACCTGTTGGGCCCGACTGACATTGGGTAAACTACACGAACAATACGGCGACAAAAAGCTGGCAGAATATCAATTCCAAATGGCTTTACAGGAACGGGAGAATTATCCCTTTGCTTTGGCTGAAATCGCTGCCTTGCGGATGAAAGATGGCAACTATGAAGAGGCAGAGGAACTGCTCAATCAAGCCTGTAAGTTGATTCCGGAAGTTCATTTTTATATCCACCTGGCCGATATCTATAAAGCGACCAACCGCCCTGAAAAATTCCAGGAAACCATTAAAGAAATTAAGTTGATGCTTGAAGATGATGTCGTGCACGGGCACAATATGAACCTGGAGTATGCCCATTTGTACAAAGATCAGATTGGAGACCTGAATGAAGCATTGGTATATGCCAAAAAAGAATACGAAAAGCGCCCACAAAATATTGATGTCAATCGTCTTTTGGCACAGATTTATCACGATATGGGCAATGAAACTGCTGCTGCCACTCATTTCGCAGTGGCTGCCCGTACCAATTCCCAAAACCCGGAATTGACCGATTTAAAGCAGCAGTTGGCAACTTTGTAAGTGAAACTTTTCCTGACCTCTAAGCACTCACTCGTTGACATAATTATGCCCACTCCTCACTTACTCCTTAAGATAATAAAATCCTAGGAAGGTCGACCAAAGTAAAAACTAAGGTCGACCTTCCGAATTTTTTTCAAACGCTAGCAGTAGCCTATTTTACAGTTTCACAAAAGGCAAAACCAATAACTGGCTACCATTGGAAGCACTAAGTTGATACACTCCTGCCGGCAAATGGTGTATTTCTTTGTGCAATTGCACCTCCGCAGTATACTTGTTCACTTCAAAATTCCCCATTACCTGGCCGGAAGCACTAAGTAAACGCAGCTGAATTTTTCCTTTCCAATCATTATTTAAGGTGATCTGTACTTCGTCAACGGCTGGATTAGGACTCAGCTTCAATTGATCATTGTTGTTGAGCAAAACTTCCCGGATGCCATCAGGGCCTTGGTATTCATAAGCCCCAATGTCAACTGTACCTACTCTCGGATTTCCCTCCAAGTCCACACTTGGTGCACCGGCATCGATGCCATTATCTACACAGGGGCTCTCCGCAGTCAGGTGGAAATCATCATCACCTTCATCAACAAATGAGGGGTTCAGGTTTTCGTCAACAATATCCTCAATATTGGTCAATACCTCCAACATGGTGAGGTCACTGGAAAAATTTCCTCCCAGAGAAGTTACTGTAGGATTACCAGCTTCTATTGCATAATCCAAACCATCGGGGTTGTAGAAAATATTGTTTTGTAGGGTCACATTTAAAGTGGCCTCTTCCTCAGTATAGGCTGCAATGCCATTGGCAATGGTGCCTATATTAAAAGCAAAGGTGGAATTGAAGATCCTTGCCTCCATGGTTGACGTCCCCGAAATATTGGCAGAAATAGCACCTCCTGTACCCGGGTCGGCAGCAATATTGTTGGCAAACAAACAGGAAGTAATTTCAGTGTCGGTATCATTAATATTAACTGCACCGCCTTGTTGGGCTGCTACATTGAGGTTGAAAACTGAATTTCTGATACTCAGGTGAGCGAGATCAAGAGAATCTTCTGTGATAGCTACAGCACCACCGAAATTGGCCTGGTTGCCAAAAAAATCGGAATTATTGATAGTAAAGTCAATGCCTCCGGAAATGTTGATGGCCCCGCCACTATTAATAACGGAATTGCCAGAAAAATAAGAACCGGAAACGCTTACCCGAGTATTGTCATTCTGGTTGTACATGCCAGCACCCCAGCCTGCATCATTGTTGATAAAATCACAGTCTTCAACAGTTACATCCGATAAAAAGCCATTAATCATACCCCCACCGCTGGTTCCGGCAGTATTGGCTTCAAACAAACAATCCCGAATGGCTCCAAAGGAATTGGCACCATAATTTGTCATTCCAGAACCGAAATTGGCACTACCATTCAGGAAGGCACAATTTTCAATAAAATAGACTTTATCATCTCCACCATTAACAATGGCCCCTCCGGAATTGGCTGCAATATTGTTGTCAAAGGTGGTGTTGGATAACCTGTAACTACTGCGAAAAAAGTAGCAACCTCCTCCTCCATAATCGGAGGTGCTGTTGTTGTTAAAGGTACAATTGTTGATCACAATATGATCGGGGTTTTGTTCGCCCAACTCCCGTCCGTCAACATATATGCCACCAGCATTTTGAGCCGTATTTCCGGTGAAGGTACTATTCGTGAGGATCAAAAAAGTATTTTGCCAACTGAACAAGCCTCCTCCGTATCCACTCGGGTTGCTATTGTTTTCAAACAAACAGTTGTCTATTTCAAGATTGGAACAATCAGCAGGGTATAATGCCCCCCGGTTGTTTACATTGTTGGTGAAATTACAATAGCGAACTCCGCCTGTTGTAAGTCCGGAAAGATAAACAGTGGCCTGGTCGGTGGCCCGATTTTGCGTGAAATCGCTGAATTCAATGGATGACTCCGAGGCTTCAGGGCCGACAAGATTAATGGCTGCTCCACTGCTCGAATAATTGTGGGCAAAATGGCATTGATTCACAAAAATGGTACTCAGTGCATAGATGCCCCCGCCACTGTAAAGGTATCGATTGACTCCACTTATGAAGGGGTTGTTATGTCCTCCCTGGATATTTAAACCATCAAAGGTCACAAAGCCTTCAATTAGACTATCTACATACACAACATGTAATACATTGTCTTCCTTGAAGTTATCAAAGTTCATCGCTTCATCATCCCCGTTAATATCCCCGCTCAATGTGGTAGGGTTGCTCTCAATGTCCCGCTCGTCGATACTACCTTCTGTTCCGGCAAATCCCCCATATAGACTAAGGTTACGGTTGATAGAATACCGCGAAAGCGTATCGGGAGCATTGCCGCCGGGTTTGTAAGTACCTGTAGCAATCCAGATTTCAGTGGCACTGGCATCGTTTAGGGCATCCGTTAAATCGTTGTAAGCATTCGTCCAGGTGGTACCCGTATTAGCACCTGCGGCGTTTTGGTTGACATAAATGACCTGTGCATTGAGCATGGCCCCTAATGCCATGAATGCGAGCATGGATAAGCAAATTCTCATCATAATGGTTGGTGTTTTTAATGAACTAATGAGCGCTTGTATTTAAGCTATTGATATGATCATTTGATGTTGTAACACACCGGTGATTTTTCTGCTAAAAAATGCTTGAATTTTAAGAAATCCAAGCATGAACTCTAAGATAACAATTTTAAAATAGATAATCGAAAAACCGTACTTTCGAGCCGACTAAATTATTTTGCCTTGGAATCAACAATTAGTAAGGCCAAAAGTACGGAACGCATAAAAGGTTTTTTCGTTCTTGCAGTGCTCAGTATCGTTTGGGGCAGTTCCTTTATTTTAATCAAGCGAGGTTTGGTGGTGTATTCGCCTGATCAGGTTGCTACTTTGAGGCTAGCCATTTCTGCTATTGCATTTTTGCCATTTTTTCTTTTTCGGTTCCGGAAAATTGATTGGAGCAAATGGAAAGCCCTACTTGTTGTTGGATTGACAGGCAGTGGTTTACCAGCCTTCCTTTTTTCTTTTGCCCAAACCAAGATTAGCAGCTCGGTGGCGGGCATCCTCAATTCACTAACGCCTCTATTTACTTTTTTTTTAGGCGTTCTCCTTTTTGGATCTGCCTTTCAATGGTCCAGATTGGGCGGGGTATTGCTGGGCCTCATTGGCGCTATTTTGCTGATTCTGTATGGCAATGACTCTGGTTTTGAGGGAGACTTCTGGTACAGCATGTTGGTGATATTGGCCGCCCTTTGTTACGGAACCAGTGTCAATACCGTGGGAACGTACCTAAAAGAGATGAATTCCATTACCATTAGCGCCGCGGCTTTTTTGCTCATTGGTACTCCAGCTTTGGTTTATCTTTTTTCGACGGACTTTGTGACCCGGCTCACCACTGTACCTGAAGCATGGGAAGCTTTGGGCTATGTGGCCATCCTTTCTTTGGCAGGCACTGTTTTGGCCTCGATCATCTTTTTTCAGCTGGTTCACTGGACCAATGCCGTATTTGCTTCTACAGTGGCTTACGTGATACCCATAGTGGCCCTCGGGTGGGGCTTGCTCGATGGTGAATCGATTACCGTATTTCATCTTTTGGGCATGGTGTTTATCCTGGCCGGTGTCTATATGAGTCGGAAAAAGAGGTGATCTCAATTTGCGGAGCTATTTTCAAGTTTTTCGGTAGCAGCACGTAAATAGTCCAGATCGTAAATTTCATTGTAAACCCGCTCTAGTTTTTTTCTGCCCGTGGCTCTTTCGATGATTTCAATGATCAGCCTTTTTATGAGTGGATCATCCTCTTCCGCATAGGTCAGTTTTCCTCGTTTTTGTAATGGCTCAGATTGATCTGAACCAGTAGTTTGCTGATTAAGCGACTTGCGAAACATGAACTTTATTGGCTTCATAGTTTTCCTACTATCGAATAAAAGTACGATTACCGTAGGATTTAACGAAAAAAAGAAACCGGTATCAAATTGCTTCGATACCGGTCTGTAGTTTGAACCATGTCACCTCCAAAGGTTTAAAATTTGGGATGACCAAAAACTGTATTAAGGATGACTTGGGCCACTAATTGTTCGATTAAGATCATGTTTGGAGTTTGCTCCAAAGTGATTAGATTTAAGTGGTAGTAGATAGCCTCGGTGTAAAAATGGGGAGTGGGACTACTGTCCAAGTGTGTTCTAAGAACAAAAAATAGCCTTGTTAAAGAGTTCTGAAAAGTTAACTTACAAAACTCGGTGTGTATGTAGATGAAGAATTTTTTCCGAAATCGGAAAATGGTGGGAGGTAAATATTAAACCTAAATATATTAATATTTTTTAAATCTACAAAATATATCAAAATTTATGATGGAGATAACCCGGATGAGGTCTACCCCAGGATACAGCAAGCACCTCCATTTAATTGGTCATCAGGAGCACCTGTTTGCAATTCTAATTTTATTTTCAGATATTAGCAATCGTTATATATATTGCTACCTGTTTTTAAAAACCTACAAAACAGCACTTCATAATACAATATGAATTGACAACTGTCCCAATGCTGTGGCTATTGGGGTTCCTTGGTTTTATTGTCATCGTTTGCATAGCCCTCTAACAAATATACCTGACGCGCTTTAAAACACTATTTATTCTTTAACCGATTACCAAAACCGATTATTTATGATCGAGCAAAAAACTAAAAAGGACTTTGGCCAATTGATGCCTATCCTATCCTATCCTATCCTTCTTACTG
>BQJU01000137.1 GCA_021604865.1 Saprospiraceae bacterium | reverse complement strand
AGTCTAAACCACCCTTTCCACTCTAAACCTGCTAAACCTCCCTAAACCTGTGTTCAATGAAAGGATTGGAAAAAATGGAAAAATCGAAAAGAGCCACTCCAGTTTTAACTACCACTACTGCCCCTAAACCTTTCTAAACCTCCCTAAACCTACTCCCTCCCCACCATCATCTTCCGGGTTGGCAAAACCATGTCATCTATTTGCAACTGATAAAAATAAAACCCACTAGGCCAGTTGACCGTCGGAATATTTAAATTTTGCAGCGTGCCAGCACCAATCGATGTGCGGTAGATAGGCTGCCCCAACGCATTGGTAATCACCAAATTTCCTTGTTGAAAATCCAAACCTTGCGTATTGACAGTAATGTTAGTATAAGTTCGTGCCGGATTAGGGTTATTTTGAGAAAGGATCGTATTTCTTCCGTTTTCCTCATCCGTGGAATTTGGCAATTCCTGGAAGATTCGCACCGTCAGATCATCAAAATAAAAACCATCCTGTTCCACACCTCCATCAGCGGCCATAAGAAAACTCAGCCGAAAAAAGTCACCTGGCTGCACCAGATCGCTTAAGTCAATCTCCTCCGCTACCCAATCCGATTTTTTACCGTCGTACACGGGATTTCCTTCATCCTGAAATTCATTTCCAGTGACGGAATATTTCCCACAAAGCGGTATATTTTCACCATCATTTACCGAAATAAAGACCTGAGCATAGTCGAAACCGGCCTCAATTTCCCACTTTGCCCAAAAATTGAGCAATACACGCTGAAAGTCACCCAATTCAATCGGTTCCGATAGCGTTAAAAAGTTATAAGCGTTCGTTTGATAAGGGCCAAAAGGAGAATCGGTATAGGACAAGCTGGGAGAATAATAATCCATATCGGTTGTTCCCCAGGTGCTTATTTCGGTTTGCCAAAGATCATCGTTAGCAGTAGCAACCGGGTCATAGAAAATAGGCGTTTGAGTATCGTACAATTTGCGAATCGTATCCGAACGCAAGTAGATGCCATTGTCAATCGACAAAAGGAAAGTGACCTCTTCACCATCCTGAATATCGGCTGCGAGGGTATAATCTATAGAGTTCTCTATCTGCTCATTTTGATTCAAATTGTAATTCTGGGAAGGTCCTGCATAAATGATATTACTACTAATTGGTGTCAGTGATACGTTCAAAGATCCGGCTTTAAGGCCAATACGCTCGAGTTGGTAAACAAACTGCCCAGTAGTATTAGCCAATACCGCAGGATTTTTTTCTTGTAACAATCCGTAATTGTGTACCAAATTAGCGGCAGTCAGGTTCATTAGCATGGTACCTTTGCAATTATTTTCTATATCTTCTGTTATTGGCCAAAAACCGCCAAGATCCCCTCCTCGACCGACTTCCGGCGTCATGGCGTATATGCTTTCAGCGCCATACATCCAGTCATCAGCATCGCCATTTGTCACATAACCTACGGTCTGAGTTCCGGTACCGGCTACAAAATTGTTATCGACAATCATGGCATTGGCCATACCCTGAAATACATCAGCTTCAGCAGTTGGGGTATCACTGTACCCCCAGGGATAAATCAATAAATTGCCATAGGTATGGTAATTGAGGGCGATTTCAAACTCATGTGCCTGACAAAAATCACGTACGGCTTTGGTTTCTGGTTCAGAAAATGGGCCCGAACCCCGGTAAACAGCGGATTGTGGATTTACAGAAGAGCCAATATTGTCATATCCCCATTCGTGGCCGTAATTTCGATTGAGATCTACCCCATAGCTACCATCGCTATTAAGTCGCCTGTTTTTACGCCATAGTCCCCCACCCTGCGGGTCTGTTGTTTGATTAAAAATATAACCATCCGGGTTGACACAAGGAATAAAATATAACGCTGTGTGATCAACCAGAAATTGAACTTCCGGATCGGTGGCATAATTTTCCAACAAATACCACATATAAAAAATGAGCTGGGTCATGCTATTTGGCTCTCTTGCATGATGTACGGCCGTATACAATACTTCTGGCTCATCATTTTCCTCGATTTCCGGCTGGTCAGAAATACGCAACCAATAAATGGGGCGATCTTCAATAGTATTCGCTCCAGGAATCGGTGCTCTGGCAGAAATTAAATTGGGATATAGGGTACGCATGGCATCCAGGTTGTCCAACATTTCCTGATAGGTATAAAAACCAGCCATACTGCCCAAATTAAAATTTTCAGGGCTTTGATAATGCTCCCCAGGCACAATGGCCTGTCCGCAATCTTCCGGGCCCCGTGCAGCGATTTCCCCTCTATTGGGATTTAGATAATGGGCTTTGACATCAGGAATAACAATTTCAAAGGAAAACCCAGCCTGCTCAATAGCCTGAATTTCCCGCTGATCAAAATCATTGATAAAAAACCGTAGCGGCGCATATTGACCATGATCTGTATCCAATCCAAGCTGGCTTAGGGTTTGCAGGGTTTGATTTTCCGTAAGGAAGATTTTTACTCGCGAAAATAAGCCAACATCAGATTGTGCCACCAATTGTAAACTGAGGCAGAGAAGAAGAAGAAGAAGGGAGCATTTTTTCATACATAGTTTATTTAGTTCATGTTTACAGGCCAACGGTTGACCTCCAAACATAAGCTTAGTGGCAATGATACACAATTAGTGAGTTTTCAACTGTTTTCCAATTTGCAAAATCCTAAAAACAAAGTATTTCAGCGACTTATAACGTTTTTTTTGTCATTTGTTTTCCAAATATTTGCCAACTCATTGTTATTCAACCTCAAAACTGTACTTTTAGACCCTTATAATAAGTCTGACCGTGCAGCAATCTGACAGTCAAGGCAAAGCCGAAGACGGTCTGACAGCGAAGCGATCTATCTTCTAATTTACTCATACGCCAGTTAAACGCCTACTTATGAAAAAATTCTTTACGCCTCTGATTCTTTTAGCTTGTTTGAATACCCTATTCGCGCAACCTCCATGTCCTGATGGCGAACTCTCACTGATAGTGGAAGTCCTGACAGATACCTATGGTAGTGAAACCGGTTGGAGCGTAAGCGGCGCTTCTGGTACCGAATATTTTTCAGTGGAACCAGGCACCTATTCCAATCAGACTTTATATCAAACCCAGGTCTGTGTCCCGGTTGATGAATGTATCACCTTTACCATTATTGATACTTATGGCGATGGCATTTTTCAGCCCGGTTATTATAGCATAACGCTAGAAGGAGAAGAACTCGGTAGTGGCTGGAATTTCACACAAGCGGAAACGATACAATTCAACTGTGCGCCAGGACAAGCCTGTAATACTGCTATGCCGATAGACACAGGGATTTATACAACAATTTATGACGATTCCTGGTATGTATTCACAGCTCCCGAAGTGGGGATTTATGAAATATCCACCTGCGGTTTCACGGATTGTGACAGTAAAATTTGGGTCTATTCCACCTGCCCTCCCAATAGAGCTCCTGAAGATAATGCCGAGACTGTACTTTTTGATGACAATGATAGTGAATGTGCACCCCAGGCAATGGTGACGGCTTTTATGGCCGAGGGTGACACCTATTATATTCGCATAGGAGACAATATGGATGCCTGCGAAGAAGATTTCCAATGGTCAATTCAATATATGGGAGAAATATCCGGTTGCACGGATCCTTCGTCCTGTAATTACAATCCCCTTGCCACGATAGAGGATGGTTCTTGTATCCCTTATGGTGACCCCGGCTGTCCAGGCGGACCTGATCTACTGGTACGTGAAGATGTATTGATAAGTTCCCTCTTCCTGGATACGGAAAACAGCAACGATCCTTGCTTAATAGAAGAACAATGTATGGCAGGATATGGACTCCGGCAAGTTTTAAAATTCTCCACCCGCATTGAAAACATTGGCGAAGAGGATTATTTTATTGGCCAGCCTTCTTCTGATCCCGGTGGCATCCAGTTTACCTGGAACAACTGCCACAACCACTGGCATTATGACGGTTATGCAGAATATTTGTTGTTTGACAGTGAAGGCAATCGGGTACCCGCTGGATTCAAAAACGGTTTTTGTGTGCTCGACCTCGGCTGTATGTGGGGAAGTGCTCAATACGGTTGTTCTGTAATGGGAATTTCTGCCGGTTGTTATGACGAATATTGGTCGGGATTGAGCTGTCAATGGATAGATGTAACGGATGTCCCGGATGGCAACTATACCTTTGTGACCCGCGTTAACTGGGCCAATGACCCTGATGCATTGGGCCGTTACGAAAAAGATACGCTCAACAACTGGGCCCAGGCTTGTATCGTCCTGGATCGTTCTAATGGTGAACTACAATTTTCTCTGGCTGATGATTGTGAGCCTTATGTAGATTGTGCAGGTACTGCTTACGGAAATATGCAGATGGACTGCAACGGAGAGTGTGGTGGAACATCAGTTCGGGGTGACCTGGACGTCAATGGTATCCAGGAGATGATTGATGCGGAGACTTATATCCCAATGATCCTGGCGCAAGATATCGAAGCATCTGACTGTAATGACTTAAACGCCGATGGAACAATCAGTGTATATGATGCAGCACTATTGGCCAGCTGTCTCAATTACGGGGCGTACCATAATCACGTTGGTCAAGCCATCCACGACCACTGTAATTTCCCAAGTGGAGTTGACAACCAAATGGATACAGTTAGCCTGAGTATTATCGGGGCAGATTTTGATGCCGGCTATATTGATATCGGTATGAAAAACCCCAAGAATTTTGTTAATGCCTATCAATTCCAAATGAGTGGTCTTACGGTTATGAATGTAGAAAACCTAGTGGATATGGAGCAATATCCAATGACTCCTCAGGCCAATATCGATCAGGCAATGATCATCGGTCTCTCCGTTGAAGACAGCATCATTCTTAAATCAGAAGCATTCCAACCACTATGCCGTATCCACTACCTGGAAATAACGGATGAATTTATCTGTATTGACAATATTGTAGATATCGTCAACGCCAATACGGAACGGGTAGTGCCTATCATCGAGGGGGAATGTCTTCAAATTGTTGTTAATGGAACGACTAATCTTTCTAGTACTATAGCCGTGAAGGTACAGCCCAATCCATTTAGCCAGGAAACATTGCTCACCTTCTCCAATCCAGGTGCTCGTGAATTTCAATTAGAGATTACGGATCTCAATGGAAGGGTTATCCGCACTTATCAAGATATCCATAATGGAGAGGTACGCATTGAGCGTCAGGGATTACCAGCTGGTATTTACCTCTATCGTTTGCGAGGTGATCAGGCATTGGCAACAGGAAAATTGAATGTTCAGTAGTTAGGAGTCAGGTTTCAGGAGTCAGGGGTCAGGTTTCAGGGGTCAGGTTTCAGGGGTCAGGTTTCAGGGGGCAGGTGGCTGGCCATTGAGAGGAGAATTATATTCCATATAAATAGGAGATTCGATTTAAAGGGTTTAGAATGATTCGAAATTTTAAAACGTTGGATATCTGGAACCGTTCCAGATTATTTGTGAAAACCATATATCTGATCACAAAAGAATTTCCAGACACAGAAAAATTTGGTCTTACTTCTCAAATAAATAGGGCATCCGTTTCCGTTCCATCAAACATTGCAGAAGGATGCGGAAGAAAATCAATAAAGGAGCTTAGCCATTTCTTAGATATTGCTATTGGTTCAACCTGCGAAGTTGAAACACAAATCTATCTAGGGAAGGACTTGGATTATATTTCAATTGAAACTATGGAAAAACTAGTTGATGAAATCGCCCAAATTAGAAAAATGATTATTGGATACCAAAAAACCCTTTAAACCGAATTGCCCTGACACCTGACACCTGTCTCCTGTCTCCTGTCTCCTAAAACCTGACCCCTGAAATCTGCCCCCTGACCCCTCTTTTTTGCATATAAAATCATACATTTGCAGTCGATTTTTATTACGGAATGTTTACACTAATGGAAGGGCCCGAAAGGGTATTCCTCAGGAAGAACAAAAAATAGCCATAACCAAACCATCAAAAAAATATCCATGAAAGAAGTATTTATAGTTTCTGCAGTACGTACGCCATTGGGCAGTTTTGGAGGAGCATTGTCTAGTCTAAGTGCCCCTCAATTAGGTAGTACAGCGATAAAAGGAGCATTAGAAAAAGTGGGCGTCGATGCTAAGGAAGTTGAAGAAGTATTTTTTGGTAACGTATGCTCTGCCAACCTGGGTCAGGCACCTGCCCGTCAGGCAGCACTGGGTGCAGGCATCAGCAATACGGTACCTTGTACAACTGTCAACAAGGTTTGTTCGTCAGGCATGAAGTCCATCATGTTTGGTGCACAAAACATTATGTTAGGTTTTAGTGATCTTGTCGTAGTGGGAGGCATGGAGAGTATGAGCAATATCCCCTATTATGTTCCCAAAGCCCGCTGGGGACACAAATACGGTGATGGTGTATTGGTAGACGGACTGGCAAAGGATGGTCTAACAGATGCTTATGACCACAATGCTATGGGTGTTTGTGCCGATAATACGGCAACTAAATTCAAAATCAGTCGCGAGGATCAGGATGCTTATGCCATTCGTTCTTATAAACGGGCAGCAGAAACGACCGAAAAAGGATTTTTCAAAGACGAGATAGTTCCTGTAAGCATTCCACAACGCAAAGGGGAAGCAATACTGGTCAGTGAAGATGAAGAATACAAAAAGGTAAAATTCGAAAAGATCCCTACACTCCGGCCTGCCTTCACTAAAGAAGGAACGGCGACCGCCGCAAATGCCAGTACGATCAACGACGGCGCCTCAGCACTAATCCTGGTCAGCAAGGAAAAAATGGAAGCTCTGGGGTTGAAACCCGTCGCAAAAATCCTAGCTTTTGCCGATGCAGCACACGAACCACAATGGTTTACAACTGCTCCTACCCTGGCAGCTCCCAAAGCTTTACAAAGAGCCGGTCTGAGTATATCAGATATCGACTTTTGGGAGGTAAACGAAGCTTTTGCTGTTGTCCCATTGGCTTTTAATCAGGAACTAAAGGTTTCAGATGATAAAGTCAATGTATTTGGTGGCGCTGTCTCACTTGGCCACCCACTTGGTGCCTCTGGTGCCCGTATAGTGACGACGCTCAACAGCGTATTACATCAACGCGATGGCAACATTGGACTGGCAACCTTGTGCAATGGAGGTGGCGGTGCTTCTGCTATTATTATTCAAAGAATGTAATGCTTTTGGCCCGATAAATTGGTCGGACTACGGAAAGTAGTCCGACCAATCTCCTGCTCTTATTGTGCTCCCTTCAATACCAGATCAGCAGCTTTTTCACCAATCATAATAGTAGGCGCATTGGTATTACCCCGGGTAATGCTCGGCATAATTGAAGCATCAGCAACCCGAAGGCCACGGATGCCATGTACCCGCAACTGATCATCTACTACCGCCATATCGTCGGGGCCCATTTTGCAAGTACCTACGGGATGGTATAATGTCTGGCACCACTGCCGGAAAAAATCGGCAATATCCGTATCCTCAGTTAGTGGTTTTTCTGGTAAATATAAAGATTGACGATAGCTTGCAAAAACCGGTTGTTCGAGGATTTTCATCGTAATATGATACCCCCTAACCATAGTAGCAATATCTTCTGGACGGGTAAAATACTGAGGGTCAACCACTGGGTTTGCCATTGGGTCAGCACTACCCAGACTAACGACACCTCTGCTTTTAGGTTGTATCAGCGTAGGGCCAAAGCTATAACCATTGCCGGGTGGTTTGTGGAAACCGTGATCAATGAAAAAGGCCGGCCCAAAGTGAAATTGTAAATCCGGTGCATCCAGGGTTGGAAGTGTTCGTAAAAAGCCTCCTACTTCGGCAACAATACTGGTCAGTGGTCCCCGGCGACGAAAGAAATAATTAAAAAGGTTGCTAAAAATATAGGGAAACCTTTCCGTGCTATCCAGTGAACGTTTATAATTGGTCCGTGTTGCAACGCCGCCAATAAGATGGTCCTGCAAGTTTTTTCCAACACCGGGCAAATCCTGCAAACAATTGATTCCATGTTGTTTCAATTCCCCCGCCGATCCAATACCGGAAAGCATTAATATTTGTGGACTACCAAAAGCTCCAGCGCTGAGTACTATCTCCTTTTTTGCTTTGACTTCATAGCGTTGCCCTTTTTGAATATATTGAATGCCAATAGCTTGCTCGTTTTCAAGTAGCACCTTTTCTACCCTGGCGTATTTTTCAACGGTCAGGTTACTCCGGCTCAGGGCAGGTCTCAAAAAAGCTTTGGCAGCACTACATCTTTGTCCATTGCGTTGGGTGACCTGGAAATAACCAAAACCTTCCTGCTCAGCTCCATTAAAATCATCAAGCCGGGTATAACCGGCCTCCGCAGCTGCCTCCAAAAGTACCGTGGATAACAAATTTGGTGATCGCTGGTTGGTAACCGTTAATTCTCCTTCCTGCCCATGAAATTCATCGTGAATGATTTCCTGCTGTTCCGAGCGTTTGAAGTAGGGCAATACATCCTTATAAGACCAGCCCTTATTCCCCAGTGCAGCCCAGTGATCATAATCAGCCCGATGCCCACGAATGTAGATCATGGCATTGATGCTACTGCAACCACCCAATACTTTGCCCCGTGGCTGATACAGCTCGCGGTTGTTCATCATCGGCTGAGGCACCGAAGATATTCCCCATTCGTCTTTACTATTAAACAACTTCGAAAAAGCGGCTGGAATATGAATATTCGGATTGTTATCAGGTCCCCCAGCTTCCAGCAGCAAAACTGAAAATTGCCCATTTGCCGAAAGGCGGTTTGCCAGCACACATCCTGCAGAGCCTGCACCAATGATGAGGTAATCATATTGTCTATCCATAATGGTACCAAACTAATGGAAATATGGGGAATGGCAAAATTTTGGAGCCATAGCTTGTTGGGATTGAAGAAGTGGACGGGATGGAAGAAGCCCTAAGCAGTCCTCCACCAGATCACTTTTCTCACGACATCACAATAGCCCTATCGAAAGCCCACCAATCACTCTCCAAGGCTTTCCTCCTCCGGTCCCTTTTCCTCTTCCAGCAACTTATCGATATCTTTCATAAACTGATCAACGGATTCGGCGTCAGTGCCATTAGCAAAAGCACGGATATGGCGATTTTTATCGACCAGGATCAGCCAGCCACTGTGATCAAATCCACCTGGTGCTCTTGGGTCTTCCAAAGCTAAGCTCATATAATCACTGGCAATATTGTAAATATCACTTTTCTCGCCAGTGACAAAAAGCCACTTATCTGGATCAGCCCCAAGCCCTTCCTGGTATTTTTTCAGCTTGGCTACCGTATCTCTTTTGACATCAACGGTATGGGAAAGCAACATCAGGTGGTCTTCATGATTATAACGTTTTTCCAGGCGCAGCATTTGTTGAGCTACCTTTGGACAAATCGTCGGGCAAGAGGTAAAAAAGAAGTCCGCTACATAAGCCTTTCCCGCAAAGGTCTCATTGGTGACGATCTGGCTATCCTGATCGATAAAGGTAAAGTCGGGAATTTGATGGTATATCGTATCACCTGTAGTTTCATCTACTTCGTGATTGCCCAACATTGGAAGGGGATGCTCCTCACTTTGGCATGCAGTAAATGTCAAACCAGCCAGTAGTAGTAGGAATATATTTTTCATTGTTATGTTTAACTTTATAAGAGTTTGTTTGGAGGCCGGCTTTTGTAGCAAAAAGTGATCCTTTGCAGCCAATGCTCCTACGCTGAGTCCTTCGCCAAAGGCTACGGCCGCGCGCCGTCGTCGAAGCCTTTCGCTTGCGCCGAAGCTTCAGCGAAGGAGCATGGCGCAGACGCCCGGAGAAAGCTTCAGCACAAGCGTATGGTTGGCCTCCAAACATGCTCTCAGTCTTTAACCAATCCTAAAAATTTGTCAAAATAGATTTTAGTCGTTTATTCTTCAACGCCCTGCAATTCACTCAACAATGCCTCTCCATTAGTGATGGAGGTCATCATTTTCTCCTTTACCGTTCCCATTTTATTCAATTCTCCCTGAAGGTAAGTCATGATTTCGTCATGTTTTTTACCATTGCGCAAAACACCTAATTGCTGGAGTTCGCTCATCCACGAAAACATGCTTTCTTCCCCTGCTTCCAAGGCCTTCAGGCTATTGTTTATTTTTTCCAAGGTTGGCTTTTCCAGCGTTACATCTTCCAGGTAAGGTTCCAATTCCTGGCTAAGGCTATTGATTTTAGCGGTCTCCGGCATTACTTCGTCATGTAATTCCATGACCTTGTCCCACAGTTCATCTTGAGCCTTCATTTCTTCTTTTGAATAAGGATCATCATTGGATGTATCCTTCGGTTGGTTTTGACAGGACACGGCTACGAACACAAAAATAACCAGATAGAAAAAAGAGAATGGTTTCATTAAAAATAAAATTTTGAGTTGATTTCCAAATAAGAAAAATTGGACGGAGTAGGACCAGAGAAAAGAGATCAATTGCAAAAGTTTGCAAAATAATTCCCCACCTACTTCTCCGAACAAAGATACGATTCAAAAGGATAGACTACCAGCGTGAGGCAGGAAATCTACAATAGAAATGATTTTAATTTGAGGTATACACTACGAGCATGTTTGCTGCCTATGTTCCTACTCTGCCTTCGCGAAGCTACGGCGAAGCAAGGCGCTGAGTCCTTCGCC
>BQJU01000136.1 GCA_021604865.1 Saprospiraceae bacterium | reverse complement strand
TTGTTGCTCAAATCCTTGCTTAGTAGTGGCCAAGCGCGGTTTTCGCGCTTGCGTGCCGTAGCACTTCAGCGCGCAGCGCACGTCTAGGCTGGTAACAAAATAGCTCGCCTGAAACAGACAACTTATTCTTCGCTGGCCCCTAAGCTTCACGTAATTCTCCCTCCGAGTCCGGGTAATCGATTGTTTTGATATAGGGCATAAAACTAAGTTGTTTGACCTGTTGAAAATTGAGCATTAATTATAGCTTCTCTATCCCTAAGATTTCCTTTCTCAAATTACGAACAGCAAAAATTCACAAATGACTAGATCGAAACTGATTGGACTTTGGTCTGGAAATCAGCCGCTGGAACCGATCAGGTGCCATTCGCAACATTAATTACCCTAAATGTTTTTGTTTATATAATAGGTTTCCCTACCTTGCAAAAAGACGACCAAATTTGCTGGCAATCCAGCTTTACTTCTGCTACATTGAAACAAATCTTATGAAATTGCATGCATTGACTTTTTCCTCAGCACTGCCTGGTGCTTTATACCTACACACTGAAAATTTTCAACATCGCATACCAATCACCTCATCGTATTCTTCCCATTACCAACCGTACCAATTTATTTTAGTAAGCAGTCAAAGTCACAAATAGTTTCGTCAAAAGAACGATAGTCTTCCGATAAACAATTCTGGTGTAGCCCCAAATATCTTAAAAGAAAATCCCCCCTCTTTTAGATTAAGGAAAAATTAAACACAACGACCTAACATGAAAAAGACTTCTACTTCCATCGGAGTTAGCAATGAAATCAGTCATAAAACTGAGACAATCAGCCTGATGATTATTACTTTGCTACTCTTCATTGTACCACTAGAAGCCCAAACCGTTTGGACTGGCGAAACGGATACAAATTGGGCCACTGCCTCCAATTGGAGTACAGCAGCAGTTCCCCTCGCTACCGATGAGGTGATTATTCCCAACACTGAGGAAGATCCCGTTATTATGGCCAACACAGCAGCCGTAGCTAAATCTGTATACATCCAAACGGGTGGTATTTTGACCATTAACGCCATGGGAAGCCTAACCATTAATGGCGCTACCTATCAAGGTATCTTCAATGAAGGAACCGTAAATAACGATGGGACCATCACTATTGGTTCATTAGGGTATGTAGGTTACCAAGGCGTCTTGAATAATGGCTCTTTCAATAATAATACCAATGGGGAAATTGGCATTGATAGCGCTCGAATTGGCATTAGCAATATATCTGGAAACATCATTAATAGTGGAAAGATTACTATCGGCAGCATTGGCAACCTAACAACTAATGGCTTATACAATGAAGCAAGTTTTACAAATAATATTGGTGGTGAGGTTTATATTGATCGTACTGGTGGAACCGGCATCTACAACCTCCCCAATAGTGACTTGACCAATGACGGCCTTATTGCAATCGGTCAAACCCATATCGTAAGAGGCCCCGCTATTTACAATTTTGCCACTTTCCAGAACAATACCGGGGCAGAAGTCTTAATAGAACACACCCAAAGATCGGGTATAGACCATCGTGACGATGGGGTTTTCACCAATGAAGGTAAGATTAGCATTGGTTTAACAAGCGAAGTAACCAATTCCGGTATATTCAATACCGGGGAATTTAACAACACTGGTGGTGAGATCAATATTGATAGCACTGATACATCGGTTAACAACCGGAGAGATGCATTATTTACAAATACTGGTAAAATCTCTATTGGTACTAATTTAGGTCCAAAAGCTTATTGTACTTTTTATAACGAAGGTACTTTTACCAATGATGCTGCGGGAGAGATCAGTATTGATCGTGCTCTGAAAGGAAGTGCCCTATTTAATGAATCAAATGGTCTTTTTACGAATAAAGGGTCACTTGCCATTGGTAGCCAGCACGATATAGGCGATCAGGGTTTGTTTAACGAAGGTACGTTTAATAATCAGGCCAGTGGGGAAATCACCATCGACCGTTTGTCAATTTCCGACTACAGCAGCAACGGAATTTACAATAGAGAAACTTTTACCAATGCCGGAAAGATTACTATTGGCAACTTGGGGTCTGCAGGGAAATATGGTTTATTTAACCATGGAGATTCTTTTGTTAATAGTGGTGAGATCAGAATTAATCAGGTTAAGTTAGATGATAATTCACATGGGCTACGAAATAATAGTGGCACTTTCACCAATACCGGGAAGATCATTATTGGCGATGTCGCCAGTGGAGCTTATTGGGGGATGTGGAATGAAAGTGAATTCAACAACAATAGCGGTGGTGAAATCACTATAAACAATGCCATAATTGAAGGCTTTCGCAACGACTACTATGGCACGTTGACTAATGACGGGAAGCTTACCATAGGCAGTACCTCTACTACAGGCGAGTGGGGACTCTGGAACGAAGCAACCATCAACAACAACAACAGCGGGGAGATAAGTATTGACAATTCATCGATTACCGGATTGCGCAATTCCTATGGCACTATCACAAATTCAGGTAAGCTCAACATTGGCGGCACTGCAACGGTAGGCGAATGGGCATTATGGAATAATGCTACCATTAATAACGATGCCGGTGGTCAGATCAATATTGATCGAGCTTCAAGTGTAGGGGTAATTAACGAGACAGGAACCCTCTCTAATGACGGCGAAATCAATATCGGAGCATCAGCCAGTGTGGGATTATATGCTATATGGAACGAAGCTACTTTTGAAAATAACGCCTGTGCTTCATGTTCAATTTATTCAGCTTTCAGCAATAGTAGTACCTTTACAAATGAAGGGCTGTTCTTGGTCAATACGACAGAGGAACATATTAATGACGACGGGTTCAATAATGATGGGGTTATTTCCTACCCTCAAAACAATCCTATTCCCAATGTAACCAACAATGATATCATCGTTGCACCAATCAGTGTAGAATGTAACACCTTTACACCTGCTCTGGAACTTGGAGATATCAATAGCTTTACCATAGGTAGTACCTGGTATTTTGACGAAACACAGACCACTCAAGCCGGCACCTATGATCAAGGTACCAATACCTTCACGATCACAAATTGGGAAGCTGGTGACACCCACATCTTGTACTTTTCTGCCTATGATGACGGGAATGCCTGCACACACAAAGTGTCTATTGAAGTTACCTTAACAGACGATGTTAATCCGACCATTTCCTGTCCTGATCTACAAAACTTAACACTGGAGGCCAATTGTGAGGCCACCCTACCGGACTACATCAGCCTGGCAACTACTGACGACAATTGTGTTGTAGCCAGTGTAAATCAAACTCCGATTGCAGGAACCCTCGTTTCTAATGCAGGAGAAATGATGGTGGAACTTACCGTAACAGATCTGAAAGGGTTGGCTACTTCCTGTTCTTTCACCATAAATAAAGTGGATGATACACCTCCCTCTGCATTATGCAAGGACGCAACGGTACAGTTGGATGACAATGGAGACGGCAGCATTACTGTGGAGGATATTGATGCAGGCTCTACAGATGCTTGCGGCCTCTCGTCTACTTTTCCTCCAAGCCTGGATATGACCAGTTTCAACTGTGCGCATGTAGGCTCCAATACGGTTACGCTGACTGTAACCGATATTAACAACAATGCCAACACTTGCACCGCTTCCGTTACTGTGCAGGACAATGTGTTGCCTGCAATTACGATCTGTCAGGGAACAACTATTGACTTAAACGGTGAAACAGAAGTTTCATCTGCATCGATCATTGATTTTGAAGCCAGCGATGCCTGTGGTATAGCCTCTATCACCTACAATCCGGAATACATTTCTTGTGATCAACTGGGCAGTAGTGTACCTGTTACTATAACAACAACGGATAATAACGGTAACCCTTCCTCTTGTGTAACCAATGTCATGGTTGAGGGTCAGCCATGTGGTTGGGGTGACTTTGGTGAGGATGGCATAGGCTGTGAAGGTAGCAATGGGGTTAGCTATGATGTGCCGTCTGAAACTTTTACCTTGGAAAGCGATGGTTGTTACACCACTAATTTTAACCAGGATAATGCCGCTTACACCAAAGCCGAACTCTGTGGTGATGGTGAAATCATGGCCCATATTACTTCCATCAACCCATTAGGTCAAGGCTGGGCCGGTATCACCATGCGTGAATCCGAAGCTCCGGGTGCCAAAAAAGTAGAACTTTTAGTCAACTTACGCAATTTTATCCGCAGATCTGCTCGCTCCACAACCAATGGTGTAGCTTATCCAGCACAGTTCTACCGTCCACAAGCTACCTGGTTAAGGATTGTACGTACAGGCAACCAATTTGTGGGTTATGCCTCAACTAATGGCACCTATTGGCAAACAGTAATGACATCCAATATTCCGATGAATGCCTGTATTCACGCTGGACTGGTTGTTACCAATTACAATAACAACAATGTTACTGCTACTTTCGACAATGTAGAAGTGACCCAATCCGGTATTTCCCCTTTCAGTATACCAGAGATAGGAACAAGAGAAGTGGATATGCAGCATTTTATTGCAAAAGATTTCACTATTTTCCCCAATCCGGCTAAGGAAAAGCTGTCGCTGAACCTGGAAAACTATTTTGGACAAGAGGTCCAGATTCTCATCTCCAACCAGTTGGAACAACCCATCCTGGAACGGAAAGTAGAACAGGTAGGATCAATTCCAGAGGAGTTTGAATTAAATAGCTTGAGTAGTGGAACTTACTTTGTCCGCATTATTACGGCCAAAGGACAAAAAGTAAAGCAGTTTGTGATCGTTAAATAGACAATTGCAGTTTGCTGCAATGTTTAAGAAAAAATATACCGGTACCGAAAACATTCGGTACCGGTTTTATTTTTAGGGCTGTATATTATAGGGACAGTTTTGATTTGCTTCTACGATATTTTAGAACTTGTTTGGAGGTCGGCTTTGCATCGCCGTTCACCGGAGGTCGAAGCCTCCTGGCGAAGAACCTCGGCAAGCCTTACGCTTGCGCTCGAAGCTTCAGCGTAGACGCATGGCGGCCGATGGGAAGCGAAAAGCGTCAATTTTTTGATGACTGAGTTAGCTTGATGCCAAAGCATCAAAAAGGACTTGAAGTTCATCTCGGCCGGGCCGAGACGGACAAGAAAAGTAACGAAGTATCATCGAAAAAGTGATCCTTTGCAGCCCATGCTCCTACGCTGAGTCCTTCGCCAAAGGCTACGGCCGCCGGAGAAAGCTTCAGCGCAAGCGTAAGGTTGGCCTCCAAACATGCTCTAACGAACAGGAATTTGATAGGGAGGCTTGATTACTACTCAAAATTCAAAGTTTCGATTTAGTGAACCGCCGTATACGAGACCCGTTTGTGCGGTGAGAGGCGCACCCCATCAGTTAGCGCTGGTGGGGCCGTCTACTCGATTGGAGTCAGTATTCTATTTCTTCACCACCTTTTATTTGTTGTTTTGTACTTATAGTCTGACAACCCAAGAACTGTGAATCCTGACTTGTCAGACTATAGGCTCAAAAATTCACCCCTATGTAAATGTTTGGCTCAAAAAGAAAGTAGTTTCTCCATTTGTCGTCCAACTCCTTAAATCCATCAGGAGCATTGTTATCAAACATCCAGTGCTGACTATGAATCTGTGGTTCTATGAAAAATCGTTTTTTCTTACCAAATGAAATATGGTAGCCCAAATGATACGAATTATAAAGTTTAAAACCATTTCCAAGTTTATTACCGTCTAGATCCATATAGGTTTGAAATTGCGGTAGAACTTCAACAGTTGCAAATAGCCCCTTCCATAGCATACGTTGGTACGATACGCCTATTCCTGTTTCTCGCAAATATCCTGGATAGAATTCACTTTTTGTTTCTAACTTATCCAAAAGACCATCCCACCATGTGATTCCCATGGGTTGAAACAATCGCCAGGTGGCAAACTTCACACCTACGATGTTCTTATTATCCAGGTTGCGTTTTACATGAAGCTCTATCATTTGTGTATTTTGTCGATCGTTCCAGGATTCCCCGATTTGATCTACTATAATAAAATAAGGAAAACTTACCCTGTACTTATGGGCTACTTCAGTTTCTTTACCCTCTGGTGATTTATTTTGAGCAAAAGCACTAAGTGTGCAAAAAAATAAAAGGATTGCAAATAAATTTTTCATGATACTAATAATTTTTTTTAAAATTCCGGTTGCTACAAAGCACTTCCCATTATCGTTAGGTTATTTAGTAAAGGGGAAAGGAATCATCATCCGATGATTATTTACGCTGCTTTATCGAATTAATAATGCAAAGATGGAGTGGAAAGGAAGGTGAATCGTTCTGAAATGTAATTTCGAACTTTATAGTGAGATTTGGAACCTTTTAAACAGGCTTAAATTTGATTAGACTTCACCCAAGCTTTCGGTGTCATCCCTTCGGTTTTTTTAAAGAAGGTATTGAATACCGTTTTAGAATTGAAGCCGCTTTCATAAGCTAGCGCTAAAAGGGTAAGGTGGCTATTGG
The DNA here is from genome assembly GCA_021604865.1 of Saprospiraceae bacterium. Lineage (GTDB taxonomy): Bacteria > Bacteroidota > Bacteroidia > Chitinophagales > Saprospiraceae > BQJU01. Next base: position 4,431 of record BQJU01000136.1, on the reverse strand, counting down.
CAGGATTTAGGGCAATCTCTTTGAAGTTCTCCAAACGAAAACTATTGATGTATTCATTGAAATTTTGGCCAATTCGTTCATTCAGCAACCAGGAAAGCTTATTGCTGCTAATATTCACGTTTTCGGCTAGCTCGCGTAAAGATAAAGATGGGTTTTGAAACCACTTTTCTTCCTTCATTCCTTTTGCAAAAATTTCTAAAACTGTGTCGATTTCAGCAGCTGACATTAAGGCTTTGGGAGGGTCAGTTCGTATTTGTTTTTCGGAATCAGTTGGTAATAGCTCTATACGGAAAGCGGATTGCAGTAAATCCTGAAATCTCTGATACCGGTGTAAAGGTTTAAGCAACGGAATATTCATAAAGTTTATGATTTGACCGGTACGCATCCTGATGTTTTCTTCCAAAAAGTCCAATGCCATTTCGTGTTTCCCCAAATGGACCATCAAGAATAATGGCCAGGGAAATCGTGCTGATCCAATATCCTCTTTTATCATTAAGCTCACTCTGCTGATATCAATATCGATCTTTTCTTCTGTATTGACCAGCTTATACAATACTCTGCATTCTTCTGGTCTCTCGGCTAAAGGGGTTTGTCTTAAGAAGTCATTTAGTTTTTCGTAATCTTTCGTAAGAATTAAGCAGATTTGTTTTAATGCGATAGAATGTGTGAAATCAGGATTGATGCTTAAGGAGATCTCTATACAATCCAGAGCTTCGGTGTAGTCCTCGTTTAAATAATGAATATTTGCTTTGGTAAAATAATGATTCGTAGCAAAAGGATTGATTTTTAAAATATTATCAGTATGCCAGAGCGCTTTTTCGAAATAACCTACTGCTGTATACAATTCGCATAATCCTTCTTCTGCTTCCGTATAGGATGGATTAAGTTCTATTGCTTTTTTAAAATATTTATGCCCATTGATAAAATCCCAATGACTCCAAAAAGACAATGTCGCTTTACTAAAATACCCTACAAAGGATTGTTTGTCTAGATTAAACCCTTTGCTGAGTTTCTCTTTTGTCATCTGCAATAAACCTTTATTATTTCTCCATGATATGGACATGGCATAACAATACGCCAAACCAAAGTAAGGCAAAGCAAATGAGGGGTCTTTCGCTATGCTTTGTTCATAGAGTTCTGTTGCTTTTGCGATTCCTGGTCCATCCCACATTAAATGCTGATAGCGACCTTTAAGATAAAGATTGTAGGCCTCTATATTTTTTGTAGGCTCTTTAATTAGATGTTTCTGAATATTGAGGTGACCAAAATTTTCCCGGATCTGGTCAGCAATGAGTAAACTTATTTCATCTTGTAGTGCAAATATGTCTTCCAAATTCCGATCGAAATTCTTTGACCAGAAGTGAGTGCCGTCTTTAGTACTGATTAACTGCGCTGTAATGCGAACCCTTTTTTTGAATTTCCGGATGCTCCCCTCCAAAACAGTACTTACTCCTAACTGATCACCAATGGTTCGCACATCTATATTTTTATTCTTAAATGCAAAAGAGGATGTGCGGGCAATGACTTTCAAGCCTTTCACTGTGGTTAGGGCGTTGATAATTTCTTCAGTAATGCCATCGCTGAAGTATTCGTTCTCAGGGTCGGCACTCATATTAACAAAAGGAAGAACTACAATAGACGTATTGGATGAGGATATGGATAGATGGTTGCTCATTTTCTACAATAACTTATCAGGGCTTCTACGAACTGACATTGAATTTTTAATGATTTTTCTTTTAATTGGCTACCACGTCCCGCATACCTGACGTAGCCAGCTTTTGCTGGCTATGGGCAGGTATGCATTGTGTGTGCCTGGCATGCATCGCTGTCGAAAGATAGTAAATTATTCTAGAGGGTGAAAGTCCCTTATACGCGAGATTGATTTCTCGAAGTATTAGTAAGCCGCAAGGGTGTTAAGGGTGACCTTAAGTCTGAAGGAAGCGAGCCTACAAAAGTCGGTTCTAACGAACAGAAACTTGATAGGGAGGCTTGATTACAACTCAAAATTCAAAGTTTCGATTTAGTGAACCGCCGTATACGAGACCCGTATCCCGATTGCGATCGGGAGTGGTGTGAGAGGCGCACCCCGTCAGTTAACGCTGGTGGGGCTGTCTACTCGATTGGGCGATTTTTTCTATTTTCCTTTAATCAACTTATTAGCTGAGTAAAAACTACGAATCAGCTCTTCGATTAGTTGATCTAACGAAATCTCATTTTTTTGGATCCACGCTTTTACATCCTTATCTATTTCTATGCTGACTGTTAATTTTTCCTTTAGATCCCTTATTGGGTCGATATCGGTTCGCTCCCATTCATAGTCATCAAAATCAGGATCATAAGTTATATCGGCATCATCATAATCGATTACTTCATCAGGTACTTCAATACCTACCTTACCTAATTTAAAAGCGTCTAAAGCTTTCACTTTAGTGTTTTCAAAATCAATTGTGATCCCTTCTATTTTTTTCCCTTCCTCTAAACGCTTTATCGCTTCCGTAACTGTAATGCTTTTACTTGTCATCATCTTCCTGCTTTAACTTGTTTTCAAGATAGTCATTTATTTCGCTTTTTCTGGCTTGCCTGGCTGATATGATCCTCAGCAAACCCGTTCTTACTGTATAAACAACCGTTATGATGAACTTGATTACTTTTCCAACGGTTATGAACCTTCTTTCGTTCCCTCGAGTGTTGATGTACTGAATGCGGTGAGGATCATCAAACACGTTTTTGGCATCTTCAAATGATAGCCCATGTTTTTCTTGGTTGGTCTTGTTCTTTTTCTCATCCCATTCAAAAAGAGCCATTTATTTTATTTTTGGTAATGTTTTTATTTCAAGTCGCGCTCAACTGCATGTTATAGTTTTTCGGGCAGAATTCCAATGGTGGTTTGGGACATATTCTGTTCTATTCTCCATTTAACTAAGGTATACGTAAGCAATGAATAACATTACAGATAAAAGGTTAGTGATGCAAGTGGTCCTATTGATCAATTTTCTTGAATGCTTCATTGCCAAATAACTCTGATTGGTTCTTAACTCAATTAGAAAAATAAGTCCTAATGCGCTAATGAGATATATCCAGGGTAAAATCCTAAAAACTACTTCGTTATCAAACACTAGTCCAATGCCAAACAGAAAAAAACGAAAGAGAAATACAAGCATCACAGTAACTGACATACTAAATAAAAAGCTGATAGAGAACGATTTTATTAAATATCCTTGATTCACTATTTCCCCCTTTGAAATGATTACGGCTCCTACGAAAGCCCGCAAAAAACTTAAAAGGATTAATGTTGTTTGCTCCGACATCTTTTGATGCTATTTTCTTATTAGTTACCTGATCCAATGTACTTTCTATCTATAGCTTGTTCAACTGTACATTTTGCTCTGCTAAGATTTTTTCAATGTCCCGATTGGTATTCTTTAATTTCGCACAACGTCTAGTGCCAACGTCGGTCGACCCTTTGGGAGGCTGGACGATTGGCGCGTTTGTTATGGGGCGTTTTTCTTATAATTTTTCCACTACCTCCTTGAATTCTTCCATTTTTATCACCGCTATTTTAGGGAAGTCTATTCTTTTCAAAATGGAGAAATCGTTATCATTCGATACCAGATATCTGGCATTACTTGCAACTGCACAATCTACAAACTTATTATCGTCAGGATCTTTGGCAATTAAGCCGAATTCAAAATTGATTAGGGTGGGAATAACATTTGGTAATTCTAAAAGAGTTCTGATTACCGTTTGAGCAACTTCCGGATGCCAGTGTTGGCCAATTTTTTCTTCATATTCATTAAGAATGCTATTGGAAATTGCCATTTCATATTTTTGATCTAGCAAAGACTTATAAACCCAGTGATGCTTTGAGCGATCCGAAATGGAGACCAGCAAGATATTTGTATCAATGACTACCCTCATTACTGAGCAGGATCATTCAATAATTTATCCATACCCTCATCAGTAAATCCCTTTTCATCCCAAATTTTGTTGGCAAGTTTGATAGACCTCTCTGCAAAAAATCGGGCCAGCACCATTTTTAAATCCTTTAAATCTTCCTCCGAAAGATTAGTGGAGTAGAGCCGAAGAAGCTCCATCTGTACATTAGATAATGGCAAGGATAGTTCAGTCATAATCAGTCTTTTTTTTATAAACCTATTTTTTTTACCAATAGTTTCTTTGGCTATTGTTTTAATGTCCCATAACTCCAGTGCAGACGACGGCCCGACGTTTAGGAGGGCTGGCCGTTCTGCACTTTGTGTGTGCCTGGCATGCATCGCTGTCGAAAGATAGTGTCGGCTTCCCACAAAATAGGACCAAATTAAGCTGCATTTTTAATTTTATTATCAAAGTTCCACTGGACAAACAGATCAGGCGATAAATAGCCGATTCCTTTATGGGGTCGGTATCGGTTGTACTCAATGATCCAATCAT
>BQJU01000135.1 GCA_021604865.1 Saprospiraceae bacterium | reverse complement strand
TCTCTCAATCCTCCGGACACCCACGAGGCCGATCATCCGTCAAATAAATATCAATTTGCTGGCCGATCCTGATCCGTTGGTCGGGACTATAGGCTGGCTCTTGTTTCCAAATGTAGGCTGATTCTTTATCGATAACATCGCCATATACCGAGCCTAAACTCAGTTTGTTGGCTGTAATGAGGAAGGTGCCTTCATCGTATTGTGAACATACCAGATTTGGCAAAATCACCCATTCGGTCGTCTGTTTGGTAATGATGAATTCCAGAGTACTACCTTGTGGGACTTTAAATCCTTTTTTTAAGTCGTTTTCCGTAATTTCTTTGTCTTGATAATAAATATTCAGGATCGTCTTTTCTTCTAGTTTGTTGTCAAACTTCCTTTCCCGAACCACGGACTTTATTTTGCGATTTTTCAACTGGCTTGCATACCGTTCATAATCGTAACCACTACTTTTTAACTCCGGCAATGGAATTTCAGGAGCAACGCCTCCATAGACCGATAGATAAATGGTGCGATTTTCTTTGATACGCGACAGTGGACTGGGGATTTGCTGGTATACCTCGTTGGGCGTATTATCCGGATCAAAAATGGAATCCAGAACAACAACGGAAAGACTTCGACTTTTTGCTTTGCGTTTGGCATCTTTCAAATCCATGCCTATATAACTGTCTACTTGCATGGACTCTCCATGTTTGGTATAACATTTCAGCCAATTGGTGGTAATCAGAAAAAGTACCAGAAAAAAGGCTAGCATCATGCCCAGGTTTTTCAAAAAAACCGTGGATTTCAAAAATAGCCAGATAGGCGTAAAAAATGCTTTAATCTTTGTCTTCCAATCAGAATTTGAATCGGAATAATCCATATCAGGTTTTGTGTATGCTTGTTCGGTGGTAGTGCTAGGACTAATAGTAGCCGGTTCTGGGGTTGATAATTTGCCATTGCGCCGCTGCCGGGCAAAAGCAAATTCCAGAATCTGATCGATAAAATTGTAGGGTTGATATCCATTGAGGGCCGCCTGATGAAATATACAGGTAGCTGGAGTCATACCCGGTAGTGAATTAACTTCTACGATGATGGTTTCAACTTCCAGGTTGTCATAGATACGCACAAAGGCATCAATGCGGGCATAACCCTGTACATTAAGTACCCTGGCCACTTTTTCTAAATCACCTTTGACCTGAGAAGCGATACGCTGGTAATCCTCCTTTGTTGGTGCAAAACGGGCAGGAGTAATGTTTTGCCCCTCTCCAGCCAGGAATTTTTCTTCCATGGAAAGCACTTCTCCACTAGCCAATGCTTCAGAAGGATCAAATACTTCGTACCGCAGATTGCCGTCAGGCTGATAGTGGGTCAGCAAACCTCCGGTGATTTCGAGAAAGTGACTGGCTCCATTAGCCGTGATCAACTGCTCGATCAGGATTTCGTTTTTATAAGGGAACTCCTCTTTTGGGCGTAGCTTTAACACCTTGCGTTGTTCCATTCCCTCTTCACCCGGAGCACGGAACATCAATTCCGCGAAAGCGGTCAGTTCCTCTTGTCGATTGATAATTTTTACAGCTGAACTACAACCGTCATCCACTGGCTTGACCACCATTGGATAGGCAAATTGTTTTTCTATTTTTGCATAAAACGCTTCCTGGTCCGTCAAAAAATCTGATTTCCGAACCAATAGCTGATTGGTTACACTAAAGCCATTGCGTTTCAGCGTTTGTAAAGTTTTGTATTTATCGATGGTCACGCTTGAAGAACGCACACCAGAGCCATTGTATGGAATACCCTGGGCTTCTAGCTGCATCTGTAGCTGGCCGTCTTCTCCGGGGCGCCCATGTAAGGCAATAAATACGGCATCTACCCGATTTTTAAGGACTTCAAACCGCAGGCTCTCCGGTGCAAAAACAACGAGCTCAGAAGCGTATTTTTGAGTGATGTCAGCACATTCCGCTTTGATCTCTTCAATAACCGGATGTACCTCCCAATGCTGGATTTTATCCCGGATATCATCGGCATTATCTTTCAGCAACAGATTGATCGGTAGCTGAATCAGTTCGTAATTATTCGGTGCACCGGTAAGAAAAATCGGTAATGGAGCATATTTTTCCGAGCTGGCCAGCTTTTCAAAAACATTCCGGCCGCTTTCAATAGAAATATGCCGTTCAAAAGAATATCCACCTAGGATGACACCGATTTTTTTGCGGGTATCCACCTCGCCTTTCATTTCCGAAATTTGGCTGTCCAGGTGGCTGATCAGGGTCCGATAAGTCCCTTTTTCTTCAGCCATTGCCATGCGTTCCTGTAAAGAAATCCGGATGATATAAGTGAGAAATTGCGATGGGTTTAAGCCAATCTCTGCTGCCTGATGAAAAAAGAAAGAAGAGGGCAGCATGCCCGAAGTCGTATTGGGGTCATTGAGGAAAACCCGCTTGTCTCGCGTGAAAAAACCATCAATGCGGGCATAGGTCTGAAAACCCATTTCCGTAAAAAGTCGCTCACATTCCCGGCGGATTTTATTAATTTCTTCGACGGGCAGATCGATTGGCGTCAGCTTGCGCGACATGCCCGGCATATATTTGGCACGGTAGTCAAATACCTCCTTGCCTTTGCGGATCTCAGTGGGGGGCAAGGCTACTGCACCTCCATCCTCCTTGCGGATAACGATGCACGAAAACTCCCGTCCATTGATAAAACTCTCCAGGATCACCTTCTCTTCGCCAAGATGACCACTCAGATAGAAAAAGCTGCTCGCTGGGTTTTGCGGGGCTTTTTCATTGAGGTAGGCAAGCAATTGCTCGGGATGATAGATGGTGCTTTTTTCATCTTCAATCTCGATATCCAGTGGAAAGCCGATGCCTTCGCGAATGTCAGATAACAGCCGTACATATTCTTCCCGTTCGTATTCGTTGCGTTCATGCCATTCTTTGATCGGCAGAATTTCCCGAAAAAAAGCACTATCTACCGATTGGCGGAAAGCCCCAAAACCTTCTTCCTCTTCAATAATGGCCACACCAATAGAAGACCCCTGATTAGCCGGCCGTATGACCATCGGGAAACCAATTTGAATTTGTGCTTCTGCAAAGATTTCAGCAGCCTGACCTGCTTCCCAGGTACCGCGCTCAACCACGCTGATTTTTGGACTGTCAAAGCTTCTTTCCTGCATCAATTCCTTCTGTAGTGCCTTGTCCATCCCAATTTCACTAGCACGTACGCCGCTTCCGGTATAAGGAATATTTAGGTTTTCCAGCTGTTGCTGAATTTGTCCATCCTCACCATAAAAACCATGTAATGCCAGAAAGGCAACATTGATAAGCTGTGGCAATTCTTCAGGGTCAATACGACGACCCACCTTTTGGATAATCTCCTCTTGCCTGGCCTTGGAAATATTGCCTAGGCTCTCCAGATAAATCTGAAAATGATGGGGAGAGGGTGGCAAAACATCCACTGGTGGATAAAAATCACGGATCGTACCTTTATAAATGTACTGCCAGTCCAATAAAATAAAATTGCAATGGCTATCCACAAAGATAGGGACCGCTTCAAATAGCGCCTTATTCAGGTTGTCGTATACGGTACGTCCTCCAGCAAAGGAAATCTCCCGCTCCCTGGATGGCCCACCAAAAAATATACCTACTTTTAGCTTCATAAAACTCCTGGCAATGTCCGGTTAATAAAAATTGAATTGTTGCAAAGAGACAGGGATTGGCCTCCAAACATGCTCTAGAGCTTGTTTGGAGGTCGGCTTTGGAGGCGAAAAGCGTCAGTTTTTTGATGAGATAAGGCTTTTTTTGAAGTTCATACCCGGAGGTACGGACAAGAAAAGTAACGAAGTATCATCGAAAAAGTGATCCTTTGCAGCCCAATGGTTGGCCTCCAAACATGCTCTAAGAGGACAAATTTAGAAGAAAAAGCCTGACCCAGGAAATAAGAACATTAATTTGTCACTTTTGATCGAGTATCTGTAGGCAATGTTTTATCATCCGGGCAATTAATTTTTACCAAAATCCTATTGTACCTTTGTGCCCATTGCTATTTTGAAGTAACTGGAAATCAATCCATGAACAAAGAAATCCTCCGCCTGGCTGTCCCCAATATTTTGAGCAATATCTCCATCCCTCTGCTTAGTTCCTTTGATACGGCACTGATGGGGCGATTGACCGAGTTGCACATTGGTGCCGTTGGGGTAGGGGCTATGATCTTTAATTTTGTGTACTGGAATTTTGGCTTCCTGCGCATGGGTACCACCGGCATGACGGCCCAGGCTTATGGCAGGCGCAATGAAGGGGAAATGGTGAACTTATTCGGTCGGGCACTCATCGTAGCTTTGTGTTTGTCAGTGCTGATCATCCTTTTGCAAGGGCCACTATGTGAAATAGCCATTCGACTCCTGAAGATTCCCGACTCACAAGTTACGATGGTAGAAACCTACTTTTATATACGGGTATGGGCGGCACCGGCTACACTTTCTTCTTTTGCCGTTATGGGGTGGTTTTTTGGTATGCAAAATGCCATTTATCCATTGATCCTTACCATTGCAGTCAATGTGGTCAATATGGTGGTCAGTTATATCCTGGTATCCAGCTATGCAATGGAGGCGGCTGGTGTTGCTTATGGTACCCTGATCGCTCAATACGTAGGTCTCTTCCTGGGCATGGCACTTTTTTTTGGCCGATACAAATATTTGCTAGCACATTTTCAGCGGGAAGCCCTATTAAAATGGGAAGCTCTGGGGCATTTTCTCACCATCAATCGCGATATTTTTATTCGCACAGTATGTCTGACTCTGGCCTTTGCCTTCTTTTACCGCGAATCTGGTTCGGAAGGAGAGATGATCCTGGCTGTCAACGTTATTCTATTGCAATTTCTCAACTGGATGTCTTACGGTGTTGACGGTTTCGCTTTCGCTTCTGAAAGCCTGGTGGGTAAATATGCAGGAGCAGGCGATTCCTCAAAAACACGGAAAGCAATCCGGCTATCCTTTGCCTGGGGTATGGGACTGGCCCTGGCATTTAGCCTTGCCTATTGGCTGCTTGGCCCTGTTTTACTAAGGGTTTTTACCAATCAGGCAGATGTCATACAAGCCACTTTGCCCTATCTGGTCTGGATGACTGTTTTTCCCTTGCTTAGTACACCCTGTTATATCTGGGATGGTGTTTTTATTGGCCTGACAGCATCCAACTCCATGCGCAATACCATGCTGCTTGCTTTTGGCGTATATCTGCTTGCTTATTTTGGGCTGAAAATCTATGGCAATCACGGTTTGTGGCTGGCCTTATTACTTTTTATGATCGCCCGGGCAGGGTTTCAACAACTTTGGTTTTATCGAAAAGGAATAGAACTCAATTAGAGCCTGGGTAATCTATTTTGTCATCCGGCAGATGGTCTGGCAGAAAAAGTGCCATTTGGTCCGCATTTAGCACGAATTTTCCCCCAGCGACCGTATGGTGATTGTAATATTGACTATTTTAGCCGAAATTATACATTCAAAGAATAATAATACAATTTTTCTTTTTTAAAATAACTGGTAATGAATAAGTACCTCAGTTTGTTGATTTGGGGGATTCTACTCTTAATGTTGAATGCCTGTAGCCCCCAGGTAGAAACCACACAGCCATTGCATCGTAAGGCTCAAAGTATTAAAGATGCATTTGAAGAAAATTTCCGTAGAACCATGGACCTGGAATTGGGGTATCCTCCTAGTGAACGCCTATTAACTGCCTTGGAACAGACGCGCCGCATGCAAAAGACCTTTGCTGAAAGTGGCAACCGCTCGGGTATAGGGGAAGCCAGATGGAGAGAACGGGGGCCCAGTAATATTGGCGGACGGACCCGGGCTATACTCATAGACCAGAATGATCCAAACAGAAATAAACTCTGGGTTGGTAGTGTAGCCGGAGGATTGTGGAAAACAGATGATGCGTCGGCAGGAAGTCCCAAGTGGGATAAAGTAGACGATTACCTGGACAATATGGCCATTGGTGCCATCACTCAAGATCCTAATGATCCGCAATATATATACTTCGGTACCGGTGAAGGTTATAACAACGCTGATGCCGTACCCGGGCTGGGACTTTTCCGATCTTCTGATGGTGGTGAAAACTGGGAAATCTTAAATGCTACCATTAACAATAACTTCAGAAGAACCCGAACCATGATGGTTCATCCAGTGACCAGCGACGTATATGCTGGCACCTCTCAGGGGTTGTGGAGAAGTACCGATCATGGAGATACCTGGAATCAGATTATGGGTTTTCTTCCTCCCAATCTTTTTGCCAGCGATGATATTTACGATGTCCTTTATACTTCCAATGGATATATCTATGTGTCTACAGCCCGTGAGGTCTACCGGTCCATGAGTGGTAATGTCAATGATTGGGAAAAGATGAGCCTTACCGAATCTGGCTTTCCCAGTGGGCTAAGCCGGGTGGAGCTGACGGTAAGTGAATCAAACCCAAATGTGCTCTATATTCTAGGCAATGAAAACGGCGGCGCCTCACAGGTATATACCTCTATTGATGGCGGCGCTACCTGGCTGCCACGGTCCAGACCTTCCCATGAAAATAACGGCGGAGAATTTACCAATGGACAAGCCTGGTACGACCTTGAAATTGAGGTCGACCCATTCAATCCCAATCATGTCATTGTAGGAGGAGTGCCCATTTTTCGCTCACTGAATGGAGGTCTAAATTGGGAGCGTTTTGCCATTGATATGCACGTGGATCAACACAAAGTCGTATTTGATAAAGAAATTGAAGGACGAATATATTTTGGTAATGATGGGGGAATCTTTCGAAGTACCTTGGGATCTGGCCTTCAGGTTCAGAATAAGAATACAGGATACAATGTCACCCAATTTTACGCCTGTGCTATCCATCCCGAAGCCTTTACTGATTATTTCCTTGGCGGAACACAGGATAACAGTTCCCTGCAATTGAAAGGTTTTGGCATCCAAACGGCCCGTAATGTACGTGGTGGCGACGGTTTTCTTTGCCATATAGATGAAGATGAGCCTCAATACCAAATGGTTTCCTCACAGTTTGGTGGTTATAGCCTTTCTACCAATGGAGGAAGCACCTTCTCAGATGCAGCCGATTTTAATGGTGGATTCCTCAATCCCTCGGATTACGATAGTGAGTCAAATATCATGTATGCACAAACAGGTGACGGTGATTTTTATCGTTGGAAAATCAATACTAATGTAACCGAGTTGGTGAATATTTCCGGATTTTCTGGTGGCGTTTCAACCATAGCCGTGGACCCCAATACGCCCAACCGTGTGTATTTTGGAACCTTTAATTCCGGCCGTATCATTATGGTCGATGATGCACATACAGGTGATTTAGTCAATGGTGTGCAACTTATCGGCATCACGGGCACCGTTTCAAGTATTGATATTGAAGTTGGCAATCCGAATCATTTGCTGGCCACCGTTTCTAATTATGGTGCTGTTAGTGTTTGGGAAAGTAATAACGGTGGACAAAACTGGATCAATTCAGAGGGCCCAAGCTTGCCGGATATGCCTGTGCGCTGGGGTATCTTTAACCCACGCGATGCCACTCAGGCTATGATCGCTACCGAAGCCGGCGTTTGGGTAACCGAATTGCTGGATGGCCCTTCAACGGTTTGGATTCCACCAGTTCAAGGTATTGGTACCCCTTTAGTACGTACCGATATGTTACAGGTGCGTCGTTCCGACAATATCGTTTTGGCGGCTACTCACGGCCGTGGACTATTCACTACCGATGTGTTTGCAGACCCTACGGTTCGGATGACCACCGATCAGGTTGGCTATACCCAGGCACCCATTAAGTTTATCGGAGAATTATCTTACAATGCCGATACCTATCTGTGGGATTTTGGTGATGGAGATACAGGAACGGGAGAGAATGAAACTCATTTCTACGATGCCGTAGGCGAATATCCCATCACCTTTACCATCAATGGAGACCAAAGCCTGACGTCAAGTGTGAAAATTCTGCCAGATCGTGCTGCCCCTTATATACCGGGTGCCAATAATTATAGTGGCGACTTTGAAGGGTTCACTGAACAGTATGCAGTGGAAACCATTCAGGGTTCTGCATTTGAACGCGGCAATTCTACCGTTTCCGGTAAAGAAGGTACGCACAGTGGAGAAAATGCCTTTGTATTGGGATTGAATGAGGAAACTTATCAACCCAATTCTCATTCTATTCTTTATTTACCCAACTTTGACTTGTCACAACGTGGGATTTATGAATTCTCCTTCTGGACTCGCTTCCGTCTCAATAATGGATTTGATGGTTTTCGTGTAGAATATTCTAAAAATAGAGGACAAAGCTGGGCCCAATTGGGTACTGCAGATGACCCCAATTGGTATAACTTTCGAAATGATAACCTCGACAATGTCGGCTTTAGTCAAGGCGCTTCCTATTTTTCTGGCGAAAAAAATGGCTATGTTCAGTATAAACTGAATATCAGTGGATTATCGGGTGAAGGCCACGTGGCTTTCCGCTTTGTTTTCAAGGCTTCCGACTCAGGTAATAAACGTGGTGTAGCTATTGATGATGTAGAAATTAGCAAATATGATGGCGAATTGGCTACCAAATTGCTCAGCTTTACCGGAGAATATACCACGGATACCGAAATCACCCTTAGCTGGCTGACCCAGCCGGAATACTTTTGCTCCAGCTTTCAGTTAGAGCGTTCCTTTAACGGCCGCGTATTTGAAGAGATCGAATCCGTATTGGCCAGAGGAAGAACAACTTCGGCTATGAATAGCTACAATCAGACGACCCTCGGCCAGCGGCCAGTCATCTTCTACCGTATGAAGGTCATTAACCGCAATGAGGATATTGACTATAATTATGAGTTCTATTCTCCTACCATCGTGATGAAAAAGGATGATGAAAAGCCACTGGAGGCAATTAGCACCTATCCAAATCCCTTCCGGGATCACTTTTTCCTGACCTTTAATGAAGTGCTGGAAACAGACATTGCCTATGACCTATTTAATGAGGCTGGGCAGTTTATTGCTAAAGGGATCATTCCTGCAGGAGACGTATTCGGCGAAGTTCAAACAGGGTTATTACCTTCGGGTGTATATATCCTTAGCCTCAATTTGGAAGGCCAGGAGCCACAAGTCTTTAAATTGATGGGCGGCATGTAATGCCCTCGTCGTACCTGCCAATTTTAATTGGCAGCCCAATAACAAACCGGCATCAAAGCAATTTGATGCCGGTTTGTTATTCCATACCTACCCATTTTAATTGATAAATTATATTGTGGTGCACTTCTAACCACCTCACTTCTCACTTCCTCACTCACTTTCTCACCACCTCACCTCCTCACCACCTCCCCTTTTTCACGCGCAGTCCGTTTGTGTCGTAGCAAACTGCTGCCTTTCCATCTTCAAAGTCTTCCCGACTTGGAAGATGAAAAGGCACCCGGTTTTAGAGTTTTAGAATCAATCCGCTCCCCTTTTTGTCAGCATCAGCATTTCCAGGATTACCCTCCGGATCGCGTACAGAAAATTCAAATACAGACAATTATTCTCCTCTGAAATTTGGAATCTTTGAAAGACGATTATATCTTCGGTTCAAATGGAAATAAAAACCAATTCTTTTTTTGATATTCCAATTTATTTTAAAGCATATTCCAATTTTGTTTTTGTTGCTAATGAAAAAAGGATTGCAGCAGGTGTTAATTCCAGTGGAACATTGGCCACACAAGATGTGCTTAACGGCAATCTGAAAATAGCCTGGTATGACACCACCACAAATGGCAAAACCCTACAATCCGGCGAAAAAATGCTGAGCCTGGAATTTGATGACGAACCCTGGGTTTCAGGTGGCAGCCTATTGACTGATCTGATATTAAATGAAGCGGATATCCCCGCCCTGGCTTATCAGGAGGATGGGACGCCAATGGTGATTCGTTTTGTCAGTTCCAGAGGCAGTCGATTGCCGGCAATACCAACCCATTCACCGGTAGCAATAAATACCACGGTGACTATTCAACCCAATCCGACTAAAACGGAAGTAATCTTTAATATTCATAGCACCAAAGATACTCCTGCTAGTATCATCATTTATGATACTCAGGGGAAAGAGGTACATAGTGTTTCTTTGGAATTAGGAAAAGGAGAAAATACCTACCAATTAAATGAAATAAGAAATTGGCCGACTGGCCTCTACTGGTACAGACTAGAAACCGGTACTGAAAGCCTTAGCGGGAAAATATTCAAAAAATAAGTAGGAATGAACGACTTGCCTGGAAGTGGTTAACACTTCCGGGCTTTTGGTGTTTATATATGGTGTTAAATTAATAATCAAATTATGGTTCCTAGATATATATTTATTTGTATTTATTTATTAAATATACCAATAAACCTTCTTGGGCAGTGTTGGCAAATCGTTTTGGAATCAGAAGAAAACTTTGGAGGAGATGTTTATTTTCCGTCGGATTCGATAGGCTATTTTAGTGATTGGGGAGATGAATTATATAAGACTTCTGATGGTGGTTTTAACTGGACTATATCAGAAACAAATGAATTTGATCGAGCAACCTGTATTTTCTTTTTAAATGAACAAACAGGGTGGATTGGCCATTCCAGCCGAACTATACTCAAAACAGAAGATGGGGGTGAAAATTGGGATGAATATGAATTCGCAAATGTAAATATTGGATCGCCTCAAGATATCGAATTTATTAGCATGGACACGGGATATCTCGTGACCTATTATGGAGGGGTATTTCGTTCTATCGATGGAGGAGAGAATTGGCAAAGAGTCTTCGATTCTGAAAATTGGTTATTCGCATCTCTGGATTTTGTGAGCGGATCTGAAGGTTGGATTGCTGGAAGTATTAGTATTAATAGCACTACTCGTGTATTACATACATCAAACGCCGGAGAGAGCTGGGAATTACAATTAGCTGCACCGGGTACTGGACCAGATGTAGACCTTCACTTTTTAAATTCTGAAACTGGGTGGTTTGTAAATGAAGATAACCTTATCTATAAAACTATTGATGGAGGAGAAAGTTGGCAAACTTATCCTATTTCAGAAAATATAAATGCTGCTTCCCCACGCATTTTTTTTCTTAACGACACCTTAGGATGGGCTACTACCCGAGGGCCAGGGCATATTTTTGTCACAACTGATGGAGGAGAATCCTGGAATACACAAAGCACTGACTTCCCATTTAATATTTGGAATACAGGAATATACATGACCGGACCAGATCACGGCATCACAGTTAACCTAAATGGGATTATCCAACTTTACCAGGGCGGTCCCGCCAACTGCAATATT
>BQJU01000134.1 GCA_021604865.1 Saprospiraceae bacterium | reverse complement strand
ATGACTGGGTTGGCTTGATGCCAAAGCATCAAAAAGCATTTGAAGTTCATACCCTGAGGTACGGACGAAAAAAGTAACGAAGTATCATCATAAAAGTGATCCTTT
Source organism: Saprospiraceae bacterium (assembly GCA_021604865.1). Taxonomy (GTDB): domain Bacteria; phylum Bacteroidota; class Bacteroidia; order Chitinophagales; family Saprospiraceae; genus BQJU01. Next base: position 11,490 of record BQJU01000134.1, on the reverse strand, counting down.
GCAGCCCAAAGATTGGCCTCCAAACATGCTCTTAGGCTTATTCCCATTTTTATCCTGAGAACATGTTTGTATCAAGTTAGAGCGATGGAGGGAAGATCTTATAAATTGAAAAAATTTTTATCTTTGTTATTCCCCCTAATATATTGGTATAGCGCCTCTCCTAATTAAATCTAAAAATTGCATTAGATATTAGTGCATGTTTAGAGGTAATCGTTTTGGCTGTATAGGCTGGACCGGGAAGAACCTAAGAGTTGACCTTTTCGGCACAAAAGCACAACCTCAAAACGGGCACTTAAGCTAGTGCTATAGGCTACAGAACAATGAACAAAATAATCAATCAATCACTCGTCCTGCTTGCAGGCCTGGGAATCTTAACTACATTATTTTTAATAATAGCATTTCCCACCTTTATCGAATTTATTGAAACCTATATTTCTGCCGATGGTAAGGTCAACAGTCCCGCACGGGTAGTGTATACGATTTACATTGGCTTTTTGGCACTATTCCTGTTCATTTTTATATTCAAAACTGGAATTTCTCACGCAACTGACCAGCCCAGGATTGCCGATCTTTCCAATCATGTTAAAATACTTTATAGCGTTTGCATTATCGTGATCCTCCTCAGAATCCTTGCCGGTCAATCCAGTTTCCTGTTTGAAGAAGATGGTCTACTGGAAAACCTCACAGCCCTGTTATCTTTTAGTGCGGCAGTTATTTTCCTGTATTTGGCATTAAAAAATGAAAAAAGTATTAAGCGCTTTTTTTTACTGGCATTGGGAGCATTGTTGTTCTTATTTGCAATGGAGGAGATCAGTTGGGGGCAAAGAATTATCGGTTGGGAAACACCCAAAGCGCTTCACAAAGTGAACACCCAACATGAAACAAACCTGCACAATATTTTCAATCAATATTTTGAAGTACTCTATTTGATCTTTTTTCCTATTGTTTGTTTATTCTTTTTCATACGGAAAGATGTAGTGGAAATTGCTAAAAAGTTTTCCAACATTGACTTACTGGTACCCTATATTCCCTCTCCCGAATTTTTCTACGCGGGTTTTGTTTTCCTCTTTTTATTTCCATTTACCTTGTTTATTGACAAAGGAGGGGAAACTTTAGAACCCGTATTTGCGATTTTATTTTTCGGCTATGCCTATAACATTTTAAAAACATTCAGGGTGAGGCAAAGACAGAATCAATTGGCTGAATAAACACTTTTTCATTTATTTATTTCACCAACGATAAGAGCTTGTTTGGAGGTCGGCTTTGCATCGCCGTTCCCCGGGCGTCTGCGCCAAAGGCTTCGACGACGGCGCGAGGTCGAAGCCTTCTGGCGAAGAACCTCGGCAAGCCTAAGTGCTTGTTTGGAGGTTGCTTTTGGAGGCAAAAAGTGTCAATTTTTTGGTGAAACGAGGCACTTTTTGCGGAGCATATCTGGAAGATACGGTCAAAAAAAGCAACAAAGTATCAGCAAAAAAGAGGCGTTTTGGGCCCAAAGGGTGACCTCCAAACATGCACTAAGGGGATGGTGCGTGGATAGGAAAAAGGCAGAGCAAGCAGGAGACCTGCCTACTCTGCAGAAAATCAATGATACTCTGCTCAATTAAATACAAAACACAACTCACTCTTTATCTAATATTTACTCTTCTAACTCATCAATATAAGAGCATCGTTGGACAGGCTTGATTAGTCGTAAGCAAAGTCTGCCCATACCTGCTCTAAGCCCACATTATTCTGCAAGAATACTTATATCAGTAGTTAAAAAATAGCTGTTATTATCAGGATCCAGGGTTTCGGCACTTACCCGATAAGTACCTGACACCAGGTCTTCCGAGGTGATCCAACCTTGCAGCAGTACCCTATCTAACCCCTGGCTTTGGATGGTCCCTGGGATAATGGCCTGAGTGCTGCCGCTGCCGTTTTCCAATAGAAGGTTTGACTGATAATCACCCAACATGTTATTATAAGCATCCGTTACTTCCAGGGTAAATTGGATAGAATCTAGGATACCCGAAGTGACCGATAGGTTGGTTTTGCTGAACGTAAGGCCCTGAATAAAGGGACTGCCATTCAGGCTAAAGTCCACCCGAGGGCTTTGATCCTTCAATTTGAGTTCGACCAACACGCTGGTCAGTTCATGACCGGGATGCTCAGCCCGTATCTGTACGGCATCCCAAAGGTCTTCCAAGCGATAATAACCGTCTGGTCCGGTAACAAAAGTGCTGCTTTTCATTTCGGCCTGACCAAACTCCGTAGGCGATTCGAAACTTGCTGTAACCGTCACCCCGGCCAATGTCTGCCCATTATTATCGGTAACAAAGCCTTCTATATCTCCCTGGATAGGTAGCCAGGTGACTTTTTCACAACCAAAGTAGCTTACTAAACTCAGTACCAATAAGAGCTTAAATGGTATATTTTTCATAACGCTTAATTTTGTATAAGATCCCATGCATTGTGCACCAGATACGGAGCAATCTTAATTATTCTTTTTCCGGGCTGCACGTCGATTCCGGCGCAAGCTTTTTTTGGTTTTCTGATATTGCAGAAAATCCGGATCAGTTTCAATAATCTGTTCCACCTCGTTTTCAAAAGGCGTCATTTTTCGCAATTCTTCGTAGCGTCCGATATCCTCTATTGGATGCAGACATGGCGTGATATACATCACCCACTCCACATAATTTTTGAGCTCTCGCTTGGTCTTGAACAGGTTGCCGAGAAGGGGGATCTCCTTCAGCAAGGGGATTCCTCCTTTTACGGTGTTCTTCGTTCTTTAATGTTCAATTGGGCCTGTCTACTGAGTATTCCTTCTAACCACATCGCCCTCTTACCTCCTCTTAAAATCCCCCTCTCTCCATATCTTCCCAAGCCTCCAAAAAGCCTTCCCCAATCCTCGACTTCCACAGCTTCGATGAATGTTGCCGAACATAGTCAGCCATTTCCCGCTGCCGGATGGAAAGCACCTGTTCCGGGCTTTTGCCCTGCCCGACCAGGGCATTGGCGCGAGCAGCCTGTAGTTCCGTCATGGGCACATATTGGTAATGCGTTTTGGAGAGGTAATATTTGGGTTCCGAATCGGGGCGGAATGAGCTGCTGGTTTTGATTTTGTTTTGATCTATGGCTTTGGCAGCTTTGTTTTTTTGGTCCACATTGGCTACAAAAACCTGATCAGCACAACTAGCGGCTTTACCTTTTTCAATCAGGCTTTCCAGAGAGACAACCGTTGGATTGTATTCCACTTCTACCACTTCACGGCCGTGCATAAAACCCGCCTGAGTCCGCACTACCCCATCGAGTTGGCCGTAGGTTTTCTCACCAGTCCAAAAACAGTACATAGAAAGTGTAGCCGTCTCGGTACCTAAGTGGGCAGCCTGCCATTCCTCCCGAAGTAATTCCAGGTAAGCCGGTATATCCTGCTCTGCCCGTTGCAAGGCAAAAATCATGGCTTCCACCAACCCTAACCGGGAATAATTGCCATTTAGCCGGGGTATCAGATCCTGTCTGTCCGCCCCTACAATACGTACAACCGGGTTATTCCAGGCAGGCTCGCCGTAATATTTCAGAACTTTTGCATCAGCCCCCTGTTTGTTATTGTGAATAGCCAGGGGCACAAAAAGGGTCTCAATCGCTTCAACCAACAAAGGATGGCTCAAAACTTGCTGGCCGTAATTGCGACAGGTAGCACAACCCGGCACCTCCTGAAAAAGAATAAATAGAGGTTTACCATTTTGTTTTGCCGCATCCAGGGCCTGGTCAAACTGGCGTTGCCATTGTACCTTTCCCAATTCAATTGATTGTTGTGATCCGGATACCTGGGAAAACCCCAAAGCGGCCATACTGCTGAATATTGTTATTAAAATGTGACGCATTTTTATAATTTTAGAGGATGATTTTTAGCTATAGATTTTCTGATTTCCTAGTCTCATGAACCAACTGACCTGAACCGTAAAAACCTTATTATGCGATACCTACTCACTACACTTTTAATGATTTATTCCGGATTTTTGTTTACGACCTATGCACAAACAAAAACAGAAAATCCGGAACCCGCTAAATTAGCCGACAAAATTAAAGACACAAAGGCATTCTCAGGGTATTTTGATTTTTATTGGGATGAAAAGGCCGGCAAGGTCTATCTGGCCATCGACCGCTGGGAAGAGGAATTTTTGTATGTCAATTCTTTGTCTGCGGGTCTGGGTTCCAACGACATTGGCCTGGATCGCAACCAACTCGGGGATAGCCGGGTGGTAAAATTTATGCGCAGTGGCTCCAAAGTCCTCCTGATGCAACCCAATTATCAGTACCGGGCCATCAGCGACAATGCCGATGAGCGACAATCCGTGCAGGAGGCTTTTGCCCAATCGGTATTGTGGGGCTTTAAAGTGGAGGCCTTCGAAGGAGACAAAGTGCTGATTGACCTCACGCCTTTTTTGCTGCGCGATGCACACGGCGTTGTAGCTAGACTCAAAAAAAACAAACAGGGAACTTATAAATTGGATGATTCCCGTTCAGCCATCTACCTGGATCGTACCAAGAACTTTCCAAAAAATTCCGAGTTCGAGGCCATACTTGGCTTTAGCGGAGAAGCAGAAGGTGGCTGGATTCGCTCCGTTGCCCCCTCCTCAGATGCACTAAGTGTACGTACGCATCACTCTTTTGTGGAATTGCCGGACAGTGGTTATCAACCCCGTATATTTGATCCCCGATCAGGTTATTATCCCCTCAGTTATCAGGATTACGCCACACCGATAAGTGAGCCACTGGTTAAACAGTTTATCACCCGCCATCGCCTGCAAAAAAAGAATCCGGGAGCCGAAATAAGTGAAGTTGTCGAACCCATCGTTTATTACCTCGACCGCGGAGCTCCTGAGCCCATTCGGTCAGCATTGATGGAGGGAGCTTCCTGGTGGAATCAGGCCTTTGAAGCAGCAGGATACAAAGATGCTTTCCGGGTAGAAGTATTGCCGGATGGTGCTGACCCTATGGATGTGCGCTATAATGTCATAAACTGGGTACACCGCTCTACTAGAGGTTGGTCGTATGGAAGTTCGGTCACCGATCCTCGCACCGGCGAGATCATTAAGGGACATGTTTTGCTGGGTTCGCTACGGGTCAGGCAGGATTTTCTCATTGCCCAGGGACTGATTGCAGCTTATGAAAATGGCGAGACCCCCGATCCGCGACTGGAGGCATTGGCATTGGCCCGCCTGCGGCAATTGTCGGCACACGAAGTAGGACATACCCTGGGGCTGACCCACAATTTTGCAGCCAGTACAAATAACCGGGCCTCGGTGATGGATTATCCCTATCCATATATTACGCTGGATGATCAGGGTAATCTCGATTTCTCAAAAGCTTATGCTACAGGTATTGGTGAGTGGGACAAACGCACCATTATCTATGGCTATAAAGATTTCCCCAAGGATACCGATGAAAAGAAAGCCCTTGCAGAAATCCTCCAACAGAATAATACGATGGGGTTGCGTTTTATTGCCGACCGGGATGCCCGGGCAAAAAGTGGAGCACATCCGGATGCCCATTTGTGGGATAACGGCCGTTCCGCCATTGATGAATTAAGGAGATTGACTCAGGTGCGCAATCATGCATTGGCAAACTTTGGTGAAAACAATATTCCTACAGGAAGTCCAATGGCCACCCTGGAAAATGTATTGGTCCCTCTCTATCTGGCCCACCGATATCAAGTAGAAGCGGTATGCAAACTGATTGGGGGCGTTCAATATGCTTATACGGTACGCGGTGATGGTCAAATCAATAACCGGCCTGTTGACCTCAAAACGCAAGAAGAAGCACTAAAAGCTTTATTGGAAACCCTAAAGCCTGAATTTCTGTTATTGCCACAAAAAATCGTCTCCCTTATCCCACCACAACCCATTGGCTACCAACGTGACAGGGAATTATTTAACACCCATACCGGCCTTACCTTTGATGCCCTCAGTGCTGCTGAAAGTGCTATCGCCAACAGCCTGACTTTCTTGCTCAATGCCAACCGACTAGCTAGAATAGTGGAACAAAATAGCTATGCCCCAGATCAAAGTTTGCAACTGTACCAATTATTTGATCAGCTCATGAAGGTTGCCGCATCAGATAATGAACCTGGTGCAAACACCCCGCAACGGGAAATAAGTCGAATGACAGAAAAAATGGCCCTGCACCATCTGCTGCAACTAGCAGGCGATACCAGTATCCAACAGCAAATTTCCGCTGAAGCACTGTTGAAAATTCAGCAATTAAAAGGACACTATGAAGGCAAGGCAGCTGCCAATTTGCAGCAACGAGCACATTACATCTACCTACTCCGGCAGATTGATTTATTTGAAAAGGACCCCGGACAATACAAAGTTCCTAAGAGTCCTGCCCTGCCAGATGGATCACCAATAGGTTGTGGAGGGTACTAGTGCCTCAGGAACTAAACCCTGAAGCACTAGGTAAAAATACCTGATTTAGGTCAAAGGGTAATTTCCTCCTTGATTAAGGGGGCGGCTTTGGCTTAATTTTGCAACAGAAAGGGGGACACCTAAAACCCAAACAATTCAAATGATAATAAGTAGATGTAATGTCTTCCAATGCCGGGTCTTCTTTCGAAGCCCGGCATTTTGCCCTTTACCCTAAGGAAAAAATTGACACTTATATCATTTTTTTTGTATATTTGGGAGGTATTAAATTCATTATCTATAAATTACATTCCCATATCTATCTTTCTCTATAGTGAATTTTTAAATGATCCCTCTTTTAGAGCATGTTTGGAAGCCAGCCCCGATGCGAGATCGGAGCAAGCTATTTTGGCGGCAAAGGATCACTTTTATGATGATACTTCGTTACTTTTTTCGCCCGTCTCGGCTGAGCCGAGGTCTACTTCAAAAAAGTCTAGTCTCATCATCTCGGCTGGGCCGAAACGCTTCTAAAGCCGACCTCAAAACAAGCTCTTATCATTTACGCTTGTTCTTTTTTCGAGGAAAAATCCTTCGATTTATTTTTGCTAACTGTTAACACACTAATCTACAGAGTTTTATGTTGCTTTGAAGCATTGTAAGCACTAGGCTTATGACTAAAAACAGATAGAAAAAACATATATTACTTTTATAAAAAACCAAATAATTGAAGAATCCCTGCATTTTTTACAATAGAACACCTAAAACCTTTTTTTTAAATATTTCCGGCCTTTTAAGGCCATTCTCTTCATTTATTACACTTAATTTATCAAGACCTCTATTGGCTACCTGCCTGGATCATTTCGGCAGTTCAATCGAAATGCGAACCACTTGCTCAATTAATCAAACCTAAAACATTAATTATTATGGTCAAAATCGAAGAATTCAAAGTTTCTTATCGGCCAAGTGACAATATTGGGGTTATCCACCTGGCATTGGCAGATAACACTGGTATCAGTTTGACGATAGACAATCCAACCTGGGCTGATTTTCTCTTTAAATTATTGCTTCATGAAAAGGATGTTTATTACGATCGTGAACATGATTTAGTCACTATGGGGTTGGAAGCCCCGGGGCATCATGAAAACATGTCCTCAGATGCCATGAAATAATGTCTTTTATTCTCTTCTAACGCACCGTATCACTATGGTGTGCTTATTTTTTCAATAACCTAAAATTTTAAATTCATGACTCCATTTGTTGGTCAAATTCAACCTTTCGGTTTTAATTTCCCTCCGCGCGGTTGGGCATTTTGTGATGGCGCCCTATTATCCATATCACAATGGTCGGCTTTGTTTTCTCTTTTAGGAACCACTTTTGGTGGTGATGGCCGTACTACTTTTGGCTTACCTGATTTACGTGGTCGTTCAATCGTACACGTTGGTTCTGGTCCTGGACTAAGCCATATATCTTGGGGCGAAAAAAGCGGAAGAGAAAGTGTCACCCTAATCACAGCTAACATGCCTTCCCACCAACATGCTGTTACAGCAACCACTAATGATGCGACCCTTGATGAGGCTGCTAGCGGTGCTCGTTTTGGCACTGCTGGTACTCCTGTTTATTCGGCCACTGGAACAGGTACCGTTCCCTTAGCTGCTGATTCCACAACTAAGGTAGGAGGAGGTCAGTCGTTCAACAATAGAAATCCATTCCTGGGCATCTATGTTTGCATCGCAATGGAAGGCGTTTATCCTTCAAGAAGCTAAATGTACAACAGCAAATTAAGAAGTAATTTTTAATTATCTAAAACTTTAAATTCATGGAACCTTTTCTCGGTCAAATACAACCTGTTGGTTTTAATTTCCCACCTCGTGGTTGGGCACTTTGTGATGGTCAATTACTGCCTATTGCACAAAATACCGCTTTGTTTTCTTTATTAGGCACTACCTTTGGTGGTGATGGGCGTACTACCTTTCAGCTACCTGATTTACGGGGTCGTTCAATAGTTCATGTAGGTTCAGGTCCTGGATTAGCTCCTATGAAATGGGGCCAAAAAGGTGGCGCAGAGAATATTACCCTTACTTCAGCTCAATTGCCAAATCACAACCACGCAGTCACTGCTACCACTAATGATGCAACACTTGATGAGGCTGCTGGCGGCACTCGTTTTGGCACTGCTGGAACACCTGTTTATTCGGCCACTGGAACAGGTACCGTAGCCTTAGCTGCTGATTCAACGACTAATGTAGGAGGGGGACAGTCGTTCAACAATAGAAATCCATTCCTGGGTATCTATGTTTGCATCGCCCTGGCAGGCATTTTTCCATCAAGAAGCTAATAAACTTTGAATAAGAGATTAACTACCTCAAACTACCAGGTAGTTAATCTTCTTAAAATACTTGACTACGCACCATTTTCACCTATCAGAATATTTGGATCGCACACCCCTGATTACAATATCTTATTGACTTGAACCTGGTTTTTGTGCATTACGCCGTATATGTCCATTCTCCGTGTTCAAATTATAAATATAATAATCATGAGAAAATTAATGATCCTACTATTAGTCTTTTGTTTTTCTTCTATTCATCTGGCTTGGGGGCAGTATTCTGAGACGTTTGATGTTGATGATAAAGGGGTGTTAATGGGGGGGTGTTCCGGAACGGACGGAACAACTTGTACCATGTTTGATTTTTCAGACGTGACCTGGACAATAGCAGGTAATTTGAATATTATAGAACCAGGAAGTGGTGCTAAGTTTGAATCCAATGATGATTTTAAGACATTCGGAGGAGTTTTAACAACTACCACTGGAGACATCGATGTAGAAGTTTGCTGGGTAAGCCCAATTCTGGATATTAGCAGTGCAGGCAATGATGTGGATTTTAACTTGGATATTTCTTACACTGATTTTGAGATATCTGATCCAGATTATCTGAACGTTACATATAGCTTGGATGGTGGTGGATTTCAAACGGTACAAGCCGACCTGGTAGGAACAGGAGGAAGAACCATTAATGGAGGTGGAACGGGTACTCAAAATGATATAGGGATTTCAGGGGGCCTTTCAGGCAGTACCTTACAAATCAGAGTATGCACTGATTTTAATTCAACAAATGAAGCTTTCACCCTCGACAATGTAAATGTTCCCGATGCCAACGTCATGATTCTTCCAGTTGAACTCATGTATTTTGATGCTGCCATTAGACAGCAATTCGTGACCGTAAATTGGGCAACTGCTAAGGAAGAAAACAACAACTATTTTTCCCTTGAGCGAAGTATTGATGGCCGGGATTTTGAAGAAATTTCGAGATTGCAAGGGGCAGGTAATGCCAATACTATAAACAATTACCAATTTGTAGATAAAAACCCAAAGCCAGGCACAAATTACTACCGCCTCAAACAAGTAGACTTTGATGGCCAATTTGAATACAGTCGGGTAGTCAGTGTTGATTTTAAAAATGAAACCTTAAACATCATGCACCTGGCTCCCAATCCGCTTAATGACTTTCTAGAAATTACAATGACTCAAGAATTGGCAGAAGGCGCACAATTCTATATATTTGATCTGAATGGAAAAATGGTTTACCAGGATTCCTGGCCAGTTAATCATTTGAAACAAAAGATATATTTGAATAACTTGCCTTCAGGCATTTACCAGCTGAAAATGATCACTGGTAATGACATTATAAATCAGCAAATTGTGAAAGAGTGATGGGAAGGATTGGCAGGGTAATATTTGATCCAAGTGCTCATTTTTCATTTGAATATAAGAAGTGGGTATTCATCACCACATCATATATCATCACAACATCACTATACCACTATATCAAAAATAACTACATCACAACATTGTCTCTATAAAAACTTAATCCATGCAGTTCATTATCAAAACCACACCAGCTGAATTAAAACGCGCTAAAAAATGGTGGGAAGACCTCGAAATTCAATGGAAAATGGCTTATAATGAAGCTGTTTTTGGAAAAGGGCCTACACTTGAGCCACCCAAAGATGATGAATTGATGATCTTATTGATCCAGGCAGATACATTGCGTTTTGCCGGGCCGCTGGCGCATCATCCCAATGTGACAACCCCCTTAACCAATCTGTCGGGATTGATTCCACTCTATCACCTCAACTATCTGTCGATTACCAATATGCTGTTTACTTCCGTGAAAGAGTTGGCCCCTTTCACCAAATTGAAATACCTATTTATATATGACAACCAGATCAAATCGCTTGAAGGCATTGAAAAAATGACCGAATTGGAAGAACTTTATGTTCAAAACAATCATTTGACAGACCTCAGTCAGATCAAAAATCTGGTTAAGATAAAGACACTTTATGTGACCGGTAATAAACTGACAAAAATCAATGGACTGACAAAAAAACATGCCGATAACATAAAAAAATTCTATGTGCAACCAAACGAGAATCTACCCGATAAAGAAATTATCCGGGTACAGAATGAGTTGGGCATCATTTGCCGACAAGGGTAGATTCAAAATATTTTAATATCAAAATGTATAGGATTTGTTAAATAGGTATTAAATTTGGAATTGTTGATCCCAGATTTATTACTGCTCAGTATTAATTCTTACATTTGCAGGGCTATCGCGAAATTTTTTCTACCCCCACATCTATCCTGCATACCTCATTTTATTTCATTTATAACTTTTTCGGATTTCCCGCAAAAGAACAGGTATCCTTTAGTACTTGTTAAATTTTGTGACTTGGAATCAATCGAAAATACCGATAACCATAATAACCATTTTACCAGCCAAATAATTAATATGTACCTAAACCTAATGCTATGAAAAATTTTAAATTATTTCTAATATTATTCCTTAGTCCACTTCTTTTGTGGGGCCAATATACCGAGACCTTTTCTATCCCCAATAAAGGGATTTTATCAGGGCCTTGTACCACTAACGATTATACGACCTGTGTATCCCATGATTTTGCTGGCGTCAACTGGACCATTGAAGGAGATTTATCTGGAATAGATGCCGAGCCTTTTGCTACCGCAGGAGGTGTTTTAACGGTAGATGATATTGACGGAGAAGCCTGCTGGGTAAGTCCGGTGCTGGAGATCAATATTGGAGGA
>BQJU01000133.1 GCA_021604865.1 Saprospiraceae bacterium | reverse complement strand
ATTATTTAATGCTCCAAATCTTAAACCTACCTCCAAGAATCAAACAAAAGCCTTCACCCAAATTTAGGAGGCAATGGAAAATTCAATGTCGTCAACTTTAGGCATTTATTCGGCAAACGCCATCGGTCGGAAAAATTTCCGCCCAACCAAGGCAGCCATCAAGCATTATCACTGGTCCGCCAATATTACCTTATGAGCACTAGTTTGACAACATTGAATGGAAAATTTCCGCCTAAAACTTGTAGCTGCTAACTCCGCTAGCGGTAGACCAAAAGACTATGAGAAAACCAATTCAAAACCTAATAGTGGCAAATAAATTGGCCTTGCAGATTATGTTTTTACCTGCTTGAATTAATTGGACAGATAAATGCAGTATGGAAGAAAGCTGGCTTTCAGCGCTTTGCGGTCAACCAAATGAATTTGGTTGGTACTAAGGGCTATGAAGACGCCTCATTAATTATTGCCCCAAATCTTAAACCTACCTCCAAGAATCAAACAAAAGCCTCGGTTAGCATAGCCAACAAGCATCTCAGGCCAGAAAAACAAGTCACCCAAATTTAGAAGGCAATGGGAAATCGCCGCCTAAATCTTGTTGGCGCTAACTTCGCGATGAACTGTGTTTGAACCACGCAAATCTGGAGAATTGAGGATCAACCGCATTCCACCTCCCAATAGCTGGATCATACCACCGTGCGCCATAGTCCAACCACCCCAACTCCAAGTCCTCATTCAACTCCTTACCATTATACAAGTAACTACTATCCCTCCTTCACTGTAACCCGCAAAGCCCGAAGCCCTTGCACGCCCTGCAATTTACCCAGGCTAACATCCTCTATTTCATCCGTAATCATGTCCTCATGACGGAGGTATTCGAGGTACTCCAGATATTCCAGGCGGTCTTTTTCATGCAGATAGACGATGGCTATTTTACCAGCTTGAGTCAGGCGCTCATCGGTGCCTTCGATTGTAGATTTGTCGATGCGTTTTTTCAGAATCTCATAACGCACATTATAGGCGCCATCTACATCGAATTGTTTTTCATCCATGCGGAAACTGATGGCCAGAGGCGTAGAATAGACAAACACCAATTGTGCAGTAGTCAACGGAACAGGTAAGGTGTCCTGCAATTCATAGACTTTACGGGTGATCTCAACCATGTGTAGGAGTTGCCACAAGCGGAAATTCTTCAAATGCAATTGTGAAAACTGCCCCCTGCGGAGAAGGGATTGCCCGAGGTAGATATCGTATTCTACCCCATCGGTTTTGTATTTTTCAAAATAGTGGGGAAGCGTCTTTTGCGATTCCTTTTCCTGGTGGTCCAGCAGGCTGGCAATGGTTTCCGCCAGGATTTCGACGCTTTCTTCATAATCCTTGCGCTGTTTATAGATGATACCGTATTCGGGATTGAGTGCATCAAAGTAGCGGCTGATCAATGGCGCGTGATCGGGATTTTCTACGGACAATTGACGAAGTAAGGGATGGATCTCGGCATCAAGAATTTCCACAATACGGGATTCGTCATTCGAATTAAATTCCGCATTTAATCCCTTCAGGTTATGTTCGATTCTCACTATAGCCTGTTTGGCCAGCGGGAAGTTGATCGTTTGTGTGATCCGTTTGAGGGTTTCCAAGGCGAGCTGCAAATTTTCCATTAAATCCGCCTGAATGGCATTATTGCGGAGATGGGAAGAACTTACAATATCCGCCTGCCCATATAGCGGATAAACATCATTAAAAACAATGGGCTCAAGGGTAACCTTTTCCTGACCTCCCATCTGTTCCATCATATTGAAGGCTGATTCAATAAATTTCCATTCAACGCTGGGATGAATAGCCGTATATTTTTCCCGGATCAGCGCTTCAATCTGGTTGTCTGTCTCCTCCCGGCTGCGCTCCACAGCAATACTGAATAGGCCCGTGATTTCCTTAAATTTAAGCTCAATAAAACTGTGCATCTCAAAAGGTTTTGGAGAAGCAATTTCCAGTAGGCCAATGACTTTATTGTCTTTACTAAAAAGAGGAGAAACAATGATACTCCGAAGACCTACCTTGAGCAAGTCCCGCTCTATTGGGGTATGGCTTTTTAAAGCCTTCAAATCTTCCACCAACAGTATTTCCCGATATTTACAAGCCTTTTCGTATATGGAATTGGCATTTTCGGGCGCTAGCAGACAATCCTGTATTGCTGCGAGAAAGTCAAACCGTATTTTATAACGATGGGCAACCATGTTTTCCTTCGGATAGTCAATAGCCGTGAGGCCAAGCCGGAGTTCAGGCATATTGAAATAAATACGCATAAACGACTCCAAACGGCGCAGACTTGCCTGTGACATCACCGCATCTTTTTCCAACAAAAGGTGCTTGATACGCGAAAGCGATTCCTCTGCTGTGATATCAATCAGGTTGCCGAGGAAAAAACCGTGAAACTCAAAACGATCAGGCTCCAAATAACGTAGCCATAACTCTTTGTCATAAACGTTGCTCAGCAATTCGTTGATCTTTTCCTGGCTGAGTGGTTTGAGTGGTTTAACGGCTTTGATATCGAGAAAGTCAGTATTAAAACCGGTTTTGAAAAACTGACGCATTCCGGTTTTTTCATTATCAAAAGTCAGCAATATCGGATAGTCAATATTTATATTTTGACCGTAAAATTTATTCAAGATCATACTACAGGCCCGGAGAACGATGGTGCAATTGAGAAAATCATCGGAAGTAGTTGACACAAAATTTACGGTATTCTCCTCCCACAACTTTTTCAGTGCCGGTGTCAGGTAGATCGGTGTCATTTCAAAAGGTGCGCTGATCTTTGACAATTGTGTTTCGCGAACCGCAGGGGAAATGACCATCAGCATGATCAATTGCAATAACTCTTTGTGTTGCTCCAATAAACTGCGGTCTTCAATGGGTTCCCGAAAAAAAGGAGTTTCTTCTAGCTTATTTAAGATGGTCTCTGCCAAAAATTGCTCAGCAGGATCACCATTTTCCAGTTTTCCCTCAATAATCCTGATTAATGGAGCAAAGCTAAGGTGGGCCTCAAACGGGATGTAATGCATCCCCATGCTTTGAAAAGTTTCCTCATTAAAAGAAGGGCGATTCTGAACCGCTTCCATCTGCTCAGTATCTTCAACTGCTCGAATTATATGTGTAGCCATTTTTTCTCTTTTTCATGTAAACAAAAAAAAGTGCATTTCGGATGAGCTATTTTTTCTCGAACTTGTCCTGGTTGCGACTGGCAGGCAAAAAGACCAATTAAATAAGTGGCAAGTAACTAGCTTTCAGGTGCTTCTGAGTGGTTTCAAGGTATTGTTGAGCAGTGGCAGCAATGGTGGTATCAATGGGGGTATACTCCATGTTTAATAAGTTTTTAGACTTTTCGTTTTTAAATTCATAAGACCCGCCGGCCAGCATTACAGACTCTCGTGTAAATAGTGGGCGCTTGCCGCTAAATTTCGACCGCAGCCATTCCAGCCGCCATAATAATTGCTGTATCCATAAAGGCAATGCACGGTTGGGTTGTTTTCGGTGCAAGCCTTTGGCAATAGTATTTAAAATGTCCCGATAGCTTCGGTTTTCACCATTGATGATAAACCGTTCGTTGTCTATTTCACTTTCCATCAGTCGAATCATGGCTTTGGCAACATCCCTCACATCTACAAACCCGGATTGTCCTTTGGAATAAAAAGGGAATCCTCTATCCACCAGTCCAAACATTTTCAACGGACCATGGTCCCAATAACCACTACCGAAAATGACGGAAGGATTGACAATGCCAACCGATAACCCTTCAGCCATACCACGCCATACTTCCTGTTCGGCCAGATATTTGGTAATGGCATAATGCGTATTGGCGTTGCTGCGTTGCCATTTGGTAGTTTCGGTGACGACCTTCTCCTTTTCATGTCTACCAATGGCCGCAATGGAACTTACGTGCACCAGTTTTTCGATACCATAATGAAGACATAGGTTGACAATATTCGCTGTGCCCTCCTGGTTGATACGGTACATTTTCAACCGGTCACGAGGATCAAAAGAAACCACCGCCGCACAGTGATAGACTCTTTTGATTCCTATCATTGCCTCTTGCAAATCAGCCAGGTCCAGCAAATCAGCCGTCACCCATTCCACCCGGTCTTTTATTTCGGTTACCAGCTCCCAGGAACTTTCTGGCCGGCATAACGCACGGATATTGGTATACCCTTCCTTGACCAAGTATCTTAGTAGATAAGACCCTAGAAACCCAGTTCCACCTGTAACCAATATGTTTTGTTTTTTCATCAAGCTATCAAGTTAACACACTTGGGCAGTAATGAATACTCCCGCCACTACAATCCCTGCTGGCTCCAGTCACACTAGCTCGGCAATTGGTACGTGCACTCAGCCGAAGTGCTCCCATCAATGCCATTAACAAGGCCTCCTTAAAATTGATGATATCGGGCTCGGGAACGATGAGATCTATGGGCTGTTTGTGGGCACAAGCCTGGTCTATACACTCCAGCAAAAAATGATTAAAGGCACCGCCACCGGTTACGAATACCTTGGGTAATTGTCCGTTTCTTTCCGTTTTGCTGGTTGTTTCCGCAATCGCTTTGGCTATTTGTCCTGCAATTTGCCAGCAAGCCGTATTCAGTTTATCTTCAGTGGAACAATCTGTGTTCGCGAAAATAGGCCACTGGGTATCTTTAACCCAGTTATTACCCAATGATTTGGGATAAGGCTGAGAAAAATACGGCAAAGCATTTACCTTTTCCAGCAAGGCAGGCTGCAACTGTCCGAGACGGGCCATCTGCCCCCCCTCATCATAGGCCAAACCCAGCGGTTGAACAATGGCATTGAGGATTTGATTGGCACCACCAATATCAAAAGCGACATAACCCGCTTTTGTTTTAGTACTCAAATTGGCAATACCCCCGAGGTTGAGACAAATATCGTAGCTACCAAAAAGGTATTCATCGGCAATAGGTGCCAAAGGAGCCCCTTGCCCTCCTAAAGCAAGGTCTAGCGCCCGAAAATTATCAATGGTGGTTGCCCCAGCCAGCGCTGCAATAGTTGCACCACAACCAATTTGTGTCGTAAAGCCCGCTTCCGGATAATGGAAGATCGTATGACCGTGGGAGGCAATACAGTCGGGCTGGAGTTGATACTCTTGCACAAATTGCCGGACATGCTGCCCCAAAAAGCTACCAAAATCAGTATGGATTTTAGCCAGCTGAAGACCACTTAAACCAGGCGCTTCCCTCAATCTTGTGGTCCAAGACTCAGGAAAAGAGATCATGGCTGTAGCCACCAAATTCCAGTCCAACAACCATTCTTGTGGCGTGTCAGCTTCCGGGTTGACCGTAAAAAGTGCACAGGCCATATCCAGTCCATCCAGCGAACTTCCCGACATCATGCCGATGGAAGTGATCGTTGATTCCATGGCTGATTATTTCTTCAATTTAAGGGTATACTCCGCTACCGCTTTGATCTTTTCTTCGGATAATAAGTCCTTAAATGGTGTCATCACATTGCGACCATTGGTGATAACCAATACTCTTTCGTCGAGGCTAAGGGCCGAAGTCGTTAGGTTAAAGGCACCGCTGGCTCCCATGTCTCCGTACAAGCCGTGACAAGTGATACAGTATTGTTTATAAATTTTTTCACCGTCTGGGCCCTCTTTCACTTCAGTCTGAGCAGTTGTATTTTCGGTACCGTTCGTTTTTTCAGTACTTGTTTCGCCACAGGCCCATATCAACCCGGCAATCAGCATAAAAAAGAAGAGTTGTTTCATTGGATGTTAGATTTAGTTGCTTGCAAAGTAAAACAATTTTGAAGAATGTTTAGGGAGTTACCAAACAGAGTTGTTGGTTTTGGGAATCTTGAGGGGTTTCGCAATTCCAGCACTCCAAACATGCTCTAAAAATTGTTTATATTTATCCTTTATTACTAACGGGCCGGGTTTCCAAACAAGCGCTTAGTCGCTTTAGGTTGCTTGTTAATCTAAGAAAAGCAACCAAAATGCCGGGTAATTGTTAGCATTATAAATACAAAAGCTTCTTTGGCAAATTTCGTCCCTTCCATTTGGTTGGCTATTGACCAGGGAATTTTTCAAAGAACAAAACAAAAAAGAAGTCTAATGAGTGAATCTAGAAATCCAAGTAATCGACAAGGTAAGTTGGTTACGTCAGGAATTGTTGTTTTTATCATCTTGTTGTTGGTTGTAATTTTTTCCAATGCCACATTTTTAACTATTGATGCGGGATTCCGAGGTGTGCTTTTCAAAACCTTCAGCGGTGGTTTGGACAAAGAGAATATTTATACCCCTGGTTTTCATATTATTGCCCCTTGGAATACCATGCACATCTATGATGTAAGGGAAAAGCAAATCGAAGAAGCCATGATGATTTTGTCCAGCAATGGATTGAACATCCAGGTGGAAGTCACCGTACGTGTTAATCCTCAATATACCAAGATTGGCGATTTGCACGACAAGTTCGGACAAACCTACCTCAAATCGCTGGTGAGTGCAGAGGTGCGATCCTCTGTGCGAAAAATCATTGGTCGATTCCAACCGGAGGAATTATATTCTACCCGAAGGGATGAGGTTCAGGATTTGATTCAGAAAGATATGGAAACCAACCTCAGCAACAACTACATTGATTTGCGGGCCGTGCTAATCCGGGACATTCAGTTGCCGGATAAAGTACGTGATGCCATTGAAGCAAAAATTGAAGCCGAACAATCAGCACTGAAATACGAATTTATTCTGGCGCAGGAACGCAAGGAAGCAGAGCGTAAAGTGATTGAGGCCCAGGCCAAAGCTGATGCCAACCAGATTCTGAATGCTTCCTTGACTGATAAAATTTTGAGAGATAAAGGTATCGAAGCTACATTGACTTTAGCTTCTTCTCCAAACTCCAAAGTCATCGTAGTCGGTGGAGAAGGCGGATTACCTCTGATCCTAGGACAAAATTAGGTTCATTAAGGGGTATTAAGGACCGACGAGGAGAGTGGGAGACAAGGCGAGGGTAGAAATACAAAGTATACACCCTCTCTTCTTGTCTCCCATTCTTTTTTTGTCTTAAAAGACTTAAGGGGTAGCAACCGAATAGGAAATAGTGAAGATAATCACCGTTATAATAACGCCCACCATAAATACATTGTAACAGATACGGAGTTGACGGTATTTCTTCCCAAGAGAAAGCCCCAGGAAATATAGGTCTCGCATGATGGAATTTTCGAGATTTTTCTCGTCGTTGATAATGATCTGCATTCCAGTTTGGTAAGCATCGAAGTCCATATTGTAAAAGTTACCAAAGAAAAATAAATTGGACTTTCTCGTCTTAATTTTTTCTTCGTCAGTATATCCCGTCATTTTAATAGGTCGCGTGGCCAGGGTGGCAAAGATCATGGAGGCCAGGCAGGAAATCAATAAACTGATCGTCGGAACCAGCATAAAAGGATTGGCCTGTACATAAGTGGCGGCCATAGGCATGGCAATAGTAATGATCAGCGCATTGACACTCAGCATGATATTGGCTTTATTATCTGCCAAATTGCTGAGATCAAGGTGATTCCGAAGTGCCGTTTTAAACATCATCTGGGCACTTTTACTATTAGCAATGGAACCCTCAAGGATTTTGCCTTTTACCTTCTCTTCTCTTTTAGCCATTTTTTTAAGCTGCTTTTCATTGGCCTTACTTTGTCTGGCGTACAAAAAACTGGCAGCTTCTGTATAATAATTGTGTCTTTTTACAAATTTATGGTTTAGCTTATACCATTTGGCATCCGTGTATTTTTCATTCAAAAACAACGCCCATTCTTCTCGCAAATCAGCCAGGTGACGAAAGTAGTCATCGCGGCCGAGATTACTCAAATCGGCATCCTTCATCGCTTTTTCTATCACCGTTTCCGGAATGTTGTCTTTTTTAGTTATGTCAATCAGATGTACAACCTGCTTAATTTTATCATCAGGGTAATTTTGCTCTTTCAAGAATGTTGCAGCTATATTCTTACTTACTTCTTCATGGCCTTGATAAATTTCTACAAATCCCGTATCATGGAATAAAGCAGCAAGGGATAAAATTTCGAGTTCAGTCTCACTCATCTCCAATGCTTTACCAATAACCTGACTGGCTTCTTCCACTGCCAATGTATGTGCCAGGTCATGGTAGTAATAACTGGGGTCAAGCTTCTCTGTTAAGAGTCTTTTGATGTATTCTTTTGCTACTGTTGTTATATTCATGCCTGTATTTTGTTGCCATTGAGCGTATATTTGATTATACGCACCTAAAATTTAAAGAAAGGTAGACAATAATTTGCGATTCTTTCATCATTCCGATAAGGAATCGTCACCATTTTAAATACCTCCAAATAGGCACTAAGAATCTTAATAGAACCAATTCTCGCTCAAGATAGTTTGATTAATTAAGGTGTGAAACTCATTTAAAAAAGAAGCCTATGCGTCCATTATGTCTACTTATTATCCTATTTGAATTATCCGGCCCAATATTTGGTCAATCGGGCATTAGGGATAGCTTTCCGGATCCATACCATGTCAAACCTTGGCTCAGCCTATCTCTGACAGCAGGAGCATTTTTGGCCCAACCGATAGGGTTAGAAAGAAACAATAGAAAACCTGAAATTTCTAATGAGACCCTCGAAAACCTGGTCAGGAAGGGGGTACATGGTTTTGACCATATTGGGCTAACACAAGATTTGTCGAAGCGTAAACGTGCCGGAAAATTGTCTGATTATGGCATGATTTTCGGTGTCTTTTCTCCTGCACTTCTATTCCTTGACCGGAAGTGCCGACACAACTGGCTGGATTTTATCATCATGCATGGCGAAGCACAAGCACTGGCTGCTACCTTGCATACCTGGGGGCCTTTCGGTCCATTGGTCATCGACCGTTACAGGCCCGTCGTCTATTATGAGGATGCTCCGCTTAACGAACGCAATTTTGGCGCCCTACGCAATTCTTTTTTTAGCGGGCACACCTCCGTTGTAGCCACAGGAACGTTCTTAACAGCCCAGATCTATTTGGATCATCACCCGGAATTGAAAGGCCAAAAATGGATTTTTTACGGTTTGGCAACGCTGCCTCCTGCATGGGTAGCCATCCTGCGTGTCAAAGCCTTACGCCATTTTCCAACCGATACTGTTATTGGAGGCATCACAGGGGCTGCAACCGGACTCCTGATCCCATGGATTCACCGCAAAATGCAAGGCAGGATGAATTTTTCCTTAATCTATGGAGAAGAGACAAAAGGCATGGGAATGATTCTGCGATTTTAGCCTTAGTGCATGTTTGGAGGTCGGACTTTGAGCTACAAACATGCACTTAAATCCTGTTTGGAGGTCGGCTTTGGTTTTAAAAGAGCTGCTTAGTCCATAAATTATGGATTTAGGTAGAATAAAGCTTCCCATAACCCATTTGGACACTTATCTTTGCAACAAATCAAAATCAATTTGCAATGGCCAGAAGATTAAAGATTACCGGCTTCACCCGCTTTTTTATAGTCATGCTTTTTCTCATACCCGGGGCCTATATCGGCGCTTCGTATTACAATGGAGAAGATGGTATTCAAAATATAAAAAACTTGTTAGGATTAGATAAAAAATCTGACAACCAAACAACGACAACAATCCAGCCCGATCCTCAACAAAATACAACTCATACCGATAACACCACAGAGGACCTCCGTCAGCGAATTCAGGATTTGGAATCGGAAAATGAAAAGCTCAAAGCTATGATCCGTAATCGCGACCGTGAAATCGAAGACTTAAAGAAGAATTAGTGCATGTTCCATCTATCTTGAAAATTTATGGCTCTTTTTATGCCGGAAATATCTTTAATCTTACCTTAATTTGTATATTTTCCTTATATTTTTGATTCTTTGACAAAGAACTAGTCAAAGAAGGGTATTTTTCTATTGTTTTGCGTTTTCTGAAAAGATACAATGGTAAAACAAGGGGTCTATAGTTTGCTACTGGTGTTCTTTCCGTTATTCCTTTCTGCTCAGCTGCGTGATTGGAGCGTTGGGCTTATGACAGGCTTTTGCAACTATGGTGGTGATTTGGTATCGGGCAATTTTATCGATCCACAAGCAACTAATTTTTCTGTGGGTCTATTGGCTCAAAGCCCGATCAATAGTCAATTAGATATGCGATTAGGCATACTCGGATTACGCCTTTCGGGTAATGATCTGAACCGGCGAAATATTGATACCCGCAAAGAGAGAGCCTTTCGCTTTAGCACCAATGTTACGGAGATCACTGCTTTGGCCGAATGGCATTTTCTAGGCAAGCGGGCACCGATCTTTTCCCCTTATATCAGCTCTGGATTTGCCCTTATTATAATCGACCCTCAACCTTTCTTTGATTTGGTCAAAGATGAAGGCCTGATTCCAAGAATAGATCAAGACAAGACTGCTAATTATGCCAAAGTCCGTTTGGCACTTCCCATTAATGTAGGGGTAAAATGGAAAATTGATGAAATCTGGAATATAGGTCTTGACCTTGGATTGCGAACCTCATTTACTGACTATCTCGACGGCATCAGTGTGTCGGCCAATCCCAAACGCAATGACTGGTACGGCTATTTCGCTTTAAATGGTACCTATCGACTTCATCCAAAAGATTCAGATGGCGACGGCATTGCCGATAAATACGATGAATGTCCCAATCTACCAGGATTAAAACGTACTTACGGTTGCCCGGATACTGATGGCGATGGCATGGCTGATCATCTTGACTATTGTCCTTTTGAAATAGGCTCGCCAATCTTGTTTGGCTGTCCGGATGATGATGGCGATGGCATATCCAATCAGGATGACCCATGCCCGAACAACTATGGCCCACCAGAGCGTAATGGGTGCCCTTTCCAGGATAGCGACGGCGACGGCGTTGAAGATTATGCGGATGGTTGCCCCTTTGTTGTAGGCCCGCCCGAACGCGACGGTTGTCCGGCTATTGATAGTGATGGCGATGGGTTATTGGATGAAGATGACCGATGTCCCAATGTTTATGGAATCCCCGTCTTTGTCGGATGCCCCGACACCGATGGTGATGGTATTGAAGATGCCAAAGATGCATGCCCCAATGACTTTGGTGTATACGAAGAAAACGGATGCCCCCTGATCATCAACCCGGAAGAAGAGGCAAAGTCGCTGAGCAGGCAATTGCTATTTTTTAATCGGAATAGTGTGGAAATAGAACGTTATATTTTACTAGATAAAATTGCTGGCTTCTTGCTGGAAAATCCTCATTACCGCATCAAAATCAAAGGATTTAGCGATAGTGCTGGCTCAGAAAGCCAGAATTTAGAAACTTCACGCAAACGCGCCAGAGCATGTTTTGATTACTTCGTCAGCCAGGGTATAAGGTCCGCCAATATGCGTTATACCGGGTATGGATCTGGCCATCCAATTGCCAGCAACCAGACAGAAGAAGGTCGTCAACAAAACCGTAGAGTAGAATTTCAGCTGTATCACAAAGACGAACCCATTGAAAATTAATGTAGTTTTTGCAGATATATTGAAAATAAATACCTAATTTGCATACCATTGAGTGCTTTATTCATCTAAAAAGTGCTCAATTATCCACAAACACAATCCAACTCTTTTTCCCACAAGCCGATTAATGAGCATGTTTGGAGGCCAACCATTTGGCTGCAAAGGATCACTTTTTCGATGATACTTCGTTACTTTTCTTGTCCGTACCTCGGGGTATGAACTTCAAAAAAAGCCTTGTTTCATCAAAAAATTGACGCTTTTCGCTACAAAAGCCGACCTCCAAACATGCTCTAA
>BQJU01000132.1 GCA_021604865.1 Saprospiraceae bacterium | reverse complement strand
AGTTTTGCGCCCGCACCACTAACTTGAATTTGTTGTTGCGTTTGCCTCCCCATCCTCGCCGGAATGCAGAAGGTATAAAGCACTTACCGTGTTTTTACCTTTTTTTAAACTTTAAGAGCAGAGGATTAAATGACAAATACTTACTACGGATATTCAAAGGAAATCCATGAACTAGCAGAAACCTACATCGCAAGAGATATTCTCTGCAACCAGACATCACTGGTTAATGATATGCTCAAACATAGCTTTATCGAATTTATCAAAGAAGCAGGTTTTTCTCATGAGGGAATCGAAAATTACTATATGAGTGATGAGGCTATTTTAGAATATCATGGCTATCAAGACCATTCTGAACTCGCCAAAGAAGAAGCAATTCAAAATATCAGGGATAATGGTGAAGATGTTCAAGAGCCTTATGAATGGTATGAAGTCACCGCTTGGCTGTTTGCTAAGTTGAAAGAGGCAGGATATCCAGTTTTAGAAACTGATTATGGCAGATATTGGGGCAGATGTGCCACTGGTCAAGCTATCCTCCTTGATGGCACTTTTCAGGAAATCGCTAAACAATATGTGGGGTAAGTAGTGGCAATGTCAACAATAGAATTCATAAACCTTAGTGAACAAATAAACTCAATCGTCTATCAAGATGGCTGTTATCCTGAAGGAGAAATAGAATGGAATGACAGACGCAGGAAAGCGAACCTTATTTGGCAGTTTAAAAATTTTCAAAGCGAGCATGGTGCTGTAATTCCTGATGAAATAATAAGACTTGATAGAAAATATAGCTATGTAGAAATTAAAATTGCCAAAGGAGGTAATGACCTCTGGGCTATGGTTCCTTCTTATATGCTGGCAAATCAAGGGGTAACTTCACCAATTTCTGTCTTTGAAAGAATAAGTTTCAAATCAAGAGATGATGCAATTCTGGCAGGTATTTTAAGCCTACAAAATCAGCTAAAAAGGATAAGTGACCGAACAGATACCAATAATTCAGACAAGAAAATGGCTATGTATTTTTTTCGTCTTTTGGAAGAGCAGAAGAAGCCTCAACTTGCTTTGTTCTAAAATAGAAGCCCCAGCATAATTGCTAGGGCTTCCATTTTTCTATGTTTCAAGGCTTACCTTTTCTTCGAGTAAAATATCCCTCAGAAACTCCACCATCACTAACCGCTTCCCATTATCCTCCATAGATTTCAAAACCGTTTGATGTGGAGGTTTACCCCCCTGCTCTCTTTTCTGATTTTTCTCCAAAGACGCCTGATACCTCTCCCTGAACCGCTTTTCCAAGCGGTCAAGGTTATGCTCCAAAAACGGGTCGTTCTTATCAAGCGTAACACCATAAAAAACAGGTGCTACAAATTCCCGCCCTTCACCTTCCCGTTCAGCAAAGGGCGCATCTCCTTTCCCTGCAACAGGGATTTAAGGTCAGATAACAAATCGAGTGCCTTATCTTCTTCTTGCACAGGTTCAGGAATTGCCTCTTCCTCTTTTTCGATTGGCACTTCATTTGTCTTTGGGGAAGCCAGCAACTCAATTTTGCCCGCATCCAACTGCCCAATAAATTGATGCAGTTCATTACGGGCGAGGTAGAAATCTTTCACCTCCTCCCATCTTTCCCGATTGCGGAAAAGCTCTAATTGAGTCGCAAAAATGGTTTCCTTCAGAATCATAATTTCAATCACCCAGCCGATCAACATTAGCGTACAAACTGAAACAATCCATGAAAAACCATATGGGGAAAGCACCAAATAGGCTTCCACTAAGGAAAGTATCAGCAATATAGTCGCTGCAATCATCCCGAAGGAATATTTTCCTTGGATATGGGCAGGGTTAAGCTGGAAGAAAAATACCAAAGTCCCCCTGCCCGCTTGAATGGCTAAGGGCACTAAAAAGGCGGCTACCATAAAGCCAATATTCGGGGCATTCTGGGCATGGAAAATGCCCATGATAATTGCTGAAATAAGATAGGTCGCAATCAGTAAGCCAAAACTAAGGCTTGGAAGTATAGAGCGAAGCTTCTTGATAGACTTTTCAAAATCGTCATTGATC
The DNA here is from genome assembly GCA_021604865.1 of Saprospiraceae bacterium. Classification (GTDB taxonomy): domain Bacteria; phylum Bacteroidota; class Bacteroidia; order Chitinophagales; family Saprospiraceae; genus BQJU01. Next base: position 9,934 of record BQJU01000132.1, on the reverse strand, counting down.
AATATATTTTGCATCGGATATTTTTTAAGTTTTTAACAATCTTTTTATTTTCAACAGCACTAAAACCTTAACCATTCACTACTCGCAAATTTCCGTTAGTAGAATCAAGCCCCCTGCCCTTTCTCTCCATAATGCTGAAGGCAATCTCTTCGGCGTTCTGTTCGCTATCAATGCCGATATATTTCCTGAGCTGAGATTCGGTAGAATGGCCGGTCATATACATGATCTGAGCAAGGCGATAGCCCATGCGATAGAGGTTGGTGGCAAAACTCCTACGGCAGATATGAGAGGATACTTCTTCATACTTAGGTGCATAATATTTCTTAACTACCGGTTTACGTCCTATATATTGCTCAATCCTCAATACCTTCACGTCAAAGCCTGCCAGCTTGCAAAGCTCCTTAATTCCTTTATTGAATTTCTGCATTGACATTTTAGGCGTCAAATACTCATGCTTCTCAAGTATTGGGATCAACCAGGGAAAGATATTAAGAGGTATCTTGGCAGGAGTATCCGTCTTTTGAGAAATCACTGACAGGATCGGCACATTATTGATGGTACGGTAGGAATTATCAGTGGTATATCGTGAAAAGTCACTGTGGCGCTGGCCAGTACCCGCACCAATTAGACAGATGTCACGAACTTTAGACAAATGTTCCGGCAGTTGCATGCTGGCGAGGATATCCAGCTCCTGCGAAGTTAGGATAACCCTATGCCCTACTGCCTTTTTAGGCGAAACCAGCCATCCTGTCCCCTGATAATCCGTATTAGAATGGAGCTTTCTTTTTCTAGCACGTTCCAGAAATTGTCGAAAGGTTTTGAGTGTTTTGTTGCCGTAGGCAAGCTGTGCATTTCTACTGGCAAGCCAGTCAATTAGTTTCAGCCTAAAATTCCAGTCAACATCCTCGTAATCGAAACTTCCAGTATCAGGAAAAACTTCTGCCGCAAATTCTTTCAGGATCGTCGTATGGCGCTTAAATACTTTCAAACTGCTCACCTTCATTTTTGAAGTAACCATTCCTTCAATTTCCTGATCTATAAACTCAAAAAAGGTGGTTCTCTTTTCCTGATCGTTTAGATCGTCCTCCCCTACCCTGTCAGTTGTCGCTTTCTCCGTTTTAATGTCTAGCTGCTTCTTAAATACTTCCACGCTCACTGGGACATTATTTCCCGCCAAATAAATATCCATACAATAGGTAGCAAGATCATCAAGGTATCTCTTGATTTTGAAAAGGTCAGTCCGGCCAGTTTGCATGATTGGCCTTTGCAGTCTAAAATCCCAATCTTTAGGCAGAATGGAATACCCTGTGGAATAGACCATGCGGTTGCTACTATATCTGAATACCAGAGAAATTAGTGTTTCGGTATCAGACTTTGGAAGTCTCAGGTTGAACTTTGGTTTTGGTAACTTTGCCATTGTGTTGAATTATGTGGTTACGAAAATAAGTTTCGTTCTCCACGTCAACTGCGTTGTCGGAATAGTTGTCGAAACTATTCCCGGCTTTTCCAGAATAAGTCAATGCTGAGTTTGGAAAATTTCCCGAATAAGCCTATTTTTCTAGCATTTAGCGGAATACGCCGGAAAACATCTTCCAGGAAAACGACCTGGCGGGGTCACTACCTAACAAAAAACGGCTGTAAACCAAAACCTTACAGCCGTTTTTCTATTCTACCTCCAGAGATAATTGGTGGTAGTGTAAAAAATTTCGACCTACCATTTGTCTCCGAATAAAATCCCATTTTGCCGCCCCGCCCCCCTTACACCTTCTTAAAAATAGGAGAAGAAAGGCATCGGAAGAATAAAGTTCTACACCATTTTCTTACCGAAATCATTTTACCCGCCCCTCAAGTCCCACCAAAAAACAATCTCTCCTCCCCTATTCACCAGATTTTAAAAATAGATCACTACTTTGGGAATAAAAACAAACGCACATTGATGAAAAAATTACGCAGTCAAAATTGGTTCGGAAAAACCGGAAAAGATGGATTCATTTACCGAGCGTGGATGAAAAATCAGGGGTATCCCCATGATGAATTTGAGGGAAAGTCGGTTATTGGGATATGTAATACCTGGTCGGAATTGACGCCTTGTAATGGCCACCTGCGGGATTTGGCGGAATTTGTCAAACGAGGAGTTTGGGAGGCTGGTGGATTTCCACTTGAATTTCCGGTGATGTCATTAGGGGAAACATTGATGAAACCCACCACCATGCTCTACCGAAATTTAGCCAGTATGGATGCCGAAGAAAGTATCAGAGGAAATCCGCTGGATGGGGTCGTGTTACTGGGTGGGTGCGACAAAACCACTCCTTCAATTTTGATGGGTGCCTGTAGTGTAGATTTGCCGAGTATATTTTTGTCGGGAGGACCCATGCTGAATGGTAGGCATCGAGGTAAAACGATTGGAACCACGGACGTTTGGAAATTTAGTGAAGCCCACCGAAAAGGCGAACTTAGTGCAGACGAATTTGTAGCAGCCGAAGCGAATATGTGCCGGAGTGACGGCCATTGTGCAGTGATGGGCACAGCTTCCACGATGGCCTGTATGGTAGAATCTTTGGGTTTAACCCTTCCACAAAATGCAGCTATCCCAGCCTCTGATTCCAGAAGAAAAGTATTGGCCCACCTTAGCGGTCGCCGGATAGTAGAAATGGTAAAGGAAGATTTGAAATTGTCAAAAATCCTGACCCGGGAGGCTTTTGAAAATGCCATCATGATCAATGCAGCCGTAGGTGGCTCAACAAATTTTGTGGTGCACCTTTTGGCGATTGCAGGCCGGATCGGTGTACCGTTAGAACTGGAAGATTTTGACAAATTTTCGGAAAAAATTCCACTTTTGGTGAATCTGCTTCCCTCAGGGACTTTTATGATGGAAGATTTTTATTACGCCGGAGGGCTACCCCAGGTAATCAAGGAATTATCGCCCTTTTTAAACAACAACGCCATAACAGTTAATGGACATTCGATCGAGAAAAATGCTTCAACGGCAGAATGTTTTGATAGAAATGTGATTGCGACGATTGAAAAGCCATTCAAAGTGGAATCTGGCATTGCAGTGGTAAAAGGCAACCTGTGTCCGCATGGTGCCATTATCAAGCCCTCGGCAGCCACAGCATCATTGATGCAACACAAAGGTAAAGCTGTGGTTTTTGAAAATATTGAAGACTACAAAGCCAGGATTGATGTTCCTGATTTAGAGGTAGACGAACAGTCCATTTTGGTCTTAAAAAATGTGGGCCCCAAAGGTTATCCGGGTATGCCAGAGGTTGGCAATATGGGATTACCTAAAAAATTGCTTGCCAAAGGCGTAACAGATATGGTGCGTATTTCTGATGGCCGTATGAGTGGTACAGCATTTGGAACAGTCATTTTGCATGTTTCTCCTGAAGCAGCTGCAGGAGGTCCTTTTGGATTGGTAGAATCAGGGGATCTAATTGAACTCGATGTGCCGAAAAGAACGATCACCCTTCATGTCTCTGAAAAAGAATTGGAAAACCGCCGCCAATCTTGGAAAGCACCAGAACTGGGTTATGATCGCGGTTATGTGCAGATGTATATTCAGCATGTAGAACAGGCTCATCAAGGAGTGGATTTGGATTTTTTAAAAGGACATTCGGGTAGTGAAGTGACCAGAGATTCTCATTGAACAATTTAAAATGACAACATTTTCCTTTGAAAACAAAGTGGCTGTAATCACCGGCGCTGGTATCGGCATTGGGTTCGAAATTGCGCGGCAACTAGCATTAGCTGGTGCCTCCGTTGTGCTCAATGATATTGATGGTGAATTGGCGAGAAAGGCGGCTAATAAAATTCAGGCTAAAGGAGGTAAGTGTCTGGCGATTGAAGGAGATTCAAGTGACCTCGTGGTTATTCATACATTAGTTCATAAAGCCATTCATGAGTTTGGCCATCTGGATTTTGCTATTGCCAATGCGGGCATCACCACCTTTGGCAATTTTTTGGAATATGAACAAACAAGTTTTGAAAGACTTGTGGCTGTTAATCTCCAGGGTTCTTTTTTTCTGGCTCAGGTTGCTGCTCGGCAAATGGTGAAACAAAATTCAGGCGGCCGCATTCTTTTTATGTCTTCGGTCACCGGTCATCAGGTACATCCGAACCTTGCGGCTTATGGTATGACCAAGGCGGCACTTGAGATGCTTGCTAAAAGTTTAGGCGTCGAGCTGGCGCCCCATAAAATCACGGTTAATGCGATTGCTCCGGGTGCCACCATTACTGAAAGAACGCTACAGCTGGATCCGGAATATCAGAAGACTTGGGAAGGGCTTACGCCAACGGGTAAGGTTGCTACTACCAGCGACATTGCTCATGCAGCGCTTTTTTTCTTATCTCCGGCTTCGGGACAGATTACGGGGCAAAGTTTGATTGTTGATGGGGGGTGGACGGCGGTTAGTCCGCCTCCGGAATAGGTTTTCCTTTTGAAAATTCTAACCAATCTTTTGCTTGGAAGTTTTCTTGAATATGGAGTGCTATATCTTTAAGTTGCCCCCTACTCGACCTTCAAAGCCTTCACCGGATTGGCCAAAGCCGCACTTAAAGATTGTAAACTTATAGACGATAAAGCTACCAATAACACCCCTAGTCCGACCAACAAAAACAACAATGGACTGAGGTCAATATGGTAGATGAAGGTCTCCAACCATTTGCCCATCAAAATCCAGGCGACCACTTAGGCGGATTCATAGGGCATTAAAGGTTAAATTTGGTAGCAATTTCCACAACTTTTTTCGCTGTTCCTGTAAGATAGATTTCTATACGATCTGTAAAACAAATGCAGCAAAAATGATTTGTCATTTAGAATACAAGAATAACAATGACAGCCATGGCAGCAAAAATAACCCCTTAATCGTTCCCCTTTCATTACTACCAGGAAACTAATTGCCATCATCATCATTTGGCAAAACCATGGTTTTCCAAGCTTAACTTATTCTTTAGGTAGCATTAAATTTGAGTTGAGTTCGTCCAACTTGTATGAAAATCCTTTCATTAGTATCGCATTCATTGGTATGAAATGCGCTCTGTTAGTCCAATTTTATTATTGTATGAAAACCTCTCCATTAGTTGGTAACTAAGCAAATTAGTTATCCACAATTCTTATAAAACTAAAACTAATTATTATGCTAGAACGACTCACTTTAGCATTGGCTTTGCTATGCATTAGCTTTACAGTCAGCGCTCAAAGAACCATTCAGGGCACGGTTACAGATGAAACCAAAGAGTCCCTAATTGGTGTAAACATCCTGGTTAAAGGGACATCTTCGGGGACGGTTACCGATTTAGAAGGCAATTATAGCTTGTCTGTCCCGGCAGGATACAATACCCTGGTTTTTAGTTACACGGGATATGCTGGCCAGGAAGTAGAGATTGGCACCTCAAATATTTTAGACGTCACCCTATCCGATTTGGCGGTAGGGTTGGATGAAGTTGTGGTCGTGGGGTACGGCACACAGATTAAGGCCGACCTTACCGGTAATATTGCCAAGGTCTCCGGTAAAGATATCGAGGCCGCCCCTGTTACCAGTTTCGAATCGGCCATCCAGGGCAGGACTTCCGGGGTACACATTGAAAAGAGTAGTGGCAAACTGGGAGAAGGAATGAAAGTACGGGTGAGGGGTAATTCCTCCATTTCGGCTAGTAATCAACCGCTGTTTGTAGTGGATGGCATCCCAATTACCTCTGAAGATCAGGGCATTAACAACAATCAACCTACTAGTCCGTTGGTAGACATCAATTCGGCGGATATTGAATCCATTGAGATCCTGAAGGATGCTTCGGCTGCCGCCATTTATGGTTCACGGGCCTCCAATGGAGTGGTTATTATCACTACTAAGCGAGGTAAGGAGGGCAAGACCAGCATCAATTTAAATGTGCAAAGCGGGTTTAGCAGTCCAACCAACAAAATCGGTTTTCTCAATGCTGAAGAGTATCGGGAAATATATACCGAGGCGACCCTACGGTACCTAGGTATTGACCCGATCATTGCTACCGAAGAAGAAAAAAATGAGGCCCGCCAATTTCTGGAAGACGTATTGGTTGACGGCTTCAATTCTGATTTTGAAACGGATACGAATTGGGAAGACGAGGCTTTTAACGAAGAAGCTGGTTTTACCAAAGTGGATCTCTCGGCCAGTGGCGGCAGTGATAAGACCCAATTTTATGCGGGACTGAGTTATCACGATGAAGAAGGCATCCTGATTGGCAATAAACTCGAACGTTTAAGTGGCCGTTTGAATCTAGACCAAGATGCAACAGATAAACTCCGTTTTGGGTTAGGCCTTAACGTAGTACGGACCCAATTGGATCGGGTATCTGATGATAATGCTTTCTCTACACCCTTGCAGTTGATTGCACTGGCACCTACCCAGTCTTCACGTTTGGAAGATGGCAAACCCAACCCCAATACCATTTATTATAATGGGCTTATTCAGTTGGAAAATTCTAACCGGCTAACGGAAATTTATCGCACCTTGGGTAATGTATATGGCGTTTATGAATTCTTTCCAGGGTTTAGTTTCCGCTCCGACTTCGGCATTGATGTATTGGATCAGCAGGAAGACAATTTCCTGGGTCGGGAAACCTTGGATGGTGCTCCTGCCGGATTGGGCGAAAGCCGATCCATGAGGGTTATCAATTACAATACCAATAACTTTTTCTCCTTTGATCGGGCATTAAATGAAAATAATGACATTCAGTTGGTGCTGGGTTTGTCTTTTCAGCAATCGGAAAGTAAGGAAACCAGCATTCAGGCCACTGGTTTTCCCAACGATGACCTGACCACTATTGCCAGTGCTGCCGAGCCGGTCTTTACCAGCTCTACGGCTACGGCTTTTTCTTTTCTCTCCTATTTTGCCAGAGCCAATTACAAATTGATGAATCGGTATCTGTTGGGCTTGAGTGGAAGAATAGATGGTTCCTCCAAGTTTGGAGAAGATAATCGTTATGGATTTTTTCCGGCCGTTTCTGCGGGTTGGATCATTTCTCAGGAACCATTCTTGGCCAATTCAAACCAGGTCAGTTTCCTAAAATTGCGGGCTAGCTATGGCGTAACGGGTAATGCACCGAGTACCAATTTTGCCAGCCTGGCTACTTGGGACGGCAACAACTATACGACCACTTCAGGTTTAACTCCAGGAACACTACCAAGTCCGGCATTACAATGGGAGACCACTCGGCAGTTTGATATCGGTCTGGATATCGGCCTTTTCCGGGATCGCCTGACCCTCGAATTGGATTATTATCAAAAAAATACGGAAGACTTGCTTCTGAGTAGGCCTCTGCCTGCCATTTCAGGTTTTACCTCTATCTTCGAAAATGTGGGAGAAATGCAAAACAAAGGTTTTGAGGTGGTATTGAATACCCGGAATTTTGTCCAGGGTTTTAAATGGTCGACCAGCTTCAATATTGCGTTAAACCACAATGAAGTGACCCAATTGAATAGTGATGCGGATATTATCGCTGGCGTAAACCGGGTACGGGTAGGCGAACCACTGGGCGTTTTTGTAACCAGACGTTACGCAGGAGTAGATTCCGCTACAGGTGATGCCCTTTATGACGATGGCGAAGGGGGTACGACCAGTAATTACAATGCCGCTCCAAACATGGTGGTGGGTGATCCAAACCCTGATTTTGTGGGCGGTTTGCTCAACAACTTTTCCTTCAAAGGTTTTGATCTGAATATTTTCTTCCAGTTTGTGGTGGGCAATGAAGTGTACAATGATGGTGGACAATTTCAATCCAATAATGCTTCTGGATTTGTGGACAATCAGACAAAAGATCAGCTGAGACGCTGGCGGCAGCCCGGTGATATTACCGATATACCCCGCGCAGAACTGGTGGGCAATATAGGTGCTCAAGAATCATCCCGCTATCTATCCGATGGTAGTTATGTACGTTTCAAAACCCTCAGTATTGGATATACCATCCCTTCCAGGCTTATGCAAAAATGGGGAATAGCTAGTGCAAGAGTTTATGTGACCGGCCAAAATCTGATCACCCTGACTGACTATAAAGGATGGGATCCGGAAGTGAACTACACGGGTACCGGTAGAACGGATACAAATACCAATATCATCCAGGGGACGGATTTTTACACCGCTCCTCAGGCACGGACCATCACTTTTGGTTTAAATCTTGGCTTTTAAAGAAACTTTAAAAAGAGAAACATGAAAAATTACAAAATATTTCGACTACTTTTTTTAATGCTAATTCTGAGCATTAGTGCCTGTGATAAAAAGCTGGACATCTCCCCGAGGCAAAGCATTGAGACGGATAATGTCTTTACCAGTGCTTCCAATCTTGAAGCTGCCTTGCTTGGAGCATATTCCGAAATCAAGGGCACATTTGGGGTCTCCTTTTCAGGTGAATTGTATGGTGGGGATTTCAATGTATTTAGTGAAATGCTGGCTGCCAATGGCAATGTAGCCTGGGGTGGTTCCTTCATCGAATACAGGGAAATCTTTAATAAAGCAATCAGTACCACCAATCCCGAAATTCGGAACAATTGGATCAGGGCCTACAATGCGATCAATAATGTGAATAGCGTGCTTGATAATCTGGATGTAGTGACCGATCCGGATCAAAGAGATCAAATTGAAGGGGAAGCCCTGGCCATTCGCGGCATGTTGTATTTCGAAATGGTACGTTTGTGGTCCAGGCCCTGGGGAACCGGTACTGAATCCACTGACCCTGGTATTCCACTAGTTCTAAAATCTATCAATTCGGTAGCAGACGCGGAAGCAACAGCCAACCTTGGGCGTTTTACGGTTGCTCAGGTGTATACCCAGGTGATTGACGACCTGATGCGCGCTGAAACCTTATTGGCACCTTTTGGCAGCAACGGTACTCGTATTTCTACCTACACAGCATCGGCCATATTATCCCGGGTGTATCTGCAGCAGAGCGAGTTTGGCCTGGCAGCACAGGCTGCCGACCGGGTCATCAGCTCTGATTTGTATTCTCTGGTGCCCAGTCCATTGAGTGCTTTTAATAATTCCGCCAATTCTACGGAAGATATTTTTGCTATACAGCAAACGGCTTTAAGTAATGCTGGAACCAACAATGCTGGATTGGCTACCTTTTACGCCAGGTTGAACGGTAGTGGCAGAGGAGATATTCAGATACAGGAATCACAGCTTGCCCTTTTTGAGGCAGGTGATTTGCGGGGTGGTCTTCAAGAAGACTTACCCGGTACCGCCACCATAGTTAATGTCAATCAGTTTTATTATATCGGCGTTGGGGGACAGAACAGTGGCTTTATTCAAACTGCCAAATACGGCGATGGCAATCTGAATATCCCGCTAGTACGCTTGTCAGAGATGTACCTTACGCGAGCCGAGGGTAATTTTGAAGCAGGTACCAACATTGGCAGCACGCCACTGGAGGATATCAATATCATCCGCAAGCGAGCCGGTTTGGACAATTTAACCGATTTGAGCCAAGGGGACATTCGTCTGGAAAGGCAAAAAGAGCTGGCCTTTGAAGGATTTGCCCTACACGATAAAAAACGCTGGAAAATGGACATTGCCGACCTGGCATTTGATGCACCTGAGCTGGTGTTGCCCATTCCGGAACGAGAATTGGAGGTCTATGATATTGCGCAAAATGCGGGGTATTAGGAGACAGGAATGGCATCGACCTTACCAAAATTAGAATGATTTCTCTTTGCAGATAATTCTAGCAGGTGGCACGCTGATTTTTATCGGGGTGCCACTTTTTTAATAATAGATCCTAAGGGGTCAGCGAAGAATAACTCACCCATTTAATGCGGCTCTTTTGTCACCAGCCGTTGTTGCTCAAATCCTTGCTTAGTAGTGGCCAAGCGCGGTTTTCGCGCTTGCGTGCCGTAGCACTTCAGCGCGCAGCGCACGTCTAGGCTGGTAACAAAATAGCTCGCCTGAAACAGACAACTTATTCTTCG
>BQJU01000131.1 GCA_021604865.1 Saprospiraceae bacterium | reverse complement strand
AATAAGTTGTCTGTTTCAGGCGAGCTATTTTGTTACCAGCCTAGGCGCGAAAACCGCGCTTGGCCACTACTAAGCAAGGATTTGAGCAACAACGGCTGGTGGCAAAAGAGCCGCATCAAATGGGTAAGTTATTCTTCGCTGCCCCCTTAATTAACACATATTTCACCTCCTTTAATGACTATCATGAAAAAGATAATTCCCATTTCACTTTTACTCCTTTGCATGGGCTGCCAACAACCAAGAGTTGCCGATGAAGCTACCGTCACGTCGGGAGACCAATGGGCTAAAGTTGATGAAATATTGGCAGCCATTCAAGTGCCAGTTTTTCCTGAAAAAATTTATAACATAACGGATTATGGCGCAACTGCTGATGGAAACGCGGATTGTCTGCCAGCAATTAAGGCTGCCATCAAAGAATGCCATGAAGCGGGAGGGGGAAAAGTTGTTGTGCCACCAGGTGAATACATCGTCAATGGCCCGATCCATCTAAAAAGTAATATCAACCTTCACATATCCGAAGGAGCAACTGTAAAATTCAGTACCAACTCAGATCATTATCTTCCTGTGGTATTTACCCGTTGGGAAGGGGTAGAATGTTACAATTATTCGCCCCTCATTTATGCGTTTGAGCAGGAAAACATCGCCATTACGGGCACAGGTACCTTGGATGGACAAGCCGATAACGAAAATTGGTGGAATTGGGTAACCAACAAAGATTATGGCTGGCAGGAAGGAATGCCTAGTCAGTCCGATGACCACAGCCGGCCAAAGCTATTCGACTGGAACACCCGTAAAGTGCCCGTAGAAGAAAGACTATTGGGTAAAGGCAGCTATTTGCGTCCCAATTTTATTCAGCCCTACCGCTGCAAAAACATCCTGATTGACGGGGTTACCATCCGCAATTCTCCAATGTGGGTTATTCATCCTGTTTTGAGTGAAAATATAACCATCCAAAACGTAAGCGTTATCAGTCACGGGCCAAATAGTGATGGCTGTGATCCTGAAAGCTGTAAAAATGTTTTGATAAAAAATTGCTATTTCGACACCGGTGATGATTGTATTGCCCTCAAATCAGGTAGAAATCAGGACGGATGGCGAGTCAACAAACCGATTGAAAACGTAGTCATTCAGGATTGCCAAATGAAAGATGGTCACGGCGGAGTAGTCATCGGCAGCGAAGTCAGTGGAGGAGCGAAAAACATTTTTGCGGAAAACTGCATTATGGATAGCCCCCATCTCGAACGCGCGCTACGTGTGAAAACGAACAAAGTTCGCGGCGGTGTCATCGAAAATTTATTTTTTAGAAATATAAAAGTCGGTGAAGTAAAGGAAGCCGTATTACGAATCAATATGCGCTATCCAATTTATTCGGATACTAACCAAACTTTCATTCCTGTTGTTGAAAATATTTTTGTAGAAAATGTCACTTCACTAAAAAGCAAGTATGGCATTCTTATAGAAGGATATGATAAGGAGCACCCTGTAAACAACATCCAGTTGAAGGACTGCAGTTTTGAGGGAGTGGACAAAGGTAATTCGATTAAAAATGGTGCGAATATATCTTTTAAAAATTACTACCTTAATGGGAAATTGGTAGAAAGTTCTGAAAATTAAGTCATTGGGTTAACCAATTTTTGAAATGAAAAACCTGTTTCTTCAATTAAAAAAATTGCCAAAACTTATCCTAATTACCTCACTGGCAATTACCTTGGTTTCCTTTGTTGACAACAGGAATGTCGAAGCATCAATCAATGTTTTCCTAATAGGAGATTCCACTATGGCCAATAAACCGGGCAGCCCGGACGAAAACCCCGAAAGAGGCTGGGGTCAACTCCTTTCTGAATTTTTCAAGGAAACAGCAACCGTCCAAAATCATGCAGTAAATGGTCGTAGCAGTAAAAGTTTTTTGGGTGAAGGCAGGTGGGAAACAATTTTAGACGATTTAGAATCAGGCGATTATGTATTCATCCAATTTGGTCACAATGATCAAAAAGTAGCTGACCCCAAACGGTATACCAATCCCTGGTCGGGTTATCGTCGCAATCTCGAAAAATTTGTTAGTGAAACCAGAGCTAAAGGGGCATATCCGATTTTATTATCCTCCATTGTCCGGCGTAAATTTAATGAACAGGGTACTTTAGTTGATACTCATGGCCCCTACCCTTTTGTAACAAGATGGGTAGCCGAGCAAATGGAGGTGCCATTCATAGATATGCAACTACTGACTGAAGATTATATCAATGAAATCGGGCTTGAAAAATCGAAAGAAATATATTTATGGATAGAGCCGGGACAATATGAAAAACTACCGAATGGTGTACAAGACAATACACATTTGACCCTAAAAGGAGCAACTGAATATGCCCGGCTTGTCGCGAAAGAATTAATAAGATTAGATTTACCATTAGCACAATACCTGAAGTAACAAATCTATCACAAAAAACGATCAATCAACTTTATGAAAAACGTTATCACTTTCGGTGAAATAATGCTCCGCCTAAGTCCTCAGGGTTTTAAGCGGTTTTCTCAGGCGGAAAATTTTGACGTAGTGTATGGCGGCGGTGAAAGCAATGTTGCAGTCTCTCTTGCCAATTATGGCCTACCTGTTGAATTTGTCACCCGTCTTCCCAATAATGATCTCGGTGAATGTGCCCTCATGGAGATGCGCAAACGCAATGTTGGGATGAACCATCTTGTTCGCGGAGGCGAACGGCTTGGTATTTATTTTCTGGAAATGGGAGCCGTGAGTCGAGGCAGTAAAGTCGTTTATGACCGAGCCCATAGTGGGATGGCTTCTATTGAAGCAGGAATGATTGATTGGGAAACAGTTTTTGAAAATGCCGAATGGTTTCATTGGACGGGCATCACCCCCGCTATTTCTCAAGGGGCTGCCGATGCAACACTAGAGGCCATACAAACGGCCAATCGAATGGGGGTGACCGTATCGACAGATTTGAATTACCGCAAAAACTTATGGAATTACGGTAAAAAGCCCGGTGACATTATGCCTGCATTAGTAGAAGGCTGCGATATTATTTTAGGAAACGAGGAAGATGCTGAAAAACACTTTGGATTACATCCCCAGGATGTGGATGTCACCAAGGGTGGTTCGGTGGAAGGGGAAGCTTATTTATCTGTTTTGAAACAATTAATGCAAATGTTTCCCCGGGCAAAAAAAGTCATCACCACCCTTCGTGGTAGTATAAGTGCATCACACAATACATGGACCGGGGTACTTTACGATGGAAAAACCTTATTCGAAGCCCCGACCTATCAAATTACCCATATTGTAGATAGGGTTGGTGGAGGAGACAGTTTTATGGGGGGCTTGATTTATGGCCTGATGACCTGGCCGGAAGATGACCAAAAAGCATTAAACTTTGCAGTAGCCGCTTCCTGCCTTAAACATACGATCTACGGAGACGCCAACCTGGTGACAGTCAAGGAGGTAGAAACCTTGATGGGTGGAGACGCAAGTGGCCGGGTTAGTCGTTGACCGATTCTAAAGTAGCGTTGTTGCGCAGCGTCAGGATTATGGGAAGCCATGCATTTCAACCTTGTCATGCCCTGGAAAACAATTCTAAAAGAACACCAAAATGAAATACGGACCAGTATTTACTTTTATTCTTTTGATTTTTTGCTCTGCTTGTGCAGAAATTACGGACATTAAATACCTCAAACTCGCCCATAGTTTGGATGTAACCCATCCGGTTCACAAAGGCATGGAGTTTATGGCGGAACGGTTAGCTGAAAAATCAGGTGGCAAATTTCAGATTGAGATTTATCCCAGTCAACAATTAGGCACAGAGCGGCAATGTTTGGAACTTCTTCAAATTGGCAGCCTCGGCATGACTAAAGTATCAGCAGCAGTAATGGAAAATTTTGCGCCGAATATTGAGGTGTTAAGTCTTCCCTATATTTTCCGGGACAGAGAGCATGTCTATCATGTGTTAGATGGAGAAGTCGGTAAAAGCCTATTACAACAAAGCGAAAAATACTGGCTCCGTGGACTAACGTATTTTGATGCCGGATATCGCTCATTTTATTCTAAAGAACCTATCCGTACGCCTGAGGACGTCGCTAATAAAAAAATCAGAGTTCAGGAGAGTATTACTGCCATGAACCTGGTGCGGTCCTTTGGTGGAGCACCTACTCCCATCTCATGGGGAGAATTATATACTGCGCTGCAACAAGGGGTTGTCGATGGAGCAGAAAACAATCCACCGAGTTTTTACACTTCCCGTCATTACGAAGTTTGCAAATATTACACACTCAATGAGCATACATCCGTACCAGATATTTTGGTGATTGGCACGGTAGCCTGGAACAGACTCAATGACGCTGAAAAACAATGGCTAAGTGAATCCGCTGCGGAAGCAACCACTTATCAAAGAGTACTATGGCAGAAGGCAGAACAGGAAGCTCTTGATGCAGTAAAAGCTGCTGGAGTGGAAATCATTATCCCTGATAAATCTTTATTTGCTGAAAAATCCAGATCGATTTTAGATGCCTATAAAGACCAACCTGAAAAAAATCAATTGATTCAAGATATCCAGGCAGTTCAATAAATTTAAGGCAATGAAAAACACAATTGACAGATACCTTGGGCATTTTTTAGTAGCCCTAATGATGCTTATGACACTTGATGTGTTGTGGGGGGTATTCACCCGATATGCCATGGGTAGTCAGGCAGATTGGTCCGAAGAATTGGCTCGTTTTCTTTTGATATGGATTGGCATATTGGGAGGCGCTTATGCAGCAGGTCAACACATGCACCTCTCCATTGATTTGCTTATGCCCAAATTAAGTGGCAACGGCAAACGAAAGCTTTTCATCTTTATCAATTTACTTATCATGGTATTTGCCTTATTGGTCATGGTTATAGGTGGTTTAAGGTTGATCTATATCACTCAGGTATTAGGGCAATTATCAGCTTCCCTGCGTATCCCAATGGCCGTTGTTTATTCCGTGTTGCCATTGAGTGGCTTGCTTGTCATTTATTACAAAATATATGATTTGAGGCATTATGTGGAATTGGAGACAGAAATCTGAGAGCTTGTTTGCAGTTTAAATCATGAATATCGTTTCTAATATTAATAAAATATGGAAGTTTTTATACTCGTCTTCTCCTTTCTGATTCTCATTGCAATTGGTGTCCCTATCGCCTGGAGCATTGGCATTAGCAGTATTTGTACCATGCTGGTGAGTATTCCCAGCATTCCGGCTTTCACTACCGTGGCACAGCGTATGGCTACCGGGTTGGATAGTTTCTCCTTGCTGGCCATTCCGTTTTTTGTATTGGCAGGGCAGATTATGAATCGAGGGGGTATTGCAAAACGGCTTATCAATTTCGCAAAATCATTGGTAGGAGCAATGCCCGGCGGTTTGGCACATGTCAATATCATTGCAGCTATGTTGTTCGGAGCTATTTCAGGATCAGCAGTAGCAGCAGCTTCCGCATTAGGCAGCATGCTTGGAAAAACAATGGAAGAAGAAGGATATACTAAAGAGTTTTCCGCAGCGATCAACGTCACTTCCTCCACTACAGGATTAGTAATACCTCCGAGCAATATCCTCATCGTCTACTCTCTGGCTAGTGGTGGAGTTTCCATAGCAGCACTTTTTTTGGCGGGTTATATTCCCGGCATTTTGACCGGATTATTGCTGATGATTGTTTCTGCTTTTTGGTCGAAATATCGCAAGTTTCCAGCGGGAGCGAAGAGCACCTTAAAGGAAATTATACGCGCATTTGTAGCCGCTTTGCCAAGTTTATTCCTGCTTTTTGTTGTCATTGGCGGGATTGTAGCAGGGATTTTTACGGCAACTGAAGCCTCTGCCGTAGCCGTGCTTTATTGCCTCGTGTTGACCTTTATCTACAAAGAAGTCTCTATGAGAGACCTCCCTAATATCTTTCTGGGCTCCGTTTCTACCACAGCAATTGTCATGTTGCTTATCGGTACGTCCATGAGTATGTCCTGGATTATGGCTTATGAAAACATTCCGCAAAATATCACGGAATTTATGCTGTCTATCAGCGACAACAAATATGTTATATTGTTCATCATCAACATACTCTTGTTATTTGTCGGCGTTTTTATGGACATGACACCCGCGGTGTTAATATTCACGCCCATATTTTTGCCCGTTGTGACCAATCTGGGCATGGATCCAACGCATTTCGGGATTGTAATGGTGTTGAACCTTTGTATTGGATTGTGTACACCACCGGTTGGTGCGGTCCTATTTGTCGGTGTTGGAATAGCAGGTACGACCATTCAAAAAGTAATCCGTCCATTGCTGCCCTTATTCATTGCCATGTTGATTTCATTAATAATTGTCACTTATGTCCCGGCCTTAAGCTTATGGCTGCCGAGGCTTTTTGGGTTTTAAGATTTCATCTTTATGAAAAATAAGGTTTTAAAAGTACACCAAAATGACAATATCATTGTCGCCCTGCAGAACTTCAATGCAGGAGAGGAAGTTATTTTTAATGGCCATTCCATTCCAATCGTAGAAAATATTCCTGCCAAGCATAAATTTGCTGAGCATAAATTTGTCCCCGGGGAAACCATCATGATGTATGGCGTACCTGTTGGAAAGGCATTAACTCCAATTGCTAAAGGCGCTCGTATCAGCACTGACAATGTTGCTCATTCTTCCGCAGATTACGGGTTAGGCAAGCGACAAACCGACTGGCAGGCACCCGATATTTCCCAATTCCAAAATAGCACCTTTAATGGTTACCACCGGAAAAACGGTAAAGTAGGCACCCGTAACTATTGGCTTGTCGTACCATTGGTTTTTTGTGAAAACAGGAACATTAAGGTGATTCAGGAAGCCATGTTGGAACATTTGGGATATGCCTCTGAGCGTGATTTTTCAGTAGATATGGTCAACCTTGTCAAACAATTTAAAGCGGGAGCTAGTACTGAGGAAATTTTGCAGACCAACATTATAAAAGATAGTGCTGCCATTAAGCGTAACCGACTGTTTCCCAATGTGGACGGCATTAAATTTTTGACTCACGAGGGTGGTTGTGGCGGAATTCGCCAGGATTCGGAAACGCTATGCCGATTATTGGCAGGCTATATCACCCATGCTAATGTAGCTGGGGCCACGGTATTGAGTTTGGGTTGCCAAAATGCCCAATTTAAATTGCTGGAAGCTGCACTTCAGGAGTTTGATCCCAATTTCAACAAACCGCTTTATGTACTGGAACAACAAAAAAGTAATTCTGAAAGGGAGTTTATTGCTGAAGCGGTCAAAAAGACATTTGTCGGTCTGGTAGAAGCCAATAAAACGGAACGCAAGCCCGCCGCCTTACATCAGCTTTGCCTTGGTCTTGAATGTGGCGGATCGGATGGCTTTTCAGGCATTTCTGCAAATCCTGCGCTGGGTTACACCTCAGATTTATTGGTGGGCTTGGGGGGCAAAACCATCCTCTCTGAATTTCCGGAACTTAATGGTGTAGAACAGGAACTTATCAACCGTTGCACTACC
This sequence comes from Saprospiraceae bacterium, assembly GCA_021604865.1. Lineage (GTDB taxonomy): Bacteria > Bacteroidota > Bacteroidia > Chitinophagales > Saprospiraceae > BQJU01. The sequence continues at coordinate 4,570 of BQJU01000131.1, read as the reverse complement.
GAGGAAAATGCCAAAAAATTTGCCGATATCATGCGAACCTACTCCAAACGAGCGCAGGAAGTGGGCTCTGGTTTTGATATGAACCCTTCTCCTGGCAACATTAAAGATGGCCTGATCACTGATGCCATGAAATCGGCAGGAGCGGCTAAAAAAGGAGGAACTTCGCCAGTGGTTGATGTTTTGGATTATACCGAACAGGCCAGTAAACCGGGATTGAGTTTGCTCTGCACACCCGGCAACGACGTGGAAAGCACCACAGGCCTGGCAGGTTCAGGAGCCAACCTAATTGTATTCACCACCGGTTTGGGTACGCCTACAGGTAATCCTATATCGCCAACCATTAAAATGTCCAGCAATACTACCCTATCCGAGCGAATGGCAGATATCATCGACATTGATGCCGGGACAATTATTTCTGGAAAAGATACCATTGAAACAAAAGGAGAGGAATTGTTGGAATTGATCATTCAGGTCGCTAATGGTGATAAAATGACCCATGCCGAACGGCTCGGACAACATGATTTTATTCCCTGGAAGCGGGGCGTTTCGCTTTAACAACACATTTAAACAGAATTAATGAAAGCATTAAACAGAAGAACAGCTCCATTATCCACAGCTCTTCATGAACGAATAATGCAATTCGGTGGCGGCAATTTCCTTCGTGGTTTTGTAGACTGGATCATTGATATTTACAACGAAAAGTCGGGAACTAAATTAGGGGTTTTGGTCGTAAAACCAACCGAGCAGGGTGACTACCAAAACTGGCGGGATCAAGACGGTCTCTTCCACGTTTTGACCAAAGGTATCCGCAATGGTCAGCTGGTAGATGAACAATATTTGGTGAAATGCATCAGCCGTATTGTGCATCCCTATCTGGAATGGAATACCTTTTTGCAATCAGCTGAAAATCCGGCGCTGCGTTATATCATCTCCAACACTACTGAAAGTGGCATTCGAACTTCACCAAATGATTTAAAAACAGATCAACCGCCCAAAGAATTTCCGGCAAAACTGACGCTCTGGCTGCATCACCGTTACCTGCATTTTAGGGGAGCATATGTTGCTGGATGTGTCATCATTCCCACTGAACTTTTGATTGACAATGGTGACCTTTTAAAGGGTTGCATTTTACAATATGCAGAAAACTGGCAATTGGAAGCCGGGTTTAAGGAATGGATAAATTCAGCCAATATTTTTTGTAATACCTTGGTGGACAGAATCATTCCAGGGGTAGGGAAAGATGCTTTAAATGATGCCTTCCATCAGGTTGGTTATCAAGATGATATGATCACCCAAGGAGAGCCTTATCACCTTTGGGCCATCGAAGCACCTGAAAGCGTACGCGAGGAGTTGCCGCTAGACAAAATTGGATTGAACATAGTATATACTGAAGATTTGACGCCTTTTAGAACCATCAAAGTCCGTATCCTGAATGGGGCGCATACCGCAATGGTTCCCGTAGGTTATCTCTTTGGAATTGAAACGGTCAGGGAAACGGTTGAACATGAGGTAATGGGTGAATTTGTCAAACAAGTGCTTTTTGATGAAATTATTCCAACCTTGGATTTACCCATGACGGAATTGCAACAATTTGGCAATGACGTCCTTGACCGTTTCAAAAACCCCTTTATCAAACATTATCTGCTCAGTATCTCGCTGAACTCGATCTCTAAATTTAAAACACGGGTATTACCTTCCCTTTTGGAATATCAAAAACGTAAAGGGGTTTTACCGAAGGGCCTCGTCTTTTCATTTGTAGCCCTGATTCGGTTTTATAAAGGAGAATTTAATAACCAGACCATTCCATTAAATGATGACCCAATGGTAATCGAGTTCTTGAAACAACGGTGGAAGGAGTGTGACGGCACCGAAGCTGCATTTTACAATTTGGTGGAACAGATTTTGAAATGGGAAAAGGCGTGGGAGGCAGATCTGTCTTCTATAATTGGTTTAAAAGAAATGATCGCCCAATATTTGATTCAAATTGAAAAAGTGGGCATGCAGAAAACGGTTAAAAGTATACTGACATGAAAAAACGATACCTAAGTCTACTAATGATAATAGCCAACTTTTGTTTGCTAAACGCACAGTCAAAAGTTGAAGAAATGGCCTTGTATTCAGGTGCAATTCCCAACGCAAAAACGCTACCCGATACGGAAACGGTTGAGCAACGCGACAATGGCGGGCGGTTCATTTTTGATACAGCCATTCCTACTTTAACCGCCTACCTGCCAAAACACCCGAATGGCAAAGCTATTGTTGTATGCCCTGGCGGAGGTTATCGTGGCACGGCCATTGACAAAGAAGGCTTGTTGGTAGCCCAAACCTTAAATGAAGATAGTATAACCGCTTTTGTTCTTAAATACCGCATTCCACAAGACGCGACCAATGTAGACAAATCCCTTGCCCCATTGCAGGATGCTCAACAAGCTATCCGGTTTGTCAGAAAAAATGCCGCTAAATATCGATTGAATCCGGCTCAAATCGGCATCATGGGATTTTCAGCTGGCGGACATTTGGCGGCTTCTGCTGCTACCCGTTTCCAGAAACTAGCCGATTCCAACGAATTGGATACCACTTCCGTACGTCCGGATTTTGCGGTATTGATTTATCCAGTCATAAGTTTTACGGATGAATTGACACACAAAGGTTCACGGACAAATTTGTTGGGAGACCATCCTACAAAAACGGATATTATGCTTTGTTCCGCAGAAATGCAGGTGACCCCTAATTCCCCTCCGGCATTCCTAGTTCATGCAGCGGATGACAAAGTTGTTCCAGTTGGCAACAGCCTCGCCTATTATACTGCCTGTATAAACCACGACGTAAGTGCGGAAATGCATCTTTACCCGAAAGGAGGACATGGTTTTGGTATGTTCAATACGACCACTGCCGATATTTGGATGGAAAGATTGATCAATTGGTTGAAGACTATCTAATATAAAGTTTTTATGCATTCTTTGCTTATTATCTACCCAAATGGATTGGGTAGATAATAAGCGCTGAAAGCCAGCTTTCCCTAATAACAATCCTAGACTTGCATGGGAACAAAGCCCCAAAAAACGGTCAAAAATTTTGGCCGGCACGAATGCTTCTACAATTTGACGTCAAGTGGCATGCTCAATTCCACTACTACTTCCTCCAGATATTTCATAAAGGCTTCCTGCGTTTTTATGCCACCCAGCTCTTGTTCCCAGGCCCCTAAGAAATAATAAGTCAGTTCGTTGTTCTTAGGTTCTAATACAACGACATGACTAAACTCGTCTTCTGTTATTTTAATCAAATCACTTTTTTTGAATAACACGGCCATACCAAGGTGATCCTGGGCCAAACTTTGTTTCCCCCAGGTACCTATATAGCCCCAGTTACCACTTTCATTTTTGAAAAAATCACCGTTTTCATCCTTTACAATGCCCGTGCATAAATTTGGTAAGGACTGACTCAGTTTTACATCGTGCCTAGTCAGTCGACTGCCAGCCTGAATAGACAAATCGGAAGTAACATCGGAAGTAATGTCACCAGCTTTCCAGCCTGAATAAATTGTTCTGATCATGCTTTCCACATCGCCATTCAGCACGATCTGACATGATAATGAATCTGTGGTTTCCACACGTAATGCCTTGTCTCCCATCCAGGTGCCAAGCGCCCCTATACCTAGAGATTCACCAACTTTTAAGACATCCATACCCCAATCCGAGGGTTCGTGGTAGGAATCAAAGCCATCCTGTCCAACATCTTGCAAGACCATGTCGGTTGTTTTTTTACCAAAAATATCTGTCGCATTCCGCCAATCCAAATAGAAACGATAGCCCACCAGGTCGGATTCCCAACCAGGTCCTTCATAACGAATAAACCAGGAGTGGTCTGTGTGTTCGGGCGGTACCCTTAGATAGTCTACATTTTTAAATTCACCACCTTCATATTCCCGTCCCTTCCAGGCGCCGTTGATTTTGTGTGAAATTTCTGCCTGAGTTCGCTTTTTAAAAACAGGGGCTTTTTCACCTTCGATCAAAGGTGTGATCGTGATTATTTTTTCCTCATTAGCAGCGAGATCAAACATTAAGGCAAATTCGTCAATTTGTTTATCTCCGTCGAGGTCATTAGCCTGAAAGGGGATGTTTTCACCTGCTGTAAATTTGATTGCCGACCAGTCTAATGACGGATGTTTTGCGGCCAACTCTTTAGCATTGAGCACGAGTAAGACATCTTTCCGGGCAGCATCCAAAGGGTTTTTCACCGTGAAATTAGGGCTGGAAGCCTTTTCATTTTCAGTATTGCTACATGCGAATAACATGGGCAAGCAAATGCAGATGAACAAGCGATTGATTTTCATATTTAACCTTTTTGATCATTTTTTAAAATCCAATTCCATGCGAGGAAGGACAACAGATTGAAAGATATCCTCCGCCCGGTATTTTTTTGCCTTCTTTTTAGTGCATGTTTGGAGGTCACCCTTTGGGCCCAAAACGCCTCTTTTTTGCTGATACTTTGTTGCTTTTTTTGACCGTATCTTCCAGATATGCTCCGCAAAAAGCGCCTCGTTTCACCAAAAAATTGACACTTTTTGCCT
>BQJU01000130.1 GCA_021604865.1 Saprospiraceae bacterium | reverse complement strand
ACAATAAAAACACAAACAGAATATTGTAAACTTTGTTTTCATACTGGATAATATAAAATTGGAGGTTCCCCAAGAATTGGAAAACCTCCGTTGAATAATTATTAACGATGAATAATCGCTAATTTTTTAGTAGCCGGTTGTTTTTGATCAAGTTGTAAAACAAGCAGGTATATTCCTCCTTGCAATTCTGCTGTACTCATTCTGGTTTTTACCTCTTCCTTTGTAAAGATTTGCTTTTTTAATAGCTTTCCGTTAAGGTCAAAAAGCTGCAAGGTTCCGGTTTCAAATTGTTGCCCTGACCAGTCGATCATCACTTCCTCTGTCGCAGGATTGGGATAAATACGCCAATCTGAAGATTCAGAAACACGAACTTCCGGTTCCGGCATAGCAAACGCCTGACTACCCAAACAAGCTTGCTGATCATCATACACCGGGTCTACTCCGATCATCAGTTTTAGCAATGCCCGTGCTTTGTATACAGCGTTTCCCCCTTCCAAAGGGCACTGATCGGCTACTGCCTGTAAGGCATTTAAGTCTGCGGTATCCGGCTTGGTCAATCCTTTATTTAGATAACCTGCATAGATGCCATTCACTGTTTTTTCATTTTGTTCGTAAATGGAATCTACGGTGATGCTCGCATTTTGACTCATAATGCTCGCTGAGGCCGTCCCCCGGCTGGTGGCCAGGCTTTGCAACAGACTGACATTATCCTTATTATAGTCAAGCAAGTCATCAATCTTTTGCGTTCGGCTTTGCCAGAGGGTTTGGTAGGTTGTGCCGGTGGCATTCAGCAGTGCCGTATCTATATCCGCAATGGCGTTGAGGATCGATCGGATAGAATCCAGATTTTCATTGATTTGATCAATTTCCACAATATCAGCTTGGTAGATATTGGCAAGAGCCAGATCAATCGCATGGAAGGCTCCCACTGTAGTGGTGTCATGGTGATCCACAAAATCCTGAATCTCCTGTTCAGTAATCGATACCCCGTCTATTTTTTTGTAGAGGTAGCGGTTTAGTTCCCATTGAACTGTGGAAGTATAATCTCCTGCCTGAATGCTATCTCCGGCAATTCGTTTGGTATCCGGAGAATCCTGCTTGATGTCATCAATTACACAGTTTTCTGGTGCGCAAACGTCAGTTGGATTTAAATTTTCATTTGAAACAAACCATCCAACTGGTGACGCATTAGGTGCCTCAAAATAACTGTTTTCAGAATCATCAAAAATAAATGGCAAGTTAGCAGCTGTCTGCTGATCTACCTGATAAACCGCCGCACTATCAGCCCCATAAATCCCCGTCCATTGATTCTCCTGATGGGTTTGGGTACCGAGGATGCCACTAGAAGGAATCAATAAACCATAGTGGTGATCACCAAAAATGGTACCACTGAAATGATCCTCTGAGGAGCTGCCACCATCAACCTGTACCCCGACTCTGGTTTTATCCAGTTCATTGCAGCAGTATTTATTGCCTGGCGAGGAAAGAATTTCTATGCCGTAATTGTCAGCACCACCGGTGCCGTCTCCGTCTACCTGTACCTCACTGAGCAGACAATTGGTGGCTGCCTGCAGGGTCACTCCGGCTCTGGCTAAAGCCTCATCTGCCAAAACGATCTGGTTGTTGTCAGTGATTTCAATGTTTTTGGCGGCCTGCAAAAAGAGTCCTACGCCTTTTTGGTTGACATGAATGGTATTGCCAATGACCTGTGTGGGGGCGGCGTGAAATTCAAAACCAATGCCCTTGCCACTAGCGGCACTTGCTTCGGTGGTGATTTCGTTGTTGCCAACCAATACCTGACCTCCCGCAGCCGGATTGCTGATTCCGATTCCGAGGGCATTGCTTTGAATGGTATTTTTGTCTGCTTGGTCCATACCTCCGATGATGATATTGCCTGTACCGGTAGAAGGTAAGGTAGCAATAATTCCCCAATCTACGTTCAGCATCGTGTTCCCGGTGGCATTGAGCGGACTAAAACTGGCGATAATGCCTTTTACACAATCCATGATCAATGTGCCTTCTGCCACTAAAAGATGGCCTCCCATAGCACTGCTGTATAAAGCGGTACCCCGAGGAGCATAAGTGGGATAATAACTTTGATTGGTTACCATTTCGGTAAACATACCTCCGGAAACCTGTAGATTCGTGGTTAAAGATACAATCCCGGAAGTCAAGCCATTAAAATCATTATTCCGGCTTAAAAAAGCACTTATGTTTTTGAGGTACATGCCTGCCAGGGAGCGGGTATCCTGCTCCGGTAAACCGGAAGCAGAAGCCTGACCACTATATGGCGGTAATAAATTCTGATAATTAGAAAAGGTATTTTCGGCAATCAAGGCATTGACCTTGCCATTAGTGGTTGCTGAGGCAAAAACACCTATAAAATTATCACAGAAGGTACTGGCAATAATTTCTGCTGTGGGTGCTGTACCTCCAAAAGGAGTAGCCGGATGCAAGTAGATGCCATACTGTGCATCGCTGATGGTACTGTTTGACATTTTTATACCGCCTCCCTTTTCAATTTCTATGCCTGCCCACATAGCCGTACAGCCTGACAAGCGGGTATTATAAAGGGTTAAATAGGCTCCGTCCTTGACTACGATTTTGGAGCCGGGAAGCATATTGAGCTGGGAATTGATAAAGTTGTAGTCAAAGTCAATTTCCAGGGTACCTTCAATACAAACTGTTTGTGCATTGGTAGCCGGTAAGTTATCCAAAATACCGGAAGTGATAGCATCACCCAGCTTATACCCTGAGGGAACAGTGTTTGAAGTATTACAGGAGGCACAGCCAAAGGTGTTTTCTCCATCGGCATCAATGGTCACTTTGTAGGTGTTGTTCTGACAATCGGTCAAATCCAGTCCACCATCATCAGTAAAAATTCGGGTCAGGGTGCAGCAGGCCGTGCTGGTCACGGTGCAGGTGATGAAAGGGATATCCTGCATAGGATCACCATTCATATCCAGAACAGTTTGATCTCCTGCATCATCGCTGACCACCTGATACATCGCTAAAACGTTTGAACTTTCATCGGTCCAGGTATATTTGACGGTGGTGCCCGATGGCTGGCAGTACATTTTGCCGCCGAGGGCCACGGAGGTTTCGCAAATAGCAGAAATCGTCTCATCTTCCGGAAAATTATCAGGGATGAGTTCGATTTGGTCAAGAAAAAAGTCATAACCGGTCCCCAACTGGACTGATTCGGCTTCAGGATAAACCCAAAGCGCTGCTGCCGTCCAAAGATCATCCCAGGAAAAACAACTACCGGTTCTGGTGAAGCTACTGACCAGGCTGTTTTGTTCCTCCAAATGAATTTCTTCTATCTTGCCGATTTCAAAATCAAGCAAGGCGTTTTCATTTATAGTGCAGGCACCAAACTGGCATTGAATGGTTTCATCAACTAAAGCTGAATGAATACTATATTTTAAATTTGAAGGAGGAATGGAAGAGGTCACTCTATAATAATAGCTATAAAAATATTTTCCAGGCCCAGGTAACTCAATGGGGGTATAAGGAGATTCTTCTACGACATTACCATCAGGAGGACTATACCTCCAAAGAAATTTTAAAGAACCAGATCCATTAAAGATAGTATTATTAGAGTAATCAGCAGTACCTACTGCAGCATACCATCCTGGCAATTCAAAACCCTCAATGCAGATGCAGCCAAATGAATTTCTGGATATGGAATTATCATTGGCATAAACTTCGGGATTGCAAACCAGATTACAGGAATTGTGATTGTAGCCACCATCTACCGGAGCTTGCTCATCGGCAAATAAGCAACCCACACACGGTTTTACATTGATAATGGCAAAGGTCACATTACCTAATTGACTGCATGAATTAGAGTAAGGCTCATAAGCTATTTTGAATTGCCCTGAACTACAAGGCTCAAACTCGACAATGCCATTGGAAACACTTATGTTGGCTCCGTCTGCTTTAATATCGAGGATACCATCTGCATTGATGTCGTTGTTTAGTAAATTGCTAAGGGGAAAGTTGAAAATTTCTCCATCACAAAGACTGAATTCAAATGCTTCAGTAATACACCCATCTGGTTCCAAGCAGGCAGGCCCATAGTCATCGACACCTACTACTTTACAGCCACAATCTGATATTGCACTAATCGAATAACCTAAGGAGCAGAGGATGTCTTTTTCAGATTCTGTTAAAGGTTTTCTTTCTCCGCTATCCACCTCTTCTCCCATAAGGAAGGGGCCGTTACAATTGTCAGCCAAATGGCTAAAAGATGTACCGACAACATGTTGGGCTCCAGTGAAAATGGTAGCGCTAGTTCCATTCTGATTAATAAAAAACATATCAGGATTAGAATTCGGAAGACAACTGCCATAAAAAGACGTAGAAGGAATAGCCTGGGTCCATCTAAACGGATTGTTGATGTTTCTTTCGATAACCGGCAACAATGGCCCGGGAAAATCAATTACACGTAAGTGTGTTGCAAAAAGAGTATAGCTGATATGATCGTTATTCGGGAATCCATTACTGGTCATTTGAGCAGAGAACCCAAGGGTATGAACCGCCTCATGTAATAATATGGTGTATAAATCATGAAAACTGCCAATATCCATTGGATCAGAACTATCACCTGTATAGTAGCCTGCAAAAGGAGGATCAGGTGGAGATACAACAGGATCAATATTTAAAACAATAACCCCATGAGCAACTTCATCATTTTCATCAGAATTAACATCAACTCCTCCATTAATGACATCCCAAACCAGCCCCGTTAGAACTCCTCCTTGTCCGGCACAATCATAGACAGCACTCCCGCCCGCAAATGCATTAGAAGGCAACATATTTGCTTCGGTTCCATTGGAAGTTAAGACTGAAATATTTACTTTGGGTGGATCATCCCCTGTGCATGGGTCATCAGCCTGAGTAACCAACTGAGAAAGCTCGGCGTATACCTTACACATCACTCGTCGGTATTCTTCTCCATTGGTAAAATCATTAAAGCCAATCCCGGTACCCTCCACACAATCCAGAAAAGTAATATCAAAAATGCTTTGCGACAAATTTGGCACCTCCGTATCAGAAAATTCGGAACAATCACATGGAGTGACCGGATTGCGGGAAAGAGTAAGGTCAGATCGCAAATATTTATTACCAAAACGATCGGAAAAGGGGTATTCGATTTCCGAATCATAGGTAGTTGTATCGATAAGCCAGGCTCCGCAGCTTAATGTGCCTTGTGCAGAAAGTGTAGCACTTGTCAGCATACAAATCAGTAAGAGAAAAACCAGAGAAAATCCGTGTGAATTTTTACCCTGTCGTAAATGCATTAAAAATACAGACATAGCGATATGGTTTTTGGTGAAAAAATGCAATAGCCAGTGCTGTAAGTGAAGACTTAAGCACAAGAAAAATCAATAGAAAATCAGCCAAAAGAGAGGACATCTTTTTTGGCAAAAACGGGTAGTGCTGATAAAAACTGCGATAGCGCGAATGAGCAGGTAGAATGTTTTCAGTTTAGGCCAAATCAATGTTAAAGTCAAGGAGAAGGGGAAACTTTAACTTTATTTCTATATAAAAATGTATTAAGAATGGGGAATAGTTTGGAATCAAGTGCTGTACTCCGGTTTCGGTATCAGATACCGCTTGCCTTGATTGATGGTACAAAATGTTTTGAGGTTGGTAACAGCTCCGGGTAGGTATCCGATACCTGACCAAGCGCTTGCTCCCGGTATCCGATACCTGATTAGCGCTTTTACTGAACTTTATCTTCAATTTTCCGCTGAAATATAAAGTGGTATCTGATACCCTGCTCAGGTGCATGGCGGTGCTTTCGGTATCAGATACCACTTGCCTTAATTTTTGATGCAAAATGTTTGGAAGTTGGTAACAGCTCCGGGGTGGTATCCGATACCTGGCCTAGCTTTCCACTTTTTCTTTAACAAACACCGGCACCTCCACCTGATTGCGTAGCAAGTCCTCCATCGTTTCCCGTTTGCGGATAAGGTAATCTTTGCCCTTATATATCATCACTTCTGCTGGCCGGTAACGAGAGTTGTAATTAGAAGCCATAGAGGAACAATAGGCACCCGCATGTTCAATACAGAGAATTTCTCCCTCATGGATTTCGGAAATACGGCGATTGGTGCCAAAAGTATCCGTTTCACAAATGTAGCCGACTACCGTATAAAAGCGAGGTTTACCTGTTGGTTTTGAGACATTGACAATCTCGTGGTAAGCATTGTAAAACATGGGCCGGATCAGGTGATTCAAACCCGAATCAATGCCCGCAAAGATAGTCGAAGTCGTTTGTTTGATCACATTCACCTTGACAAAGAAAAATCCGGCTTCACTCACCAGGTATTTACCAGGCTCAAACATCAAGGTAAGGTCCCGGCCATATTCTTCACAAAAAGTATTGAAACGGTCGGAAATTTTTTCACCCAGGTCCTCGATATCAGTAGCAATATCTCCTTCCTTATAGGGCACCTTAAAGCCGCTGCCAAAGTCGATATAATCCAGATCAGGGAATTCAGAGGCGATGTTGAACAGGATTTCTGCGCCACGTAGGAAGACCTCCGCATCAAGAATACCAGAACCAGTATGCATGTGCAGCCCTTCTACGGTAAGGCCGGTGGCTTCCACGATCCTGTGTGCCAAGGGCATTTGGTGAAAAGAAATACCAAATTTGGAATCGATATGGCCCACTGATGTTTTGCTGTTTCCGCCCGCCATAATATGCGGATTTACACGGATACAAACCGGGACATCGGGATGTGCCTGGCCAAATTGTTCCAGAATGGAGGTATTGTCAATATTGATTTTTACACCTTCCGCTACGGCCAGAGAAATTTCTTCCAGACTCACGCAATTGGGTGTATAAATGATATCCTGAGGGGCAAAACCCGCTTTCAAGCCAAGTTTTACTTCCTGGATAGATACCGTGTCCAAACCGGCCCCCAATTCATTGAATACTTTCAGGACATTGATGTTGGTCAATGCTTTGCAAGCATAATTGAGCTTTAAGTTTTTGACATTAAATGCATCATTTATGCGTTTGTACTGTCGCTCCATAATGGCGCTATCATACACGTACAATGGGCAGTCATATTTGCTGCACAATTCGAGGGGATCAATGCCACCGCTTAGCAGGTAGCGATTGTTTTCCAAAATCATCAATCTGAATTTTTAAGTGAATCAATAAATTTGGTGGGCAATTAATAGTTTTAATCTTCTTGAGGTTTATTCTGGAATTTTTTCAAAGTGCTTGCTCCAGGTTTTCGGAAGGTTGATCGCAAGTGGTGATTGCTTTTGAGAAAATTAAAACGCTTTGCGCCTGGCATTTTAGGAGTTTTTGATCTATTGTATGTTACTTTTAAGACACAAGACATTTATCCAGGCAATTGGTTATTCAATCAAAAAATGTTTTAAACAATCTGTAAAGATAGGATTTTCCCCTTTTACATGCCAGAATTATTATTCAAATGCACTAACCCACCAAAAATAAGGAAAGTTGCATCTTTAGTAATAAATCTGCTAATTTGTGGGATTACGGAGCGGTCCCGCAGGGCGAATGTCCAAATGCATATTCGAGTGAAGTAATGCTTCAGAGATGGGAAGCCATCTGTTTTGACCTCATTATGACCCCTGCGCAATAACTTTAATAGCGATCGTATGACTAATAATACCGCTGATAGAATATTAAACCTGAAAAGTAGCCGCGTGACGGAAGAAAAACTGATAAAGGCTTGTAGAAAAGAAGACCGGAAGGCACAGCGATTGCTGTACGAACGTTACTCACCCAACATGCTGGGAGTCTGTAAGCGATATATGAGGAATTCAGAAGATGCCGAAGATGCGATGATCGAAGCTTTTTTTAAAGTACTAACGAATATTAAACAATACAGTGGAAAAGGTAGTTTTGAAGGTTGGATCAGAAGGATAATGGTTAATGAATGTCTGATGGCTTTGCGCAAGCGGCACAATTTTAACTTAACTGTTGAAATCAACCCACAAATGGCAAAGACTACCCTTACGATACAGGAAGAACTGGCGGCACAGGATATCCTTAATCTACTGGATCAATTACCGACCGGTTACCGCACAGTGTTTAATTTATACGTTTTGGAAGGCTACAAACACCGGGAAATTGGAGAGTTGCTGGGTATTAGCATCAATACTTCCAAGTCGCAGCTGATACTGGCAAAAAAGCGGATGCAGACCTTACTTCGGGAAATAAGATATCCGGGTGTGAGTGGTTCTTAGCATCTATGGGTAGGTAACTGTTTTTTAAATTTGTAAGAACAACACAGTCAAAAAATATAATGAAATCACAAAAAGATCCTTTTGAGGTGTTTAAAAATAATCAACATAAATTATCTGAAAAGCCCTCTGCCCAAGCCTGGCGCAGGTTGGAGCGGCGCTTGGATGCTCACCAAAATCACCGCAAATATTCCTGGTTTAGCCAGATGGGAATGGTTGCCGCAGTGCTTTTGTTGGTGGCGTTGATTACTATAATAAGTACTTTAACCGAGCAGAAAAAAGTATTGCAAACGGCTAGCCAGGAGGCGTTTCCTGCGCAGATGGAGGAATTATCAACTTCTGTTGATCAGCAGGAAATGCTTAAGGTAGTAGAATTTAGCCGTCGTTACCAGGAGCGTCTTACCAAACCTTCGGTTAACGAAGGGAAGCAGGGAAAAAAGCTGGTGCCCAACCCTAAGACTTCAGAATGAATGTAGCATTATATCATGCACTAGTGTCCAAAAGGATGTCGTGGTGTCCACTCAACTTTGGGTTCAAAATAACTGATCAGCTTGGGAATAAACCTATTGATGAATGTGCTCCGATGGCGGAAATAACAAAAAACCTGTTCCGCTGCTGCACCTATTGAACTTTTGATTTCGGGAGCAGTACGCCCGAAGATGATGCGTTTTACTCCGCCCATTTGAATGCCTTGTTCCGTCATATCATAAAGCATATTCAAATAGAGCTGATATTCGTGATTGGCATCCTGGTCTACGCCGAGAAAGTGGGCTTCCAAATCCTCTCCATTACGGAGGGTGGTACAAAAACCAAGCATTTCTTCTCCGGAAAAATATCCCGTCAAGATGAAGTTCTCACCTAGTCTTGCCTTTAAAGCAGGCAGGTAACCTGGATTTAAAGTCATCATATTAAAATCTGCCTTTTTGACAATTTCCAGGTACAGGCGATGTATTTTTTCTTCCATCAACTGAATTTCAGATAAATCCAGTGATCGTTTTTTTAGGTCTTTGGCTTTTTTTCGTGCCCGTTTGGCCCTGACCCGATATTTTGATGTCATGGCTCCCAGATAATCATTGAAAGTAGACCAGGAAGGATCAACTTTGAAAATCATATTGGGTTGAAAAGTAACCTGGCAAAAAGAGTGGTCTTCCCAGGTTTTGTTCCATTGTAATGTTTCAGGCCCCAAATCTTTGACCATTAGGGTATCCACCTTGGTTTCAATATTTTCTACTACCTGGGTCAAGGCATCAATAATTAGTTTCGGTATCTGAGCTTCCGGTACCTGAGCATGAAAGTGAAAACTATGCTGCCCGGTAACGGTGGTGGTACCACAGACCATCAGCTGGAAATTGAAACGCTTTCCTAAAGAATTTTTGATAGAGGTCCAAAAACCAGTTTTTGCCTTTTCTTCCGAAAAAAGCGTCTCTTTTAGGTTGAAATTTAGGAGTTGACAGGTAGCAATTCCTACCGTTTTACCATGTTGTTGAAACAAGAGGTAGCCAAACTCCATCCCTTTGGGGGGAAAGTCTTCAAGGAGTTGTAAATAAGTGGGTTGTAGAAATAGATTGTCAATGTCATTCAAAAAACCATAAAATGGCCTAAGCTGTTCAACTTGTCGGGAGTATAAAACTTCATAACCTCCGGGAAGAGCAATGCGCTGAATTTGATGGGAAAGCGTCAATTTGGGTTTAATTATATCCCCTCGTAATATTTGGGCCAGGTGATCAGTAGCTTGCTGAAAAAAACATTGCTTTGCAGGAATAATACTAAGTATAGGTTCTTTCATTGGTGTCGAATGTGTTTTCTTTCTCCTTCTCCTAAACGTATCGTTTGGATAATTTGTTGAAAAAATCTTTTTTTTGACGAAAAATAATTGATAGAGTCACTGAATGCTATTCATAACTTCACTTCCTATTTTCTAAATAAAATTGTTGATTGATAGCGTAATAGACACATGTTACGTTATAAAATGTACCGGTTTTCTCATACCTCATGCCCAGTTTTTCCATAACTCTGATAGACGCCTTATTTGCAACTCGGGCCACTGCCACGACTCGTTTTAAATTAAGTTGTTTAAAAGCATAATCCAATAAACGGAAACCTCCTTCTGTGGCGTATCCTTGCCCCCAGGCTTCCTCCAAAAAGCGGTATCCCAATTCTATCTCCTGAGTTTCGTCCAATGCTTTTAAAGCCATCCATCCGATTACCTGACCATATTCACGTTCTTCGGTGATCCAGTATCCTAAAACATCTTTTGACAAACTGATCCGCTTATCCAGGTTTTCTTTGGCCTCTTCCCGACTCAGGGGCTTCCCACCATTAATATATTTCATCACTTTGGGATTACTGCCCAATAAATAGATATGATCCAGGTCGTCAGGTTGCGGCATCCTCAGTCGAAGCCGGTCGGATTCTAGCGTTGGTAACATTAGTTCGAATTAAGATTCCATTTTTCAATGACTTGCCAGGCATGTTTTTCGTCTTCCCAACCTAAAAATTCAATGACTTGCCAGCCTTTATAATGCAAAAACCAATTTTCAATAATTCGTTTAGCAGCATCGTATTCAATAAGGAATGATTGAAAATCTGCGGATTTTATAATTTGTTTGGATGGATCAGCCGGCACTGCAATGATCTTGGTATCTACCTCTCCACGATCGAGCAAACGCAGCGTTGCAATTGGAATGGCTTCCACCACAGTACCAGTCGGCACGCTTTCACCAATGATCAGCACATCCAGGGCATCGCCATCACCTCCTCGTTTTTCATCCATCAATGTGGAAGGGATGAACCCGTAATTACCCGGGTAGGGCAAAAAGTCAATTATTCTGACCTGGCCATCAATACTATCTACAAGAAACTGTTTGCTTTCCGAATGGTATTCAATCTTGTGGTTGGTTCCAGCAGGAATTTCAACAACAACATTAATACCCGACGCTGTTTTTGCCGGAACCTTGGAGTAGTCAGGCGTACTTATTTGCTGGCAGGATACTCCCAACAAAAGTAGGGAAATGACTAGTGGAAATGAGGTTTTTGCTGACATGTTGAAGTGTGAAAAATGATTAAAATGTGTTTGAGATTTTCCATTGGAGGTAAAAATAGTTCATTTTTTTTGAAATGGTTTATGAATGAATTTTTGGACTCTGTCGTTAAATTGGCTTTTTTAGTCTTAGATTTTGGCAATTGAATGCAGTATTTTAGAACCTTTCACCTTGATATTGGCCCTTTTTCTAAAAATAAGTTTCTCGTGCATAGGGGTAATGGACCAAAAGAAGACTCCATTAATCAAGTTGCTGTAAATAGAATCAACAAGCGTTCAAACACGCTGACTTGCAAAAAACATCCGACATCATTATTAAATCAAATATCTGCATCATGAAATTTTCAAAATCACTGGTTTTATTATTTACATTGAGCCTGGTTGCAACCGCGATACCTGCGCAATCTTGGTGGGGGGACGGCGTAAAAGGAGAGGGGCCTGTCATAAGCAAAACTATCGAGGTCGACCCATTTAGCGGCATAAAGGTGACCAATGGCGCTGATGTATACATCAAACAAGGCAGCACACAGTCCGTTTCTATTGAAGCACAAGCCAACATCATTGATTTGCTGGAAACCGAAGTTAGGAATGGCCTTTGGAAAATTGGCTTTAGAAAAAACATCCGTAAACATTCCGGTATAAAATTGTATATCACCGTTCCCAATTTGGATGAAGCGACTGTAAGTGGTTCGGGAAGTATAAATGGAGAAAATTCTTTTACGACAAGAGGCGGCTTCCTGACTGGCGTGAGTGGTTCAGGTGACATTGTTCTCGATATAAGTGCTGAAGAAATCAAAAGTAACATCAGTGGCTCCGGATCCATTCGATTGAAAGGTAAAGCCAATGCTTTATACGTAGATATCTCCGGCTCAGGCAATGTTAAAGCTTATGATATGAATGTAGGAGACTGTAAGGTGAGAATTTCTGGTTCCGGCAATTGCCAGGTAGATGTCAGTGAAAATCTGGAAGTAAAAATTTCTGGCTCGGGCGATGTCTATTACAAAGGACAACCTAGAATACAGAGCAAAATCTCCGGGTCTGGTAACCTGGAATCACGTTCTTAAATTGGTAGAATCCAAAATGTCAGTTCATCCCGAATTTTAGTATAACTATAGCAACCAGAAAGTTTTGCTGAAAGTCACCTCAAATTTAGTGCATGTTTGGAGGTCAAACGTTGGCCTACAAACAAATCCGACCTCCAAACAAGCACTTAGGCGGTAATTCGACTTCCACCCAATCAACCACTAAACATGCACTCCGCGCGGCCTCGCTCTGCCATAGCGGCTACGCGAAGGCGAAGGCGGGTTCCGGCATAGGAGCATTGACCGTTAAGAAAAAAGCGGCCGCCCGTACAGCTCAAGAAGAAATACTGTTAGTTCATGTTTGGAGGCCAACCTTTTGGCTGCAAAGGATCACTTTTTCGATGATACTTCGTTACTTTTCTTGTCCGTACCTCAGGGTATGCACTTCAAGTCCTTTTTGATGCTTTGGCATCAAGCCAACCCAGTCATCAAAAAATTGACGCTTTTCGCTACAA
>BQJU01000129.1 GCA_021604865.1 Saprospiraceae bacterium | reverse complement strand
TTACCCATTTGATGCGGCTCTTTTGTCACCAGCCGTTGTTGCTCAAATCCTTGCTTAGTAGTGGCCAAGCGCGGTTTTCGCGTCTAGGCTGGTAACAAAATAGCTCGCCTGAAACAGACAACTTATTCTTCGCTGGCCCCTAAGATCCACAGCATATTTGCTTAGAAAAACTTAAATTGGGCTGCGGTTAAGCCAATAGTAGAAAAAGGCTTTCCCTTTAGAAATAGTTTGCTAGCCTTTGGCACCGGGATCGTTCAACTGAAATGTTTGCGCGACAGGGTGCTGGCGTGTTTTTTTTGTGATGGGGGCGCAGACATTCCTTTGAGTTGCATGAAATGCTTTACAATATAGTACGATTATCAAATAAACTCAACAGTTTTGTATTATGGAAGATGAAAAAGAATACCAGAAAAGCTTGCAAATAGATTATGAAGTTGAGTGGCTTCTTAAATATGATAATATATCGATAAAAAGAGAGTATAAATTACCTTCTGAATTAGTTGTTTTAATTCATTTTTTAGAGCAGCAGGACAAATCATATAAATCACACTTAGATTTAAATGTGTCATCTTTAAGAGGTTTTACAGGCTTGAAAAAACCTACATTCATTAAGAAAAGCTTTGGTGTGATAACTGATTTAGATGTTTTTGAATGGGTAAAAAGTTATGAGCAGGATATTGTGCACATGTACTGGAATCTAGAATCGCCTCACATAATTTCTGCAATAGATGAAAATTTTGGAACTACAAGATTCGATCTTATTACATGTATGTTGGGAAGTTGTTTTTATTATTCTAATTTAGAACGCTCTAAAGATTTTATTCATAAATCTAAGTTAATCTTAGGTTTAGAAAAAATGGGAAGATTATTGATGGAGGATGGAACAATAGTTATTTCTACATTGAGTGACTTGGAGAATACAAATGATTTTTTCCCTAACTTGAAAGACATTATGAATGCATTAAATAAAGAAAGTAACTCTTTTCAGGTTTTAGAAATACTAAGAAATGACTGTTTCGATATCTTTGTGATTGGAAAGTCGTAATTACCCCATCATAATTACTTGATAACACCCAAAGACTTTATTCTGCATCTTGGAATAGAAATAAATTAATGATAATGATTGATAAAATACAATCTTTTAAATCTTGGACTCAAACAATTATTACGTCAATAATTGGTGTACTATCAGGACTTGTTTTGAAGAATGTGTCCTCATTTAATGATATAAATATATTGCTACTTTTAATTACTATTTTTATTATTATACTAATTTCTAAGTTTACACAGTATATTTTAAATAAAATTATTGCTAATTCTGTTAAGTTGCGTAAGTTGTTATTAGGAAAACATTTTATAGAAGGATATTGGATTGAGGGAGTTATTGATATTTCAGAAGTCAATAAGTTAGAGTCTTTCGCAATAATTAAAATTTCATATATTGATACTTATTATGAAGTTAGTGGTGATAGTTATTCTACTAATGGGAAGTTGCGCGGGTCTTTTCAATCAATTTATTCAGATTACGAAAAATATCATTTGAGATACTCTTACAAAGGAATCAATTCAGAGCACAATGAAGCAGATGTAATAGGAAATGCAGAAATTAAATTTTCACCTAGTAATAAATACCCTGTTCGGTTAACCGGAAATCTTATAGATAATTTTCATAAAGAAAGAGTTATGATTACTGCTGAAAAATTAGATGAAATTGTTGTTGAAAAAATAGATATGGCTAGAGGCAAAGATCGTGTGAAATTGATAAAGGATTATTTGGAAGGTATTGACATATAAATATGATACTATTTGTAGACAAAATTAATTCGTGCAATCGAGTAGACGGCCCCACCAGCGTTAACTGATGGGGTGCGCCTCTCACACCAGTACATACGGGTCTCGTATACGGCAGTTCACTAAATCGAAATTTTGAATTTTGAGTAGTAATCAAGCCTCCCTATCAAGTTACTGTTCGTTAGAACCGACTTTTGTAGGCTCGCTTCCTTCAGATCTAAGGTCACCCTTAACACCCTTGCGACTTACTAATACTTCGAGAAATCAATCTCGCGTATAAGGGACTTTCACCCTCTTGAATAATTTGCTATCTTTCGACAGCGGTACATGCCAGGCACACATAAACAGCTACCCGGCCATACCTCCGCGAAGCTGCGAAACGGCAGGTAGCTCCACGTTAGTGCCAATTTAAAATAGGAAATATTAATATATATATCAATGAGATCAAAAAAAAAATAACCAATGATTACGGATGACTGTATATTTTGTAAAATTGTTAAAGGAGAAGCAAAATCTTGGAAAGTATGGGAAACTGAAGATGTTTATGCGTTTTTAGATATTCATCCTGCAAGTAGATATCATACACTAATAATACCTAAGAAACATTATGTAAACATATTTGATATTCCAGAAAGAGAACTAAAAGAAGTAATAGGAGTAGTGAGAAAGATTTCAAAACTTTATGAATCTAAATTAGGTATAAAGAACCTACAAATTATAAGTAGTAATGGAAGAGAAGGACAACAAGATGTTTTTCATAGTCATTTTCATATAGTTCCAAGGAAAAAAGGAGATGGTCAAAATATAAAATGGCAAACACATTCAGAATGGACAAAAGATTACGATAGAATGATTGAAAAGTTACAAGATTAAAAATAACTGAATGAATTTGGTAATATCTAGTGTTATTACATCTGGTTTGCCACGTACAAGTTCATCAAAACCCGGCATTATCTTCCTTTACGAGATTTATATAAAAAATGAATTCCCGTTAATATTATAAATAAATGTATAACAACCGATAGTATTAATATAAAAACATAAAAAGAATCTTCTGGCTTAGGTGCCAATATGGCTAAGGATATAATCAGCGAAATCAGGCCTACAATGATATATTGCACACCCTTTTGACCTAATTTTTTCAAAAGTTTTTTTCTAAAATTTTTTCTGCTACAAGTCGGTTTTTTCCCATTGAGCTAGTTAACTTTATTCTTCTGCCCTCTATTTCTTGAATAAGATTAATATAATTATTAAACGGATCAATATTTTCATCTGTACCAAACCCTCCCTTCGCTGCAATTCCGTCCACCATTTCCCCATATACTTCAACTAATTTTTCATTTGACATTTTAGCATATCGACCATTTATTTTCTGACCTAATTCCTCCTCAGTTCTTTTAATATCTTCAGTTAAATCGTTTAAATTTTTTATCGATATGCCTAATTTACCTGAATCCGATGCTAAACGAAATGTTTCTTCACCGTTTAAACCCAATTCGATTCTGCCAGAGGCTATTTCATCTTCAGAATCTTCCACTTCTTGTATTTCATACCCTCTTTCTGAAATGATTTTGACCGCTATCTCAACTTCTAAATCCGTATAAAATTCACTATCAAAATTTATAATTTCTATTAATTCTTCATCAGACTTAGTACTCAACTGGTTTGTAATTGATTGCTCTTTGTTATCCATCTTTTTTATTTCAGTTTAGAGAGCTTGTTTGGATTCTTAACCTACTCGACAGTATTACCGCCCATACTTTCTTTTGGAAGAATAATTCCTATCCCAATAATAAAAAAATCGTGGCTAATAACATCAAAAGTGCCGCATCAAGTGGGTATTCGCTGACCCCTTATCTTTGAATCACCATCTTTTGAACAGCGATAAAGTTGTCATTATTCAAGCTATAGATATAAATCCCATTTTCTAATCCTCCTCCATCAAATTTAATTTGGTAATTTTCATTTGAAACCCGAACCTTTTCATAGTAGACTTCTTGACCTGAAGCTGTCATAACGTGAAAATCATATTCTGCTGCAATAGGCGGAACACGAATATTCGTAAAGTATGAAAACGGGTTTGGATAATTATAAATATTCACCATTTTCTCTAACTCGTTTTCTGTCCTTAACGGATTATCACAATTATCGAATCCACCTGGGTCCCGTACCACAAAATTGTATTCTCCGGGAGGTACAAATCCATCGGTTAAGCCTGGAAGCGTTAACGGGTTGAGAACCTCACCTCCATTATAGATCCATTTTGCAGTACATTTAAAAAACATCAAGTGATTGCCAATTTCTTCCTCCGTAGCAACTCCTGATCTAAGGTTTAACCTCCCATTTGATCTCAAACTCCTTAGGCGGCTCCTCTCCTCGCAAATGTTTGACAAAATAATCCCAACGGCGGCGGGTCATATATAGGCTATCCTCGCCAAAGCCATGCCGAGCATTTGGAAAAACCACCAAATCAAAATCTTTATTGGCTTTAATCAGTGCGTCGACCACCAAATAGGTATTGTAAGGTGGCACATTATCGTCCATGCCTCCATGGGCTAGCATCAATTTACCTTTCAGGTTTTTGGCAAAATTTTGATTCGCCTGCTCTTCGTAATTTGACTGGTCTTCAGATAATAGGCCAATGTAGCGTTCGCCCCAGTCATCCTCGTAATTGCGATTGTCATGATTGCCTGACTCTGAAATGCCGACTTTATAGAAATCCGGATAGCGGAACATAGCCGCTGCGGTAGCAAACCCGCCACCGGAATGTCCCCAGATGCCTACCTTATCCAAGTCGAGATAGGGATATTTTTTCGCCAGTTGCTGCAATCCGGCAATCTGGTCTTCCAAGGTGTTGTCCGCCATATTGCCGTAACAGGCATCGTGGAAGGATTTGGAGCGCCCAGGGTTACAGGTTCCGTCAATGACGACCACCACAAAACCCAATTCGGCAAGCGCCTGATGATCACGGCGTGCGGCGGAAAAAGAGCGACGGCCTACCCCACCGCCTTGTGGACCAGGATAAATGTAATTGACTACCGGATATTTTTTTGTCTCATCCAGATTAGTAGGCGTAAACATCAAACCATAAAGATCCCATTGTCCATCGCGTGATTTAACCGTGATCGGTTGTGGCGGTTTCCAACCTGTTGCGATCAAACGGGAAAGATCAGCTTTTTCGAGTGTGGTCACCAATTTTCCTGCCATAGTCCGCAAAACGGCAACGGGTGGAACATCGGGTTTGGAATAATTGTCTACAAAGCAACTACCATCAGGTGATAAAGAAACGCTGTGGTGGCCATCTTCTGGCGTGAGCAATTGTAGGTTTTTACCCTCAAAATCAATCCGATAAAAGTGATTAAAATAAGGATCTCTCCCCTTTTCCCGGCCATTGGCCAAAAAATACAACAGGCGATTTTTTTCGTCTACTTTTAAAAGCTCAGTTACGACAAATTCTCCTTTTGTGATCTGATGTTTTAGCTTTCCAGTGGTTGCATTATATAAATAAAGATGCCCCCAATCATCGCGTTCAGAATACCAGATAATCTCGTTGGTGCCGGACAGGTATCGCCAGTTGATGGTTCCCTGGCCTGATTCGTATTGGGTGGCCACTTTTTCTTCAAAAATATCTTTGACTTCACCGCTGGTGGCATCCGCAATGCGCACTTTCGCCTCCTTGTGGTCGCGAGAACTCGATACAAAAACCAGTTTGTTGGCATCGGCATTCCACTCATTATCGTCAAAGGCACCCGAACAGGAAATATCGTCACAAAGGGTTCCACGCCGTGGATCAGGAGGCATCTGCAAACGAATCACTTTAGGCCCGTCCACCTCGATGATCACCCGGTGGATACGGATAATATCCTCATCTTCGGGAAGCGGGTATTTCCAAGCCTGCAATTTTGGAGCACCCACTTCGGTTGATACCAAATACATTTCGCTGACATGGCGTTGGTCCTGCTGAAAAGTGGCGATTTTTTTAGAATCCGGCGACCAAAGTAAAATGGGGCGTTCGCTTTTTCTCCAGCCAGCATTGTCGGTGGCGTAGCCAAAGTCTTTAATGCCGTCCATTGTCAACTGCGTTTCCTGCTGGGTAGCCACATCACGTACCCACAAGTTCCAATCGCGGATAAAGGCCAGCTTTTTGCCATCAGGTGAGGCCACTTCTGGAGAAAAGCGCCTGCGACCTGGTCTTTCATCTATCGAACTTTCGCCCAAAAGCGTTTCTTGATTAGCAGCCGTTTCCCGCGATCCATCGGCAGGATTAATCAAAACGTATTGTTTTCCTTCCGGAGTGGATACATTGTACCAAAATTTACCATCCTCCAGCCAAACGGGCCGCACCCCGCTATGGTCAACAAGTGGGTTTGCATTAAAGCCAAGGTAATTTACTGCTCGCTCGTAGTTGGCGGTGGTGTTATCCGTCGACGATTGGGCATAAATGGAAAGGGTAATTACGGCGATAAAGGCCGTGCTAATGAGTGTTTTTATCATGATCAATGCTTATTTCGAGTGTTTATCTGGCGATACCGATCTCTTTTATTATCTCCAAAAATACGTTTCTGGGGTGGAAATTTTGTTTATTGGATGAGATTTTTTGGGAGATCTCCAAATGAATGTAGTCGTTAGTGAATGTTTGTAATAACAATCTGGTTTTTGATAACCTCTCCATCTAATTCAATCTGAACAATTATAGAACTATTGGTTTTTATGGCCGTCAAATCAATCTCTTGATCCCCAAATAATACATGGCCGTAATAGAATTGCCCAAAAAGGTATTGGCCAAAAAGTATAAATATGATTGAAGTTAAAACAGTAGCTTTATTTTTCATCATTCTATTTTTATTTTTTGGTTTCTCTCATTTCAACAACCTCAATGCTTCCCTTTTGCTCAATGGATTCAATTCATGCTCATTAGTAAATGCTACAACCCATGCAGGATCTGTCCGGCTATATTCTCTTAAAACCCAGCCTATAGCTTTATTGATAAAAAATTCTTTTGATCCTAATAAGGATTTTATGACATAACTTAACAAGGCTGTGTCAATGTCTTTTTTCCATTTAAGTTGAAATAACAAGGCAGATCTTTGCAACCACATATTGTTTGATTTCAGCCATTTGTTTACATATATTTCCGTCTGCTCCGGGAAGGTTTTAAAGTAGGCACTAATCAATTTTGTAGCGATAAAATCAACGGTATCCCACCAGGAATTATGCGTAACCATATATTCAAAAAGCTCGATGTCCTCCTTTGCCAATTGTTTTACATATTTATAAACAAGTTCCTGCGAAAAATAGTGGTAATCTCTTTGCGGTCTGGCCCAAAGTGTTTTTACTATTTCATTTAAGTCCGATTTAGGAGGCAAATACGCTTTGATAAAGAAGGGCTTTTGCACAACCCTTCTGGTCTCTGTTTTCATGCCATAGAATTCAAATTGATTCCGCATATATGCTTTTTGCTCCAAAGCAATTGTGGCATTCGATTCTTTAATAAATTCGGCCTCTATGGCATTCACAAACTCGTGCATGAATTGGATAATTCTATTTGTTTAATTTTTCTAAATGTTCATCATAAAGCCCTACCAAAATACTATTGCCCTTACCATCTACTCTAAGGCCACCATATTTTGCATTTTCAAACTTAGCTGCTTCGCCCTCCTGAAAGAAAAATGATTCGGCTCCAATGTTCATATTCCAACGAGTGGCATTATATCTAATGGGAAATTCATTTTCATAAACAGGGGATGGACTGTCCTGTAATCTTACTCTTTTAGCAATACCATTGGCTTCTGGTTTCACCACACAAAATCCCCGCCTTGAGATGCTATCATAACTAATATCTTCTGAAATTTGATAGCGCAACCGCATATAGTCCCCTTGTATTAAGGACCTTGGGTCAACCGGGGCCAATTCTAAAAGAAGGAGTGTTCCATCTGACAGGGTCGCCTCTTTTTTCAGTACAGAACTATTAAAAAGTGCCAATAGTATGATAAGATTTACAAGAATGATTATCCACTGATATTTTTTCATTCGACTACTTTTCTGTTCACAAATAAATAGAATACAATAAACAAGATCCCTGAAGAAAACAAAATGATAGACTTAGTCAGTAACGTAAAATTGAGGTCGTAATAATATTGTGATATGAAGTATATGAGTGCAATGATTCCCATTGCTAAACCAGTTTTGTAGTTGACCAAAAAACTCAGTAGGATTATTAATACGGCACCTAATATCGATGGCGCAAAAATCGTAGATGCCAACACCAAAACACTTAAGGAATAGATGGTTATTTTCTTTGTAAGGTCTTCAATTCCAACCACTTCAAGTACTTTCGAAACAAGATATAATACGATAAAAAACAAAACGACGGAGGAAACCAAAATATAATCGGGTGATATTGGCAATAGGTCTTTTTTGCCCATTATTCCCAAACCGATTATGCAGGAAAGGATCGAACTAATCCGGATTGGATCATATAATTTAGATAGTTTTTTGCTGAAGGTTATGATCGCTGATTCGTTTAGCATTAAGTAGGTCAATAATAACATAATTGACAAGGTATACAGATGTACAAGATCATGCCATTCATTGTAAAAAATCAGGGTGAGAAAACTTCCGCTAATGATCAGCAGGGAGACAAATGACAAGATATAGTTTTGTGTTATCACCAACGAGACTAAAGCAATACATAAAATAATGATCGTCACTAGATTTACATCAACATCCAGATCCAAAAGTCCAAAAGCAAGCAAGAAAAAGCCAATAATGTAGGCCGATATACTTAAGGTGTCAATGATCAGTTTATCATATACTTTATTCAACAAAACGGCAGCAATGATAAAACCTGCCCCAAAGATTGTGAGTCCAATCTCTGATTCAAATAATTCTGTAATAAATAGAAACCCTAGAAATGCCAAAGCAGCAATAAAACCACCTACAATGGAAAGGATCTTAATGGCCAAGCTGGATTTATTGGCAGCAAATCTTTTATATTCTTCGAAAATGGCAACTTCGTCATGGGTAAAATCAGCCCCTTCAGCCAATTGAATAGTTTTTATAAATGCGCCTATATTTTCTTCCTTATTCATTTATCCATTTTTTTTGAAGCCCCATCAAGTTTTTAATCACTATGGTGACACTGGCTATGACAAAGAAACAAACAATAAAAAACATGCTGGCTCCATCAGATACTTTTATCAATAAGGCGGATACGATGACGATAATACTGAATGGAATGATGGATAGGAATAAGCCACTTTTAATTTTAAATCCATATACAAGTCCCGCACCATATAATAGCACAGAAATAGTCACTAACATCCAAAATGGGTTTTTCTGATGGTCATAAATCCCCATGACTATGCCAATAGTCGCACAAGTAACTGAAGCTACTGCGACTAATTTGATAAACCAATCTGGAGGTTTAAATCCATCAATAAATGCTGTACCCAATAGGCTAAACACCAAAAACAGGGTATTAATCAGGAAAAGCAGGGTCGCAATCAAAACTTCTGACCATTCGTAAGCCACTTGTTGTGAATATAAAACAAGTGTAGCGTTTATCAAGGTGATAAATACCACCCAGAGCGGTGCAAAATTAGCGACTACTACCCAAAGCATGATAGCCGTAGTCCAGCCAAAGAATAGATCATAAGCATTGGCTCCTGTTTGGTAAATTTGTCCAAATACGGCAAATAATACACCCACCAGCACCGATGCAGCAGTCAGAAGGATATTTTTTGTAGTAGTATTTATTTTCGTGAATAAAACAAGCAGGGTCAGCACTACAACAAGGCCTTCTACCAGCCCTACCTTTATAAACTTATGCAAGTCAGTCCAGTTATAGGCAAAAAAGAAAATGATCCCAGCTGTGGTAAAACTAACCCCCAGACTAATAAAAAATAGGCGAAGAAACTTTACCCAGGACGCTGCATCATTATAAACCTCGTCTTTCAGCGCTTTGTGGACACCCTTTTCTGTCCAGTTGCTATTGCGGCTAATAATGTGGATATCTTCTCTTTTGATTTCTGAGGCCTCTTTTTTCATTTACTTTCGTTTTCGGTTCCATTTTTTTCTGCCTGCAACAGTAGTTTTTTAATCAAAACAATCTGCCCCAGGTGGTAATAGCTATGCTCGATCATGCCATGAATATTCTTGTGGTAGTTCCCATATTTTCCATCGACAAAATCTTCCGATAATTTTTTGTCGGGCATTTGTTCTACTAAGTTGGCAAATTTTTCGGCATCGTTCCACATTTTGTTCAATAGTTTTTCCCAATCCTCCTGTGATTCGATGGGCAGACAGTCAAAGCTGTACTTATCCCTGATGTCGAGCGAGCCGCCTTCAAATACATTTAATATACCGGCCACGTAATAATTGATATGAAATGCCAGAGCAGCTATGGTGTTTAACGAGCCAATCTTGGTATTAGCCTGTTCCCAGGTCACCTCAGATAATTCGGTTTTTAAATTGGTGGACACCCAGGTACCATTTAATTGGACTTCCCTGAACTGATTTGCAATTTGTTTGGTGAGACTCATATCTTTATTTTTTCCATCAGCAATCCCGGGGGCTCCGATCAATTGTGCTCCGGCACAGTTGCTTACCCTGTAATCCGTATTGCTGTTCTGTTTTTTTATGGTCTTTTATTAGATCTTTTGAATCAAGGTCGAATATTTTCTTCCATTCTGAAATAAAGAGATCAGATAACTCCCAGCAGGCAAATCGGAAAGGCTTATTTCTCCAGATCCGGCTGTTTGGGAAATTAACCTTTCTCCTAACAAGTTGTAAACTTCCATTTTATCAATTTCTTCCCCTTCAATCCTTATTACATTGTTAGTCGGATTTGGGTAGATCTTGAATTTGTTTTCGAACGAATGGATGGTCGATGTAGGGTTTTGGATATTGATTAATGATACGCCATAACTGGATGCAATTGGAATATCCCTTCTATATTCCGTTAGTTTATAAGCGACATGATAATTGCCGGCAGCTTGTGGATTGTCCCAGGTAAAATAGTCCGGTTCAATGGTAAAAACATTATTCCCACCTGGATTAATTTGATCGGGAAATAAATAATTATTTGCAACAACGCTATCGCCATACGGGGCAATAAATTCAAGGGTCAGACTATCTCCATCCGGGTCGAAAAAGGTTGATGCAAAATTCAAGGTTTCACCAAAAAAACCAGGGATAATATTGATTGAACTTCCTTCAACCGGGCTGGTATTTGTACCGAAAAAAATTGGACTTAAAAAAGCATAAGACCTGGATAATAAGAAAAGAGCGTTATCAAACTCCGAGGTATTTAACCCTTCACTGCTCCAACAACATTCAGCAATTGAAATCTCATAAGTACCCTGACTTGTATAAGTATGGGTTGATTGGAAAGTTGATTTTATAATGCCCAATTCACTAATTTCCACTCCAGATGTGATGCCAATTCGTTCAAAATTTCCATCACCAAAATAAATCGTTAAGCTATCTATGGGAGTGTCTATATCGGAATATAGTTGTGCCTCAATCTCCAACGTTAAATCACTAACGTATTTTGTGGATAGATGACCTGCCAGGTATTCTGTTTGAGAGTGGAGGTTTATTGAAGCTAATAATAAGAGTAGGGTGATTGAATTTTTCATGGTTTCGTATTTATTTGATTATTGCCAGCAAGGAAGTTCTGAAGAATTTAGGTATTAAAAATACAAAATTATTTTCAGGTTTTTTGTTGCCTTTATTGAGGCCGATGGAAAAAATAGCGGCTGACTTTTTGAAGAAACCCTAGTTAGAGTCGCTTTGCATTCAAGGTCATTTTATTCTAGTTGCTGCTACGGCAATTCAATTATGCAAAATTTCCAGGTTTTTGTTTGCCTTTCGATACTCCTTTAAATCCCTTTCATCGATATTATTTTTATTAAGTATTAGCTTTTCCAAACTGATCGCACCTAAAGCGTCAAGGGATAAGTTATTGATGTTGTTATCACTCAGGTTTAAAGTCTTTACGGAAGGCGGTATTACTTTTAAAACCTCATCAAAATCCATCATTGGATTTCCAAGAAACGATAGGTATTCCAGTTTTGTACATTGGATTAATTCCTTTGGGAATACGGACAGATTACAGTTATGCAAGGAAAGTTGTGATAGTTTGGGCAAGTGTTGAAGTCCATTCAAGCTTTTCCAATTATTCCCGCTCAACCATAGATTGTGTATGTTTTTCAACAAAACAATTTCCTTTGGAAGTTGAGTGTGGCCATTTCCTCCCAGGCCCATTTGACCTAAATGATCCAGCCTCGATAATTTTGAAAAGGCATCTTCCAAATCTAAATTGGGATTTTTACCCAACCAAATCATTTCAAGCGAGCTTAAGGCAGTAACTTCTTTTGGTATTTTTTTATAATTGTTGTTCATCAAAGCAATGTTGATGAGTTTTGGCAATTTTGACAAACATAAGAATGTCTCATCCCATTCAAGATTGGGGTTACCAATAAGATTGATGTAAACAATTTCTTTTAACTTTTGGATTGACTCAGGAATCTTGAAAAGATTAAGGTTTTGTTCTTTTAAATGCCCAACTTCTAAAAACTGTAATTTCCTTAAATGGCCAATGGACGACGGAATTTGGGAGATGAACGTATTGGATAATTTCAAGTCGCGTAAATTGATAAATTTATGAAGCGATTCTTCCAATAAATTTTCATTTATCTCACTATTATTCAAGTTAAGTCGATAGACCTCTTCAGGGTTCGTTAAGGCTTCTTCAATAGACGTATAAACTATGTGCTGATCAAGATCCTTGCTGATTTCCAAGAATGACTGCCCCCAGCTTGTATTAAGGGCAAATAATGCTAAAAATATAAAGCTTATTGGTAATCTCATTTTGATTAATAAATTTATAGTCATTAGAGTTGATTCCCAAGGCTGCTTACTGGGCTTTATTAAGGTTGGAATCAGTAGTGTCCGGTTATAAATCAAAGATAATCAATTGATTAGAGTCAGGGGTATCGAGATTTTTGGTATTAATTTTCATAAACAATTGATTTACAGGAGTTTTATCAAAAACTGACACACTCATTATTTGTAATATTTCG
>BQJU01000128.1 GCA_021604865.1 Saprospiraceae bacterium | reverse complement strand
AGAATAACTTACCCATTTGATGCGGCTCTTTTGTCACCAGCCGTTGTTGCTCAAATCCTTGCTTAGTAGTGGCCAAGCGCGGTTTTCGCGCCTAGGCTGGTGACAAAATAGCTCGCCTGAAACAGACAACTTATTCTTCGCTGACCCCTTAGTCGGATAAGGAAGAAGGACTTCAACAGTCTACTCTCCTCCGTAGTGCCCGCTCATTCAACTTTCTCTAATGAAGATATGTTCATATATTTGTATCTTAGAGGATTCTAATATTGTATGCTTATTTCGGACGGATAGGTATTGGGGAAAACAGATAGAAATAGTAAATTAGAGGATGTCCGATGTAAGTCCATTTTTGGTTTTACTAACTAATAAATTCTACCAGTTATGAAAGTAGAGCAAATATATACCGGTTGTTTAGCACAGGGCGCTTATTATATTGAAAGTAATGGGGAAGCTGCCATTATTGACCCGTTGAGAGAAACCGAGCCCTATCTGCGTAAAGCACAGGATAATGGAACGGAAATAAAATATATTTTCGAGACCCATTTTCATGCTGACTTCGTATCTGGTCACCTTGATCTGGCCAAAAAAACGGGTGCAAAGATTGTATATGGTCCCAAAGCAGAGACGACTTATGAAAAACATACAGCTAAAGACGGAGAAATTTTTAAACTAGGTAATGTAAGTATCAAAATATTGCATACCCCTGGTCATACTCCGGAAAGTACCACTTATTTGTTGCTGGATGAAAACGGAAAAGAATATGCCATTTTCACTGGAGATACCCTGTTTATTGGGGATGTAGGGCGGCCTGATTTGGCACAGAAAAAGGGGGATTTGACAAAGGAAGACCTGGCGGGATGGTTGTATGATAGCTTGCGTGAAAAAATCATGCCTTTACCCGATGATGTGCTTGTTTATCCGGCTCATGGTGCCGGATCAGCTTGTGGGAAAAATATGAGTAAGGATACCTGGGATACGCTGGGTAATCAAAAAGAATTTAATTATGCCTTACGGGCTGATATGACCCGCGAAGAATTTATTAAAGAAGTGACTGATGGCTTGTTGCCACCGCCACAATATTTTGCTAAAAATGCCAAGATGAATAAATCTGGCTACGAGAGCATTGATGTGGTAATGGAGCGAGGAGCCTTACCCTTGTCGCCGCGTGCTTTTGAGGCTGCTGCCAATGAACACGATGCGCTGATTCTCGATGTGCGGGATAAAGCGGAATTTGTAAAAGGATTTGTACCCAACTCGATCTTTATTGGTTTGGACGGAAGTTTTGCTCCTTGGGTCGGCGCACTTATCCCCGATTTGATGCAAGCTATTCTGATTGTAGCTCCCGAGGGGAAAGAGGAGGAAACGGTAAAACGGTTGGCCCGGGTGGGATATGATAATGCTATTGGCTACCTGAAAGGCGGCTATAAAGCCTGGGAAACTGCGGGCATGGAAACCGATCGTATTGAAACAATTGATATCCCCCAATTGGTACAAACATACCAGGGTAATGATAAAATTAATATCTTAGATGTACGAAAGCCTGGAGAATGGGAGGCCGAGCATATCAAAGATGGGCAAAGCTTTCCACTCGATTTTATTAATGAAAAGATGAGCGAAATTAAAAAGGACAAACAATATTATATGCATTGCCGCAGTGGCTATCGCTCTACTATTGCCGCGTCAATTTTGAAAGCTCGTGGGTTCGAAAATCTAATTAACATCCACGGTACATTTGATGATATTTCCGGATCAGAGATACCGACTACGGCATACGTTTGTCCATCAACACTAAAATAGAGATTCTGCAAGAACAAGTTTAATAACTTGGTTATTTTATTACATGAAGATTAGTCAATACGTACCCATTCTGGACTGGCTTCCCCGCTACAAGAAACAATTTTTCAAAGCTGATTTATTAGCTGGAATAACGGTAGCGGTCATGTTGGTCCCACAGGGGATGGCGTACGGATTGTTGGCTGGTTTGCCTCCGATTTATGGCCTTTACGCCAGTTTGGTTCCTCTGTTGCTCTATACTTTTTTTGGTACTTCCAAGCAACTTTCCGTTGGACCGGTAGCTATCGTTTCACTATTGGTATTAACAGGGATTACTGCTTTTGCGGAACCTGGAAGTAGCACTTTTGTTAGATTGGCCATTGTAACTGGCCTGCTTGCTGGTGGCGTTCAAGTTTTGCTTGGTGCATTTCGTCTGGGCTTCCTGGTCAATTTTCTTTCCCATCCTGTTATTGCTGGTTTTATATCTGCTGCTGCCTTTATTATTGGCTTAAGCCAGCTCAAAAACCTGCTAGGCATCGACATTCCCAGGAGCAATAAAATTTATGAAATTCTTGGTAGTGCTATTGCGCATATCCAGGAGACCAATTTGATTTCTCTTGTCATTGGCGTAATGGGTATTGTGGTTATCCAAGGATTAAAAAAGGTCAAAAAGGCTATTCCCGGCGCTTTGATAGCCGTCTTTGGAAGCATTCTGGTCGTTTCCCTTTTGGGCCTTGACAATTTTGGGGTGCAGATTGTAGGTGCTGTACCTAAAGGTTTGCCGGGATTTCAGGTGCCAAAAGCATCCATGCAAGAAATCGGGAATTTAATCCCACTGGCGCTGACCATCAGCCTGATTAGCTTTATCGAATCCCTGGCTATTGCTCGTACTTTGGAAGCACGACACAAAAATCAACATGTCAGCCCTGATCAGGAATTGATTGCCTTGGGGGTTGCCAAACTAGGAGGGGGATTCTTTCAGGCGTACCCGACTACCGGTAGTTTTGTGCGCTCGGCTATCAATGATGATTCCGGTGCTCAATCGGGCGTTTCTTCTCTTATAACCGTTTTTTTGATTGCAATTACATTATTGTTTCTTACGCCGCTATTTTATTATGTTCCCAAGGCGATCCTGGCTTCCATCATTCTGGTAGCGGTAGTTAAGCTGGTAGACTATAAAGGGGCCAAAACATTGTGGAAACACCATCGCCGCGATTTCTGGACCATGATGGTCACGTTTATGATCACACTAATGGTCGGAATTCAGGCTGGGGTATTGACTGGCGTTATCTTTTCCCTGGTGCTCATGATCTACCGAACTTCCAAACCTCATTTTGCCATTCTTGGTCAATTGCCGAATACGCGATATTACCGCAATATCAAGCGTTATCCGGAGGCATTACACGGTGATGAGGTGCTCATTTTGCGGTTTGACGCACAGCTTTATTTTGGCAATTCCATTTATTTTCGGGAAAGCGTAGAGGAATTGGTAAATCAAAGGCGAGGGAAACTCAAATTATTCATTTTGGACGCATCGAGCATGTTGGATATAGACAGTAGCGGCTTGCATACGCTCAGTGAAATAATTGACGACCTGCACGCTAAGGGAATTCTCTTCTATGTTTCAGGGGTAATTGGTCCGGTCCGGGATTTGTTTTTTAAAACAGGGCTCGCCGAAAAAATTGGCCGGGATCAGCAGTTTATGTATATCCATGACGCTATGGAAAGTTACGCACACCGGGAAGAAAATGCGAGTGCTGGCGGTAATCCGGAGGCATGGCAGCATAATCGGAAGCGGGAGGAGTGAGCGTTAGCGCTTGTTTGAAGGTCGGCCTTAGTCTAGCCTCCAAGTGATTCATTCACAGATAAAAAAGCTGGCTTTCAGCGCTTTTGGGGCAACCAAATGAATTTGGTTGGTACGATCAACTACTTCTCAAACACAAAAGAAATCAATCGGGGAAGTCCATTTTCAACGCCCTCATCAAACCACTCCTTCAATCCCTCAAATTGAAATCCAGCATTCAGGGCTCCATTCGTAAATTCAGAAACATGATGCATGTAGACTTCCAATTCTTTCACTCCTTCATCAGTTTCGAATTTGGCTTTGCTACCAGCATATTGTTTAAAAGGATGCAATTCACAAATAAAAAATTTGCCCCCTGACTTCAACTTATCATAGGCCTGACTGAAAATAAAATCCAGATCGCCGATGTGTTCCAAGACCAGATTGCAGCTGATCAGGTCGGCAGAATTGCCGGGAATATCCCAGGCTTTCGTTAGGTCGGCCTGACGGAATTCGACTTTATTCGACTTGATCTTTTCTCTGGCTTTGGCCAACATACCCTCTGAAAAATCCAGCCCAATTACCGATTGTGCCTTTTCGACAAACCATTCGGTATTTTTCCCGGTACCGCAGCCTAATTCTATGACTGTTTGGAATGGGTAGTTTTCCAGCGTTTGTCGGGTGGCGATTCTATCCAGATCGCGGGTTTTATTGTCATTGGTGTCGTATATATCTGACCAGTGATTATAGGCTTTTTTGACACTCATTATTGGTTGGTTTGTTGGTGAAACTTTGTAGGATAAAGATAGGGTATTTTAGTGATAGGTTTTAGATGGAGATTAGAGCATATTTGGAGGTCAGCTTTGGAAAAGCAGAACAATATTTCACAATACATGAAAAAATTATCATATTTTTATGCATTCACGGATTAGTCCACAATTAAAAAATCCATCATTTTCAAAATACGTGAGTTTATATGAAATATGGTTTTGTCATTGACAATCGTAAATGTATTGGTTGCCATGCTTGCACGACGGCTTGTAAATCGGAAAATTTGGTGCCGGTTGGCGTCAATCGCACCTGGGTTAAGCAGGTTGAAAAAGGGGTATTCCCAAAAACACGGCGTCTCTTTTCAGTGATGCGTTGCAACCACTGCACCGATGCCCCTTGCGTAGAGATATGCCCAGTAGAGGCTCTTTATTACAGAGATGATGGCATTGTGGATTTTGATAAAGATCGCTGTATCGGCTGTAAGTCCTGTATGCAGGCCTGCCCTTATGATGCACTTTATATTGATCCGGAAACCAGCACAGCTGCCAAATGTAATTATTGCGCTCATCGTGTCGATGTAGGCCTGGAACCGGCCTGTGTCAATGTATGCCCGGAAGAGGCGATCATTTCGGGTGATATGGACAATCCGGATAGCAAAATTTCAGAACTATTGTCCCGCCAGCAGGTAAAAGTCAGAAAGCCTGAAAAAGGCACTCAACCCAACCTCTTTTATATCGATGGTGATGATTCCTCGCTCAATCCTACCGCAACGGAAAAGTCGGATGAATATTTTTGGAGCTCTCAGTCTCTAGGTGTTGGACATTACGCCAAGGAAGCCGAAAAAATGGCTTTCTCCAATGGCGATGTGCTGGCAGCGCTGATGGAAAGCAATGGACAGTCGGCTACAGCGGCAGAGGTTTCAGAAAAGGGGACCTCCAAATCCATTGACGTAATGTTAGGCAAGGCCCGACGGATCTATGACGTTCCGGATAAGGGGGTGCTGTGGGGATGGGAAGTATCGGCTTATGTATGGACCAAAGCCATATCTGCGGGTGCTTTTCTAGTGCCGTTTCTGGCCTGGGCATCCGGTTGGGCATCACCTGATCCGCTGGTTTTCTGGATCGCTTTGGCCTTGGGGATTGTCTTTTTAGGCGCTACAGGCTTGTTGCTTGTTCTGGATTTGGACCGGCCGGATCGCTTCCTGAATGTTTTATTGCGACCACAATGGAATTCCTGGCTGGTTAGAGGAGGCTATGCTATCACCATATACGGAGGACTTTTAAGTTTGTTGGCGCTGAGCAATTGGATGGGCTGGACAGCAATGGCCACTCCACTGATGTGGCTAACAGCACTGATTGCCGTTGTGGTAGCCATCTATACCGCCTTTTTATTTGCACAAGCAAAAGGACGAGATTTTTGGCAAAGTCCGACCTTGGCGATACACATGTTGGTGCACAGCCTGATGGCCGGTGCCGCCACATTCGCCATTCTGGGACTGGTTGTGAAAAGTGATGCCAATTGGGTGGATTTATTGAGCAATATACTTTTAATAGGCATGGGTGTCAATTTGTTTACGATGCTGATTGAACTGACCATCACTCATCCCACACAGGATGCCAAAATCACAGTGGATATGATCACCAAAGGCCGGTACCGCAATAACTTTTGGGGAGGCGTTATCTTTTTGGGCAATGTATTACCAATGCTCCTGATCCTTGGTGCCGGACAGTCGGACTTGCTGCTGGCGATGGCCGGAGTTTTGGTGTTGGGAGGTATTTATATGACGGAACATATATGGGTGGAAGCACCGCAGAGGATTCCGTTGAGTTAAATAATATGGAAGGATGGAAGGAATGTTTGCCAATGCTTTATTGTGCATTTCACTTTTCACTTTTCACTTTTCACTTTTCATTTTTCACTTTTGTTTAAAT
Organism: Saprospiraceae bacterium; assembly: GCA_021604865.1. Classification (GTDB taxonomy): domain Bacteria; phylum Bacteroidota; class Bacteroidia; order Chitinophagales; family Saprospiraceae; genus BQJU01. The sequence goes on along the minus strand of BQJU01000128.1, from coordinate 7,821 downwards.
GGAAGGAATTGGAAAACTAAATCAGAATCTTTCCCCAAAAATCGCCTTACTAATAGATAACAAATTATGGGACAAAAGAAACCTTCATTTATAGAAAAAATCGCGGAAAAGCTAGGCTTAATTCCCGATTTACATCAAGATACAACCACTCCCATTGATCGGCTTACTGAGGTGGGAGACCTGACCAAATTTCCACCGCCGGAACAATGGGATGATTGGGTGGAATACGAGTCGACGGCCTGGCCACGGGCGGAGAAAAAACACTACACCATTGTCCCCACTACCTGCTTCAATTGTGAGAGCGCTTGTGGGTTGACGGCTTATATTGATAAAGAAAGTGGCAGCGTTCGCAAGTTTGAGGGCAATCCATACCACCCGGGCAGCCGGGGACGGAATTGTGCTAAAGGACCGGCAACAATCAACCAAATTACGGACCCGGACCGGATCTTGTATCCCCTAAAACGCGTTGGAAAACGGGGTGAGGGCAAATGGGAACGCGTCAGTTGGGATGAAGCGCTGAACGACATTTCCGGGCGCATGCGTAAAGCCATCCAAGAAGGGCGTAATAATGAAATTGCTTATCACGTAGGTCGTCCCGGTCACGAAGGTTATGCCGACCGGGTGATAAAAGCCTGGGGGGTCGATGGCCACAATAGCCATACCAACATTTGTTCGTCAGGTGCCCGTTTTGGTTATAATATCTGGTACGGCTATGACCGCCCTTCACCTGATCATGCCAATGCGCAGTTTATCCTGTTGATCTCGGCTCACCTTGAAAGTGGCCATTATTTTAATCCACATGCGCAGCGCATCATTGAGGCCAAAATGAAGGGGGCCAAACTAGCCTGTATGGATCCTCGTTTGTCTAATACAGCCAGTATGTCTGATTTTTGGTTGCCAACCTATCCGGGCTCTGAAGCCGCAGCTTTGCTGGCCATGGCCAAGATAATCCTGGATGAAGGCCTTTACAACCGGAAATTTCTGGAAAATTGGGTAAACTGGCAGGAATACCTGGAAAAAAGACACCCTGAAGCATCCGTAACCTTTGAGACCTATATTGAAAAGATGCGGGAAGAATATGTGGAATATACACCCGCTTTCGCGGAACAGGAGAGCGGTGTACCTGCCGATAGGATCGTGGAAGTCGCTCGGCTGATTGGTCAGGCGGGAGAGCGATTTGCTACCCACAACTGGCGAAGTGCAGCTAGTGGTAATCTGGGCGGCTGGTGTGTATCGCGGTGTCTGCATTTTTTGAATGTCCTGACCGGAAGTATTGGTACCGTAGGAGGAACATCACCCAATAGTTGGAATAAGTTTTCGCCAACTTTTTTTGATGTCCCTCCGGCGCAGAAGTTTTGGAATGAGTTACACTTTCCCAATGAATACCCGCTGGCATTTTTTGAAATGAGCTTCCTGCTGCCACATTTCCTAAAGGAAGGAAGAGGAAAAATGGACGTTTATTTTACCCGTGTATTTAATCCCGTCTGGACTTATCCCGATGGATTCACCTGGATTGAAGCGCTGACCGATGAGGAAAAGGTGGGGCTGCACATTGCCATGACACCTACCTGGAATGAAACCGCCCTTTATGCGGATTACGTATTGCCGATGGGCCATGCTTCAGAGCGGCACGACATCAATAGTTATGCCACCCATTCCGGTAAGTGGATCGCCTTTCGGCAACCCGTATTGCGGGAGGCTGCCCGAAGAGCCGGCAAGGAGGTGGAATTTACTTATGAGGTCAACCCCGGAGAAGTTTGGGAAGAAGACGAATTCTGGATCGAGCTCAGCTGGCGGATGGACCCCGATGGTTCGATGGGTATCCGCAAACATTTCCTTTCGCCCTACCGGCAAGGGGAAAAGATCAATATTGATGAATACTACCAGTATATTTTTGAACATACTCCAGGGTTACCGGAAGCTGCCAAAAAAGAAGGCATAACAGAGCTGGCTTATATGCGCAGGTATGGGGCTTTTGAGGTAGAAAAAAATGTTTACAGCAAACATGAATATGAACTGACTACCCAGCAATTAGCCGGGACGGAGGTTGACCCGAATACGGGGGTAATTCGTAAGAAAGGTATAGATATTGGGGTGATGATCAATGGAAAAGCCAAAGTAGGTTTCCCCACACCTTCGCGAAAGAATGAATTTTTTTCCCAAACGATGGTCGACTGGAAATGGCCGGAATACGCCATTCCTACTTATATCAAAAGCCATATCCATGAGGAGAAACTGGATAAAGAAAAGGGAGAATATTGTCTATTACCGACCTTCCGGCTGCCGACGCTGATTCATTCCCGTTCGGGTAATGCCAAATGGTTGATGGAAATTTCCAACCGCAACCCGATCTGGATGCATCCCGAAGATGCGGATCGTTTTGGATTTAAAACGGGAGACCTGGTCAAATTACATACGGATATCGGTTATTTTATTGATAAGGTATGGGTGACACAGGGGATGAAACCGGGCGTTATTGCCTGCTCTCATCACCTGGGCCGTTGGCGGAAGCCCGAAGATAAAACCGGCAATCGCTGGGCGACCAATACCGTGGCTATCCTTAATGATGGCAAAGGTGGTTGGAAAATGAATACCGTAGAAAGCGTGAAGCCATTCCAGAGTAGTGATAAGGATAGCTCCCGCGTCTTTTGGATGGATGGTGGCGTACACCAGAATATTACCCATGCCGTACACCCGGATCCGATCAGTGGTATGCACTGCTGGCACCAACGGGTGCGTATCGAGGTCCCTCAGGCCGGTGACCGTTATGGCGATATCTTTGTAGATACCAATAAATCTCATGAGGTGTATAAGGAATGGTTGGCTATGACCAGGCCTGCTCCCGGTCCGGATGGATTGCGTCGGCCACTGTGGTTCAAACGACCTTTGCGGCCGGTGGAAGAACTCTATTATCTGGAAAATGTTAATAAGAATGGGACTTTGAAGGAGACAATCAGGAAAGAAGACTGAATATGAGATTTGCCAATGACGGGTATAATATTTAATTTCACACCAAACTTGATAAGGTATGGAAGATAAATCCTGCAAGACACCCCGTTGGCGGATGTTGAAATCGAAATTGAATAACTTGTCGCCTGAGGCATTCCAGCAGGCTATTGCAGGTAGCGAACAGCCTATTGTAATTGATGTGCGGACTGAAAAAGAGTTTGTACTTGGACACATCTCCGGAGCGATAAATATCAGTTTTTTTGCTTATGATTTTTGGGATCAAATCGAAGCCTTGCCTGCCGGAGCCACTTATTTTGTGTATTGTCGTACCGGTCGTCGGAGTATAAGAACTTGTACGCTGATGCGTAATGGAGGCTTTGACGAAAAGCGAATTTTTAATATGGAAGGCGGCTGGGCAGTTTGGCAAACGGAATTAGTGGAGAAGTAAGCACGTGTCGTCCTTACAGAACTCCTTACTATTTTTAGCTTGGTTTTAAGAGGCCAGCGAAACATTTCTATTGAAATTTAATAAAAAAAATATTTGAATTATGAATTTGCTTCTTCAAGCGAATGGCTTAATAGATGCCATAAGTCAACCCTGGCATTGGTCAATAAGTGGGGCTGCCATCGCTTTAATTTTATTGCTACTAACCTGGATGGGGAAAAGTTTTGGGGTTTCTACCTCTTTTCAGGTAATGTGTGCAGCTGCGGGAGCAGGCAAACGCTTTTCCTATTTTGATATCGATCTGAAAGAAAATTTCTGGCGCATTGCCTTTGTTGTCGGAGCATTTATCGGTGGTGCTATCGGCGCCAATTATTTACAAAGTCCGGAGCCGGTGGCTATTTCCGAAGCGACGATCAGCCACCTGGAAGATTGGGGTATTGACTATCCTGAAACGATAGAGGAAGGAAGTGGCATGATACCTACAGATGTATTCAATTTGGGAAATTTAAAGGGGGTATTGCTAGCCATTGTTGGCGGCTTTCTGGTTGGTTTTGGCACCCGATATGCAGGAGGCTGTACATCGGGGCATGCGATTACCGGTTTATCTCATTTGCAGTTGCCTTCGCTGATTGCCGTGATCGGCTTTTTTGCGGGAGGATTGATTATGACATTTTTGATTATGCCCCTGATTTTTGGGTAGGATCTAATTTGGTGTGACCACTACAAGAAGGTCTGACCAATAATAAAAGTTCTTTGACAAATTTCGTGGTCAAATTAAAATGTGAAGTGTCGATTTACATTTTCGATTGACTCAAAATCACGGAATTTGTCAAAGAGCCAAATAAAATAGGTGAAATGAAAAATTTTAGCTTTTTAGCTGTCGGTATACTATTTGGCATTGTGATGTCGAAATCAGAAGCAATTTCCTGGTTCCGCATTCATGAGATGTTTCGCTTTGAAAGTTTCCACATGTACGGCATTATGGGTACCGCAGTGGTGCTGGGGGCCTTCTTTATGTGGGCAATTAAAAAATGGAAAATTAAAACCCTGGAGGGAACCATAGTCAACTATGCGGATAAGGAAAAGACGACGAGTAAATATTTGCTCGGTGGCGGTATATTTGGACTTGGCTGGGCGCTGATTGGTGCTTGTCCTGGTCCGATATATGTGCTTTTGGGGCAAGGGTTTATGATCTTTTTGGTGGTGCTGGTTAGTGCCTTGGTAGGTACGTTTACCTATGGGGCTATCCGGCATAAATTACCACACTGACAGAGACCATAATTTGTGGGATTTGTGAATTTTATGAATGAGATCTAGTTCGACTAGCCCCATATAACGAACCCTTTCACCTTCTTTTTCTATCAACTTATATAAGTATTCCTGGAGTACAGCGGAATCGAGATTCCCCCTAAATCTGTGTCAATTTCGGGAGAACCCCAATTTTTATTATTCGTCGGTTTGAAGAAATTCCCAAAGATGATTTTAAGGATAAAGTTTGTGAATAGCTTTGGTTTTGTATATTTACGGAGCTACCATAAATAATTATTGATGAAAATAGGTGTACTTAAAGAAACCGACGACAAACGTGTAGCCCTGACTCCGGAAACGCTGAAGAAACATCCGGATGTGGCTGCACATACGATCATCGAATCAGGAGCAGGTCTTAATGCAGGCTTTAATGATGATGCTTACACAGCAGTTGCTGGGGTTGTTAGCCGCGATGAAGTGCTAAAGGGAGCACAGGTGGTGATCACTGTCAATCCATTGGCAGATGAAGAAATGGCCAAATTAACTCCCGGCACGATCCTGATCTCTATGTTTGAACCCTACAATAATCCGGATATCACCGGACAAATTGAAAAACATAAGTTGGGGGCCTTCAGTCTGGATATGATTCCGCGTACTACATTGGCGCAATCCATGGATATCCTTTCCTCAATGGCATCCATTTCGGGTTACAAAGCGGTATTGACGGCGGCCAATCAGTTGCCTCGGTATTTTCCAATGATGATTACTGCGGCCGGAAGTATCCGACCGGCACAGGTACTGATCCTTGGTGCAGGGGTGGCGGGATTACAGGCCATTGCTACGGCCAAACGACTCGGTGCCATGGTAGAAGCTTCGGATGTGAGACAGGCGGCTAAGGAAGAAGTCATGAGTTTGGGGGCCAAATTTGTAGAAGTGGAAGGAGCTAAAGAAGATACCACGGCGGGAGGTTATGCAGTGGAACAAACCAAGGAGTTCCTGGAACGTCAAAAGGCCGAGGTACAGCGCAGAGCTGCCAAGGCTGATGTTATCATTACCACCGCCCAGGTGCGGGGACGTAAAGCGCCAATCTTACTGCCGAAAAGCACGGTGGATCAAATGAAACCGGGCTCGGTTATTATTGACCTGGCTGCTTCTTCGGGCGGTAATTGCGAATTGACTCAAGGCAATTCAACCTATCAATACAATGGCGTGACCATTATTGGCAACTCCGATCTGGCTGAAGAAATGCCTCAGGATGCCAGCCGCCTTTTTAGCAATAATTTAATGAATTTCCTCAAGCTGTTGATTAAGGACGGGGCGCTATCCATTGATATGGACAATGAAATTATCGCCGGATCTTGCATTGTCCCGCTGGAAAACTCAAGTAAATAAGTATCAAAACATCCAAAATATGGAGACCATTCTACAGTTCTTTAATGAATATTTACTGCTGATTTACCTCCTGTTATTTACCATCATTCTCGGTTTTGAAGTGATCTCCAAAGTACCTACGGTCTTGCATACCCCTTTGATGTCGGGGGCCAATGCCATTAGTGGGGTGGTGATCATTGGCGCCATTATTCTTATTCGAAGGGCTGAACCGGACGATTACCTCACCCTAAGTCTGGGGGTGATTGGTATTGTGTTAGGAATGATCAATGTGGTGGGTGGTTTTGCGGTGACAGACCGTATGCTAGAAATGTTCAAAAAGAAAAAAACAAGCAAGTAGATTATGTTATTCACATCTATAATTAACCTGACTTACCTGATTGGTGCCTTGGGCTTTGTAATGGGATTGCGTCGCCTGAGTTCACCCGATACGGCCCGAAGAGGTAATATCCTTGCGGGCATAGGCATGAGCATGGCCATCATTGCAACAATGGTATACCCTTTTGCCGGCGCCAACAATAATTACCCCTGGATCATTGGGGGCATGTTATTGGGTGGCATCATAGGATGGGTAGCCGCAAAAAAAGTACAGATGACGGCCATGCCGCAGATGGTTTCCATCTTTAACGGTCTGGGGGGAGCTTGTGCGGTGGTGCTGGCCATGGTTGAATTGGTGCATTATTACGGAGGGACTCAGGCGATGTCTGCCGGGCAATTGTTTATCGTGCTGTTGGCATTATTGATCGGAGGGGTTTCTTTTACCGGTAGTATGCTGGCTTATGGCAAGCTTGAAGGCCTGGTGAATGATAAAAAGGTAACTTTTCCAAGACATAATATACTCAATATTGGCATCCTTATCATTACGGTGATTCTGGGTGGTTATATTCAAATAACCGGGACTGGAACCACCTTTGGGCTAGTGATCATCTTTATGTTGCTTTCCCTGGTTTACGGCCTATCATTTGTAGCGCCTATTGGTGGGGCGGATATGCCGGTAGTTATTTCTCTACTTAACTCCTTTACCGGACTTTCGGCAGCAGCAACAGGGTTGATTTACGACAATCAGATCATGCTGGTAGGGGGAATACTGGTTGGGGCTTCGGGTACCATTCTAACTGTATTGATGTGCCAGGCTATGAATCGATCCTTACTCAATGTACTGATAGGTGGGTTCGGTAGTACTCAAACCAGTAGCAAGGGGGCCGTGGGAGACCAGATAGCCAAAGAAGTAAGCCTCAATGATGCTGCTATCCAAATGTATTATTCTAAATCTGTCATGATTGTTCCAGGTTACGGATTGGCGGTCGCGCAAGCTCAAAAGATATGTAAAGAACTGGATGATTTGTTGGAGTCCAATGGTGTGGATGTGAAATACGCCATTCACCCGGTAGCTGGACGTATGCCTGGGCACATGAATGTACTATTGGCGGAAGCCGATGTGCCTTATCCTAAGCTTCTCGACCTGGAGGATGCTAATGCGGTACTCCCTTCTACGGATATTGTGTTGATTGTAGGGGCTAATGATGTGGTGAATCCAGCGGCTAATGATGATCCGGGTAGCCCGATATATGGTATGCCGGTGCTCAATGTCTGGGAAGCCAAAAATGTCATTGTCCTCAAGCGTAGTATGAACCCCGGTTATGCCGGTATCCAGAATCAGCTGTTTTTTCACGAACGCACGCGTATGCTTTTTGGCGATGCCAAGGATAGTATTCAGAATTTGGTGGGGGAAGTGAAGAGTCTATAGGGGGAGTTTGGAAAAGAGACCTGTAGTTGAAATAGGTTTAGGG
>BQJU01000127.1 GCA_021604865.1 Saprospiraceae bacterium | reverse complement strand
TTTTGGTGGCAAAAGAAAACGAAGCAAAAAAAAACCATTCCGGCTGGAGGATTGGCCTAAAAAAAGCGGCCTAGTTGGGGGGAAGAAATAAACTCGCTTTGATGTTTTGTGCTGGCTTGATCTCTTTTGATTGTTGGGCAGAATTTTACTTATTATTCTTCGGTTTTAGCTCAAGCAGGATTTCTTCTTGAGCAGTACGGTTACCGCTTTTTTCTTAACGGTCAATGCTCCTATGCCGGAACCCACGCGCGCTGTGTGCGTGTTTAGTGGCTGATTAGGTGGTAGGAGGTTCGTGTGGTGTTTGTAGCTCTTCGTACCAACCAAATTCATTTGGTTGACCGCGAAGCGCTGAAAGCCAGCTTTCTTCCATGCTGCATTTATCTGTCCAATTAATTCAAGTAGGTCAAAACATAACCTGCAAGGCCAATTTATTTGCCACTATTAGGTTTTGAATTGGGGTTTTTACAGTCTTTCGGTTTACCGCCAGAAGGGTTGCAAAAGCCATAGATAAAGATCGGCATTATGCTAGGCAAGGCTTTTGTTTGGGTGTTGGAAGTAGGTTTGAGATTTGGAGCTTTAAATAATCAGGCGTCTTCATTTTTTTTTGGTGGCAAAAGAAAACGAAGCAAAAAAAAACCATTCCGGCTGGAGGATTGGCCTAAAAAAAGCGGCCTAGTTGGGGTGGAAGAAATAAACTCGCTTTTTTGATTTTTGATAGCTTGATCTTTTTTGATTGTTTGGCAGGATTTTCCAGATTTTTCCTTGTTTTTAGCTCAAGCAGTATTTCTTCTTGAGCAGTACGGGTGCCGCTTTTTTCTTAACGGTCAATGCTCCTATGCCGGAACCCACGCGCGCTGTGTGCGTGTTTAGAGGCTGATCGGGTGGGAAAAAGCTGGTGGGGTGTTTGATACCAGCAAAAGGCTGTCCCAGAGGTCATTTTTAGGGAATTCGAAGTTAGTACCTTCAAGATTTAGGCGGCAATAGAATTACCGCCTAAATTTGAGGTGACTTTCAGCAAAATTTTCTGGTCTCTAACTATTGTGGTAAATAACCGATATTTCTCAAGAGGCTTGTGTCACTTCTGTGGGTCAATGCCCTGCCGCCATTTACACAAAGATTTAATTTAACCTCCGCTTCTGAAAGGATTTGTGTTTTAATCTGCGCAGCAGTAATGGTACTACCTGCTGCTAACACAGAATCTCTTATCATCGCTGCTCTGCGGCTGACCACGGCTGCAGCCATAGAGGTACCGCTCAGGTAAACATAATCATCAAGTGAACCAGCTTTTGCACTTTTAATCCTCCAGCCAGGTGCAGCAATATCTGCATGCTGTCCATAATTCGAAAATGGGGCTAGTTGAAAGGCTGTTGTAGTGCTGGTAAAAGTATCCAATGCGGCCACGGCAATCACATGGTCAGGAAAGTATTCTGAAAAATTAGATGGCCAATGGTGACAACCATCAATGTTTTTGGCATCATTACCTGCTGAGGTTACCATCAGCATACCTGCCTCACTTGCCTTGCGGATCTGTCGATAAAAAGGAGCATTATAATACTCGGAATAATACCCCAAACTCATATTAAGGACATCCGCTCCGTTTGTTACCGCATAATCTATTGCACAAATAATAGAAAATAAGTCACAACTGAAATGTTCCTGATCGATCGTATCACCTCGATAACCACCAATCTGTAACGTCATCATTACGATCCCTGAATTATCGATTATCCTTCCGGAAAGAATGGTTCCGGTAACGTGGGTACCATGTCCTTTACGATCAAGCGGATTGTTGTCGTTATGAAAATAATCGACGCCCCACAGATCATCGGTTATACAATTTTCATTATCGTCCAGTCCGTCAATAAAAATTTCACCTCCCGGTAACGCACTTTCCATCGTTTGAAAAATTGAATTCGCTTCTCCGGAAACATAAAGTAACTGGCTTGAAGAGACACTGCTTACATTTTTCCGCCCATAGGAATGATTGGGGTCAGCACCTGTATCTATCCCTGCCACTATTGTCAAGCGTTCTATTTTGTTAGGATCGGTTATATTGCTCAATTGGACTCCTTTACAGGTTGTATCACTTGCTAACGTTTCGCCTAATCTATCCTTATCCGTATCATATTTAATACAAATCGAATCTGCCCCATTTATCGCCATTGTATCAAAAGGGGCATTGACTGGCCCGATATTGATATTAAAATTCATGCCTACTGAGGCTATCAATCCACCACTTCCATCATCCTGGTCTTCAGGAGGAGACATAGAACCCGAATGACCGTTATTGATGTCAATACTTTCGTCAACATGTATTTGTAATAACATCAGATTACAATTACATTCTCTTAGTACTGTCACCGAATCGATCTGTTCGGGGAGAAGCTCTAAAAAGTCAGTAGCTAGCTGAAAGATGAAAAAATCGTAGTTGCAGCTATCTAATACCATATCCTGTGTATAGCCAGGTTGCAATTCAATGATTAATTCATCTTCAATAACTTGTTTTAAAGGGTAGCATTCTTTTGCTGTGGAAGGTGGACAAATCAAATCTTCATTGTCGCAAAATTGAAAAGTAAAAATGGAAATAATGGCTAAGCCCAGCAAAGCCAAACGAGTTTTCTTTTTCATAGTACTGCTCATTTTTTTAGGGTTATTGTTCTGTATGGAATATGACTAATAAAACATTGTATCCTACTTATCTGAAAGAGGAGGAAATTTGTGACATTAGAAAGGGGAAAATAAATAGATTGGAAAAATTGAAGTGCACTATGGCCAATTCATTTAGGTAGATTTAGGGTTTAGTTGAATAAAAAACAATATATCAAATAATAGGCAATATTAAAAATAAATAAAGGTAGTTTATTGTTTTGCTATGTTGTATTTTGTGTTTTTACGGTTAATTTAGAATATTGTTTCGAATTGCCCTGCCTGTTTTGTAACTCCTATGCAGGTGGGACTCAGTTTAGGATATTCACACCACAAAAACTTTTGATTCCGGTATCAATACCAAGATTTTGCCATGAAAAACACTACCCTGAAAAAACACCTCACCGATGCCTTCCTCATTGTCTTCAGCGTGCTCTTCGCCTTGTTTATCAACAAGCTGTCGGAAAATGAAACCTGAAAATTGGCTGGAAAAATGACAAAAAGCAATAGCTTTAGAGAGATTTCCGTTAGAGCTAAAAATAAAAATTATGTTCAAGACTACCGCACCCAAAGTTTTGGCCTTGTTTATCTGCCTTTTGGCAATGGTTGCCTGCAATACCAACAAGGTAAATACCTCAACCACAACTGCTGCTGAAGTAGAAGCGCCCGTAATGATCGACATCGTAGAGGCCACCGTGGAGTTAACGGATGAAAACTTCAAAGAGCTCATTTTGGATGATGACGAGGTATCACTGGTCTACTTTTGGGCCACCTGGTGTGGTCCCTGCAAAATCACAGGTCCCATCGTAGAAGAACTGGCCCACGACTACGCCGGCAAAGCCAAAGTCGGCAAATTCAACATCGATTACGCCTCCACAGTGGCCAAGGAATTAGGAATTCGCAGTATTCCAGCCATGGTTTTTATCAAAAATGGCCAGGCTATTGATCGGATTGTTGGCACCACTCAGAAACATGTATTGGCAGGGAAGTTGGATCGGTATATGAATTAGGAATGTAGCGACTTCACTGGTGCCAAAGCTGCTTCGCCAGAGGTTTCGACCGCCTGGAATGACAAAAGGGTAATCTATTTACCATATCATTATAACATCTTGTAGATGCGCTGTGTTGACTTGGGATGTATTGGTGGGGGCTTGCATTGATAGATGATCACCTAATGCCAACGCTTTTGCTATGCTACAGGATGATCCGTTGGTGGCTTTAACCGATGCGTTGGATCAATTAACTAAATTTGTTTCCATTAATATTACCTAATCGATAAATTAATACTATATTTATCGACGCTCTTCCCCGAATAAATAAAACTCACTGCAACATTATTGTTATTCCAACGTATCATTGGTAACCCTTTAACCAAATAACCTATGACTGCGCGCGAAAGAATATTAAGAATATTGGTGAAACTATTGGCCCATCCTTATCGGTTTACCCGAAGGGATCTGGCGGATGAATTTAATGATGGTGGCATAGATGCGATCAATGGCGATGTGGAGGAATTGAAAAAGGCGGACATTGGCTTCCATCAGGAAAAGAAACATCCTTATACCCTTGCCATCATCCCCGACCGGCGGCTGAAAGAATTAAAACACCTCATGCCGCTTAATGAGGAGGATCGGACTAAGATCAGGTCTTTGCTCAATCAATATTCGAACTCAAAAGATGCACTCTACCTAAATAATAAGCTGGATAGCCTATATGATTTTCAGAAGCTGGGCCTGCGGGCACTCCAACGGCCGGCCCTTGAAAAAATCGACCTGCTGGAAACCGCGAAGCTCAAAGAAAAGCAGGTGATTATTGAAAGATACCACAGTAATAATAGCAATTCCATTCAGGATCGCCGGGTAGAACCCTTTCATATTAATCCGGAGTTGGATACCCTGCAAGCATTTGATGCTGATAAAAAGAAAGTATCCCATTTTAGACTTAGCCGGATTGAGCGAGTTGTCCTTACCTCTGAACCTTGGCATTTCAAAGGCGATCATAATTATAAATATACGGATGTATTTCGCATTGCTGATAATGACCAGGTACTCGTTCAACTACGTTTAAATGTTTGGGGATATAATGCCTTGGTCGAAGCTTTTCCCAAGGCCAGAGGTGAAATTGTAGTAGGTGCTCAAGCCAATACCTTTGAGTTTCAATCGATGATAAACCGTCCGTTTCTGGGATTGATCAACTTCATTATGGGCAATGCAGAACACGTTGAAGTCCTTCATCCTGATACTTTGAAAGCTAAAATTCAGGAGGAAGCAAAAAAAATTTTAGAAAAAAATAGCCCTTAAAAGGGGGGTAGGGTCAAAACCACCGTAGGCACACCCCTATCTTTAGCTCATCAAAACCAAAACACATGCGTTTGATACTGACATTAGACCATAAACCAAACCAGGTACTCCCAATCAACTACCAATGGTTGATCGCCTCTTGGATCTACCGGACGCTGGAGAAGGCGGATGCGGAATTTTCCAACTGGTTGCACGAAAATGGTTTTGGTTATCAGGGCAAGCAGTACAAACTCTTCACATTTGGTTCTCTAAATCCGAAATGGTACCAGATTGACAAACGTGCCAAGGCGATTGTTTTGGAAAAGGCACCAACGACCCTTTGCCTTTCCTTTTATGCCGATGAAGCCATTCAGCATTTCATCATGGGTTTATTTAAAGACCAGCATTTTTCCTTGCAAAGTAGTCGGTTTCAGGCGGACTTTACCGTTAGCGGCATCGAAATGTTGCCCAAGCCTCAATTCCAGGAAAGTATGCAGTTTCGCCTACTGACGCCTATATGTATCAGCCAACAGGTAGAAGGCCAAAAATATGCCGACTACCTGCATCCCGAAGATGAAGGTTATGCCGAGCTGCTAATGCAAAATCTATTGCACAAACAAAGCGCCCTACGACAACAAGCAACGCCAGGCCCATCTCATACGGAAATTGATTTTCCTTATGACTTTCAATTACGGTCCACCCCCAGGTCAAAGTTGCTAACCATCAAAGGCATACAGGTGCGGGGTTTTCTTTACGACTTTGAGCTGGCAGCACCGGCAGCGCTGTTGGAATTGGGGTATTATGCGGGTTTTGGAGAGAAGAATTCTGGGTTGGGGATGGGGATGGTGGGGGTGAGGACAGAAAAAGGGCAGCCGTGAGTGGCTGCCCAAATCCAAATTGGTACGATTAATTGAAAACTTCAATATGTTTCAATTCCACAATTGGTACGATTAAAAAAATAAATTTTATAACTTTGAAGTACAGAAAATTAAAAGGAGAGAGCGAGTGCCGTGGTTTGGACCATAAGCTTGCATTGCAAACCTACCAATCTAACCTTAATAGATTGCACGGTAGCTGCCAATTCACCAAAGAAAGAGTCTACGGTTTATCATTTTCTCTTTCGACTAGTTTGGACCCAGTCAGTGTTTTATTCGGTCTTAAGCTTTTGCTTCACTCTCTCTCAAAAGATTATTTTTTAAGCGCAATTGGGCATTTTACGCCCTTTTGCGCTTTTTATTTTGGCAAAACTAAAGGCATTAATCTAGAAATCCAAGAAAATAGCCAATTATTTAATTGAGTAATTTAATATAGGCCATAAAAATGTTAACTTTGTCAAAATCTTCTAAATTGTTTAATCTTAAACCTTGCTATCAAGTAGAAAATGCAAACTCCAATTTTCAATAACTACACAGGATCCGCTTTTTTGAACAATGCTTTGCAAACTATTGAAGCACTAGCCAAAATTGAAAAAGTTAAGGAAATCACACCACAATTACTGCTCAGTCTTTATGTTGAGCATAAGATATGGAATCTTTTCAAACGAATGAAAAGTTACTCCATGCTTTTTACAAGAAATGGCCCCCTCCTGAACGATAAGGAGTTTGGGGAAAAAATTTACAAAGGATTAATTGAGTTCATCCTCCAAAACTATGAAACCGAAGGAGATAATATTTGTGAAATTTCCGGCTTGAAATTTCAATCCACTTTTGAAGAAATCTATGAAAAGGTATTAATTGAAGTTGGATACCCTGTAAAGAAAATTGCAGGAAAAGACAAGACCATTAATCGATGTTGGTTTCCATTAATAGGCGCATTAGGGTCAGATGCCCAGGCCCTACCACAAGCGAAGTATGGAGTTGATATTCACCCGATTTGCTTAGTTATTATCCAATTCTTGCCGTTTTCTGCATTGATCTATAAAGGAGGGATTTTACTTTTTGATAGTATCAATTTTGAATTTAGCAAGGATTTTATAAAAGATAGTACAACTCGGGTTCTCCAAGAAATTAGTCTTACCCCTGGGGGTAAATCAGTTGAAAATATTAAAGATTTTAATAAAGGAACATACCTTTTGAAAGCATTAAAATTGTACGCGGAGAAGAAAGATGACTACGATGATATTTATTCTGATTTGAATTTATGGAGCTTTTCTAATTCTGGAACAGGTGCAAATTGTGAAATTGACAGGGTTCCGAATCAATTGTTCAAAAAACTTTTGCAATTATACTATGACGTGGAATGTGTAAATGATTTAAAACAATTGATCTCTGACCGAAAACTTTCTCAATTTTTTTTGGAAAAACTGGAAGATGGGCTTGATTATTGGAGGTTATATCCCTCTAAGCAATATGAGGGTGTTGGCATTCCCTTCTATGAGTATTACCACAAATTAATTGGTAATGATCGCTTAATTAGTTACGCAAAGTATATCGCTTTTTTATTAAAGCAGGATAACCAACTCAAGAAATCTGAACTTAAGCTATTGGAAAAAACAGATGCATACAATAGTTTAGAATATGCAACGATGATTTATTCGATTTTAGTAAGGGCATCTGAAAATAAGCAATGGTCAATAAAGGACCACCTTCAAATTTTAGACAGACCTGACACGCTTCCAATCAATAGTATGACTTTTTCCATTTTTAAAATGATCCACTTTTATTATCAACAAAAAAATGAAAAATACCTATCCTCGGCATTGCCTAATATTGATCATTCAAGTTTTCAAAGCCGAGCAACAAGTGTCATTGCATTTATAGTTCCAATAATTGAAAAATATGAGGCTATAAGAAACATCAATATTCATGACCGTTTATTGAACCCCCAGGAATTTAAAACCTATAGCCTTAGATCGATTATAATTTCAGCAGTAAATCAACTCACTCTTGAAGAAGTCTACGAATTCTATTTTCAGGATTTTAAACAACAAAGTTATGGATTGAATGACCTACTCCGGATTTATTTTTCCAACCCGGTTGAGTTAAAAAACGCTGATGAATTCATAGAAATAGACCAAACTATCAATTTTAACAGATACCGCTCTTTTGCAGCTATCTACATTGATTATTATTATTCAAAATATCAAAACACAAACACTAAGGAGTTACCCATTTCCAAGTTTCAGAAACATGTATTAAATAATTTTCCTAAAAGCTCTCATCGTTTCATCAAATGGATAGAAGATGCCAAAACAAATATTCTTAATTATCTGAAGGAGCAAACTGAAGTACCATTTACAGCTCTTTCTAAAAAAGAAATCAACAATTCTTTCGAGGATATTCTTTATGACGAATTGGGTAATTTGAATCTGTCGTTTGCCCGCTTCGCTATTGAGTTTTCGTTACATAAAAACTTTTTACTAACCAACCAAAATGCTGAAATATGAACGTAATATTGAACAACATTGCAGGGACTTTTTTAATTGACGCTCGTGCCGCATTTTTAAACGGAGCCGGCTTGGGAAGCGGGGAAGACCGAAATAAAGTAATTCCAAAAACCTTTCGTGAGCGCGTAAATGGACGTTTAGAAGAAGTCCCCTATGTATCTGCTCAAGCCTGGAGGCGGTGGTTAAGGAATACGACTAATGAAGAAAATAATTGGTCACCAAGTGAGTTAGAATCAATTGGAAAGTCAGATAAAGGCTCTACCAGTAAGATTTCTACAAAGTTAAATCCCATTAGCTACCCAGAAGATGATTTATTTGGATATATGAGGAGCGGCTCTGGTTCAGAGGAGAGTGTTCAGAGAACCTCTCCTTTTAAAAATTCAATATTAAAAGGCATTCCTGGAATGAGAGTGCTGAATAATGATGAGGCTTTTGTTCATCTGAAAGAAGGGACCCCTTTGCCTTATTCTACTCGGTTTTACTCAACTCACCTGGAAGGTTTTTTTAATCTTGAATATTATCGTCTAGGGGTTTATGATAATTTAGGAAGTCATGTAGAACTAGCCAAAGAATTTCTGGATGAATACAATGAGAAACTACAGGAGGACTCTATATATGGAAAATTTAAAAGATACACATTAAATAACCCCGAAAGTAGTAGAAAAACTCGGGCAGCAGGCTTATTAAAAGGTTTAGTGCATTTAAGAGGTGGTGCAAAACAAGCGGCTTTTGGATCTGATGTAGCGCCCAAAGCAATTATCCTGGCAGGTATGGAGTGCGCAAATCCTGTTTTTAATGATTTGTTTGATGGAAGTGGGGAAAAACCAAGTTTGAAAATTAGCACATTACTTGAGATTGTAGAAGATTACAAAACCAAATTGGCTACAAAAGTCTATATAGGTATACGTGCAGGTTATCTAGCAAATGAAGAAGAAGTGAAAAAATTAGATGAGAATTTTGTTGTTACATCACCAGTTGAAGCTGTTAATAATTTCACTCAAGCACATTTGAAATGAAAGAATTTTTAGAGATAAAAATGGGAGGTTGGACAGCCACACCCAGGTTACCTTTCATTCTTTCAGGTAATGCTGTTTGTATGGCAACCCCTTCCTATTCTTTGCTTTTGGGTTTAATAGGATGCTGTTTAGGGCGTATGGTCACCAAAGAGGAAACTGGCATTGGTTTTCATTACCAATTTGATACAATTGCAAAAGACTTAGAAACGAGGCAACGCTTGGTATTTGATGGAAAAAAAATAAAAGACCACGCTAAAGGTTCCGATGCTTATTCAAGAGAATTTCATATCCAACCAAAACTTACTCTATGGTTGGATAGATTAGACTGGGAAAAACACTTCCATTTTCCTATCGGTACTCCTAGCCTTGGGCGCTCTCAAGACATTTTAGAAATCCAGAAGAAAAGCATTCGGAAAGTTTTGGCTAAGCAAATTGAAACAGCTGAAATTTCCGGTTGTCTCCTTCCTTTTGAACAAGGTGTCCAAGCTGGCGGGCAATTGGTTCAACTTGCAGAAGCTTACGAAGAAAATGATGGAATAGGGAAAGGACGTAAAGCCACCAATTCTAGAATTTTTATGGCAATACCATTCGACAGTAAAAGTAAAATTACATACCGGCATCTCTATGAGACTGAGAATGGACAAACTTTTTATTTTCATAAATGGGATTAGAAATGGACATCCATGAATTTTGGGCCAAAAGTGACACTTCCAATGGCATTATTACGTTAGTTATGCATACAGAGCATGTCCGTAAAGCCGCAGAAAATCTTATTGATCGATTGCCTTTTTCAGAATTAGAGAGAACATACTGGAGAGAAAAGGTCGTAAGGTGTGCCATTTTGCATGACATTGGAAAAATACATAAGGATTTTCAAGCAAAGCTGAAACCAGATGAATCAAGTGAAATTCCAATACGCCACGAAATTATTTCGCTTTGGATCATTGAGGCTTTCTTAATTTTAGATTTAGATGAAAAGTTTGCTATTGCGACACACCATAAAGGGGTAATCGATGTTAATTCAAATTATGGGAGACTAGCACATCAAATAATAAAAGAAAATTTGGTTCGGCATATTTCGGTTGAAAAAGAATTAATGTCTCAAATGCCATTATTTATAAAGAAATGGAACCAGTATTTTGGGAGTGATTTTTCAATTAGACTTCCTAATATTGAATTATCACAAATTGAATTGAATCCGGATATTCAAAAATTGCTCAAAAAGAAATTTCAAAATCGTCTTTTAAGAGATAATGACCAAAGGTTCGATTTAGCAAAAATGAGAGGGCTTTTGATTGCCTCTGATCATATTGGTTCAGCAAGGTTTGAAGAGGAAATACCATCATACAAAACTATAGCGTTAGAAGATTTTCAACCAAGAAATAAAGATACGGGTGATCTTTTTGAATTCCGACATTTTCAAAAAGAGTTGCAGGATATTAAAAATGATGTAATTCTTTACGCTCCAACTGGATCAGGAAAAACAGAAGCGGCATTATGTTGGGTGTATGCCAATCAGACAAAGAATTCTCGACTTTTCTATTTGTTGCCTTACACTGCAAGCATTAATGCAATGGTCATTCGTTTGCAATATATTTTTGGAAAGGAGATAGTGACTGCACTACACTCTAAAACATTAGACTTTTTCTTTGAACAACTTGAGAAAGAGGAAAGTAATCATGTGGAAAATGCAGTTTTGGCAAGGTCCATGAAATCTTTGTCAAGAGAATTATTTTATCCCGTAAAAGTTGCTACGCCACATCAGGTTTTAAAAAGTGCATTAATGGGTAAGGGATGGGAAATGTCTTTATTTGATTACCAAAATGCTTGTTTTATTATTGATGAGTTTCATACTTATGATGCTTTAATGACGGGTTTAATCCTGGCGACTATCAAATGGCTGAAAAGGGAATTTAATGCAAAAATATTTTTCATGTCAGCGACAATTCCTCAATTCTTATTGGATATAATTGTGGAAAGGATTTTTGATGGTGATAACGCTGTTTTACATGAACCAGATCCAAACTTTGAAAGTGATCGCAATATTTTAGATAAGAAACGGCATCGGATATTTTGTGAGAAAGGTAAAAATCTAAAATTTAGTTTTCAAAAAATCAAAAAAATATTGGATGGAGGCAAAAGTGTCCTAATCATTGTAAATAATGTCAAAACTAGCCAGGATTTATTCAACAACATTGACTTTGAAGGCCCTAAATGTCTACTCCATAGCGGTTTTAATAAACGTGATAGAAATCGAATTGAAGAAAGCATTACGGCTGATGACAGAGCAAAGCGACCACAACTCTTGGTTGCTACACAGGCAGTTGAAGTAAGTTTAGATATTGATTATGATGTTGCTTTTATTGAGAATGCTCCAATTGATGCTTTAATCCAACGATTTGGCAGGGTAAATCGGGCAGGCAAAAAAGGTATTGCTCCAATTTATCTCTTTGAAGAAATCATTGGCAATACACCATTCTATGATAAATTAACTTTGAAAAAAACCTGGGAAGAGATGGTTCGTCTGGAAGGCGAAGATTTATCGGAAAGTGATTTGGTTAAAGCTTGTAATAATGTATACAAAGATGGTTATTCTGAAAATCAACTAAGGGATTTTAAAAAAGGTTTTGATTTTCCTACCATTAATAATTTCCGGCAAGAATTAATTGCAGGTCATTGGAGAGACTGGATTGAGGATGCGATTGAAAATAATAACTCTAAAATTGATGTGCTTTGTGAAAACCTTAAAGATGAGTTTGACCTCTTTTGTAAGGAGAAGAATTTCATTCGCGCTAACCAGCTTCTAGTTTCTGTCTATTCTTACGAAACTAAAGCTCAAAAGGATAAAAAAAGAAACATCCGGATTGCCTATGATTTAGATTATGATGAAAATTCAGGATATAAGAAAAAGGAAGAATCTATTGAAACACTAATCCTCTAATTTTTTTCCAGCGGCTTGTAAATCAACTCCAAATCAGCATTCACAAAATAATTGACTTGACTCCAAGTCAAAAAACACATAAATTTGACTTCAAATCAAGTCAATATGCAAGCATTATACGAATATCAGGAATTGTACCTTGAGCGGATTACAGATGAGCACTTTCGGTTTTTGTACCATCAATTGCCAAAAGGAGAGCGAATGCTGGCCATTAAAGGACCCCGTGGTGCTGGTAAGACAACCTTACTTTTACAATGGTTGAAATACGAATTAGGAACAGCCCAGAATGCGCTGTATGTTACGGCCGACCACCCCTGGTTTTACACCAATAGCCTATTGGAATTGGCCAACCAGTTTGTCAAATACGGAGGCAAGTACTTGCTGGTGGATGAAATTCATCAATACCCCAACTGGTCGAGTGAATTAAAGAACATCTACGATGCGCATGCTGGTCTACAGGTTATCATTACGGCTTCTTCCGCACTCGACCTATATCGAGGGGCAGCTGACCTGAGCAGAAGGCTGTTGAGTTTTGAGTTACCGGGCTTATCCTTCCGGGAGTATTTGGCCTTGGCTCACAATATCAGTCTGCCAATAGTAAGCCTCGAAGAATTGCTGACCAACCACCTCGACATTAGCAAAATGTGCATCGCTCAGTTTCGCCCGCTTCCTGTATTCAGAGATTACTGGCGCTCAGGATACCTTCCTTTGGTCTTGGAAGGGGATAAGGCCTTCTACCATACGCGGCTGCTTGAAACCGTTAACACAACCCTGGAACGCGACCTCCGGGTGATAGAAGAATACAGCGCCTCCAACATTCAAAAGATTAAAAAACTACTAGGCGTATTGGCGGAGTCCGTTCCCTTCGAGCCCAACATTTCTGCTCTGGCTGGAAAGCTGGGAATGGGGAGGGACACGATTAATAACTTCATCCAACACCTTAGCAGCGCCCGATTGCTTAATCTGCTGAACACAGCGACCAAAGGAGTGGCTGCTTTGCAAAAACCTGATAAAATATATCTGGAAAACACGAATCTAAACTATGCCTTAAAAGGAGAACCGAACTTGGGTACTTTGAGGGAAACTTTCTTTCTCACTCAATTGCGCAATGCCGGCTACAAAGTCAATCTTCCCCCAAAGGGAGATTTTCTGATTGATGGAAACCAAATAGTCGAAGTTGGAGGGAAAAACAAGGAAGGAAAGCAACTTCGCGACCTCCCAAATGCTATCATTGCCGCCGATGATATTGAAACCGGATTCCAGCAAAAAATCCCCCTCTGGTTATTCGGATTCCTCTACTAAAACCCCAAACCCATGCACCCCACCGGCACCCACATCGCCTACCTGCACCTCTGCCACCGCAAGCTCTGGCTTTTTGCCAATGGACTGAATATGGAGCAGCAGTCTGTATTAGTAGCGGAGGGCAAACAAATTGACGAACAAAGCTACTCGCAAAGGGCAGACCGATGGCAAGAACTGGCCATTGAAGGCATTAAAATCGACCATTATGATGCAGTGCGTGGCATTGTACGGGAAGTGAAAAAATCGCGAAAAAGGGAAGATGCCCATCTGGCACAATTGAAATATTACCTCTTTGTGCTGGAACGCAATGAGGTGGCTGTTTCTCATGGCTTGTTGGAATACCCCAAGCTTCGCCAAAGCGAAGAAGTTTACCTGACAGATGAGGACCGACAGACCATTCCCTTGTGGGAAGCCGAGGTGTTGCGCATTATTGATCTGCCCGCCTGCCCGGCATTGGTGAAGAAGGGGATTTGTAAGCGGTGTGCGTATTATGAGTTTTGTTATGTGGAGGAATGAAAGGTGAGGGGTGAAAAGTGAAGAGTGAAGAGTGAAAGGTGAAAA
>BQJU01000126.1 GCA_021604865.1 Saprospiraceae bacterium | reverse complement strand
AAGGATCACTTTTTCGATGATACTTCGTTACTTTTCTTGTCCGTACCTCAGGGTATGCACTTCAAAAAAAGCCTTGTCTCATCAAAAAATTGACGCTTTTCGCTACAAAAATTGACCTCCAAACATGAACTGAGCTAAAACAAGGAATAATCAGAAACCCCAAAGACCAACAATCAAAAAAGATCAAGCCAGCACAAATCAAAAAAGCGAGTTTATTTCTTCCACCCCAACTAGGCCGCTTTTTTAGGTCAATCCTCCAGCCGAGCGACTTTTTTGGTCCGTTTTTTTCGTCGTGGAAAAAATGGACGAAAGATTATTTAATGCTTCAATGCTAAAACCTACCTCCAATACTCAAACAAAAGCCTTGCCTAGAATAATGCCGATCTTCATCTATTACCTTTTTGCTGGTATAAAACACCCCACCAGTCTCCTACCACCTCATCAGCCACTAAACAAGCACACAGTGCGGGTGGGTTCCGGCATAGGAGCATTGGCCGTTAAGAAAAAAGCGGCCACCGTACCGTTCAAGAAGAAATCCTGCTTGAGCTAAAACCAAGCTAAAATCAAGAAAAGTATGCCAAACAATCAAAAAAGATCAAGCTATCACAAAACATCAAAGCGAGTTTATTTCTTCCACCCCAACTAGGCCGCTTTTTTTAGGTCAATCCTCCAGCCGAGCGACTTTTTTGGTCCGTTTTTTCGTCGTGGAAAAAATGGACGAAAGATTATTTAATGCTTCAATGCTAAAACCTACCTCCAATACTCAAACAAAACCCTTGACTGCATAATGCCGATCTTTAATCTATTGCTTTTTGCACCCCCTCTGGCAGTAAACCGAAAAACTATAAGAAAACCAATTCAAAACCTAATAGTGGCAAATAAATTGGCCTTGCAGGTTATGTTTTGACCTGCTTGAATTAATTGGACAGATAAATGCAGCATGAAAGAAAGCTGGCTTTCAGCGCTTTACGGTCAACCAAATGAATTTGGTTGGTACGAAGAGCTATGGGCCGCTTTTTTTAGGTCAATCCTCCAGCCGGAATGGTTTTTTTTTGCTTCTTTTTCTTTTGCCACCAAAAAAAAATGAAGACGCCCCATTATTTAATGCTCCAAATTTCAAACCTACCACCAAAGATCAAACAAAACCCTTGACTGCATAATGCCGATCTTTAATCTTTTGCTTTTGCACCCCCTCTGGCAGTAAACCGAAAAACTATAAGAAAACCAATTCAAAACCTAATAGTGGCAAATAAATTGGCCTTGGAGGTTATGTTTTGACCTGCTTGAATTAATTGGACAGATAAATGCAGCATGAAAGAAAGCTGGCTTTCAGCGCTTTGCGGTCAACCAAATGAATTTGGTTGGTACGAAGAGCTATGGGCCGCTTTTTTTAGGCCAATCCTCCAGCCGAGCGACTTTTTTGGTCCGTTTTTTCGTCGTGGAAAAAATGGACGAAAGATTATTTAATGCTTCAATGCTAAAACTTACCTCCAATACTCAAACAAAACCCTTGACTGCATAATGCCGATCTTTAATCTATTGCTTTTTGCACCCCCTCTGGCGGTAGACCGAAAGACCAAAACCGCTTACGCCCATTCAGGGCTAGTAAAAACCCATCAATTAATGCCGGGCGGTGCCCAGCACTAATTGCTTTTGCCCTTCAGGCAAATGATAAAACGTCCGCAAAAGCACACTAATCAGGCTACAATTTCTCTTAGAGCATGTTTGGAGGCCAATCTTTGGGCAGCAAAGGATCACTTTTATGATGATACTTCGTTACTTTTTTCGTCCGTACCTCAGGGTATGAACTTCAAAAAAAGCCTAATCTCATCAAAAAATTGACGCTTTTCGCCTCCAAAGCCGACCTCCAAACAAGCTCTTAGATTGACGACATCCAATAAAAAATTGCCGCCTAAAGCTTGTATACGCTAACTTCAAGTTAGCTCATAAATCTGAAACAACTTCGAGAACTCATGTTTTTTGATACATTACAATATGGATTTTGATTTAATCAGGAAGTCGAAATCAATAACTAAATTTAATTTTCGATCATTATCTTTGCCGCTTCATTAGAGTGCGTTTGACCTCCAAACAAACTCGTAAATCCAGGCAGCATGCCGAACCTCAAAGCCCGACTTTGGATCATGTTTTTCCTACAGTTTTTTATATGGGGAAGCTGGTATGTTACGCTTGGAACTTATTTGTTGAAAACGTTGGAATTTTCAGGAAGAGAAGTGGGGCTCGTTTATGGCTCTACAGCCATTGCCGCCACTATTACCCCTTTCTTTTTGGGCGTTATTGCCGATCGTTTTTTTGCTGCCGAAAAATTGCTCAGCCTACTGCATTTAGCAGGTGGATTGGTTTTAATCTTGGCATCACAAATGACTTCTTTTCTGTGGTTTTATCCCACTTTGATTTTGTACACCTTATTGTATATGCCCACCTTTGCTTTGTCCACAGCTTTATCCTTTCACCACCTAAAAGATATTTCGCGTGATTTTCCGATGGTGCGGGTAGGGGGGACCTTGGGGTGGATTTTTGCTGGATTAACCATAAGTTTCTTAAATCTGGAAGCCTTGGCTACACCCTTGCAGATTTCGGCCGTAGCCTCTTTTGTATTGGGGATTTACTGCCTGAGGTTGCCACATACCCCTCCTCAAGCCAACCAGGGAAAAATGAATTTCAGTAAACTGATGGGGGGGGAAATATTCACCATATTTGCCAGTACCTCTTTTGTTGTTTTGATAGGATGCCTGATACTGATTAGAGTCCCGGAATCTTTTTATTACACGTTTGTTAATCCTTTTCTCAATGAATGGGGGATGACCAATGCAGCCGCCAAGATGACACTGGGACAAATGTCGGAAGTGCTCATTATGCTGGTTTTGCCCTGGCTTTTTATCCGCTTGCGTATTAAATGGATTATGGCGATAGGCCTTTTCCTATGGGGCTTTCGTTATGTTTTATTTGCCTTTGGCATGCATCCTGGGTGGTCCTGGATGCTCTACATTGGCATTTTAATGCATGGAATAACGTTCAATTTTACCACTCTATCTGCCCAGATTTATATTGATCGGCACGTACCTGCGCGCTTAAAAAGTACCGCCCAGGGTTTTGTCACTCAAGTCACAAATGGGATTGGAGCCCTGTTTGGAACCTATATTGCCGGAGAGGTAGTCACTCAGTTTACCCTGCCAGATGGAAGTCATCAATGGACCGAAATCTGGTTGATTCCGGCGGCAATGGGCATGAGTATAGCTTTGATTTTTATCCTATTCTTCTGGCCAAAAAAAAAGGAGGCTGCTGGCACATCGCCAACAACCATTCCTTAATAATAGACTTGTTTTCAGGGGGGCAAGTCTAATTCTTATTGTCAATACCTGATCACTATGCGGATTCAGAACAAGTTTTATGAGCAGCGGTAGGGATGAGCCTCAAAAGTGTACATTTCTGCTCCAAACAAGGGTTTAATTTTCCGCAATGGATCACCATAACTGAGGGCTGCTCTTTAATCCCAGCCAAACTATAAATTCCTGGAAGGGATTGATATCAGCTACAAACAGATAAAGCATCAGTTATAACTCGACAATTGAGTTATAATTTATTTAAATCATTTTCGGGAAAATTGAGCAATTATTTGCTCATAAACATAGGGAATGGGATTTAATCTAGGGTAAAAACCCTAAAAGCAAATCTTGAAGTCAACCTTGCCTTCACGGATATGCTAAAAAGCGAAGTAAAGATATAACTATTTTTGGATATTCGTAAAATCGCTACTATTTTTTGAGCCGATGTAACCTGCTCTAAAAGGTTAAAATGCGTTAATCTTTTGGCATAGCACAAGGAATTTTGATTGGATAACCGTTTTAGAGGCAACTAAAACCACACAAAATGAAAAAACCACTTCATCTGCTCTCTATTTTACTTGTTTTTTCGAGTGGCCTAAGTCTTGCTGCGAATGCAGATACATTGGGCTTAGCCCTCCAGTGGGAAAAACTAACCTTTCCGGCATTGCCACAGTCGTTGGTGGTTGATCAACAAGATCGACCCTACCTCTATGTGGGGGCAAAGAGTGGAGGCCTCAGGGTATGGGAAGATAATGGTAATGAATTACCTGAAGAAGTAGGCGCTATTCTGCCGGCGCAGCTGGAGGATCTGGAAGTCATGAATTTGCATCAGGAGGGCAATTACCTCTATCTGGCACTGGGCAATTTTTTTGGCACAAATGTACAGGAAGCCGGAATGGGCATTATTGATGTTAGCAATCCGGAGGCACCGCAGGTCGTGGATGTATGGAAAGCAGATACCCTGGTGAAGGGCAGTGCTTTTGTAACTATTGATGGTAATTATGCTTACCTGGGAGCTATGGGCATGGGCTTAATCGTCCTTGATATTAGTCAGCCGGAGCAAATTGCATGGGAGGCTACCTACCAGCCTGATATCCATTTCCCTATGGAAAACCCCGGAGAGGTACAACATCCCAATGCAAGAGGCATGGCCATCCAGGGCGATTTACTCTATCTCTGTTATGATGCTGGCGGGATACGGGTCATCGATATCACTGATCCGAGCCAGCCATTTGAAGTGGGACGATATATCAATGAAACATTATTAGGTAAACAACAGGCCTATAATAATGTACTCCTGGTAGGCGACCTGGCCTATGTGGCGATAGATTATTGTGGATTGGAAATTCTGGATATCAGCCAACCTGACAATATTAGTCAGATCGGGTGGTGGAACCCCTGGAACTGTGAAACCCCGGACAATTTGTGGCTAAATAGCCCCGGACATACTAATCAATTGGCCTATGATGCTGACCACGAGCAGATGTTTCTGTCCAGTGGAGGCAGTGAATTGAAAATTGTTGATGTATCAGATCCCGGTCAACCGGTCTTGTGCAGTTCCTATGGAGATATGGACAACCAATTGGGCACCTGGGGCCTTACCCTGGATAAAGACCGATTGTTTTTGGGATATATCAATGCCTTTATCCCATTTTTTGGCACCTGGTCTGGGATAAAACTGTTGGCTTTAGATCAATTGAATACGGCTACAGAAGAAGTGCCATTTGTGGAGCCTTTGGAAAGGTTGAGTTGTTCTCCAAATCCTTTTCGGGAATCTACACAATTACAATTTACATTGCCCCAAACCCAGACTTTGCTTATCCGGATCTATAATGCAGCTGGAAAGGTGGTTTGGCACCAGAGTAAAGAAAGATTTCCCGCAGGAACGCACTCGCTCAGCTGGAACGGTAAGGATCGACAGGGCAGAAAATTGCCTACAGGGTTGTATTATTTTGCAGTGAAGGTCAATGGAAGGGAATATTTGCAAAAATTAGCCAAAATTTAAATATAAGGCGGAAGACAGCACCAATTGCCATCTTCCGCCTTTGACGTTGAAATATAGTATTACTATTTCTTTAGTAAATCCCTTATTTCTACTAACAAATCCTTTTCGCTTGGACCAGGAGGAGGAGCGGGCGCTGCTTCCTTAGGTTGCTGCATCTTATTGTAACTGCGGATCAACATAAAGATGATAAAAGCAATGATGATAAAATCAATGATTTTCTGGATAAACATTCCATATTTAATCTGCACGGCCTCTTTTGCTACTTCACCGGCATCATTCATTTCAGCAGCCTGAAGCGTTATCGCCAGATCACTGAAATCGACACCACCGAGTGCCAGGCCAATAGGCGGCATGATCACATCATTGGTTAAGGAAGTAACAATGGCTCCGAAAGCCCCGGCTACGATTACGGCAACGGCGAGTTCCAGCACACTGCCCTTCATAATGAAAGCTTTGAATTCGCTTAACATAATTGAATAAGTTTAGTTGGTTAATGTAGATTTTACGATTTATTTGCTCTAAGTCCCCCTTAATATACAACAGTAATCGGAATTTAAATAAAATATTGAATAGAGAGGTTTTAACGACTATTGTTTTTCCTGCTTTGACCTATCAGATCATGTAATCCTTCTCAAAAACTATCGGGTGGCCTTCCTAGGACTGTGATGGTTTAAATGATGTGTTAAAAAAGTGCTAATTATTGCATTGCAGACCTTCTAGTTTACCAAACTTAAAAAAAAATCTTACTTTTGATTTTATTCAGGCAACCTTTCCCCCATTGATTGCACCTTACTTATAACGTTCCAGACCACATCCCCACTTCCCCCCAAATTTATGAACAAGCAATAAAATTCCAGTTGCATGAAAGTACTTTTTATTGTTAGTGGGAATTCTGCTTTTTACAAAATTGCTCCTTTTATTAAATCTCAGGGAGATTCTTTGCAAGAAGAAGGAGTCGATCTTTCCTATTTTCTGATTTTAGGAAAAGGGTGGCTGAATTACTACAAAAACATCGCAAAACTCACGGAGTTTTTAGCAGAAAACCCCGTTGATCTATTACATGCTCATTATTCTCTATGTGGTTTGGTTGCTATTCTTGCAGCAGGGAAACTTCCCGTGGTTTTATCGTTGATGGGTAGTGATACCCAGCGAAAATTTAAAGGTAGCTTGTTTACCAGACTTCAAGGTCGAATGTTTTACTATATAACGGTGCTGGTTCAATTTTTTGTTAAAGCCATTATTTATAAATCGCCCAATTTAAAGAAGGCCGTTTACCGCAAAAAAATAGCTCATTTGGTTCCCAATGGAGTTAATCTCGAACATTTTAAAATTTCATCCCATCATTACCGAGAAGAATTGGGGCTTCGACAGGATAAGCGTTATGTGCTTTTTTTGGGTAATCCCAATGATGTCAATAAAAATTACGTCCTTATTGAAAAAGCAGTAGCACGCTTAAACCGTCCTGATCTGGTGTTGCTGAATCGTTTCGACCTCCCACATGAGGAAGTTGCTAAATACCTCAATGCTGTAGATGTAGTTACCTTATGTTCTTTCAGTGAAGGTTCTCCCAATGTGATCAAGGAAGCCATGAGTTGCGGCTGCCCCTTGGTGTCTACCAATGTTGGTGATGTGGCCTGGGTAGCAAACGGTATGCCGGGTAATTATATCGCTTCATTTGAACCCGAAGATTTTGCTGCCAAACTCAGCCAGGCATTAGAATTTGCTGAAAAATATGGTCGTACTGCCGGCCGTCAGCGGATTTTAGACCTCGAATTGGATACCCAAAGTGTTGCCCATCGCATTATCAATATCTATAACCGAATCTTACCGCCGGGAAAAAGCAACCCCATTACCACGGTAAAAAAAATGAAACAGATAGGCCTATAACGTAATCATTACTTTGCAACAAACTCTTACGGCTTAATCACCTTCCCCTTTTTCTGCGCCTTCTGCATTGGGTTAAGTTGTTCCTTAACCTTATTTTTCTTAAACACCTGGAATCGACTCGGCAATTCTTTCACTGGCCAGTTGTTATTGCTTTCATCGATATCAGCTGTTTCCTTATAGGGATCAATCACGATGCTGGTGACTACTTTATCTTTGACAAAAACTTTGGTAAAATTATTTTCATTCAGCCGCCATATTTCTACGGGGATGCGTTCTACTTCCTTGGTGCCATCTTCAAAGGTCCATTCAATAATGACCGGCATTACAAGACCGCCCTGGTTGCTAAAATGCAGTTCATAATAATTCTTGCCACCAAAAAGCTTTTCTTTCTCTTTCTCACTATAGGTTTCATCATATAGATAGACAGTAGTGGTTGTTACTGAATCTTCCGTTTCCCAAGGTTTGTAGTCGGTGTATAAATCTCTCAAGTCAGTATCTTCTTCTACAGGAAATTTGATACCGGCTTCTCTATTTCTAATTTTGGTGATGTGGTCATAGGGTTTTTTATGTTTTTGGGGGTAGGATTGTTCCTGGCGCTCAGGATTATTTTCCTGGTCAACTTTAAACCATTTGATGCTGTCCAAGGAGATATCCGTTACATCAGTTGTATAAAACCATCCCTTCCAAAACCAGTCGAGGTCAACACCACTGGCATCCTCCATAGTCCGGAAAAAGTCGGCCGGAGTGGGATGTTTAAAAGCCCAACGGCGGCAGTATTCTTTAAAGGCATAATCAAACAGTTCGCGGCCCATAATGGTTTCGCGAAGCATGTTCAGTCCCGCAGCCGGTTTCAGATAAGCATTAGGGAAATATTGCACTATATTTTCACTATTGGTCATAATGGGTTCCAACTGATCTTTGGGCAGTTTCATATAATCGGTGATCGTATGGGCGGCACCACCCCAGGAGGGATAGTTATTGTCAAACTCCTGCTCGGTAATAAATTGTACAAAGGTATTGATGCCTTCATCAAACCAGGCCCACTGCCGCTCATCACTATTGATAATCATGGGGAAATAATTGTGGCCCACCTCATGAATGATCACCGTTATGGCCGAATTTTTTGAAGCCTCGGAATACGTGCCATCTTCTTCTGCCCGGCCGGGATTAAAACATATCATCGGATATTCCATGCCGTTTTGTGCCTCTACAGAAATGGCTACCGGATAAGGATATGGGATGGAATAATCGGAGTATGTTTTGAGGGTATGTGCAACAGCTTTGGTGGAATACTTGCGGTAGATGGGGTATGCCTCCTTGGGATAATAACTCATACACATGACTTTCTTACCTTCTTCAGTGATATGTGGCATAGCGTCCCATATAAATTTCCGACTGGCAGTCCAAGCAAAATCACGCACATTTTCTGCCTTGTAAATCCAGGTTTTGGTGTCCTTACTTTTCTTTGCTTTTTCGTTTTTTTTCGCTGCTTCCAATGTCACTATTTCCATCGGCTCTTCTGCGTTTTGTGCCTGTTTCCACCGATCTAGTTCGGCGGCAGATAACATCGTGGGATAGTTTAGGCATTCCCCCGTGGAACCGACCACGTAATCATCAGGTAGGGTCATTTTGACAATAAAATTCCCAAAAGTCAAAGCAAATTCTCCCCGGCCGGTGAATTGTTTATTCTGCCATCCCTCAAAATCACTGTATACACATAGCCGCGGATACCATTGGGTAATGGTAAATAGGTAATTGTCGTCTTTTTCAAAATATTCATATCCTCCTCGTGCCAGGCTGGTGGTATGAATGCGATCGATGATGTAGTAAGACCAGTTGATGCGGAAGGAAAATTGCTCGCCAGGTTTTAATGGCTGAGGAAGATCCACCCGCATCATGGTCTTGTTGATAGTATGATGAAGTGGCGCACCGTTGGCATCGGTAACTTTCTGTATTTTATGTCCGTATTTATCGAGTTCTCGCCAGGGTTCCAGGCTACGCAGATCCATCTCACTCATCTTGTCCTTGATCTTGCTGGAGTTAAACCGTTGATTGTCGCTATTAGGGTCATGTTGATTTTCGTCGAGTTGTAACCACAAATAGCGCAAGGTGCTCGGAGATTGATTGTAATAAGTGATCAGTTCTTCACCTCGCAGTTGCAACTTATCGACATCCAACACACAGTCAATATCATAATCTACACGTTGCTGCCAATATTCCGGTCCCGGTGATCCATCTACTGTACGATACTGATTCGGATCAGGCAACATGGAACCCAATTGCTCAAATTTATTGCCGTGGTTGGCATTGTTTTGACTAAAAAGACTACTCAATGCAAAAAACAAACAGAAAAAAAGAGTGGAGATATGATACTTGAATTTGAAATTCATAACCGATGGTTTAATAATAAGGCTCAATATGTGACCACCCAAAATAAGCATAATCTATGAAAAATAGGTGCAACATATTGCTTAAAACTATCCAATAGGGTAGGTGTAACCCTCTTACTTTAAGACGGTCAATGGTTTTGGCATTGGTCCTTAGTGGTGAAAATGAAAGTGCGGAGACGACACAATATCGCCTCCGCACTATACTATAAGAATACCCTATCTATTAAAAATAGGTATTTAATTACTTGACAATTCCTCTCTGATTTTATTCAGTGCAGAACCGGATTTAATCCAGTCAATCTGCGCTTTATTGTAAGTGTGAGCCACCTCAAAACGCTCTTCTGAACCATCGGTGTGATGTAGGACCACGGTGAGGTTTTTCTCAGGGGTCATGGTGTCGAGGCCGAGAATATCAATAAAATCATCCTGGCGTATCTTAGCATAGTCAGCTGGATTGACAAAAGTCAGTCCCAACATACCTTGCTTTTTCAAGTTAGTTTCGTGAATTCTGGCGAATGACTTTACAATAACGGCTTTCACGCCCAGGTGTCTTGGCTCCATCGCTGCATGTTCGCGAGAGGAACCTTCACCATAGTTCTCTTCACCAAATACAATCGTGCTGATGCCTGCTGCTTTGTACTTGCGTGCAGAGTCGGGAACGGCCATAAATTCAGCTTTTTCCTGACTATCTACGTAGTTGGCAACTTTATTGGCTTCTTCATTGAAGAAATTGATAGCACCGATAAAACAGTTATTGGAAATATTATCCAGGTGCCCACGGAATTTCAACCACGGGCCTGCCATAGAAATGTGGTCAGTGGTACATTTGCCTTTTGCTTTGATCAGCAGGCGCATTCCCATCACCTGATCTTGTGTGATCGGCTTAAACGGAGTCAGCAATTGGATACGGTCAGATTTTGGATCTACAATGACCTCTACTTTACTACCGTCTTCAAATGGCGGAATGAATCCAGCATCTTCAACATCGAACCCTTTGGGTGGCAATTCTACGCCTGAGGGCGGATCGAGTTTTACGGACTGGCCCTCTTCATTGATGAGGAAATCAGTCAGTGGGTTAAAGGTCAAGTCACCGGCAATAGCCATAGCCGTCACGATTTCCGGAGAGGCAACAAATGCCCGGGTTTGGGGATTGCCGTCATTACGTTTTGAGAAATTCCTGTTGAAGGAAGTAATGATGGAATTTGCCCGTTTGGGGTCGTCGGTATGGCGTGCCCACTGTCCGATACAAGGGCCACAAGCATTGGCCAAAATCACACCACCCATACCTTCAAAAGAATCCAGGATGCCGTCGCGTGATACCGTGTAGCGAATCAGCTCAGAGCCGGGCGTAACGGTAAATTCAGATTTTGCTTTCAGCTTTTTAGCAACAGCCTGTTTGGCTAGTGAGGCTGCCCGGTCCAAATCTTCATAAGAAGAGTTGGTGCAGGAGCCGATCAGCCCTACCTCCAGCTTCTGTGGAAAGTTATTTTCTTTTACTGCTGCAGCAAACTTGGAAATTGGCCAGGCCAAATCCGGTGTATAAGGGCCATTAATGTGTGGCTCCAGGGTTGACAAGTCGATCTCGATGACCTGGTCAAAGTATTTTTCAGGATTGACATAACATTCCGGGTCACCGGTCAGGTGTTCTTTTACCTGATCGGCCAGGTCTGCTATTTCTGCCCGCTCAGTAGCCCGCAGGTAGCGACTCATAGCCTCGTCGTAACCAAAAGTAGAAGTGGTGGCACCAATCTCAGCACCCATATTACAGATCGTCCCTTTACCGGTGCAGGATAAACTCTTTGCTCCTTCGCCAAAATATTCGACGATAGCTCCGGTTCCTCCTTTTACTGTAAGGATACCGGCAACTTTTAGGATAACGTCTTTTGAGGAAGTCCAGCCGCTCATTTTACCGGTCAGCTTCACACCAATCACTTTTGGCATCTTCAGCTCCCAGGGCATTCCCGCCATAACGTCTACGGCATCAGCACCACCAACACCAATGGCTACCATTCCCAAACCACCTCCATTAGGTGTGTGTGAGTCCGTTCCGATCATCATCCCACCAGGAAAAGCGTAATTTTCCAAAACGATCTGGTGAATGATACCCGCTCCTGGCTTCCAGAATCCGATACCATACTTATTGGATATTGATGATAAGAAGTTGTATACTTCAGAGTTGACAGTATTTGCTTTCGCTAAATCTGTAACTGCACCTGTTTCGGCTTGAATCAGGTGATCACAGTGAACAGTAGAAGGTACGGCTACTTTGTCTCGTCCGGCGGTTTTAAATTGCAACAAAGCCATCTGGGCAGTAGCATCCTGCATGGCAACACGGTCGGGTTTGAAAAAAACATACGACTTGCCTCGCTTATACGCCTGTAGGGGAGATTCAGGATGGAGGTGTGCATAGAGAATTTTTTCTGTCAATGTTAAAGGATGACCCAGCATTTTTCTGGCTTCATCCAACTTCCCTGGTAAAGACTCGTAAACAGCCTTTATCATATCAATATCGAATGGCATAAATTAAAGGTTTTGTAGATAAAACAACTTTTATTGTAAAAAGTCAACAAATGTAAATAATTTTTCCCCAATTATTTGTGCATGGTTGATGCTTGCTGCAAAGATGTTTTTAACCAGATTAAAAGGATGTTATGTCAGTCTTTCAAAAAGTAGTAATAAAAGTGGGGACAAATGTGCTGACCCGGGAAGATGGCCTGTTGGATATGACCAATATCAGCCATCTTGTGGATCAGGTTGCCCATTTAAAAAATAAAGGCATTGAGGTCATTCTTGTCTCCTCGGGTGCCGTTGGAGCCGGGCGTGCCACGTTCAAAGTACCTGGTGGTTTGAGCAGGGTAGTGCAGCGCCAAGTGCTTTCGGCTATTGGTCAGGTGCGGCTGATGGAAGTGTACCGGCAATTGTTTGGCAATTACCAATTGTATTGTGCTCAGGTTTTGGCCACCAAAGAAGATTTTAGAGATCGCCAACATTATCTCAATATGCGCAACTGTTTTGATGCATTATTGCGGGACCACGTAGTTCCGGTGGTGAATGAAAATGATGTGGTGGCTGTCACGGAGTTGATGTTTACCGATAATGACGAATTGGCCGGACTAGTGGCTGCTATGACCAATGCAGATGCACTCATCATCCTGAGCAGTGTGGATGGTTTGCTGGATGGCCCACCCGAAAAGGCAGATAGTAAAGTCATTCCTTTAATTGATCCGGCTGACCCTGCCTGGCTGGAATACATATTGCCTTCCCGTTCCTCTTTTGGTCGGGGTGGGATGCATACCAAATTTCGGGTGGCCCAAAAAGCGGCCAAGGTGGGCATTGCTACTTTTATTGCCAATGGTCGACGGGTGGGAATACTGGAGGATATCCTTGCCGGTCAGGGGATTAGTACTTGTTTTCAGGCTAGTGATCCATTGTCGAATGTAAAAAAATGGATCGCCTATAATGAACTCGGTTATAAAGGCAAAGTTTTTATTAATGAAGGAGCAGCCGATGTTCTGTTGTCGCAAGAGCGGGTTTCCAGCTTGCTTCCGGTAGGTATTATTCGTCTTGAGGGTACTTTTGAAAAAGGAGATTTACTGAGTATTTACCAGGAAAATGGTGAACGTATTGGTTTGGGCATTGCACAGTATGATTCTGATACGGCTTTGGCGTATCTTGGGCAGCAGGGGCAAAAGGAGTTGGTACATTATGATTATTTAGTGATTGACCGTTGAAGATGAAATGGGAGGACATGCTCAGAGGAAAATGGCGGAATCGAACTGGGATTGTTAGGCCAAACAAAAACAAGGTTTCAACTGTTGACTAATAAATGTCAAAACACCTATTTATGATTCGTATTGTTTTCTTCTTTTTCTTGTTTTTTCTCGTTTTTTCTTGTGGCGTAGAAGAACCTTCCATTGAAACTAAAGTGGAAGTAATGGCAGATTCCCTGATTCTTGCCTTACCTCATGCCGAGGCTATACAGCAACGGGTCTATGCAGCGAAAGATCGCCTGCAACAAAGTGAAGGGGGGAGCCTGATTTGGCAGGCTATTGAAGCGCATGGTGGTTTACAGCGTTGGTTTGGCAATGGGCCTTTATTTTTTCATTTCAATTACCAACCGTTAAAGAAAGGCCCCGCACGAAATACTTATGAAATTGCCGATTTCTGGACTTCACGTACGGTGCATCAGATGGCGACGGATACCACCTGGCAATTCGGATGGGATGGTGAGCAGGCATGGCAGCGGCCCGACACAACTATGCCTGGCATTGTACCCCGGTTTTGGGCATTGACTCCTTATTATTTTGTTGGCATCCCTTTTGTACTGGCAGATCCCGGGATAAACTATGAGGTATTAAAACCGGATACGCTTGGCGGCAGGAATTATGATTTGGTGAAGATAACCTATGAGGCCAATGTTGGTGATGCTCCGGATGATTATTATATCATTTATGTGGATCAGGAAACCAAAGAGGTGGGGGCCATTCGCTATATCGTAACCTATTTTGGTAAAAGGAAAAACAGCCAGGAGAAGTTGATGAAATTTGATGGCCAGCAGGTTATCTCAGGCATCAAATTCCCCAAAGTATACTATTCCTACCAATGGGAGGAGTCAAAGATGGGAGCGTATGTTACAAAAACAGAATTAACAGAAGTTGATTTCCGACCGGAAACGCCAAATAATTACTTTTTTGCACCGGAAGGGGCAAAGCTGATAAAAAGCAATGAGGTGAAATAGCTAACACCTTAAAATATATCATTATGTCCATTTTTCTTGGCCTTCGCACGGCGATCTACAAGGTGAGTGATATTGAAAAAGCAAAAGCATGGTATGCTACGGGTGCAGTTGGGATTTGTCCCCAAGAAATGAATTATGAAAGGTAGTGGGATTTGAGCATCTTTAAGGTGCTTAAACAAAAAAAATGACATCACCCACTACCTCTGTAAAGATAGTACAATTGTTCAAGAACGTGATA
>BQJU01000125.1 GCA_021604865.1 Saprospiraceae bacterium | reverse complement strand
GCTTAGGGGGAGTTGGAAAAGAGGGACTGTAGGGTTGAATTGGTTTAGGAGGGTTTAGGAGGTTTAGGGGCAGATGGGGTGGTTTAGGATGGAGGAACTCTTTCCTGTCTTTTCAGTTTTTTCAATCCTTTTAGGGGGAACTGGTTTAGGGGGAACTGGTTTAGGGGGTTTAGCAGGTTTAGGGGGGTTAGGAGGTTTTAGGCGGTAGGTTTTAGGGCTTAGGGGGAGTTGGAAAAGAGGGACTGTAGGGTTGAATTGGTTTAGGAGGGTTTAGGAGGTTTAGGGGCAGATGGGGTGGTTTAGGATGGAGGAACTCTTTCCAATTCTTTCATTTTTTCTAGTCCTTCCAGGGAAAGCAGGTTTAGGATGGTTTAGCAGGTTTAGGGCGGCAGAGGTGGTCGAAAACGGAGTAGCTCTTTCCAATTCTTTCATTTTTTCTAGTCCTTCCAGGGAAAGCAGGTGTAGAAGGGTTTAGCAGGTTTAGGATGGAAACGGTGGTTTAGATCGGCGTAACTCTTTCCAATTCTTGGGAGTGTCCAGCAAAGTTTGTCTACCTAAGAATCTTCAATTCCTAGCAATTAGATAAGCATATAAAGCATTAAAATTCAATTAATTACTCTGCGAAACTCCGCGTCCCCTGCGCCTCTGCGGTGAAAAAAACATACTTTTTTGTACACCCTCCTCAAAACAAACATCATTCGAACGGCAACAAATCCGGTTCCAAATATTCCTTTTTTGCGCGTTCGGAGTGGAAAATGTCAAAACCGTAGTGGAAGTCCAGCAAATCTTTGAAATTGGTCTTCAAGCGGGGAAATTCCTGGATGAAACTTGAAAAGTTA
The DNA here is from genome assembly GCA_021604865.1 of Saprospiraceae bacterium. Taxonomy (GTDB): domain Bacteria; phylum Bacteroidota; class Bacteroidia; order Chitinophagales; family Saprospiraceae; genus BQJU01. The sequence continues at coordinate 13,924 of BQJU01000125.1, read as the reverse complement.
TTGGCTTTGGATTTTTGTATAAAATGGTGCACGGCTTTTACTGCGGCAATGGTCAGGGTTTTGTTGAATTTATCCTCTGCGCCAAGGTGTTTTACAAAATTTAGAATTTGGGTGCAGATATTTTCCTCGGCCTGCTCAACGCCGTATTGGGTCACATGAATCCATGCCAGCCTCAGGTGCGCCTCGTGGCTGAAGAGGCTGGGGTCAAGTGTGGCTGCTTCAAATCGTTGTTCGAATTCGGCGTTGGTTAGTTGATAATGGTCTTTTTCCATCGATAATTGTTGAACCTGCAATTTACGTGTTTCTAAATAAATATATGGAAATGCGAAAATCGGACCGACCCATTAAAATCAGCAGGCAAAATGAGTTCCCTCTAACACCGCTCCCTCCCTAGCGAAATCCGGATCGTCAGCGTTGTCCATACATTAATTGCTTCGCCGCGCACATTGGTGGCAGGCACAAATCGAAGGTTCATCAATTTTTTCTGACAAGCTTCGCTCAATTCGGCATTGGGCGATTTTTTGACAAAGAGTTGCTCCACGGCACCGGAGCTGGAAACGTGAATGCTGACGATGATCTCGCCGTCAATTTTATTTTCCAGACACATCGTAGAGACTTTAATACTATTGACCACTTCTTCCAGGTTAAGCGGAATGGGGTCTTGTATAACTCGTTGAAAGGATTGGTGATTCAACGAAGTATTGGCCTGAATTGATGTTGTAGTTAAAAGTGATAAAATGAGAAAAAATACCCAGATAAGAATTTTGGTGAAATAGGTTTGCATTATGATCATTTTTGTTTCAGATATATAAAGGAGAAATCTCCCTCTACATGACGATACAAAGAACGAGCAAAAAAGAGGCAGTACCTATCAGAATTGAGGCATTGACCATAAATTTTGAGTCAGTGAACAAGTCACCTTGAAATACCTATCAATTTTGAACCAAAAACTATCAAAAATCAGTCAGGGTGAGATTTATCCCGCCATTCCGTAGGAGAATAGCCGTATTCATCCAGAAAACACTTGGAGAAATAGGCGGCACTGGAGAAACCTGTATCAAAGGCAATTTCAGCAATGGTGGCCGCATTTTTTTCAATCAGCTGACGGGCGCGGGCCAGGCGGTAAGAACGGATATACTGATTGGGACTTTTATCGAGTAAAGCCCTCATCTTGCGATTGAGTTGAGAACGACTCATCCCCAATTGATCACTCATCTGATCTACTCCAAAAGTGGTATCTTCCAGGTGTTGTTCGACTAAATCAGCCAGCTGTTTGAGGAAGACTTCCTCTTGGGAAGTTGCCGGGCTTTCCTGACTGTCAAATAAAATTTGCCCAGCATAACGCTGCCGTAGGCGGTTGCGCAGGATGATCAGGTTTTGCGTCGTCAACAGAAGTTCCTTTGTATTGAAGGGTTTGGTCAGATAAGCATCGGCCTGATGTGTGAGCCCTTTTAGTTTTTCATTCACCCCGGCCTTAGCGGTCAGTAAAACCAGCGGAATATGGTTGGTTCGAATATCTCCTTTGAGTTTATCACACAATTGATATCCACTCATGCCCGGCATCATCACATCGGAAATGATCAAATCCGGGGTATGACGCAACGCCATTTCCCAGGCGTCCAGGCCGTTATTGGCATCCATGACCTGATACTGGTTTTGCAACTGGTGAACGATATATTGCCTCAATTCATCATGGTCATCCACCACCAACAATAGCGGCTTTTCTTCCCGAGGTGTTGTCTCCTCAGTAAATAGTGCTAGTGGAATATCGTCTTTTTGTTCGGGAAAAGTTCGTTCTTTATCAACTTGCACCGTCCAAATCTGGTCTTTTGACAAATGCGATTTCCCTAAAGGGAGGGTTACAATAAAACGAGCCCCCCGGTCCTTCTCACTTTCTACACCGATGGTACCTCCATGTAATTCTACCAATTCTTTGGTTAAAGACAGACCTATGCCAGTACCTGGGAAAAAGCGGGTATCCTCATTATCAGCCTGGTAAAATCGGTCAAAAACATAGGGCAATTGCTCCGCAGTAATGCCTATTCCGGAATCAGCCACTACAATTTGCAACGCTCCTTCATGGCCGTAGTCAATTCTGGAAAGTTCAACACAAACTTTTCCTTTTTCAGAGGTAAATTTAAAAGCATTGGAAATCAAATTCAGTAGTATTTGTTCCAATTTTTGCTCATCGTAATAAACATAAATTTCCTCTTCCGTCACTTTAAATTCCAACAACAAATCTTTCTGGTCAGCTAGTGACTGAAAAGACCCCACCAGCTGGCGACAAAAACGAACAATATTGCCTTGTGATGCCCGTAACTCCAATTTATTGTCATCCAATTTAGCCAGGTCGAGTAATTGATTAATCAACCTTAACAGGCGTTGCGCATTATTGTGGATCAATTGCAGCCGACCACGTTCATTCGTTGATTTGGTTTCTTGCAACAAGTCTTCAATGGGACTCAGAATTAAGGTCAGTGGTGTGCGCAATTCGTGAGAAATGTTGGCAAAAAATCTCGATTTCACCTGATTTAGTTCCTTTAACTCTTCCGCTTGTGTTCGGATGGTTTCAGTCCGTTGATTCACAAGGGCTTCTAATTGCTGATTTTGCAAACGCAATTGCCTTGACCGAAAATGAATAATACCACTTAATAATCCTATGCCCATCAGAAAATAAATCAAATAAGCCATAATGCTCCGATACCAAGGCGGTGATATAAGGATTGTAATAGGTTGGGCTTCCTGAATATTGCCGTAACTATCCCTTGCGCGCACCCTGAACCGGTAGTCCCCTTCCGAAAGATTGGTGTACTGTTTTTGGGCAACACTAGTCCAGCCTGACCAGTCGGGATCAAATCCTTCCAATTGGAATTGGTACTGCCGATAGGGTTCTTCCTGATACAAGGGAGTGCTGAAGGCAAAGGTGAGGTCATTCTGAGCATAAGGAAAAGACAAGGTTTGCATGCTATCGGTATACTGCTGAAAACGAAGGCTATCCTTTGCCCATACCTGTTTAATGTATACGGGAAAATGTGCTCTTTTTTTCGGATTTTCACTATAAGCATACCGAATCATGCCATTCATCCCGGCATACCAGACGAATTGTTCATCCGCATGAAATATTTCGTTGCTAAAGATATCCTGGAAGCTTTCTATTAGTTCATTCAGAGGATAACGATTGGTTGTAAATTGTCCATTTAATTGTTTTTGTGCCTTCACCAGATAATGGCCCTCATTACCAAAATAGTCTAGCCAAATCGTTCCACCTGGTCCTTCATTTTGCTTGGGTAAGACAATGCCGGGGTTCAGGGCAAAATGTTCGGCCATCTCGGGATAAGGGATAAAAATATCGCGGCCCTGATCATACCGAAAAGCCTGATCATTTTCTGAGCGTAAAAGTAGCATCCCATCAACCAAAAAAATGTTGTTCTCTCCGGCGGGCACGCCCTGATCAGCCTGATAATATCTGGCTACGGCATTTTCGAAGGTATACCCAGATTGTTTATCAAAAGGTAAATATACCCTAACCAAACCTTGGGAGCGCGTTTTTAACCAACATTGCCCTAAGTCCAACTCAATCAAATCCCGTACAGAGCCTTCTATACCTTCCATTCGGCCCATTTCTTCCCATTGATTGTTTTGAAAGCGATATAACATAAAACCAATATCTGACACAAAAAAAACCAGATTGGAATCTGCTTTGCTCGGCACAACTTTACTAGTAAATCCAAGATCTCCTATGTTTTTCACGGTAGTACCATCAAAAGAATAAGTGCCAAAGGTGGTGCCCGTTAAAATATGGTCCTTCCAGCTTAGCAGGCTCCAGGAATAACCGACAATTCCGGGGATTTCGACAAACCGACTTCCTTGATGGTCTACCTCCAGTCGCCCCAAACCTTTGTTGGTGCCTATATATAAGTCTCCGCGAAAAATTTCGAGATCTTGGATCGTCCCATCTAGTCCCAGGCGTTCGTCATAAATAGAAAAAGGGGCCATCACTTCCACCCTGGCCAGTCCCTCCTGCATGGCAAGCCACAGGCCATTGCGACTATCCAGAAAAATGGCCAACACATCATTATTATTCAGTCCGGTTTGGGTATTGATGTGGTCTACTACTTGTGCATTCTGATCAAGAATAATGACTCCTTTGTTCAAATTATGCGTCAATACCAGGCGGCCATCTGGCAGATAAACAGCCCGCTCCAGCCACTCCCCCTCGCCGATTACTCCAGGGTTAAGAGGGAATGGTGTAAAGCTTGTCCCATCATAAATGACTAGCCCATGGTTGCGGCTTCCAAGGAGAGCATTCTTGCCCCTGGGGACCAGAAAGTCCGTTCTCGAACCGGCCAAAAATTCACCGCCAGGAGCCGTTACAATGCTATCCTGCTCATTGAGGTAGCAGAGTCCCCGGTTTTCATCTGCCAGGTAAATCGTGTTTTGCCAATAAAAAAGCCGCCGAACAGTAGTAGGAAATTCCCAGACTTTAAACACCCCATTTTGCCAGCGGAAAAGGGTATGATGCGTTTGCCAGTAGATGGCATTATCCGTCGCTATCGTGGTGTATACCCGCCCAAATTCACGCTGATCAACAGTCAGCTTTTCCAGCCACGATTCAAATTGTAAAACGCCTTGTTTATCAGGTCTAAGTATGCCAAAATCATTGTGGGCGCCAACACAAACCACACCATCTGGTGTAGTGACAATCGATCGGACATGCCCCTTATTAGGCACCATGATTAATCGCCAGGTTTCGCCATCGTATTGCAAAACACCTTTACCATTGGCAATATACATGACCTGATCCGGCGCCTGGGTTATATCCCAATTTTGGCGGTGAGAAACGTATTCCTGTGGGCTATAATTTTTGACAAGAGGAAGGCCTTTGACGACCTGTCCAGTGACAGGAGTAAAAAAGAATAGGCTGAAAATAGTCCATACAAAACTTAAACGATGGAACATGGCGAAAGTTTTGGGGGTATATGGGTTAGAACTTCCTTAGAGTATGTTTAAATTTTATTCTCCTGATACCCAGTATATAATGAACCTGACTATCTGTTTGGTAAAATTTTAAACATACTCTTAATAATAAGGATCAAAACAATGATTTGGTTCAATTAATTGTGTTTAGGGGTCAGCGAAGAATAACTTACCCATTTGATGCGGCTCTTTTAGGGATAGTTTATCGACCTTCAAAAATTTCCTATTTTTGCTGCCCCAATTCAACGATTGTAAAATTGATCAGTTCGAAATAAATTTCACCTGGCAAAATGTTCAAATCACCAACATACTCCCTGGCCCTCATTCTGCTGATAACCACTTTTTTTGCTTTCTTCCGTTTGGGCGACCACCCCTTGGAAATTGGCGATGAATCACGAGGTGGCATTAATGCCCTGGAAATGTTGGCAAACGGCGATTGGGTCAACCTCCACTACTGTGGTGAACCGGATGGTGTGCGTGCCAAACCGCCTCTTTTTATCTGGACAGTAGCCACCTCAATGCACTTTTTTGGAGCCAATGAATGGGCATTGCGGATTCCGTCGGCGCTTTATATTATAGCTGTATTTTTTCTAATTTTTAAGCTGATTACCCTGTATCAGAGTCATCAATTTGCCTTTTGGACCTGCCTGCTCCTATTATCTGTCAGTGGATTGGTGGGACATCATGTTGGCCGTACCGGTGATTTTGATGCGATGTTGTTGATGTTTTTACTAGGAGGATTGTATCATTTGTTGCGATTTCTCGATTTTGGCAATAGCCGCGCGATATACTGGACCGGTTTGTTTTGGGGACTGGCATTTATGGTCAAAGGATTGGCAGCAGGTACGCTGATACCGGGAGTGTTGTTGTATATGGTCCTGAGTGGTCGCTTGCTGGCAACTTTGCGAAAGCGGCAATTATGGATAGGCGCTGCTATTGGTTTGCTTTTTCCTTTGGGCTGGTTTCTGGCAGTACAGCAATATGGCATCGTATGGGAAAACCCGGAATATACAGGCAGCAATGTTTTTGAACGGCTGATTGTACACGATATCCTGGAGCGTTTTACCCAATCAGATTTTGAAGGCCGGGTAGCTACTTCAGACCACAATTATATTTTTTATAGCCTGGACAAAACTTTTAATCTCTGGAATTTTATTTTCTGGGGCTTCATGGCCTTTGGCTTATATCGTCTGGTAAAAGACCGAAAAAGCATCACCCGGCTAATGCTTTCAGAAAAACATCGGCTATTGCTTCTCTCGCTCTCGCTATGGTTTCCGCTAGCTGTGTTTTTGTCATTTGTAGCTCACGCCCTGCGCCAATATATCGTGCCCGTAGTTCCTTTTGTAGGTATTGCCACCATGATCGGCATTTGCTGGCTTTGGGGAAAATACCATTGGCCCAAATATATCTTCTTTATTTTGTTAACCTTTACGCTGGGCAGACGCTTGCATTTTTTTGCCACACCTCACTCCCGTCCTCCTATCGCCAAAGAGCAGTGCGACTACCTAAAAGACGCAAAGGCGATATATGTAGAAAACAAAGCTTTGCAGGATGATGAACTGCTCTATCTCTATTTTTGTAATCAGCACAATTTATACTTTGAGAATATTGCCAGTCAATCTGACTACGACTACTATTTTGTGCGCAAGGAGACTTATGAAAATGGATCTCATCCGGATAAGAAAGTGGTCGCGGAAATGAAAGAAGGGCTGCTTTTGAAACTTACGAATTGAGCGTTTGTTTGGAGGTGGCGCGGTACTGTTCCGCAGTGGCCACGTAAACCTATGCTGTCTGGAGAAACAGCCTCCATTATTGTTGACTCCAAATACAACTATCAATGGGTCATATCATCCTTTTCTCCAGCCTGAATCGCAACCATTAGGTGATTCTCCTTCGGCGGCAGCGGGCAGGTTGCAAAAGGGGTGTAGACACAAGGAGGATTATAAGCTTTGTTGAAATCAATCCACGTTTTGCCTTCTTCATCGGGTCTGTCAACGTATAAATATCGGCCACCACCGTAGGTTTCTTCTCCTGTTGTTTCATCAGAAAAGATCAGGAAAAAGGAATCCGGTCCACCGTCAAGGGTAATGAGTTCACAAGTTTTGCCCTTCAGTTGAAACCGTAAAATGCCTTCCGATACCTGATTGAAAGACATATCTAAAACATTGTTGATGGCCAGCGTACGTTGTTTTTCCACGAAAGTGGCTGCTAGCCGCCATTCCTTCCGTATAGGAAAATAGTCGATTCCGGTGAATTGCTGGATCGCTTCATTTTTGGCATCCCACAACCGAAGAAAATATTGGTCGGCCCGCTGGATAACGGTCCAGGTAAAGGATTCATTACGAATGGTTTCGGCATTGTTATCCTGAAAGATGATGATCTCATCTTCCGCTATGGTCGCTCCGATATTGACCTTGACACCTCGCTCCAAAGCCATGCGCACCGTATTTCCCGAAAGGGTCAGTGTTCCTAGTTTAGCGGCGGCTTTGGCAGGAAATACCAAATCATTATCCGAAGCTGAGCCAAAGGTATTTGCACCTTCTTTCAACGGAAACAACCCGACTAATGCCAGCCAACTATTGGGGGCTTTCAGTCTTTCCTCCCGGTCTTTCCGCCAACTTTCAATGACCCGCATATATTCATTATTAGCTTCTTGTACCTTGGCAGGAACAGCACATTGACAGAGGAATATTATAATGAACAACAAGCTGATAAGTCTATACATAAAAGTCCATTAACTATTAATCACCAACTGCATGTGCGCAAAATGGTGCTCACTATGCCAGTGATAAAGCGACAACATCACATCCAGGCTAAGTTCCTTTTTTTGTTCAGGGTGAAAAAGCTTACGCTCAAAATCTTCAGCTTTCATATTATCCAATATTACGGACCAGCGTTGGTGAATACTCTCCAGAAGTTGTAAAGAAACACCAATGGGCAGGCGGCTATCCGGCAATTTTGCCCAGGCGGCCTCCTCATAAGGCTTGATGGTAGGTACTTCCTCCGTTAGGGCCAGCTTGAAGCGCACATAGGCGTTGAGGTGGCTATCTGCTACGTGATGAACCAGTTGGCGGATGGTCCAACCTTCGGGACGGTAGGGTGTATCCAAGAGAGAATCATCGGCCGAAGCCAGTAGCCTTTTTATCCTCGCCGGTATATGACGGATGGTTTCGATACGTTGTGAAATATTTTCGCCCGGCTGATAACGAAATCGACCAATAGGATACCGCAATGCTTCGAGATCTTGGCTCATGGATACTATTTTTAGTGATTAAGTTGGAAAATTATCTTTCCGGGCCATCTGATTGGCCCAGAATCCTTAACTTCGGCGCCATAAATATAGTGAGCATGACCGAAGTGATAAATTTCGCACAAACGATGCTCAAATTAATAAACTAAAAGGAAAACTTATGCTAAATGAGCTGATAAAGACAATTCGCGGCCTGACTATTGATGCTGTGGAAAAAGCCAATTCTGGTCACCCCGGTTTGCCGATGGGTATGGCCGATGTAGCAGCCATTTTGTGGTCAGAGTTTTTAAAACACAATCCTGCCAATCCCGGTTGGGCTGATCGGGATCGTTTCATCCTTTCTGCAGGTCATGGTAGTATGCTGATTTACAACCTGCTGCATTTATTCGGCTATGATTTGTCTATGGATGAATTGAAAAATTTCCGTCAATGGGGCAGTAAAACCCCTGGCCATCCGGAATCACACGAAACACCTGGTGTAGAAACGACTACCGGCCCACTCGGACAAGGCATTGCCAATTCAGTAGGATTTGCGCTAGCTGAGACTTCCTTGGCGGCCCGCTTCAATCGCGACGATTACGATATTGTCAATCATTATACCTATGTTATTGCCAGTGATGGTGATCTGGAAGAAGGTGTTTCTCATGAAGCCTGTTCTTTTGCAGGGCACAATAAATTAGGCAAGTTGATTGTCTTTTACGACGACAACAATGTAACCATTGATGGAGATACTGAGTTGTCCTTTAGTGAGGATGTTGTCAAACGTTTTGAAGGATATGGCTGGCATACCCTGAAGATTGATGGCCACGATCATGACGCTATTCGTACCGCCATTCGTACTGCTCAGTCGGTGGGGAATAAACCCACCATTATTGCCTGCAAAACGATTATTGGCTTTGGCAGCCCCAGTCTTGCCGGTAAACATGATGCACATAGCGACCCTTTTGGAGCGGAAGAAATCAAACTGACCAAGGAGAACCTTGGCATTCCGGTTGAGCCTGCCTTTTTTGTACCGGAAGTGCTCAATACATTACCCAAACAAACCATAGAAAAGGGTAAAAATGCAGAAACCGTATGGGCAAAGAAGTTGGCGGCCTACAAGCAGGCGCATGCTGATACCGCCCGTACTTTTGAGCAATGTCTGAGCGGTCTTGTATCAGAAAAAGCGCTGGATATTCCGGCATTCCCGGCTGGTGGAGCGATTGCTACCCGGTCTGCATCTGGCAAAGTGCTCGACCATCTTGCACCATTGATTCCTAGCCTGATGGGTGGATCAGCTGATTTGACCCCATCCAATAAAACACTAGCCAAAGGCGAGACCTCATTCAGTCCGGAGCATCCTACCGGCCGCTACATTCATTATGGGGTGAGAGAACACGGGATGGCAGCCATTATGAATGGGCTGAGCTTGCATGGAGGGGTGATTCCTTTTGCGGGTACTTTCTTTGTTTTTACCGATTATATGCGTGCAGCCATGCGTATGTCAGCGTTGATGGGCAAGCAAGTTATCTACGTGCTAACCCATGACTCTATCGGCCTGGGTGAAGATGGCCCTACTCACCAACCGGAAGCACATTTGACGTCTCTTCGGGCCATGCCCAATATGCAGGTCATTCGCCCGATGGATGCCAACGAAACAGCTGAAGGTTGGAAAATGGCCTTGAAAAACACTAGCGGCCCTACTAGCCTGGTATTGACACGCCAGAATTTACCGATCTATGACCGGGAGAAAGAAGGCATGGCTCCAGCCAAAGAGGCTTCAAAAGGCGGCTATGTATTGATGGAAGATAAAGGTTTTGATACCATTATTATTGCTGCCGGATCGGAAGTGGAAATCGCCGTGAATGCCAAAAAGAGCCTTAATGATCAGGGGATAAAAGTGAGGATCGTCTCTATGCCATGTACGGAGGCTTTTGATGCTCAATCGGCAGATTACCGCAATACGGTATTACCTTCTGGAATACGCAAGCGTATCGCTATCGAAGCTGGAGTCACTTTGGGGTGGTATAAATATGTCGGCCTTGATGGCAAGGTCATTGGCATGGACCACTATGGTGCATCCGCGCCTTATAAAACGATTTATGAGAAATTTGGGATTACAGCAGAGGCTTTGGTGAAAGCGGCGAAGGGTTTGTAATTTGATATACGAGCATGGTCTACATTCCACCGAAGCTGCTCATCCGTTCATTACTGAACACGCAAAGCTGATAGGGCATACGGAGGTAATACTCCGTAACCCGTAACGATGTCATGAAGTTCCGGGAAGATGCCCTCACTTCTCGTCCCGGTATTATGTTGAACGACTTCTCTCGACGAGAGAAGTGGACAGCACCGCTGTAGCTTTTGTTAGCGGTTCGTTGTTATTGTCTGTCCACTATATAATTCAGTTCAGTTACTCCACAATTAAATTGTCGAGTAGTCAATAGTTCTAATTTTATTTTGTCATTGATACCCTCAAACAATGGAATACCTTGTCCAAGAATAATAGGGTTAACAAATAGCCAGTAGCCGTCAATTAAGTTCTGTTGCATAAGTGAATGTGTTGCTGTCGGGCTACCAAAAAGCAAGATGTCTTGACTCGCCTGTTGTTTTATTTCATTTATGCTGTCCGAAAGGTTGTCGCTAATAATTTTTGTGTGAGTCAAATCTGCGCCTTTCATTGTTTTTGACAAAACAACTTTGTGAATTTTGTTATACCACTTTGAATGTTCAATGTCGTGTGTGCTTGCTGTCGGCTTGTCTCCTGCGGTTGGCCAGTAATTTTCCATCATCTGATACGTTACTCGTCCATATAAGGCAGTGTCGCCGTCTTTTATGCGCTTACCAACATAATCAAAAATTTCTTCATCAACTTTAATCCAGTCCATTTCTCCGTTTGGTCCTGCTACAAAACCATCAAGAGATATGTGCATAAATGAAATTATTTTTCTCATGTAATTATTTTTTTATTGTGATCTATGGTTTGTTATTGTTGTTTTACAATGACTGCTAGCTCAAAGGAATGTCTGCACCCCACCACCAACCCCCGCACCCTGTCGCGCAAGCATTTCAGTTGGACGATTGTCTCTAAAAATCTGCAATGACTAGTTTCTTCATGCCCATCATTTTTTTGAATGCTCCTGGTTTTTTGCTCAATTCTTCCCAATTTTCAGGTCACACTTGCCAGCTTAATCCGTATTTGTCCTTTAGCCAACCACAAACATTTTCTTCAGCACCATCTGCGGTGAGAGCATTCCAGTAGTAGTCAATTTCTGCTTGGTCTTTGCAAGGTATCCTATGTTTTATACCTATTATTGGCAAAAGTTTTTTCTCTCAGATATAGGTAAAATGGAAAGCCCCCTGCAAGTCCTAAAAGCATTGTTAATAGCCACACCAGTCCTATTTTTTTAACACCATTCTTTTTGCTATCGTAAAAAGTCCAAATAAAAAACACTATAACGGCAAAAAGTAAGTCAATCATAAAGATTGTTGATATTCGATTAGCAAACATTCCATCTATTGTTGCAAATAAATTTGTATAAAGTAGGATATTTCCAGTTTCAATCGATTCAACAAATACTAAAATGTTCGGTGCAATAAATCCTAGTATTGTCAGAGCCAAGTATAATTTTTGTGTTTTCATTTTATTCTAAATTTTTGCCAACGACAATCCCGTTAAGTTAAGAGCATGTTTGGAGGCCAGCCATACGCTTGGGCTGAAGCTTTCTCCGGGCGTCTGCGCCATGCTCCTTCGCTGAGTCCTTCGCCAAAGGCTACGGCCGCCGGAGAAAGCTTCGGCGCAAGCGAAAGGCTTCGACGACGGCGCGCGGCCGTAGCCTTTGGCGAAGGACTCAGCGCCTTGCTTCGCCGTAGCTTCGAGAAGGCAGCGTAGGAGCATTGGCTGTAAAACATCACTTTTCGCTACAAAAGCCGACCTCCAAACATGAACTTACAGGACTTTTGACAAATCCAGTAGGCATAGAAATACCTAACGTAGGGGATTTATTCAATAGTATTTCACAATCAAGTTAGTTGAAAATGAAAAAAAAAGCCTCAAAATTATCAGACAAATTCGACAATTTATTTGTCAGGCAGCATGCGAGGTAGAAAAAGTCGAACACCAAGTGGAAGAACTGACTATTCTGAACTGGATTCTATATTGGAGATTTTTAGATTATAGACGAATAGTTCTTCTTGATTCGCTTCTGAAACTAAAGCTAGAATTTTATTTCGATCCTCCTCCGTATTTATTGATACGATTTTATAAGCAGGTGACGAAGAATCGGAGTTTGAATTTTTACTTATTTCTACGATTCCATTTGTAACCCTTAACTTATCATTATAGATTATTGTAGAATTACAATTTTGAAACCTGTTATCACCTATATACCCTTTTACAGAATCTCCAAAAGCTCTTAATGTGTTGGTTACTCTGCGTTGTAGATTAAAGTTTTGATAATTGAACCTAAAGATTAATATTGAAAAAAAAGTTTGAGCTCCTATTCTAAAAATATAATTTTGGCCATTCTTCACAGTTTCATAATGACTGATTAAATCAGAAATATCTGCAAGTAAAGAGATTAACATTATTATTGAAGGGAAGAAAATGAAAAAAGTGTTAAATAGACCTAGTTTGAGTCTCTTCGTTGATGATATAAATACAAAATATTGACTGAATGATTCATAGGCTAAATAATATTGCGCAGCAGAAAAAGTAGGCTCGCAAAACATCAAATATCGTTTCTTTTTTTCGTTAATAAATAAAACGAACTCATTAATTGCATGAAGTTCTCTTCTGATGCATGCATAGTAGAAGATTAGTAATACAATAATTGCTATTTGACCAAGGATGCCAAGGTCTCCTAGGTTCATATAAATCCCAATAATAGGGATCTCAATAATGTGCTCTCTTGATTTTTGTTGAATTAAAAAATGCCTTTCTGATTTAAGAACTTGTAAACATTCATTTTCAATATTGTATTGGGCTCTTATTTCGTTTAAGTTGAATTTGTAATCCTTGATTAATGTAGAAATAATTTTGTACTTTGCGCTATCTATTGTTTTGTCTTTTAGGTGTTTTTCATTCTTTAATCTAGCCTTTTCTAAAACATTTAGAGTGTCTACATTAGCTAAGAATATTGAATCCGTTTTTAAAAAACTATCAAAATCGATTAATGCTATACTGTTCTCAAAATAATTAGATAAAATAAATCTTGAGGCATTATCTTTTGAAGAAAGACCAAAGTGATATCTATTTATTCTAGAAGAATTGCTAGCTGAATTTTTACCATTTTCTGCTAGCGTAATTGTTTTGTCAATATCTGCCATTTGGTGTTTTGTCCAACCATAATGTAAAATGTATACATGAGAGCCTAAAATAAAGCTGAATAGTACAATTCCAGCATAAGGATAAATAGTTCTTTTACTAGCATCTACAACTTGCTGTATTTTAATCTTTAAGAAATTGTTTATTAGTTCTGGGGTGAAGTTGTTTTCCATTTTGGGAGAATAATAAAAACTGCTGAATTCGAAAATATTATTGATTGTTAATATTCTAGAATGAAGTTAATGATTTATTCAGTAGTGTCCGGTTATAAATCAAAGATAATCAATTGATTAGAGTCAGGGGTATCGAGATTTTTGGTATTAATTTTCATAAACAATTGATTTACAGGAGTTTTATCAAAAACTGACACACTCATTATTTGTAATATTTCG
>BQJU01000124.1 GCA_021604865.1 Saprospiraceae bacterium | reverse complement strand
TGGGCCCAAAACGCCTCTTTTTTGCTGATACTTTGTTGCTTTTTTTGACCGTATCTTCCAGATATGCTCCGCAAAAAGCGCCTCGTTTCACCAAAAAATTGACACTTTTTGCCTCCAAAAGCGACCTCCAAACAAGCACTTAGTTCATTATAATTTTATTCCCTTATTTATTTATCTTTGCGGCTTTAACCTTATTTGGAATTTATATGTTCAATTTTCGGTTGAACTGGTGAATAATATAATACGGAATGAAGATATCCCTTAATTGGCTAAAAGACTATATAGACATCCCGCTCAGCCCACAGGAACTGGCCGAAGTGTTGACGAGTACCGGTTTGGAAGTAGAAGGCGAAGAGGTTGTGGAAGCCGTCAAAGGTGGACTGGAAGGTGTGGTTGTTGGAAAAGTGGAGACTTGTCGCAAACACCCTAACGCTGATAAATTGTCCTTGACGGAGGTCAGCGTTGGTAATGGTGCCCTGCTGCAAATTGTATGCGGTGCACCGAATGTTGCAGCAGGACAAAAAGTATTGGTAGCTACGATCGGTACGACACTTTATTCTCCCGAAGGAGAAGCCTGGACCATCAAAAAGGGCAAAATCAGAGGAGAAACTTCTGAAGGAATGATTTGTGCCGAAGATGAATTGGGCCTGGGCACTAACCACAATGGTATAATGGTCCTGGATGAAAAGGTAGAAGTCGGTATTTCCGCCAAGGAATATTTAAACTTGCCCTCGGACTATGTTTATGAAATTGGCTTGACGCCCAACCGTTCTGATGCGACCAATCACATTGGTGTAGCTCGGGATGTCGTAGCTGCCTTACGGGTACATCACGGCCAGAAAGAAGGCGTACGCCTGCCTAATGTCGATCAATTCAAAATAGACAATAATAGCCTTCCGGTTGAAGTCATTGTAGAGGATTCCGAAGCTTGCCCGCGTTATTCAGGGGTATCCATCAAAGGAGTGACCATCAAGGAGTCGCCGGATTGGTTGAAACGCCGGTTGGAAGCGATTGGCGTACGCCCTATCAATAATGTGGTTGATATTACCAACTATGTCTTACATGAATTTGGCCAGCCTCTACATGCTTTTGACCTCAATCAAATAAAAGGACAAAAAATAATTGTCAAAACCCTTCCTGAAGGATCGATTTTCCGCAGTCTGGACGAAATAGATCGGAAGCTCTTTGCAGAAGACCTCATGATTTGTGATGGCGCGTCTAATGGCATGTGTATTGGTGGTGTTTTTGGTGGAATCAGTTCCGGCGTTACCGATAGTACCGTGAATTTATTCCTGGAATCAGCGCATTTTAATGCAAAATCGATACGTCGGTCCAGCATGAAGCACAACCTCCGAACTGATGCAGCCAAAGTATTCGAAAAAGGCAGCGACCCAAATGTAACCATTCACGCATTAAAACGGGCAAGTCTACTCATCACGGAATTGGCTGGCGGAGAAATTGCCTCTGAGGTAGTAGATATTTATCCCAACCCCATTGCTCCGGTGGAGGTGGAGGTGAGTTATGACCAGGTCAACAGCCTGATCGGATTGAATTTATCCCCTGACAAAATTAAGGAGATACTCGCTGCACTGGAGATGGCACTGGTTACGGAAAGTGAAACCACCTTTACGGTGGCCATCCCAACCAATAAGGCCGATGTAACCAGACCCGCCGATGTGATTGAAGAAATCTTGCGGATTTATGGTTTCAATAATGTGCCTACGCCGAGTAAACTCCGGACAGCAATGGCCATTGGCAAACAACCCGACCCCAATGTAGTACGCAATGTGGTTGGTGATTTGCTGGCATCCAATGGTTTCTATGAAATGATGGCAGTTTCCCTTTCAGAGTCGCGCTACTACCGGGATATCATTTCAAGTGTGCAGGAACAAGAGCTGGTTTATATCAATAATACCTCCAATATTCACCTGGATATCATGCGGCCGGAAATGTTGATGAGCGGACTGGAGGCCGTTTTGTACAATCAAAATCGGCAGCAAACACAATTGCGGCTTTTCGAATACGGATATACCTATCGCAAAGGGGAAAAAGGTTATGATGAAGTAGGCCACCTAACCCTGTTTATGACCGGAAAAAGATGGCAGGAGAACTGGCTGACCAATGAAAAAGACCTTACTTCTTTTTATACGCTGAAGGCTTATGTACAAAATATATTGACGCGCCTGGGCATTGAGAAGTACCAGGAAAGCGAATACAATGATGAAGTTTTTTCGTATGGATTACATTACCATCGCGGGCCGCAAACAGTGGTGAAGTTCGGAAAGGTTTCTGGCAAGATTCTTAAGAAGATGGATGTTCGAATGGACGTCTTTTACGCTGATTTTCATTGGGATGCCATTATGAAGGCTTTGCGCAAGCATAAGATTACAGTAGAAGACCTTAACAAATATCCTTCCACACGGAGGGATTTGGCAATAGTAGTTGAAAATTCAGTAAAATTTAGTGATATTGCATCGATTGCCGCAAAGGTTGGCAAGAAGTTATTGAAAAGTATCAATTTATTTGACGTTTATGTCAATGAGAAACAGCTCGGTGCAAACAAAAAGTCTTATGCCGTAAGCTTTACTTTTGAAAATCCAGAAAAAACCCTTAAGGATAAGGAAGTGGATAAAATCATGAATCAGTTGATACAAGCTTACGAAACACAACTCGACGCTGTAATCCGGCGTTAATAAATTGTATTCTTTGATAAATGCCAGCGTTAGCGCATTTGCAAAGAAATGCAGATTGAATAAAGATTTTATATTTTTCAATATTGAGGTATGGACTTCTCCGATAAATTTGACAATATTGAACTCAAACTAAGGCAGCTGGTGCTAAAAATGGAGCGCCTACAGGAGGAAAATACCAACCTCAAAAGTGAAAATGAAAACCTAAAGGCTGAAATAGATCGTCAAAAAGGAACGGTCGACGCCTTGAAAGACAAGCTATCGAAGACTCAAGGAGTATTGGAACAACAGCGGGAAGGGCAAACAGAGTATTCTAAGCAGTTTAAACAGCAAATCGATCAATACATTAGCGAAATAGATAATTGTATTGAGTGGTTAAACAACAATGAATAGGACATGGACGGTCAAAATACAAAACAAGTTACGGTATTGATTGCCGGAAGACCGTATCCGCTAAAAATTAAAGAGGGGGATGAGCCCACTATTCGGAAGATTGTTAAAGAAGTCAATGATAAAATTAATAAGTTTCAATTGACTTATACTAATAAAGATAAGCAAGATTGCCTCTCCATGGCCATTTTGACTTATGCCGTTGAACTTCATAAGGTCAACCAGGCTCAAACAACCACTCAGGATCCTAACATTGTCGCTAAACTTTCTCAAATCGACGAAATGCTGAATAAGCTCTTGGTTTAATCTTTTCTGTTCCCGCCTTATTATATATAATACATATTATTAACCACGTAAAACTGGACCACCATGGATATAGGTATAGGAATAGGTATAGGATTAGTGGTCGGTGTAATAGTTGGCTACATTATTATGAACTACCTGGCGAAGACCAAAGCAAGCGCCAGGGTGGAAGAAATGAATGCCAAGGCCGATCATGAAATTAAAGAAGCAAGGCTATCCGCACAGCGCCTCGTTGATGAAGCACAGGTTAAAGCAGAAAAAATAACCTCCAAAGCGGAATTCCATAACGAAAAGATTAAGCAGAAGAAGATTCAGGAAGCCAAAGATCGTTTTGCCCGACTGAAAACGGAGTTTGAGCAGCACAAATCCTCCCACATCGTAGAGATGAAAGATCGGGAGATTGAAATCAAAACTCAGGAGAACGAACTGAAACAAAAACTGGATAAATTTGAAGATAAGGTAAAGTGGCTTGATGGACAAAAGCAAGAACTGGAACAGAAGGAAACGGACATCAAAGTAGTTCGTGAAAACCTGGATACCCAGCTGAAGATCGTTGCCAAGAAGAAAGAAGACCTGGATATGGCCAATGAACTAAGGATCAAAGAGCTTGAATCCCTTGCCAAATTGTCAGAACAGGAAGCTAAAGATATGCTGCTGGAAGCCGTTAAAGCCAAAGCGGAAACCGACGCCATGGCAGTCATAAAAGAAACGATAGAAGAGGCAAAAGTTACGGCCAATAAAGAAGCGAAAAAGATTGTGATCCAAACCATCCAACGGATGTGTGCGGAATACACCATAGAAAATACGGTCTCCGTTTTCAACCTTGAATCCGACGACTTGAAAGGCCAGATAATTGGCCGCGAAGGGCGGAATATCCGGGCCCTGGAAGCTGCAACCGGTGCCGAAATAGTCGTTGATGATACCCCCGAAGCTATTGTGATTTCAAGTTTCGATCCTATTCGTCGGGAGGTATGCCGACTGGCGCTTAAACGACTCGTAGCAGATGGCCGGATTCACCCAGCACGTATTGAAGAGGTGGTTACTAAAACCAAGAGACAATTGGATGAACAGATCGTCGAAATTGGTCAGCGTACCATGATCGAGCTGGACATTCACGGGCTAGATGCTTATCTGGTAAAAATGGTCGGACGTATGCGTTATCGTTCTTCTTATGGCCAAAATCTGCTGAAACACTCTATTGAAACGGCTAACCTATGTGCCGTGATGGCTGCCGAAATGGGGCTGAATACCAAGCAGGTGAAACTGGCTAAGCGAGCTGGTTTGCTGCACGATATTGGGAAAGTAGCGGAGGAGGAAAGCGAATTGTCGCATGCACTGCTGGGCATGGAGCTTTGTAAAAAGTACAAGGAAAATCCGGTCGTTTGTAATGCAGTTGGAGCTCACCACGATGAAGTGGAGATGAACAATATCATTTCACCTCTGGTACAAGCTTGTGATGCCATTTCTGGTGCTCGCCCAGGTGCGCGCCGCGAAATCTTGGAAAGTTACCTCAAGCGTATCGGCGAATTGGAAGAGTTGGCCTTGAGCCACGATGGCGTACAGAAAGCTTATGCCATGCAGGCAGGCCGCGAACTAAGGGTCATCGTAGAATCTGAAAAAGTAACCGATCAATATGCAGATGATCTGTCTTTTATGATCTCGCAAAAGATACAAGATGAAATGCAATATCCCGGGCAAATCAAAGTGACCGTTATCCGTGAAAAGCGGGCGGTAACGTTTGCTAGGTAAGGGATTAAAAATAAAGTGGAAAACCGGCATCGAAGCAATTTGGTGCCGGTTTTTTAATTGCGCGTATCCGTTCCCCACGCCAGCTTATTGCGTAAGGTATCCAAAAAGCCCACATCCTGCAATTCAACCAATCTAATCGGGAAATCATTTTTTCGAACTGCGAGCTGGTAAGTTGAGCTGATGGTTTCAAAGCGGGAGTCCAGGGTACAGAGGAAGTTTTCGGTGCGGCCTTCTACTTCAAAGGAAATGACCGAATCGTCTGAGATGACAATGGGGCGTATATTCAGGTTGTGCGGGGCAACGGGTGTAATGACAAAATTACCTGATTTAGGAAAAATGATCGGTCCGCCACAACTCAAAGAATAACCAGTAGACCCGGTAGGAGTAGCAACAATAATACCATCTGCCCAGTAAGAATTCAGGTATCCACCATTGATAAAAGTATGAATGGTGATCATGGAAGAGGTGTCTCTTTTTAGCAAGGTACAGTCATTCAATGCAAAAGGGATATCGCCAAAAATGGACAGGTTGGATTCCAGGTACAACATTTTCCGCTCTTCAATCCGGTACATGCCCCTGCTAAGTAAATTGATGGCCACTTTGATACGCTTTTTTTCAATGCTCGCCAAAAAGCCCAGCCGCCCAAGGTTGATCCCCATTATAGGTACGCCGCTATTTCTGACATGGGTAAGTGCCTCCAGGATCGTACCATCGCCGCCTAAGGTGATGAAAAAGTCGAATTTTTTAACGCTAAAATCCAAGTATCCCTCAAAGACCCCTACCTCCCGTGGGAAGTTGATCTGTTCCCGCAATTGATCCAAATAAGGGCCATAGACATAAGTGCTGATCTCCTCTTCATGCAACGCATCAAAAAGCGCTTGAATGTGAGGAAGGTCAACTTTTTTGGCGAGTTTACTAAAAACGACAACCTGCATACCGTTTGGAGCTAGATATTTGTGTTAAAATGTAAAAATAATCCTTTTTCCCCTAAATGATTCATGCTAAACTCCACCCGAAGCACTTTGTCGTAATAAAAGATGAAATCAATTCCGGGACCTCCCCCCCAAAGCAGCTGGCGATTTAGAGGATTGTCATCGCCATAATATGGATCACTAGCAATACCCGTATCATTGTTTAAGGTCAGAAAAACCCGAATAGGCATCCTGCGGAAAGCTTTGATTGGAACCAGTTTTCCAAAGTTAAGCTCCATATTAAACAAACGATAACGGATTGTCGTTTTCAAGATAGCCATATCCAGGCCATCAACGATATAATATTCAAAACCGTGTATATTATTCCGCCCAAAACCGATCGCCCGGTAGTCGATATAGGGTTGTTGATTGCGGATAAGCGAGAGTTTAAATTTCGGAGAAATGCTAAAGTGGAATCTTGGGCTCAAGGTAAAATAACGGGCAAAGTCTGCCCAAAGGGTCAGTGCATTCCGGTCGCTAAAAAAGCCAAGGCCATCTTTTTTAAGATTTATCTCCAGAAAGCTCCCTTTCAAAGGATAGGGCCGAACATCCCTGCGGTCGTAAATGAAACGGTATTCCATAGCAAAATAACGGCTGAGGTTTCGCCCGTCAAGAAAAAAATTGGGGTTAAACTCTTCAGCTATTAAATTGTCAATTGCATTTTGGCGGTATGCCAGGTAAAGTCGGTGAAACAAATGGTGCCCCGGCCGATAGGTAACCCCTAGCCCACTTCCAAAACGCTGATAAAGAAACCGATCGCGATCTTTATAAAATTCTTGTTTGTTGCCAACGGTGGCATAATTGACTTCCCGGTTTCTGGCAAAGCTGACTTCTGTATCTATACCAATGGTTTTGGCCCGATTAATTGCCGGTAGGTTGTATTTTACGGAATAGGAGCGAGTATATCCATATTTGGCTGTCAGCTTGAGCTTATCTCTGCGGCCAGTAAAATTGAGGTGGGTAAATTCGATACCAAAATTGATGCGATCCAGTGAACGTTGCTGTTCTACCCACCAAACATTAAAATTTCGATCAACCAGTTCAACAATAGGGACAGGATAGATGTACCAGGTTTCTTCCACCACGATATGAATATGTACCTTATTTGTGCTGCCTTCCCAATTTTTGAAAGAAATGTTAGCCCTTTGAAAAAGGCCGGTATTCATAATCAGCTGTTCACTCTCCTCCAGGGCCTGACTAAGCAGGGAAATGGGGAGACTATCTCCTTTGTGAAACCGAAGTTCACGCAACACAACATCCTCTTTTGTACGTCGGTTGCCCTCCATACTAATCTGGTCAATGTAAACAAAACTTCCCTGGGCAGCGAGCACGTTGGACAATAGCAGACTTGCATACAATAGTAACCTTCCAATTCTCATAGCCACCGAAATTACAGTTTTTAGGATTGATTAACGAAAAAAATGCGATTATGCATAAAAGATTAAGGGTAAAATATTAGGTGTTCGGAAAATATTTTTCCGGAAAATTGTGGAGAAATTACTTTTCTGGGTAATTTAAGAGGATATTTTTAAATAAAGAATGTTTAGCTATGCCAAACCCTAAAATAAAGATAGAACCAACTTCCTTTGGCCTACGATTAGAAAAATTTACGGTCCTTTCGGTTGCTGTCATGTTTGGCCTGACCATTTATTATTATGGGTTCTTACCGGATAATATTCCTCATCATTTTAACGCCTCCGTTGAACCGGATGCCTGGGGTGGAAAATGGGTTTTGCTGGTCATTCCAATTGTTGGACTCGCGCTTTATTATTTTTTGAAGTGGACTAGTCGGCATCCAAATATTGGCAATTATCCGGTTAAAATAACGGAAACAAATGCCCCCAGACAGTATCAACTGGCTATCCGAATGATGCAGGCATTGAACCTGACCATTCAACTCTTGCTATTGTGCATTCTTGTTATGATGATTCGTACTGGAATGGGGGGAAGCACCTTCCTGATAAAATTGGTGATGTATGGCTTGGTGGCTGTCCTTTTTGGTGTTTTGGGCACCTATTTTTATAAAGCCCTGCAGAAAGAGTGATGGGATAATGCTGCTAAAATGGTGGCCGCATTCTCCCCGTTTCCTTATCTCCTCCTACCACCGGGGCGGCTTAATTCCGGGCATTTTAAATCACCGAAGTAATACAGGATACCGATTCCGGCAAAGATGTAGGTATCTTTATTGCCACTATTGCCCCGCTGGCGGCCTTCTTCACTAAGTTGGCCGTCATTGAGTCCGGGTTCAATAATAGAGCGGTCTGATAATTTTAAGGCAACAGGATCTCTCATCCGAAGCAAATCATCTTTATCAGGATATACGGTACTAACGTCATCCAGGTAATCCGTAAACGTAGATCGGGCACCGATTTCAAAATTCAAACTCCAGCGATAACTCAGATCGACCTTCATGCCGATACCGTAATTGATTGCACCAGTCACTGTATAATATTCTTCTCCTTTGAATTGTCCTTCTGTACCCATTTCACGGAGTTCGTAATAAGTACCGTCCAGTTCCGCTTTGGGATTGAAATAAAAAGCTGAAATGCCACCAAAGATATAAGGCGTAAAAAAGTAGTCGGGACTACCGTGGATATACGGCAAAAAGTTGAATTCCAGCTGAGCCGAACCATCCAGTACTACAGATTCAAAGCTCAGATTGCGGAGGCGCTCATAAACGTTTTTTGAATTGGCATCATCCGCTTTAATTTTGCCGTAATTGCCGGAAAATTTAAGACAGATACGATTGTTAAAATTGTAACGAGCACCTAAACCACCGGCAATTCCCGGTGTACTCAGATCGTAGTTGGTGTTCAAATCCCCCAGGTAATAGGAAACGCCCAACCAGGGGCCTACCTCCCATCCTTGTTGGGCAGTCATTGAAACAGCACTGAAGAGGCTGATAACCAGAGCAATAGTCTTAATTACAGATCGATTCCAAATGTTCATGTTCAATTTCTATTCGCTTTTGGGCTGCAAAGTTAGTATAAAACGGTGAAAGGGATAGTTATGGTATAAGCAATTGTTCCGGAGGATGTTAAAACAGAGTCCATGGTCTGCAATTTTACTTTAACCTTCGCTGAATAACCGGTAATGACCAGTGGAAACGCACTGCCAGAATGCGGATACTGATGATAAATAAAATGGTAACCACCGTATTTATTTGTTCTGGGATTCCGATTTTCATCAACAAGACATATAAGATACCTCCTGCAAGGCAAGCCGTAGCATAGACTTCCTTACGAAAGATGAGTGGGATCTCGTTGCTTAAATTGTCGCGCAAGACGCCACCAAAAACGGCAGAAACCGTTCCCATCAAAATGGCAATTTCCGGAGAAATACCAAAAGTCAGGGTTTTTTGAAGCCCCAAAACAGTAAAAATGCCTATACCGATCGTATCAAATAGAAAAAAGGTACGGCGCAGGTATTGGATCAGCCGCTGCATAAAATAAGCGAGCAATACTCCCAAAACGATTGCAGCCAAATAATTGAGATCCTGCATCCACCCAACCGGCTGACTACCGATAAGTATATCGCGGATGGTGCCCCCTCCTACTGCAGTGATAAAGGCAATAACAAAAGCGCCAAATATATCAAACCGCTTATCCATAGCCGTGAGGGTGCCGCTTATTGCAAAAACCAGGGTGCCAATAAGGTCAAGGCTGTAAAGGATGGGTATATTTTCTAGCAACATCGATATAGGTTATTTTGCTGGTTCAGCGTTTATTTGGAGGCCAAATTACCAAAAGCGCTGAGAGATTCCCCGACAGTTTGGCAATTTTTGACCCTTTTATGGTTTTCTATCCGGGTAAATTTGTTTTAAATCTAGGACATCACCTGCTGAAAAAAACAAATTATGATCATCAGATATTTTACAACACTTTTTATATTCCTTTTCCTATTGAGTGCCGAAGCACAAGAGTTGCAGCGTAGGGGCTCCTTTGGCATTGAACCTGTGCCGGTGACCGAGGAGCTAAAGACCAGTTTGGGCTTACAAAAAGCTGGAGGAATTCTCGTTAATACGGTCTTCCCGAATATGACCTACTCTGCATTGAATGGCCAGCGGGGAGATGTTATCCTGAAAATCAATCAGCAGGACATTGAAGGTGTCCCCCAACTAATGGCCGTCAGAAACAAAATGCGGGCTGATGATCCAATGACCATACAGGTATGGCGCGATGGCAAAACAATGACCTTGCAAGGAAAGGTACAGGCCATTCCCTATGAACAAGCTAAAAATGCGGAAGTTATTTACGATGCGATGATCTATAAAGGCGGAAAAATTCGTCTGATCATCAACAAACCGAATAAAGCAGGTAAACATCCAACCATATTTTTTGTGCCGGGCTATACGTGTTCCAGTATCGACAACCTTTCTGGAATACACCCTTACCGCAAACTGATTGACAGTCTGAGTAACCTGGGATACGCCATCTTCAGGATGGAAAAGCCCGGAATTGGCGATAATGAAGATACCGGTGATTGCCAGCAATTGGGCTTTGATAATGAGCTGGAGGCTTACCGTGTTGCTTATAAACAATTAAGACATTATGATTTCATTGATACCGAGAATGTCTTCATTTGGGGGCATTCGATGGGAGGACTATACGCTCCGCTAATTGCCCGTGAAGTACAACCCAAAGGCGTGATTATTTATGGGATTACTCATGAACTATGGCCGGAATATTTGCTAAAGATGATCCGCTACCAGAATCCACTTTTGGGCAATGATTATGTGGAAACCGAGCGTGATTTGCGCGCTCTTTATGCTTTGATTTACGAACACTATTACCAGCACAAATCGAGTAAGGAATTGGCTAAAAATCCAGCCTACAAAACGATTCTGGAACGCGATTTTGCTTTTGATGGTGAAAATCAGATTTTGTACCGGCACGAAGATTTCTGGCGGGAATTGGCGGAGCACCCTCTTTCAGAAGCGTGGGCCCAAACCCGTAGTCACATACTCTCCATGTATGGTGGCGCCGACATGGAAGCCGTCAATGATGTATCTCAAAAGGAGATCGTTCGACTGGTCAATCATTATCATCCTGGTTATGGTACTTTCCAATTGATTCCCGAGACCGATCACAGCATGATTCGGGTGGGGTCGATGGAAGAAGGGGCTAAAATTCGCTCACAGCCCGGTTACCGAAGATTATTGGAGACTCAATTCAATTACGATATTGTAACCCATACCCATCAATGGATTCAGCAAAAACTGGAGGTGCCAATTGCTAAGGCGGCTATAACAGCAACCGACTGGCGCCAACTCATCCGCAAAGAACAACTCACCACCAGCTTGGATACCTTCGACATGATTTGGGAAGGCAAAGTATCGGGCAGCATGATTTACCATAAACAACGACAGGGCAATCGCCTGGTGATTTGTGATACGTCCGAATTAACAGGCTTGGTTCGGGAAACCCTGCGCATGGAACTGGACGTTGATCAACTGTCTATGCAAACTAGCGAAATACAAATGACCACTCAGCAAAGTGGGCTAGCTGGTCAGTTGCAATGGGAAAATGACCGTCACCTTAAAGGGAGCTATACCGTAAAAGGTCAAAATGGAGAGCGCCAGATATCGGTTGATACCATTCACCATCAAACCTTAATGGGAAGGGGTGCAATATTTGGTTTGGTAGAGGGACTGCCCTTGTCTGTTGGTACAGTATATCCGCTGGATTTATTTGCCTTTTCTTCTGCAGAAATCTGGAATATGGTATTGAAAGTGGAAGAAAAAATGACTATTGATTTTAAAGGAAAAACCCTTGAGGTATTTAAGTTATCGCTGACCGGCGGAAAAGTGGACAACAATCTATACCTGACTGCAGATGGCCGCAATCGCCTGGTACGGGTCGATGTGCCCGACCAGAATATGGTAATTGAATTGGTGAGTAAGTTGTGAAATAACAAAATTTGTCCCCGTTTTCTAATCAACCATTCCCTGGCAACCTTTATTCAAACTGCTTACTGTACTTTTGACAGTTTTATATTATCAAAAGTCCAGTAAGCTAACCGACACCAGAGAATTCCGCAGATAATGACTATTTTTGGAAAAAAACTTACCAATGAAACAACTTTTTTTCCTGGTCATTAGCGTCCTGTTGTCTGCTTCCTTCTCTTGCAAACCTCCAGCCACCGATGCCTCGGCAGAAGAAATGGTGGGCATTACTACCTTCATCCTCGTCCGGCATGCCGAAAAAGCCGATGACGGTACCAAAGACCCAGATCTGACGGATGTTGGCAAGGCACGGGCCGAACGACTGGCAACACTACTCCAACCTAATGGCATTGAGGCTGTCTATTCCACGGCCTACAAACGCACCCGGCAAACTGCGGAACCCCTGGCCACTACTTTAAACCTACCCATCCAGGAATACGATCCCAAAGCCACAGATCTGGCCAAAGAATTGATTAAAGCCAATCAGGGAAAAACAGTATTGGTGGTGGGCCACTCCAATTCTACACCAACTTTAGTGAATCAACTTATTGGCAAAGAAAAATATAGCGAGCTGGATGAATCGGTATATGGTAAATTGTACGTTGTTACCATTTATAAAAAGGAGGCTAAGGCGATGGTGTTGGAGTATTGAGGTAGGAACTCTTGAATTAAATTCTCGGTCGGGATTGAACAAAACTAATAGCAAAAATGAAAAAAATAAGGATTAGCCAAAATCCCGAAGTTGAATTGAAGTTTCAAACTTATCCCATTGAGATTAACACTAAATTAAGCTATTTAAGAAGCTTGATTATCGAAACAGCTTCAGAAAATGACACTATCGAAGAAATAGAAGAAACACTAAAATGGGGCGAACCAAGCTATTTGGTGAAAAAAGGAAGTACCATCAGAATAGACTGGAAATCGAAAAATCCAAACCAATATGCTATGTACTTCAAATGTACCAGTAAATTAGTTCCTACTATTAGAGCCGTTTACGGAGACCTATTTAAGTACGAAAAAAACAGAGCCATTTTATTTGATATAAATGACAAAATCCCCAAAAAGGAATTGAAAGCGTGCATTGAGTTGGCGTTAACCTATCACTCCATTAAGGACAAACCTCATTTGGGAATAATAATTAATTAATGAATCTCGATTGAAATGATGAAATCCACACTTCCAAATCCAATTCTCATCCTGGCCTTCCTCTTATTAGCCCATTGCACCTGCATGGCACAAGTCACTTCCTCGCAAGTCGACTCTCTGGTGCACCAGGCCATGGCAAAATTTAATGTAGCGGGCGTGGCCGTTGGTCTGGTCAAAGATGGAAAAATCATTCATACTAAAGGTTACGGCGTTAAATCCTCAGTAACCAAAAAGCCAGTTAATGAACACACCAATTTTGGCATTGCTTCCAATAGTAAGGCCTTCACCACGGCGGCATTGGCCATGCTGGTGGAAGAGGGGAAGCTAAACTGGACGGATAAGGTCAAGGACCACATCCCGGAATTTAAGATGTACAATGCCTATGTGACCGAAAATTTCAACATTCAAGACCTTCTGACGCACCGTAGTGGCCTGGGCCTGGGAGCGGGTGATCTGATGTTTTTTCCAGATGGTGGGGATTTTACCATTGATGACCTGTTGGCAAGTTTTCAGCATTTTAAGCCGGTTTCTGCCTTTAGGACAAAATTTGATTACGACAATCTTTTATATCTGGTGGCAGGCGAAGTGATAAAAAGAGTATCGGGCATGTCTTGGGAAGCGTTTGTCACAAACCGAATTTTCAAGCCTTTAGACATGGACCATTCTTATGCTTCCCTGGATAAAATGAAAGATCAAAGCAACCTGGCTACACCCCATTCCGCAGAGGTGGCGGCGCTAAAACCCCTACCAAATTTTAAGGAAATGATTAATGGGGCAGCCGGTGGAATTTATTCGAATGTGGATGATCTCTGCCAGTGGATGTTGTTGCATTTAAACAAAGGAAGATATGGTGATAGCCTGGAAAACACCTTGTTTACCACGGCCAGTCAGCGAGAGATGTGGAAAATTCATACCGTTTTAGATGCCAGTGCAAATCCCCGCTATAATTCTCATTTTGCCGGATATGGCTTAGGCTGGGGATTGTCAGATACCAAAGGAAATATGCTGGTCGAACATACGGGGGGGTTGCCGGGTATGTTGTCAAAAACAACACTGATTCCGGACCTGAATATGGGTCTGGTAATCTTAACGAATACCAGCGACGATGGTGCCGGTGTTTTTGCCGCTGTTTCCCAATCGATTATTGATATTTATTTAGGCTTGGATGATTTTGGATGGATCGATAAATATGCGACCTATTTTGAATCCCAAAAATTGAAAGGAGATTCTGTTACCCAACAAGTTTGGGAAGTGGTCAAAAATGCAGATGATTCACATATTAATGAAAGTGATTTTATAGGAACCTACGAAGACAATTGGTTTGGCAAAGTCGAAGTTTTTAAAAAGGGAACCCAATTATGGATGAAATGCCATCGGTCACCAAAACTAAATGGGGCGATGCATTTCTACAATGCAAATACCTTTGCCGTTAAATGGGAATATCAGGATATGAATGCCGATGTTTTTGCCTTGTTTAACCTAAATGAGGAAGGGAAAGCGGTAGGCATTAAGATGAAAGGCATCTCTCCAAATATTGATTTTAGCTTTGATTTCCAGGACTTGGAACTTAAGCGAGTAGATTAGGGGTCAGCGAAGAATAACTTACCCATTTGATGCGGCTCTTTTGCCACCAACCGTTGTTGCTCAAATCCTTGCTTAGTGGTGGCCAAGCGCGGTTTTCGCGCCTAGGCTGGTGACAAAATAACTCGCCTGAAACAGAC
>BQJU01000123.1 GCA_021604865.1 Saprospiraceae bacterium | reverse complement strand
CTTTGCTTCCTGTGTTCTTTTATTTCCTCTATATCTCTCTTCCTCTTGGTCCGCTCTCGTTTAATTCTTCTCTTCTTACCTTTTCCTGCAGTGTCAATGAACTTTTTTAACAACACAAATTCCTAACAAATTCGTGCCATCCTTATCTTAAAATCTTAACGATTTTCACGTTGTTTTCTTAGCTCTCTCGCTAAGGGATTGCAAAGATAATTCAAGGAATTTGATCTGCAAAACTTTTAAGCTTTTTTTATTAAAAAAAGTTTTAAAATTTTGTCAGCTATTCAATGTCCTCACTAATACCGAATTTAAATCGGTTTTGCCTTTCTTCAAAAGCGGCTGCAAAGATACAAACAATAAAACCAAACAACCAAGCTTTTTTAGAGAAAATATTTATCTTTTTTAATGCGCTGCTCCTCTTTTGTGCAGGGAGGGCAAAGATACATCGCCCAATGATATTATGCAAAGCTTCTAGACAAAAAATATTACTTTTTTAAGGATAAATCCGGGAGGCCACGGAAAGTCTGATCTGAGGTTAAAAAACAAGCGGAAAGAATTTAAAAAAACTATTTTTGTCCCGATTGATGTACGACGTTGTTTTTGAACAGGGTTAAAAACTAACACACCATGAAAAAGCACAATTTTAGTGCAGGCCCGGCGATTTTACCGGCCAGCGTTATGGAGGAAGCGGCCAAAGCTGTCCTCGATTTGAATGGCATAGGGCTTTCTCTTTTAGAAATTTCCCACCGCAGTCCTGAATTTACTGCTATTTTGGAGGAAGCAGTACAATTGGTTAGAGATTTGCTGCAACTCAATGACGATTATGCAGTACTCTTTCTAAGTGGTGGCGCCAGCTCTCAGTTTTTTATGACTGCCATGAATCTGCTCAATGAGGATGACCGCGCCGGTTATGTGGATACCGGTACCTGGTCAACCAAATCAATTAAGGAAGCCAAGCTTTTTGGACAAGTAGCAATCCTTGCCTCTTCCAAAGCTGATAATTACAGCTATATCCCTAAGGGGTATGCGATTCCTTCGGATTTGAAATACGTACACCTGACCAGTAATAATACCATCTTTGGTACTCAATACCATCAGTGGCCGGAAACGGATGTACCATTTGTATGTGATATGTCTTCCGATATTTTCAGCCGCCCTATTAATATGTCTCGTTTTGGTCTTATTTATGCGGGTGCACAAAAGAATATGGGCCCTGCGGGTACCACGTTGGTTGTCGTACGCAAAGATTTACTCGGAAAGGTGACCCGGGCTATGCCTAGTATGTTGGATTATCGCATCCATATAGATAAAGGATCTACTTTTAATACACCACCGGTATTTCCGATTTATGTGAGTATGCTGACCATGCGTTGGATCAAAGCCAATGGAGGGTTAAAAGGTATGCAACAACACAATGAGGCTAAGGCAGAAATATTGTATAATGAAATTGATAGGAATCCACTATTTAAGGCAAAAGTTTCTAATAAAGAGGATCGCTCCCTGATGAACGTAACCTTTGTTCTTGAAAACGCAGCACTAGAAGGGGATTTTTTAGCGGCTTGTAAAGCTGCCGGTTGTGTTGGCGTAAAGGGGCACCGTTCTGCTGGTGGTTTTCGGGCCTCTATATATAATGCGTTATCCAAAGAAAGTGTACAGGCATTAGTAAAGGTGATGCAGGAATTTACCAATAATAAAGGTTAAGGTCATCTTATGCCCAAAAAGGAAAGACAAACCATAATAGATATTGCGTCGTACCGGCTTCCATTAAAAATCATTTGGGAGCGGCGACGCAATATCCGGGCAGCAATCGGCAAACAAGCCATACTTTTAAGATTGCCCCTGGGTTATAAGGTAAATGAACGGGATGAAATTGAAAAGATCAAAGGTTGGCTGGTGCAATTGGCCAACAAAAAAGAAGGCGTACTTGACCGCCTAGCTATCAAACACTACGAGGATGGCCAGGTATTGACTGTCGGCGACCATCAATACCTCTTATCCATTCGGTATGAAGATCGAAAAACGCATACCGCAAGATTGCGCGGCAAATGCATTGAACTGAAGCTGGCCGTTGGTGACGAGGGAACTAATTTGCAACACAACCTCAAACATTTATTGAGTAGGGTTATTGCCCAGGAATTTCTTCCGGCTATTACCAAACGGGTTTTGGATCTCAATGATCAATATTTCCGAATGCCTATTAAAGGCGTAAAACTTAAATACAATTTTTCAAACTGGGGAAGTTGCTCGCATACCGGCAATATCAATTTATCAACACGCTTGTTATTTGCGCCACCGGACGTAATTGACTACGTCATTATTCACGAGCTAGCACATTTGCTGGAAATGAATCACTCTCCAAAATTCTGGAGTATCGTGGAAAAGGCGATGCCAGATTATTCAGAAAAGGAGGGGTGGTTGCAGAAGAACGGACACTTCTGTGATTTTTAATCACCTATACATACACAGCAATGAATCCTGTGGGGTCAGCGAACCAGTATTTTTCGCTTCCAAAACTCCACCTCCACCTCCAAACATGAGAAAAGTCACCTTCCTATGTGATAGCAATCACTGGATGTGAAAAGTTATTCGCTTAAATTTGTTAGTGAACATTCACAAACAATTTTAAATGAATCATCATGACCGGAAAAAATAATTTATCAGCAGGGTTCTTGTTTATGGGCATGTTCATGGTTTACGGCTTCTTGCTCATTTACCTGCGTGACTTTGCCCCCGGAAAGGAAGAATGGATTGCTCAATATACAACAGGCAAACACTTTGAATCAAGGTTGGCGCACGTACATGGCAACTTGTTTGCTTTCCTCAACATCGTCATCGGTTATCTTTTGGTGTATTTTAATGACCGCATCAGGAATATGAAAACCATTTCCTGGCTTGCTCTTGCTGGTATGCTGATGCCGCTTGGCATTCTTGCGGAAATTTATTTTGGTGCGTCTCCGATATTTGTCTTAATCGGGGCAATTGCCATGACAACCGCTGTGATTTGGCTGGGGGTCTCCTTTTACAGCATGAGGAAAATCAGTCCTTCATGATCCATTTTTTTAACTGTAACCAAGCAACCTTTTAACCATAAACTAAAAATTCTAATAATGGAGCATCAAAAAGTACTGAATTCAATGCCTCCTTCGCCCCTTCAACTATTATTGAGACGGCAATTTTAGTCACTGACAAGCAGGCATACTTCGCTACAAAAGCTGATCTCCAAACAAGTTCGTAAAATCATTTTTCAACTAAAATATAAAAGTCATGCTACAATTTAAAATATTCAAATTGAACATTAGCGGTGTAGTTATGAGATTTTATCTGATGATGGCAGTAACCTTAATTCTCGGATTGCTGAATCAATGGGCACTTGCCGCTATTCTGGGATTTACAATCGCGATCAGTTTCATATTAGGAACAAAAGCGGACTATACGAAGAAAGCTACTGTCGGAAAGAAAGTACAGCTTATACCTAAGGTAGAAAAAGAAGCAGCTATCCGCAATGCGGTATAATAAAAAAGACTGATCAAAGTATTGGAAAATGGACAAATTGAGATCTTAAAAAAGAAAAACATGGACGCAACACACCTTCATTTAGTTTTAAATCACTTTCCCATTCTGGGTACTTTATTTGGAATGGGATTGTTAGCGTATGGCATTTTTGGAAAAAATAAATCTATTCAAAAGGCTGCTTTAGTGCTGTTTGTAATCGTCTCATTAATTTCTATTCCAGCTTTCTTGACCGGAGAGGGTGCAGAGGAAACAGTAGAGCATCTGCCGGGTGTTTCGGAAAGTTTAATAAGCGAACATGAAGAACTGGCAGAAAAAGCCATTTGGCTGATGGGTATATTGGGAGCGCTTTCCTTGCTCAATTTGTTTTTCTCTATAAAACATAAATCAGGAGCAAAAATACTTTCCATCATAACTTTAGTAGTTTCATTGGCAACGTTCGGGGTGATGGTTCAGGTTGGCAATCTTGGAGGACAAATTCGGCATACGGAAATCCAAAAAGCCTCAATTGAAGTAGTCCAACCCAACAATTTTGAAATAGAGGACGAAGAAGAGGATTAAAACCGGGTTCGTCTCCATATCTTCTTTATTTTGCGGTTGGAACTTTTTCAATGAAAGAATAGTCAACAAATGAAAGAACGCCAACTGGAAATTATTGAAGCTGCTGGAAAAATTCTTACTTCATCAGGGGTAAAAGGTTTGACCATAAAAAACCTGGCTAAAGAAATGCAATTTTCTGAAAGCGCTATCTACAGGCATTTCCATAGTAAAGATGATATTATTGTAGCGATGTTGAATTACCTGGCAGACAGTAAGGACGAAAGGCTGGCCATGGCTGTCCGGATAGATGATCCACCAGAGGAAAAACTTAAAAAACTGTTTCAAAGCCAGTCTGAGTTTTTCAGCAAACATCCTCATTTTGTAGTTGCAGTATTTTCAGACGGACTGATGGAAAAGAGTGGGCGGATCAACGAAGCTATTTTCAGGATAATGAGTGTGCTGAGAAAGCATCTGTTGCCGATCATTAGGGAGGGACAGCAGAAGGGCATCTTTACCAATACCGTTTCTGCAGAAGATTTGATCCATATTATTATGGGCACATTCCGGCTGCAAAAGTTAAAATGGCGGATGGCAGGTTTCAAATTTGATTTAAAAAAGGACGGAGAAACAAGGATGAAATCACTACTTGTTTTAATTAAAACACCTTAAAATGAAAAATGCGGTTCCGTATATATCTGCAATATTGTTAGCCAGTTTTGGTTTGCTGACCTTATTTCTCAGCAGTTCTGTGATATTTGATTTATTTGGTATCAGAGCCAAAGAAGGCAACTATGTCTTGTTTGTCGTCTGGGCAAATTTTATCAGTAGTATACTCTACCTTTTTACTGCCTATGGATTTCTTAAGCGCAAAAGATGGACTGCCTTGCTTTTAAGCATTTCCGGGATCATACTCATCATTGCTTTTATAGGATTGATTATTCACGCTAATTCGGGTGGGCTCTACGAGACAAAGACAATTGGTGCGATGATATTTAGAATATCTGTAACGCTGGTCTTTGCACTGCTTGCCTGGTTTTCCATCATAAAAAAACAGAAAAATGTATCTTAAAATAATATTCCCTTTTGTACTCCTCCTTTTCCTGTTCGGTTGCGGAAAAAACGCAAAAGATGAAGCGCTGGAACTGAACAATGGTGAAAAATGGAAAATGAACGCCGAGATGATGCCTCCATTGGAAGCCTCTGGAAAACTGATATCAGCCTTCGCCGCCAATGATAAAAAAGATTATAAATCTTTGGCAGAAAAGCTCAAAGAAAACAACCAATTGCTCATTTCAAGCTGTACTATGAAAGGAAAAAGTCATGATGAATTACATAAATGGCTTTATCCCTACATGGCTTTGATAGATAAACTTGAGAATGCTGGAGATGAAAAAGAGGCCAATGAAGTATTTCTGAAAATCGAACAATCCTTTGAAACTTTTAATCAATATTTCCAATAAACGCAAAAGTATTGCACCACGAAAAAATGGGGTGAATGTTATGGGAAAAATCGTCCTGCCCCATTTCAATTAAAATTTGCTGCTGCTCTTGGTGGTATTGATCGTTGTGCATCCGGCAAAAGCGCAGGTGCGGATAAAGTGTTTCTCCAGGTGGGACAACTGAGTGCTATGTCTGGTGCACCAAATAAAAAAGGTCCCTACCAATTGGTGAGGGACCTTTTTTAATTTTTCGATCTCCGGGTTTACTCGGCAATCACTTCAAAGCGCACTTCAGGTTGTACCTCTTTGTGCAAATTGAGGACGGCTTTGTAGGTGCCCAACTCCTTAATTTCATCCGGAAGGATGATTTTGCGGCGATCAATATCGATATTGAACTGCTCTTTCAAAGCAGCTGCAATTTGTACATTGGTAACACTACCGAAGATTTTACCACTGGTACCTGCTTTAGCACCGATTTTCAAGGTTTGTTCTTCAAGTTGATCAGCAATAGCCTGGAAGGCACCGATCAATTTCTGTACTTCCGCCTCTTCTTTGGCGCGAAGTGCGTCCAAACGGGCGCGGTTAGTAGCATTGGCGACGATGGCCATTTTTTGAGGGATCAGGTAGTTGCGACCATATCCATCTTTAACGGTAACGATGGTATGCTTGTCCCCTACTTTTTCTATATCTTCTAAAAGAATAAGTTCCATTATAATACGATTTAAAAAGGTTCTGAAATTTTACTTCAGCAAGTCCGTAACATAAGGCAGTAGTGCCAGGTGACGGGCACGCTTCACGGCAGTGGAAATTTTACGCTGGAATTTCAGCGAATTACCGGTGATGCGGCGAGGTAAAATTTTACCTTGTTCGTTGACAAATTGAGTAAGGAAATCGCCATCTTTATAATCGATGTACTTGATTCCGAAACGACGGAAACGACAATATTTTTTGCGTTTCTGACCAATTTTAGGATTGCTTAAAAATTTTATATCGTCTCTTGAAGCCATAATTTTCGAATTAAAAAAACATGAACAATAAGGGGATTATTCCTCTTCTTCTTTTACAGGAGCCGCTGCTACAACAGCTGGTGCTACTATAGCTTCAGCAGGCTTTTCAGCTGGTGCCACTTTGGCTTCAGCAGGCTTTTCGGCTGGTGCTACTTTAGCTTCAGCAGGTTTTTCAGCTGGTTCTACTTTAGTTTCAGCAGGTTTTTTGGCCGGTTCTGCTTTAGCTTCAGCAGGCTTTTTAGCTGGTTCTGCTTTTTTTGGAGCAGGCTTACGGTCATCAGCTCTTTCCTTCGGTTCTTCCTGTTTCTTCTTCTTTCCGATCAAGCCTTTGCGTTTGTCGTCATTGTATTTCACGCCAAATTTATCCAGACTTACTGTCAGGAACCGCATAATCCGCTCATCACGACGCAGTGCCAGTTCCATTTTATCGATGAATTCACCGGATGGTGCTTCAAATTCGACACAGTAATAAACTCCAGAATTCCGCTTATTGATCGGATAAGCAAGTGTGCGCAGCCCCATATTGTCCGTGTGGACAATGGTACATCCTTCACCTTCCAGGTGATCGATGTATGTCTGAGCTGTCGCTTTAATTTCATCGCCCGACAGCACTGGATCGACGATGATGGTAACTTCATAATTTCTCATTAGATTCAGACATAAATTGTGAAAAAATTGAAAACGGCTGCAAAGATAAGAATTAGGATTGAAAATTGCATCTTTTCAGTAAAAGAATGGGTTTTTATGGGAGGCTCGTCTTTTTTGGTCAAAATTTTGGCCGGTACAAGTGCTTCCATTGGGTTACCCTAAAAGAGCTGAAAGCCAGCTTTTCTCATTGCAATGGTAGACTTGTTTTGGGGCGGTACCCCATTCCCACAGAAGTGGCCATTTTTTTTTGGCCAGTACGAATCAACCAATTGAATTGGGTTGGTACGAGTTTACCTACGAACGGAAACGGTCATATCCTTATCGTAATCTCCTTGTAATATAGGGCTTTGGCGATTGCCGGTGTAGGCCCGGACATTCGTATAGACAAAGTGGAAAAGTTCTTCGACTGTAACCACTTTATTATCATCTTCATCAGCTTCACCTTTGAGGCCTCGAATCAGGAAATGACTAAATACGCCTTGTCGGAGGCCGCTGGATTCCAGGGAAGTTTCGTCGGATTTGGACGACATGATCAGCGCAGTTCCAGAACGGGCACGGGCCAGTGATTCATAATATTTGCTCAGTACATTGGGTTCTTTGCCGCCCCGCATGGCCAGCAGACTACCTGAATGGCAGGCATCAGCTATGCATAATTTGTATTTTGCAGGACTACGATCCAGGATTTCGTTGATTTCTTCATGAAACAATTTATTGTTTACACCATCAAAGTCGATGGGCAGAAATGCTCCTTTCAGACCATGGCCGGAGAAATATAGCAGTACCAAATCATTTGGTCCGGCTTTGCCATAAATATCTTTCATGGTATTTTTGATGTTTTGCTTGGTCGCATCTTCATCGATGAGGATACGCATGTGGTCATCGCTGAGGGCACCACCTTCCGGGCTTTTCAGAAAAGCATAAACCCGGTAAGCATCATCGTCGGGATACCGGAGTACGGGCATGTGATTGTAACTTGAAACGCCAATGATCACGGCCCATACCTGTAGGTTGGGTTCGTTTCGATTGTAGCGTGGCCCGAAACGCACGGGTGCATTCTCCTGTTCATAAGGATTGTCTTTGCCCAGGTAAGTACCATCACGCCAGTAGCCGCTGGCGCGAGTACCGTCATCGAGGTAAAGGGTACCAAAACCATTGAAGGCACCATTGCCCATTTCACCTTCGTATTTTTCTCCATTTAGGTAGTGCACTACCCCACTGCCATGTGGAAGGCCATTTTTGAACTGCCCAATATACCGTGCACCATCGCGAAAAACATAAGTGCCATAACCGGCACCGCAGTCTCCTTTTATACACCCCAGTTGTTCTACATTTTTGGCGCCGAGAAAGTCCCCTTCGCGCCACTGTCCGGAGCTTAATTTACCATCGGCATGGTATAATATGCCGGTACCACTTCGGAAGCCCTCTTTGAATTCTCCGACATATTTATCGCCATTGGGGTAGAAAAATGTACCTCTGAAATTGGGTTTGCTATTACGAAAGTTCCCTTCATAGCGGCTGCCATCGGGATAGGCAAAGACCCCTTCACCATTGTCGCAATTACCACGAATACAACCGGATTGCACGGCCAGGCCTTCACTCTGTGTTTCTTTATTAAGTGCCAGTTCATCAACAACCTGTCCTTGTTCATCTATTGGGCGGCCCAATTTCCAAAGACCGGTACGTTTGGTATGATCAGGATAGGTTTTAGTGCCGCGGCCGGTGGGATAACCATGTTCCCATTCCCCTTGAAACTTACTGCCATCGGTGTAATAACAAACACCAATACCATGAATTTCACTACGGCTAAATTCGCCAACATAGACGGCGCCGCTTTTATAGATATAGATGCCTTTACCATTGTGGCAATCTCCTGAGATACACCCTGTTTGTCCTTTAGCCTTGACGCCCTCTTCGATATCTTTAATGAGGCCGGCACGAGCAGGCTGTACAATACGTCCGTTTTGCCATTTCCCTTCCTCTCTGCGGCCATCCGGATACAGTTTGGCTCCGGTACCATTCGGTCGGCCATTTTGCCATTCGCCCTGGTATTTGCTGCCATCAGTATAATAACAACTACCTATTCCGTGGCTGACATTATTTTTGAATTGCCCTACATATTTGGCCCCACTCTGAAAAATAAAAATGCCGGTGCCGTTTTGACAGTCACCGGATACGCATTGGCCCATAAGTCCGCTCCAAAATCCAGAAAAAAGAAAGAGTAACGTAGTAATGCTATATTTCATGTGATCGAGTCGTTTGAATTCCTGTGAGATGCAATATACCCTAATGACGAAGATACGATAAATAGCCAGTGGAAGCAAAAGTGGTTATTTGCTAATAATGGGTATTCACAATACTTTCGTCAAATTTTATGATTCAGGGCCAGTACATCAACTGCACCCAATCAATACCGGATCATAGCCACGGGCATCCGTTGGTCATAAGTTCCGGTCAGGGTTGGTGTTTGCACATTGCCGGTATAGATACGAACATTTTTGTGTACATATTCGAACAGCTCCTGAACGCTGATAATTTTATTGCCATTTGCATCTGCTTCTCCTTTCAATCCCCGCACCAAAAAGTGGCTAAAAATGCCTGAGCGCAACCCGCCGTCTTCCAGTGAGTATTCTTCTCCTTTAGAGGACATCAATAATGCTGTTCCTCCATTGGAAGTTTCAAAAGCTTCATAATAACGTTTCAGTGCAATATTGATGGGCGTACGGGAAGCGAGGATACTTCCGGAATGGCAGGCATCAGCGAGTACCAGTTTGTGTTTGGCTTTGCTTGCTTTGAGGATATCCTTGATTTCCGTATGCTGTAACATATTATTGAATCCGTCATAGTCTATAGGCAGGAAGGAGCCTTTCAGGCCGTGTCCTGAAAAATAGAACATGACCACATCATTTTCATCCGCACGTAGAAAAATATTGCGCATGGCATTGATAATATTGGAGCGGGTAGCATCTTCGTCGATCAGCAGGCGAACCTGATTATCGGGAAGGGCGCCTCCTTCCGGGCTTTTCATAAAGGCGTAAATTTGATAGGCATCGTCATCAGTATAACGAAGGACTGGCATGTGTTTGTAGCGGGCAGCGCCAACAATAACGGCCCAGATTTTCACTTCCTGGTCGCGATCCACGTTCACGGGAGCCGATTCGCTGCTTTTATCCTCTTCAAAAAGCTTTTTGACAGGTTTACCATAATCCCAGATGGCCCCGACTACTTTATTGTCGGCATAATACATCACCCCCTTTCCATGTGGAGCGTGTTTTTTCCAACCACCTTCGTAATAGCCACCACCTTTATAATATACAGTGCCATTGCCTTCGGGATTGCCGTTGACAAATTCTCCAATGTAGCGGGATCCGTCACGATAGCGGAACTTTCCGGTACCGGAAGCACAGAATGTCTGGTTGCAATCACGCATATAGGTCGTATCGCCATCAAAAGCAAGCTTACCCCAGTCTGCCTGGTATTGGTCGTCGGCCCATTGGCCACGTACTTCTTCTTTATCAGGGTAAATCATGACGCCCATGCCATGGCGTTTGTTGATCCGCCATTCTCCTTCATATACGGAACCATCGGCGTAATACATAGAACCTTGGCCATCGTAAAGGCCGGCTTTGAAATTGCCTTGATAACGATCGCCATTAGCAAACTCGAATTCGCCGTAACCATTTTGCTTATTGTCGGCCCATTGACCTTCATAGCGATTGCCATTGGTGTAGGCCATCACGCCATTTCCCGAAAATTTATTTTGTTTAAATTCTCCGAGATATTCATCACCACTGGTGAAGATCATGCGGCCTTCCCCTTCACGATACTGGTTGACCCAGTGCCCGATGTACTTGTTGCCATCGCTAAAATAGAAAATGCCTTTGCCGTGGAGTTTGCCGTTTTTAAAGTCGCCTATATATTTTGCTCCACTGGGGAATACGGTGGTGCCATAGCCGTTGCTGCAATCACCTTTGATACAATCGGACTGCCCTTGCAGAGAGAAAATGGTGGTGAGCAAAACCGCCAACACGCTCAAAAAATCTTTCATGACCATCAGGTTTTTGGTACTGTAGATGTTGTTCTCTTACGAGAAATAGAGCCTTTTGTAGTTCTCTTTTGAATGGGTTTCATGAAGAATGCATTCAAAACAAGAACTTAAAGTGTAGCGGTTATCGTCATAAAGGGTATTTAGTTACTTATTTAGAGCATGTTCGGAGGAGCAACTCTATTTTTTTCACACCAATAAAAACAGGATTTTACGGTGAATATTGCCTTGAATTATGCTTTTAAAAGAATTTTATGAGACAACTTCTTACTTTTGCATGGCCAAGTCAAACATTATCAAAGTATTAACAAATTTTAGAATTATGAACTTAAAAAATCTGTTCTTTTTACTATTGTTATCGGGTTTTTTCACTGCATGTCAGCAAGGATCGCAGCAAGCGGAGCAATCTAGCGAAGAAGCGGTAGCAGAAGAGATGGAAGCGGAAAAAACAGACTCAGAGGATGGTGATGGAAAACATTTTGGAGAGTCCATTACCTCTGATGATGCAATTGCATATTCAGAACTGGCTTCCCAGATGGGTGATCAGGATTCGATTGATGTCAAAGTAGTCGGTATGGTAGAATCCGTTTGTCAGGCCAAAGGTTGCTGGATGAACATTACTGCCGGAGAGGAGAATGGTGAAGATATGTTTGTGAAATTTAAAGACTACGGGTTCTTTGTTCCCAAAGATATTGCCGGTCGCAAGGTGGTCATGGAGGGCAAAGCTTTCCGGGAAGAAACCTCAGTGGATGAGCTGCGTCATTATGCAGAAGATGAGGGTAAGTCGAAAGAAGAAATTGCTGCCATTACGGAACCTAAGGTGGAGCTGAAGTTTATGGCTTCGGGGGTTTTGTTGATGGAGGAGTGAGCGCATATTTCCCTTTGGGGCGGGGAGTAAAAAACAAATAAGTTGGAAGTGGGTGTAGGATTGAGAGATCTACATCCCTTCCATCTACTATAATAGGGATTAGTACCTTATTATCGTTATTTCGTTGAGGCTATGACGAGGTTACGAGCATATTTGGCATCCGTGTGGTCAGGAACGGAATGGATTTTAATTGTTCATTGTTTCTTTTCTTTTCAGATAATAATCGGCTGACACTTGCAGTTTATAAGTAAGGTTCCGATATTTGGAGGAAGGATAACGGAAAACCAATGCCCGACTCACTAGGCAAAGCAGGAAAAAATGAACTATCACGCAGCAAAAGCATTTATTCTGGATAAACTGGATCGGGAGCTATCCGATCAACTGACCTACCACGGTGTACACCATACTTTAGATGTATTGTATACAACGGAAGACCTCTGCTACTTGGAAAAGATCAAACCATACGATGCCATGTTACTCAAGACGGCGGCCTTATTCCATGATTCAGGGTTCACCATAGATAATAAGGATCACGAAGCATTAGGTTGCGGCATTGCGCGGATGTATTTGCCACAATACGGCTATTCTACCAATGAGATTGACCGGATTTGTGGAATGATTATGGCCACAAAAATTCCACAAACGCCCAAGAATGAGTTGGAAATGATTATTTGTGATGCGGATTTGGATTATCTGGGACGGGAAGATTTCTATGATATTGGGGATACCCTATTTGAGGAGTTACGTGCGTATCGGGTTTTGCAAACTCAGCAAGCCTGGAATCGGCTTCAGGTAAAATTTCTGGAGCACCACAATTTTTTTACACCTACCAATCGTCGGCGAAGAACGCCAAAAAAACAAGCTTATCTACTGGAACTGAAGCAGTTAGTTGCTAGTTATGACGAAACAGCCTGAGCGTTTCTTAGCAGGAAAGGGCATACTTTTTCTAATTTTTTTTGGGGCTAAAGCAGCGAATCATCAACTTTGGTCGTATAGGTTATAGTTTGATGATATAGGCGTTAAATTTTAAAGCAGCCCCTACTTTACGCTCACTAGTTTAATGTTAAGCCAAAAATCAGTAAGGAAGGGGCTGCCTGTTTTCATCAATCGATTACTCACCTGCTGAACAGGACAAAACCCTATCCTTTGAGCTGAAAATGCTCATTTTCGGATGATCCTTCATTACGTTCTAATTTCCCGCAAAATTCTGTTATCTTTGTCCGGTTTACTGGACAAAACCTCGAAAGATGAGGAACAGATGGCCTAAGAGCATGTTCCTCTAGATAGCTTTTTATCGGCTACTCTCCCCCCGTGTTGGCATTAGTTGTGCCGGTTGCAATAATAGTTGACCTAAAACCCAAAACAATGTGGGCACGACCATTCCTGCCTGTTTTCATTCATGCTACGAAAAGAAAAAGACTTTCTTCGTAGGGTGTGTATGATTGTTTCCACTGCTAACTAACCTGTGTAAAGATTGCAAATTTGGCCAGATTGGGCCTTAGGTGTGAGCTGAATCCCTCTAACAAAAAAAAGGCATCAAGCAAAATACGCTGGGTATGCTTGATGCCGAAAAGCGCTAACTGTTTTGATGTTCTAACCTCTGGGACAAATATAGGTGTGTTTTTTAGTGGAAAAAAGTGTATTTTTCGCTGAAAAAGACAGATCAGATTGTTTGTTTTTTTTAAAAAAAATAATCCAAATGATTAATTATCAATACTTTAATTTACCAACAACTACTTTAGTTAAACAATTGTTGATTCAAAATTCATCAAGATCAAGAGTAATAACCTCATATGTTGCTATTACTTCAGGAGTTGCATCCTCAGGGGAAGAAATAATACCTAATGAAAGAAGAAGTGCGATTAAAATTGCCATAGTTTTAAAATTTTAAATTTTTGTTTAAAACTATGGTGAAAAAGAATAAATAGGACAAACTATTTGCTAACATTTAATCAGATCAAAACCTTCAAAAAACACATCGCTATTTAATTATCTTATTGATTACCAATCAATAAGAATTTAACACTAATTCATTTAAATACACTAAACCGCTTAAAATTTCTCTAATGGATGAGTTAAAAGTTTTAGCAGAGGTAGTTTCAAAGGTGAAAGTAAAACAGATTGCAATTGTTGGGAATTCTAACGATTCAAATTCAATGGTTCAAAAACTTTATAATGATTTGCTTGAAGGGAACATTTGCAATAATGAAGAGGATGCGATACAAACTTATTTTCCTAGCTCTAAAAATAAAAAAGCATACTTCTCACGATTAAAGAGGAATCTCAAAGAGAGGTTAATCAATACTCTTTTTTTTATCGACATCAATCAGCCCAAATTCACTGAAAATCAAAAAGCCTACCAGGTTTGTCTGCGGCAAGCTCTGGTTGTTAAAATATTACTAGCTAAAGGAGCAAGAAAAGCTGCTATTCCAATTGCAGAAAAAACGTTGAAAAAAGCAGAATATTTTGAATTCTCAGATATCTGTTTATTACTGGCAAGGGATTTAAGAACCCATTACAGTACAATAATTGGAGATATAAAAAAATTCAAAAAGTATAATAAATACGTAAAAAAATATTTATCTCTTAGATCAGCAGAATTGCTAGCAGAAGAATATTACTCTGAATTAATTATTAATTATGTTAACTCCAGAGCAACTAAGCAGGAAGTCATTAAAATTTCAAAAATTTATTCTGATGAACTTAGAGAACTAATTAAAGTTCAAAATTCTTATAAATTATTGTCTGTTTCTTTCCTTGTTTTTGTTCTCAGGTATGAGATAGCGAATGATTACATCAATACGTTAAAAGTATGCAAAGAGGCTTATAGCTATTTTATAACTAGCAAACATCTAGTAGGGTCTCAGAACCCTATTTTCTTTTTTTCATTTAAAATGATTGGCGCCCACATTCAATTAAAAAATTATGATCAAGCAGAAGAAGTTGCCAAAAAAAGTTTGAGTCTTGTTCAGGAAGGAAAGGTGAATTGGTACCTGGTTCTTGATTTCTATTTATTATTAACGCTTCATTCTCAACAATTTCAAAAGGCTTATAAAATTTATCATAAAGCTATTAGTCATTCCCGATTTAATAAAAAT
Source organism: Saprospiraceae bacterium (assembly GCA_021604865.1). GTDB lineage: Bacteria > Bacteroidota > Bacteroidia > Chitinophagales > Saprospiraceae > BQJU01. Next base: position 426 of record BQJU01000123.1, on the reverse strand, counting down.
TACAAATTCATAACTGAACGATGGAAAATTTATGAGGCTTACATTCATTACTTTATCTTGAAACAAAAAATTAGCTTAAAGAGCGGATATGACTTGAAAAATTTTAGAATAAACAAATTCCTCAATGAAGTCCCTACCTATTCCAAAGACAAACGTGGCACCAATATTACCATCTTGATTTTGCATGTCCTTTTCTTGTTGCAGCAGCAAAAATATGGAGAGATTATCGACCGGGTAGAATCTCTTAAGACTTACGCTCACCGCTACCTTCGGCAGGATGATACCTTTAGGAGCAACTGCTTTATTAAAATGTTGTTACAACTCCCTGCAGCCAATTTTCACAAAAAAGGAGTTATCAGGAAGGCGAAAAAGTATTGGGATAAATTAAATTCTGTGCCTTTAGAGAAAGCTAATCAAAGTGTAGAA
>BQJU01000122.1 GCA_021604865.1 Saprospiraceae bacterium | reverse complement strand
AATTCATTTGGTTGACCGCAAAGCGCTGAAAGCCAGCTTTCTTCCATGCTGCATTTATCTTAATTCAAGCAGATCAAAATATAACCTGCAAGGCCAGTTTACTTGCCACTATTAGGTTTTGAATTGGTTTTCTTACAATCTTTCGGTCTACTGCCAGAGGGGGTGCAAAAGCAATAAATAAAAATCGGAGTTATCCTAGTCAAGGCTCTTGTTTGAGTGTTGGAGGTAGGTTTAAGCATTGGAGCTTTAAATAATCTTTCGTCCATTTTTTCCACGACGAAAAAACGGTATCCGCTCATAAAGTTGGGGCGATATCAAATTATTATGAATATTCATATTTAAAAACAGCTATACATGAGTATGTTATGAATTTTCATTTTGTAATTTCGATCGTTTTACCACACAATTATGAGCGGATACAAAAAACGGACCAAAAAAGTCGCTCGGCTGGAGGATTGACCTAAAAAAAGCGGCCCAGTTGGGGTGGAAGAAATAAACTCGCTTTGAATAATAAATCATTTTGCGAGAGTTGAAAGGAAACTATGAAAACTCAAACATGCACTAAAGGTTTAGTTCAGCTATTGGGGGAATATAAAATAGAGCCAAAGGATTTGGCAGCTGCATAATCCGTGATAGTTTAAGTTTCCAAACCAAACTTAACCTTTCCGCTTCAAAGCATCCGTAGGTTTAGGCACAAAATGCCCCTTACCACCTGCCAGATCATCATTAAAAGTAGTTGGTATAGTATTGGCATTGGTTCTATCGTCCCAGGTGAGGTGCTGGGTGCCATCGTCGCGTTGTTCCATGGTGATACATTCCTCTACCGGGCAAACCAGGGAGCAAAGGTTACAACCCACACAGTTTTCATCGATGATTTCGGGGATGCGAGAGCCGCCATTTTCGGGCAATCGGATGGCCTGGTGCGCGCCGTCATCACAGGCGATGTAGCAGAGGTCGCAGCCGATACATTTTTCCGGGTCTATTTTTGCAACGACTTTGTGTTTTAGATTGAGGTGTTTCCATTCTGTTACATTGGGCAGTGCCTTTCCAACAAAGTCGTAGATTGTTTCGTAGCCTTTTTGATTCATAAAATCGACCAGCCCACGTTCCATTTCGCGGACAATACCAAAGCCGTAGTGCATTACCGCCGTACACACCTGCACGGAGGAAGCACCAAGCAGCATAAACTCTACAGCATCCCGCCAGGTTTCAATGCCCCCGATTCCCGAAATAGGGAGGTGTTTAATCTTCGGATGCTGGGCCAGCTCCTTGACCATATCCAAAGCAATCGGTTTGACTGCGGGGCCACAATAACCACCATTGGTGCCTTTGCCGCCAACGACCGGATAAGGCGTATAAGTATCCAAATCGACGCCCACAATGCTTTTAATGGTATTAATCAAAGAAATAGCATTGCTACCTCCTCTGGCTGCGGCCAATCCCGGATCGACAATATGAGATATGTTGGGTGTAAGCTTGGTGATGACTGGTATTTTTGCGGCCGCCATGACCCAGCCGACAATGGTTTCCAAAACTTCCGGCTCCTGCCCTACTGCTGAGCCCATACCGCGTTCGCACATGCCATGTGGGCAGCCAAAGTTGAGTTCAATGCCATCAGCACCGGCATTTTCTACATCTTTAATGATCTGTTCCCATTCCGCTCTAGTTTCAACCATCAGAGAGGCGATGATTGCATGATTGGGGAAATATTTTTTCACCTCCTCGATTTCCTTCAGGTTGTCGATCAAAGGCCGGTCGGTGATCAGCTCGATATTGGTGAAACCGGCCATGCGCGTATTCCGATAATTGATGGACCCGTAGCGACTTGATACATTGATTACCGGAACGCCTAGTGTTTTCCATACCGCTCCACCCCAGCCGGCTTCAAAAGCTTTCATGACCTGATAGCCCGAATTGGTCGGTGGGGCTGAGGCCAGCCAAAATGGATTGGGTGCTTTTATTCCTGCAAAGTTTATAGATAGATCTGGCATGATATTTTGATGTTAATTTTATTTTGAATTTTGTTTCGCTGTTTCGCTAGTGAGCGTCTCTGACGCGATACCTTGTGTCGTCAAGTCTCTGACTTGTTAAAAAATAAAACTACAACGGAGACTTGCAGACGAACCGCATCGCGTCAGAGACGCTCGCGAGCGAGAGCGAGATTTATTTCGAATTTAACCAATCTTCAATTCCCAGTGCAGCCATCTTCCCATCATAGGCCCCATTAACCACCTCTGCGCCGCCATTGACGGCATCGCCTCCGGCAAAATATTTTGGATTAGTCGTCTGATAATTAGCCATATTTACCACAATCCGCTGCCGGTCGTCCATTTTCAGACCTTCAATTAGGCTGAGAAAGCCGCCTTGTTTGGCCTGACCGGTAGCTTTGATCACCAATTCACAAGGCACCACAAATTCACTCCCCTCTATATTTTCAAGTTTCCCATTAATGTTTTGGGTACGGATAAACTTAACGCCTGTTGCCTTTTCATCTCCGACTATTTCAACCGGCGATACACTAAAAAGTCCTTTTACCCCCGCAGTTTTCGCAAATTGGTATTCAAAAACGTAAGCCCCCATTTCTTCCTTGCTACGGCGATAGGCAAGCATCACATTTTCGGCACCCATTTTTGCTGATTCAGAAGCAGCATCCACCGCCGTATTGCCACCACCGATGACCACCACGGTATCGGGCACGTCTATTTCATGGTGATGCATTCGCAGGTCTTCGATAAATTCAACAGCACCCACTACGTTTTCCTTGTCTTCCCCGGGTAGATTCAAGGTAGCCGTGCCACCCAGGCCGACACCTAGGAATAAGGCATCGTATTCCGCTTCCAGTTTCTTTAGTTGTTCCGCACTGGTAATCGGAGAATGATAAAATACGTTATACCCTAATTGTTGTTGCAGATAATCCATCTCATCCAACACTTCCTCATTGGTAATTTTATAGGGAGCCACGCCATAAATCGTTAATCCCGAAGGTTTGTCCTTGGCTTCATAGATATCCACTGAATACCCCATGGTCCGCAATTCACAAGCACAGGCAATACCCGCCGGACCAGCACCGATGATGGCCACCTTTCGGCCATTATCCGGACCAGGATGGAATAAAGTAATGTCATTGTCCATGGTCTGAGCGGTAGCAAAATGCTGTAAGCGGCCAATCTGGATCACCGGAACATTTTGGCCTTCATATACACAGGCACCTTCACACAGTTCACTGGTTGGGCATACTTTCCCGCAGGCATTGCCCAGCCAGTTGGCTTCAAAAATGGTCTTGGCTGCCCCGGTTATATTGCCCGTATGAATCTGTTTGATAAACAAAGGAATATCGATATGTGTCGGACAGGCATTCATACAAGGGGCATCATAACAGAACAGGCAACGGGAACTTTCATAAAAGGCTTCCGTTGGATTCATCAAAGGCTTCTTTTGGGCAAAATTTTGCTCAAATTCCAGCTCGGTAACAGGTTTTTTATATTCAGCCAAAATAGGTCGATTTTAATGAATATTCTAAGTCTTTAAATTGTAGTCCCCAATTTAGAGCATGTTTCAATACCTTGCAAGGACGATTACAACTCCGTCAATTTGCCATAAGTCTCCGGGCGGCGGTCTCTGAAAAACTGCCAGGTGGAGCGGACCTCATTGATCATATCCAGATCAAATTCAGCGATCAGCAATTCATCATCATATTCCGATGCCTGCGAGAAAATTTGTCCACGAGGATCAACAAAATAGGAACTGCCATAAAAGCGGCCCAAATCCCAGGGTTTCTCCTCCCCTACCCGATTGATACAACCCATAAAATAGCCATTGGCAGCAGCATGGGCAGGCTGTTCCAGTTGCCAGAGGTATTGTGATAAACCAGCCACCGTAGCCGAAGGGTTGTATACGATCTCGGCACCATTTAGGCCCAGGATTCTTGCACCATCAGGGAAGTGCCGGTCATAACAAATATATACCCCAATTTTGGCATATTGGGTTTGGAAAACCGGATACCCCAGGTTGCCGGGTTTAAAAAAGAATTTTTCCCAGAATCCGGTGGTATGTGGGATATGATTTTTGCGGTATTTTCCGAGATAACTGCCATCAGCATCAATCACAGCTGCGGTATTGTATAATACGCCGGGCTGTTCCTGCTCGTAAACCGGCACGATCATTACCATTCGGTATTTGCGGGCATACTCCTGCATCCTTTCAACGGTCGGGCCGGGCACAGATTCCGCCGATTCATACCATTTGCGGTCCTGGCCGGGGCAAAAGTAGGGGGTATTGAATATTTCCTGCAAACAAAGGATCTGAACGCCCTTCTTTCCGGCTTCTTCAATATACGGAATGTGTTTTTCAACCATAGCATCCTTTATTTCCTGGATACTACCTTCGCCTTCAGTCATTGGAAGGCTCATTTGTATTAAACCTGATTTTACTTTTCTAGGCATATTTTCCGTTTTAATTTATATCGTTAACGATGTTTTCCCGCGAGCAATAAACTGTCCAAATCCGGGCTCTAAATGACAATCCCCATTTTCAATAGCCACCTTTCCTCTCAGCAAAATGGTCTCACATTTACCGGTCAGTTCCCAACCTTCATAAGCAGAATAGTCCACATTCATGTGGTGTGTTTTAACAGATATCTGGTGTTTTTTATTGGGATCAAAAATGACGATATCAGCATCCGATCCGATGGCAATCCCCCCCTTTCGCGGATACATGCCAAATATTTTTGCAGCATTGGTTGAAGTAATTTCTACATATTTATTGAGCGATATTTTTCCAGACCTCACCCCTTCCGTGTACATCAATTCCATGCGGTGCTCGATGGCCGGATGACCATTGGGTATTTTGGAAAAATCACCTTGGCCCATTTTCTTTTGGTCCCATTTAAAAGGACAATGATCCGTACCGACAACCTGTATCAACCCCTGATTGATGCCCGACCAGAGTGCGGTCTGGTCTTTCTTTTCACGAAGTGGCGGACTCATCACCCATTTGGCACCCTCAAAATCTTTCTCATAAAGCGAGGCATCCAAAGTCAGGTATTGGGAACAGGTTTCTACGAATACTTTTTGATTGCGAAAAGTAGCACGGCGGACCGCATTCAGCGCACCTTCACAAGTCATGTGTACGATATAACCCGGGCATTCCGTATAGTTCAGCATATCCGTAAAACGGCCCGAGGCTTCAGCTTCCGTAACTTCAGGTTGCGACAGGTAGTGATACAAAGGCGATAATTTCCCTTCCGCCCGGTGTTTTGCAACCAGGGAATCAATCATATCCCCATTTGTAGCATGAACGGTGACCAGGCCGCCATGTTTTTTGACCACCTTCATCAGCTGCACCATCTGCCCGTCGTCGATCATCAGGGCACCTTTATAGGCCATAAAGGTCTTGAAGGAGGTAATGCCTTCTTCGTCGATCAGCTGCACCACTTCTTTGGCCGTATTATCATTAAAATCAGTGACCGCCATGTGGTAGGAATAATCGCCGATGGCCTTTCCCTTTGATTTTTGCTGCCAGGTCTTCAGGGCATTGTGCAGGGTATCACCCTGAGTTTGAAGAATGAAATCTATGACCATCGTGGTACCGCCGTGAAGCGCTGCACGGGTTCCGGTTTCGTAATCATCGCTGGAATAAGTCCCCATAAACGGCATATCCAAGTGCACATGTGGATCAATTCCACCCGGAAATACCAGTTTTCCGCTGGCATCAATCACTTTATCGGCCTTGTATTGCAAATCCTTGCCAATGGCTTCGATTTTCTCACCAACAATATACAAATCCGCTATATAATCGGATGCTGCCGTTATGATTCTTCCGTTTTTTATAAGTACTGACATCTTAATTTAATTTATTGTTATTTTGGTTTACGTACCTGCCATAACAACTACACAAAGGTGAAGCGCGGCAGAAAACAACTTCATCGCGATAACTCAAGCCGTTCCTTCTTCATCATAAAGTAATAAATAAAAAAGGAGACGATAAAGCCCGTAAACCAGGACAATTTGTAAAGGGCATCCAAGGCAGGCACAAAATATCCGGTGAGTGCCACCCCAATGCCGACGACCAAAGCAACAATTGCCGCCGGATTGAAACCCGCATTATAGGTATAAGCACCATCATGTTTATACAATTCGGCCAGCTGGATCTGCTTTTTTCGAACGAAATAATAATCGGCCAGCATGATTCCTAACACCGGGCCAAGAAGCCCACTGATAAAGATCAGGATGCTGCTAATCTCGTCTAGTAATATCCACGGACAAATAATAATACCAATGACGCCTGTAATCACCCCTCCCCAACGGAAACTAATATTTTTAGGGCTCAAATTTGAAAATGCATTGGCCGGGGCAATAACGTTCGCGGCAATATTGGTACTGAGGGTGGCAATGATCATTGCTATCTGCGATAAAATGACCACTACCGGGCTGTCAAATTTTGAAATAAGAGTCACCGGATCCCAGGGCGCATCAGATGAAATCAGGATATCATCAAAATTGATGATGGCGGCGCAGGTGACAAAAATGCCCACAAAAGAATAGAGCATCATCGTGCCTGGCAAGCCGATAAACTGACCAGCGACCTGTGCTTTTTGGGAGGCTGCATAACGCGTAATATCGGCAATACTCAAGGACATCGTTGCCCAAAATCCAACCATGATGGTCAGCCAGAGCAAATAGGACCACAATTTTGTGCTGGTACCCGTTTTCTCAGTGACCCGGACTTTGGCAGTAGTGACACTGGATTCAATCACCCCGTTTGCCGTTTGTTTGCGCAATTGTACTTTTACATCGGGCTGGCTTGTCGCATTAAGCCCTACCGCAATTGGCGTTGCCGCATCGGCAGGAATGTTTGTCCATGCATGATCGGCCCCATTCACAATGACTTTGTATTCACTTGCTTTTATAATGCCATTCAAATCTTTTATGGGATTGATCGCAACAAAGTACTGATTGTTATCCTGATAAACCTCTGCTGCTGGCGTCTGCAGTTGCGTATTCTGATCCAATACAATTTTGAAACCGCCAGCCTGGGTAATCCCCCAGCCGATCATACCAACGCCAATCAGGATAAGGATCGGGGCGGCGTATTGCTCCAGAAATTTGATGCTTTCGGTGCCCTTCCAAATGAAATAAATATTGATCAACCAAAAAACGGCGAAACCCACAAATTTGCCAAATGACAAACCCATTGCCGGTTCAATGCCCACCATTATGCAATAAATCGCATAGACCGCCAGACCGCCAATCCAGGTTTGAATACCAAACCAGCCACAAGCCACAATGGCCCGGACTACTGAGGCAATATGAATGCCATTAATCCCGAAAGACGAACGGCCGATTACCGGGAAGGGAATGCCATATTTAACACCAGCATGCCCATTTAGGACCATGGGTATGGTGATGATAATATTGGCCAATCCAATGATGATCAAAGCTTCGAGCCACGACATACCATCGATAATCATATAAGAGGCCAATAGGTAAGTCGGGATACAGACGGCCATGCCTACCCAGATAGCAGCCAGGTGCCACTTTGTCCAGGTTCGATTTCCTTTAGGTACCGGTGCTAAATCTTCGCTGTATAAATCCGATGCAGAAAGGTCCTCTTTTAGTTCAACAATTTCTTCTTTCATAATTTAGTAACAATATTCGTCAGCGATCTCAATGGCTTTGGCAATGATGTGCATGCCTTCGTCAATCTGTTCTTCCGTGACACAAAGGGGGGGGGCAATAAAGATAAAATTCCATTTTACAAAAGTAAACATGCCGAGCGCTCTAATTTTGGCAGCCATACGCATGGTTGGTTCACTATCCGCAGCTTTAGCATTCCAGGGTGTGAGTGGATCTTTTGATTTTCTGTTTTTAACCAGTTCAATACAACCCAATAATCCCGTATTTCTAAAATCGCCTATCGAAGGATGTTTTTCCTGTAGTTCGGCGACTTTATGTTCGACATACCGCCCCATCGTTGCTGCATTTTCGACCATGTTTTCCTCTTTCATGATCTTTAGGTTTTCAAGGGCAGCTGCACAGGCCGTTGGGTGGGCAGAATAGGTCAATCCAATAATTAATGGGTTTTCATCAAAATGTTTGGCAATGGTATCTGTCACTACTGTTCCGCCCAATGGAAGATAACCCGAAGTAAGCCCTTTGGCAATACACATAATATCGGGGGTTACATCGTGGTGATCCACACCAAACCACTGGCCGGTACGTCCAAAGCCACTCATCACTTCATCATCGATGAGTAGTATGCCGTATTTGTCGGCAATCTCCCGCAGTCTTTTCCAGTAAGCAGGCGGATATTTAATACACCCTGAAGACCCGGATTCTCCTTCATACAATAAAGCCGCAATGCTATCTGGATTTTGAAACTGGATCACCCTTTCGAGGTGCTGCAAGGCCATTTCGCCACATTCCTCCATAGAGGCACTATTCCAGGGGCAGCGATAAAAATAGGGATTTTCAACATGTACAAAATTGGGTGCTGCCTGAGCGTCAACCGGATGTTTGCGGGGATCACCACTAGCAGAAATAGCCGCATAAGTAGCTCCATGATAAGAACGATATTGGGCGATCACTTTGGGCCGGCCAGTATAGATCCTAGCAATCTTGATGGCATTCTCAATAGCTTCTGCGCCACCCAGTGTAAAAAAGGTCTTGGTTAGATTGCCCGGTGTGAGTTGAGCGATAAGTTTGCCCAGTGTACCCCGAACCTCAGTAGCCATGCCGGGATAGACATAACTCACCTCGCGCATCTGCCGCATAACAGCCTCCGTAACCCGCTGATTGCCATGCCCGATATTGACATTCATCAGCTGCGAGCTAAAATCGATATATTTTTTATCGTCCTGATCGTATAAATAGACCCCTTCTGCCCGTGCAACGTTGATTGGATTCAGGCCACCCTGTTTGCTCCACGAAAAGAGCGTATAATCCAAATTGTCAAGGACAATCTGCTGTTTATTGGTTTGTGTTGCTTCCATGTCTGATTTTTGATTCAATTAAAAATCCTAAGATTCTGACTTCTGACAGCGCAGCGATCTGACCTCTGACCACCATCAACTCATCCAGTTCGTCTTATCCTCCGGATTCCACTTTGTCGTGGTTTTTTTATTCTGCGTCCAAAATTCGATGGAACTACGCCCCGTAATATCGCCGACGCCAAATTTGGATTCGTTCCAGCCACCGAAGGAGAATGGTTCTCTGGGCACAGGCACACCAATATTTACGCCAATCATCCCGGCGCTGGCTTTTTCCATGACGCGTTTGGCGAGGCCACCGCTTTGTGTAAAGACGGCTGCAGCATTGCCATAATTAGAACTATTTTCGATGCTGATCGCTTCATCCAGGTCTTTGGCCCGGATGATGGAAATGACCGGTCCGAATACTTCTTCTTTAGCGATTTTCATATCCGGTTTCACATGATCAATAATGGTTGGCCCTACATAAAATCCGCCTTCTTTTCCGGGGATGGAAGCATTTCTGCCGTCCACTAATATTTTGGCCCCTTGTTGTTCCGCTTCAGTGATATAACCTTCGATCCTTTCTTTGGCTTCTTTGCTGATGACCGACCCCAGGTTATCCCCGGTGACGATCTTTTTTGCCTCTACCACCATTCTGTCAATGATATGTTGGACGGCATCCACACCCACCATGACTGCGGCGGCCATACAGCGTTGACCGGCACAGCCCGACATAGAGGCGACCACATCACTTGCCGTCATTTCAGGGTTTGCATCCGGCAATACCAGGAGGTGGTTTTTTGCGCCCCCCAGAGCCACGCAGCGTTGCAGATTAGAAGTAGAACGCCGGTAGACGATCTTGGCCACCCGGGTAGAGCCGACAAAAGAGACCGCTTTGATATCGGGATGATCACACAAGGATTCGACCACTTCTTTGCCACCATTGACCACATTAAATACGCCATCTGGCAAACCAGCTTCCTTCAGCAGTTCGGCCATACGCATCGCACTCAGGGGAACCAATTCGGAAGGTTTGAGCACCATACAATTGCCCAGCACCAGGGCATTGGGCACGGTCCAGTGTGGTACCATATTCGGGAAGTTGAAAGGTGTAATGGAGGCCACCACACCCAGTGGTTTCCGTTCGATGCGGCATTCCACACCCCGGCTAACCTCCTGCACTTCATTGGTCACGATCTGCGGCATCGACACTGCAAATTCGCACAATTCGATGCTTTTGAGCACTTCCGCCCTGGATTCGGAATGGGTTTTCCCATTTTCGAGGTGGACCAGTTCGGTGAGTTCATCAATGTGTTTTTCCAGTAGCGAGCGGTATTTATAAAATACCTGTACGCGTTCTTTGAGTGTTTGGCCAGACCAGTCTGGAAAGGCTTTTTTAGCTGCCTGCACTGCCTTATCAACATCCTCAAATGAGCTGAGGGGTAAGGTAGAAATAATGGACCCGTCAAGTGGACTGATGACGTTCATTTCCTTTTGGCCGTTGCGGTCGAATTGGCCGCCGATAAAGTTTTTGACGGCTGGTTGTATGGTAGTTGCTGCCATTTTATTAATGTTTTTGAGGGCATGTTTGGAGGTAGACCTAAAAAATAGATTGACGTTATTTATTGCCCGGTTTTCTCGAAATGAGCATAGCAAGATAGGGAAAAATTGTAAGGATTCAAAATGTTATTTTATAAGAGATGTGGGTGGAGGAAGGGAGACTTGGTGACTTGGATATGGGAAGAAAAGGAGACCTCTAAATATGCTTGTAGAGCTTGTCGGGAGGCCAACCATTCGGCTGCGAAGGGTCAACATAGGTTTCCCGCTCTATAGCAATATAATTATGCAAATTTGTTCTAACTTTGTCTTGATAGCAGAGGTAGCCATTTTTTATGCGTTTAGTGCATGTTTGGAGGTCAAACTTACGCTTGCGCTGAAGCTTCAGAGTAGGAGCATGAGCTACAAAGGATCACTTTTCGTCTCCAAGGCCGATCTCCAAACATGCACTTAGATATCTGATATTTTAAAGACGAACCCACGGATAATAAATATCACGAACTTTTTGATATCTAAAAGACGAATATAGTGAAGCCTGATAATCAAAGGTTTGGATAAAAATATTTTTTTGAGCGCCGGGCTCTGTGGGTATATACGCATGTGGTTCGGGTGTAGAGTCGTTATGGGCAATTTAAAAACAAACCGCAAAAAGGAATAATTTGGAAGTCGGATTACTAGAATGGTTCAATGAAGAAAAAGGGTTTGGCCTATTCAAAACACCAGACAATAATGAAGTGTTTTTCCATATTTCAAATTGGAAAGATTCTATTGAATTTGAGTCGTCAAATCAACTTCCAATAGTCTTCAAAGTTGGTTTTCAAAGAAATAAAAACACAGCTTTAGATTGTAAATTCTTTAACACAAACAATAATCGACATTGGGAAAAATTATTTTCCCTTAAAGATTTTTCCTATAGTATATCGATCAACTACACACAAAAAGACCTTGTTGAGCTAGTCCTTTCAAACTTAGGGGCAAATTTCGATTACTCTGTAATAAAATCGTTTTTCAAAACTATTCTAGACCAGATTGCTGGAGAGAATATAACAGAACGTGATGAGTTCATTTTCAAGCTGTACCGAAATTCGAATAACGAGAATCTAAAAATATTCCTTTTCAATTTAATCGCTACTAAAATAAATAGTCTAACCGATACTGAAATAATTAGATTTTGGCAGAAAAACATTATCCCTGAATTTGTTCCCAATCAAACTACCCTAACAAAAAACCACCAAAAAATAGGTGTTTCAGAATTAGATCGACTAAATGACCTTGAAACAAAGAACTTAATCATTCTAGGTAAATCAAATAAATTATTAAGTGAATATTCATATGATGATTATATGAACTTTCAGGAGTTTTTTGTATTGATTCAATCAGAAAAGCTCAAAATAAAAATCGCTCGTGACCTTAATGACTTAGCAAACTCACATTATTGGAATGATGTAACAGAACAGATAATTAATCTAACTCAAAATCCTGATACTACTTATTTCGATATAAAGGGTTTCATTCAAAAACAACCGACTTTTTTAGATAACGATTTTCTTGAGAAATTGTCATCAAAATTAATAATTCTCATTACTCAAAATTGCTCTTTTAAAACCATTACTGACTCTTGGCAAAACAACTTAGTTGAACTGTCAATTGACTCAGTAAATCAGAAAATTGAAAGCCAACAAAAGGAAGATTTAATCTATTTTCTAAACTGTGAAAAATGTGATGAGAATTTTGCCAAGCCAATTCTTGACAAGTTTTTAAATGACCAAGAATATGAGACATTATTAAAAGAAGCTCGGAAGTTCAGCATAGCTTTTTATAATAAATATGACCGTTTAGTTTTTGAAAATATATTGCAAGAAGAATATTTCTCCTTTTGGGAAAATGGGATTGGGAAAGTCACACCATTCGACTTTCTCACTACATATTTAGATTTTCAAAAAGAAAAGTATTCAAAACTCAAACGATGGATTGAAACCAATTTAATAACTTCAGATGATGTCAACAGCTTACTTTTAAGCAATCTAAAACATTCGGATTCAATAAATGACAGGTATGATTTTTATAGGGTTTTTAACTCTGTAGAATTTTTAATCAAAAATGAGCCTGATTATCTGAAACTCATACAAGAAGTAAAAAATGACTTTATTTCTTTGATTCTTTGGCACTTTAAAGAAAAGGGAAAATTTGATTTTGAAACTTTAAAAGGAAAATTCATTTACTTCAAGCCAGAAGACCAAGTTTATATTTTTAAACGCCTTTTCTATTTAAACCACATAGGTCAAGTACAATTCGACTTAAATAAATTAGATGAAATTGTTAGAGCCGACCTTGATTTACATTTAACAAATGAAAGCCTGAATGATGATTTTGTCCTTGATATTTCTACTCACATAATTATTGAATGTTTAAAATCCTACGTAAACTCGAAAAGCTTTGTCTTCGAAAGTGATTTAATATTAAAAGATCTTCAAAAGAACAGTAAACGGAAATTTAAAATCAATAAATACTTTGATTTATGCGAAGGACGGCTTACAGCCGATTGGAATTGGAGAACAGAAGGGAAAATCTCTCAAGTATTCTATCAAAATGACAGCTTTTACTATGCCATTGAATTTGAACCAGGAAAAGAAGTAGAAGCTCGAAATTACTATGGCAGTTATACATACTTTGAAAAGAATCCACATTTTGAACATTTAAAGGAGCAAGTAAAAAGACTGCCAAGAAGAAAATGGAATTCTGAAAAGAACCATTGGGGTGTTCTCTCAAAGTATAAAAATGAAGTTTATGCTTTTGCAAAAGAGAACCGTTTCTTTATTGAACTACAAAATAAAAAACACTATGACAACAACATTCACTTAGTTGAATTTACTAGAAAAACCAGAGATGGAAGGAGCATTACTGAAGAAAGAAATATCCCAAATGGGATTACTTTTTGTGAAGGTAGGAAGGCGAATAAAGAACATAGCAAGTTTAAAAAAGAATTTTGGTGGTGTGCCAATCAAGAGTGTTTTCAAAATTGTGTTTCAGACCATTTGAATAACAATATAAATGATACAGAAAAGGATATTTGGGAGCACTATACTTTATTCGATTTTTTAAAAATTCTCAATATCAATGTTGACGAACACAATGGAATTGATCTTATAAAAGACGGTCATTATTATAAGTTTTTAGGTCACATTAATGCTTTCAATCGATTGTTGGAGCGACTTTATTGTGAAGAATGCGAAAATTTGCTTTACCCTGTAAACACTTCTCATTTTGCTCTCTATAGAGATGTTAGATTTCATTGCATTGATGAGAACTGTTCCAAGCACCACAAAGAGATTTACTTAAATCACTGTCTATATGGAGAGTGTAAAACAATAATTGATAGTAGATTATCAAAACGCTGTGAACATGGTCTTTTTATATGTTCAAATTGTGGCACTTGTTGTTCAGAAGAATTTTTTAAACGAAGATTAAGTTCACTAAAAAAAGTAGGTGGATATATTCACCCAGAACTTATTAGAAATGTCGAAAATAGAAACGGTCATTTAGAAAAGAAGGAATATTACTGTTACAAATGTTCAGATATGATGACCGAAATAAGTAAAGACAAATACAAGTGTATCACATGCAATGTAACCTATGACCTAGAAAAATTTAAATGGTTGGATAGAAAATGGACAGAAACCCATAGAAGGAGAAAGGATTATCCCACTTCTAATCGCACTATGGGCAATGACGATGACGAAGAGTCGTATCCATTTTAAAGAAAAAAGCCCATAATCGAGTAGACGGCCCCACCAGCGCTAACTGACGGGGTGCGCCTCTCACAGCACAAACGGGTCTCGTATACGGCGGTTCGCTAAATCGAAACTTTAAATTTTGAGTAGTAATCAAGCCTCCCTATCAAGTTTCTGTTCGTTAGAACCGACTTTTGTAGGCTCGCTTCTTTCAGAGTTAAGGTTACCCTTAACACCCTTGCGACTTACTAATACTTCGAGACGTCAGTCTCGCGTATAAGGGACTTTCACCCTCTAGAATAATTTGCTATCTTTCGACAGCGATGCATGCCAGGCACGCACAATGCATACCCGTCAAGCTGCCCTAAACGGGCAGCCTGCGGGTATGCGAAACGTTCTGTTTAAAATATTTAAATAAAAAATAAAATATGGCTTACGAGTCACCATTATTTCAAAGTTCACTTGATCTCTTTGCTCACTCGATAGAGCACTTTAATTCTGGTACAGAAAGAGATAGGAAGTTTGTAATCTTACATTTAGCGAATTCAGTAGAACTTATATTTAAAGATTTGCTATTAGATCTAGGGGAGTCAATTTATAAAAACCCAAAAGAAACTATCTCGATAGCTGGGGCAATCTCAACTTTGACTAAGGAAAAAGGAATTAATATACCTCATTTAAATAAATTAGAGTTATTGATTGATGAGAGAAATTCACTTCAGCATAGATATGGATTTCCAAATGAGTTGACTACAATCTTCTATATGGAGGCTACTCATTCTTTTTTTAGAGATTTTCTGAAATCAAATTATGCACTTGAAATAGACGACGTTTTGACGGAATTTATAAGTGATGAGGACCTTGCCGCATTCCAATTAAGAACTGTTTCAAATATCCATGAATTAGACAAGCTTATAAAGTTAACAAAAGTCCACCCTGTTGGAGCGCTACTATCAGCATACGCCTATTTAGAAAAGCAGCTACTTGAAATCATTATGATTATCCAAGACAACTCTGAACATATTCCTGCAAGGGAAAGGAGGCACTTGACGGGTAGAATAACCACGCCTGATTTTTTGCCCAAAATGTTTCAAACATATGAGGTAGATTTCACAGGTAAAGAGGAACGTACGATCAGAGAATTAAGAATGATTAGAAATCAAGCCGCTCATGGAAGAGATGAGCCTGAACAAAAGAAAGTGAGCGAGCTGATAAAATTTATCAAATCGATTGAGCCTTTGTTAGAGGAATTAACAAATAAAGTAAAGGATAATCCCACAAAACTGTTTGAATAAATATATTCTGAGCACAATCGAGTAGACAGCCCCACCAGCGCTAACTGATGGGGTGCGCCTCTCACACCACCGCACAAACGGGTCTCGTATACGGCGGTTCACTAAATCGAAATTTTGAATTTTGAGTAGTAATCAAGCCTCCCTATCAAGTTCCTGTTCGTTAGAACCGACTTTTGTAGGCTCGCTTCCTTCAGACTTAAGGTCACCCTTAACACCCTTGCGACTTACTAATGCTTCGAGAAATCAATCTCGCGTATAAGGGACTTTCACCCTCTAGAATAATTTACTATTGTCGGCTTCCCCCAAGTTAGGACCAAAAATAAAATGAAAAAATTCCTAACTTTAAAAAAAAGTAAGAGCCGATGAAAAAATCGAGATTTACTGAAACGCAAATCATTAAGATCCTCAAGGAGCAAGAGTCTGGCATTTCG
>BQJU01000121.1 GCA_021604865.1 Saprospiraceae bacterium | reverse complement strand
ATAGTTTGACCACTTTGTGGTCATTTTATCTGAAACCTGAAAATCAACGAATGATCTAAAAAATTCCTGTAACCTGCTTCCGAGAAGACTTCCTGACGCAGAGCATCTAACCTATTTAAACCTTTCAAACACCCACAGGCTTTATTCTCTAATTCGCCCTAAACCCCCTAAACCAATTCAACACCCAACAGTCCCTCTCCTAAAACCCAAACCCTACCGCCTAAAACCTTTTCCAACCCTCCTAAACCTACTTTCCTCAATGGATTGGAAAAAATGAAAAAACTGGAAAGAGCAACTCCGTTTTAAACCACCTCTGACTCCCTAAACCTCCTAAACCAATTCAACACCCAACAGTCCCTCTTTTCCAAACTCTCCTAAGACCTAAACCCTACCGCCTAAAACCTTTTCCAACCCTCCTAAACCTACTTTCCTCAATGGATTGAAAAAAATGAAAAAACTGGAAAGAGCAATTCCGTCCTAAACCTGCTAAACCCCTCTAAACCAGCTTCCCCGGAAAGGCTGAAAAAAATGTACGAACTGGAAAGAGTTACGCCGTATTATACCACCATTTTGCCCCTAAACCTTCTAAACCTTCTAAACCTTCCTAAACCTTCCTAAACCAGTTTCCCTGGAAAATTGGAAAGAGTTACTCCGTATTAAACCACCCCTACCGTCCTACCCCCCCTCCCCCGTATTTCTACCTGTTTTTATCTGAAAGTCTCCTTGAATTTTGGTGATCGCGACAGGATGCATTAAATTGTTTGAGAAACCTTTTACTCACTCAAAACAATTAAGAGATGAAAAACCTGCTAACCTTAATGTTCTTGGTTACTTTGCTGGGGCTTTGGGCCTGCGAAGAAACCGCTCCAACTACATCTGAAGAGGGCGATTCGACTACGGAAATGGCTGATGTTGGGACACCAATTAACCCGCCTACCTGCCAAAAAATTGGTTCCTTTGAAATAGATAGTACTTGTGCTCATCAGGCTATGGCTGCCTGGGATCAGGTAGTGGCCAATATTAAAGCTCAATATAAAGGACCGGATGATAAGTTTCTGGTACAGGGGTTCGCCATTAAATCTGCAGAAATTGATAGCATGCAGGCAGAACTCGACCCCAATGGACTCATTTATGGTATGATTGCCGTTGAAAAAGTGGATACTGGTGGAGGGAAATACGAAGATATGACCAGAATCATTTTTATGGGTAAACCGGCTGCGAGTGCTGCTGATGATGCTACTGCTGCAGTTTCGGGGTACAAATATTTTAATTTTACAGTACCTTGTCCGAATACTTGCCCTCAATAATAATCATCCAGAAAAGATTGAGTTAGGAGTCTAACTCAATCTTTTCGTTGTGAAATAAGAAGGACGATGCTATCTCAAACAGACCTAACTTACATAAATCTTTATATCTCATACTTGATTTTAGCTATACAGCTGGGAACTATCATTCTATTTATCAGTCGCTATGAAAGCTTTTCAAAGAGTTTTTATATTTTCACAGGTTTTTTGGCATTCAGTTTTATTATTACGTCTGTTTCACTTTTTCTATGGCACAATGGTGAGAATAACCTGCCTTTGTTACATCTTTATACCCTTGGGGAGTTTCTTTTATTGTCCTGGTTTTACAAAGAAATTATTGGCCTACGAAATTTTTCGCACTTAAGGTTCTACATATTTATAGGTCTGATTACAGTACTCCTCATTTTAAACAGTATTTTTGTTCAACCCATTTCTCAGTTCAATACTTATGCCAAGACTTTGGTGCAAATTGTGCTGATTGCATACAGTATCTTTTATTTTTATTACCTCACTAACCGAGAGGATACAGAAAGTAGCGAACAGAAGTCTTTGCGTCTAATTAACTCTGCTATGATCGTATATTATTCAGGGAGCCTGTTTATATTTATGTTTAGCAATTATTTTATTGAGCGTACAGACAATCTTATTTTTTGGGTATTTAATTCCCTGTTGAACCTCATTTTTAATCTTTTGGTCTTAGTAGCAATATGGAGAGCAGCACCCAAGAGAATGAAATCACTTTTTTGATGGCCATAGGCATTATCGTCATGGTTGCCCTGGCTTTGGCTTTTATCCTTTTTTTTAATTTATTACAGCGTAAATTACTTAAAGAGAAAAACCAACGACAGGAATTGCAATTGCGCCATCAGGAAACTTTATTACATAGCACCATTCTCACTCAAGAAAAAGAACGCAGTCGGATTGCCAGAGATCTACATGATGAAATTGGATCCAAACTCAATGTGATCCATCTCAATATGCATCGCCTTAAAAAAATCGAAAGCCAATCGACTGAGCTTGCCGAAACGGTGGAGGAGGTCAACCAGCTAATTCATAACACCATAGACACTACCCGGCGTATTTCTCATGAATTATTGCCACCAACATTAGAAGAATTTGGCCTGATAGAAGCACTGAAAGAACTGACGGATGGTTACGAAAGCTCCGGTCAAATAGAGATTATACTGCAACATCAATCTGCTGACTGGAAGCGGAATAAAGTGATCGAAATAAACCTGTTCCGCATTGTTCAGGAATTATTGAGTAATACGGTCAAACATAGCGATACCGAATCTGTCCTTATTGATGTCAATTTATCCAATCAGCAATTCCGGTTGTATTATGAAGACAATGGTAAAGGGTTTCTTCTCGATGAGGCCCAACGGAATGGCCTGGGGCTCCGAAACCTGGAAAGTAGGGCCAGCATGATCAAGGCAAAATTGGATTTTCAAACTGCTCCCGAGCAGGGTGTGAAAGTTACGGTTGCCAATTTGAGTTGAATCTTTTTGATTGTCATAATATTGTAATTCTGGCTAGGACTGCTTATTTTTCAAATAAAGTCATAGTAATTTTTTATATTTGTTTCTGTTTATGACCTCTCAAAATGAAACCTCTCTGGTTTTTATTTTCCTTTTTACCGATTGTTTTGATGGCAAAGGCTTAATAAATGCTGGTTATGTATCAGCAAAATATCTAAACCCATAATTGCTATGGAATTGTCAGTTATTTCCATCGGTATTGCCGATGATGAAGCACTATTTCGCAAAGGACTCCGTCTGTTGTTAGAAGACTTTAATGATATTAAGGTCATTATGGAAGCAGAAGATGGGCAAGATTTACTCGACCGGCTGGCAGAAAGGGATCAGCATCCAGAAATTTTGTTGCTGGATTTAAAAATGCCTAGATTGAATGGAATCGAAGCAGCAAAAATTCTCCGGGAGGATTATCCGGAAATGAAAATTATTATCCTTTCTACCCATTACAGTAAAGCTTTCATTATCAACATGATTGAAATTGGCGCAGCTTCCTACCTGCCCAAAAATACCATCCCCGAAGAGGTAGCTTCAACTATTCGTGCCGTTTCTCACAAAGGGTTTTATTATAATAATGAGATCTTGGAGATCATGCGCGAAAATATGATGAACAAAAACATCCCCAAACTCAAAACGCCTTTCGAAATTGAGATCACCCAACGAGAAAAGGAAGTACTGCAACTGATTTGTGAACAATTAACAACGACCGAAATTGCGGACAAACTATTCATCAGTCCCCGCACCGTTGATGGTCATCGCAACAACCTACTCTCTAAACTCGATTGTCGCAATACTGCCGGCCTGGTAGTGTATGCCCTGCAAAATGGACTGGTAGAAATTAAGGATTTAAGTCTTTAGTTATATTGAGCTATGAAGTTTTTTGCTCCCTATGGCTTGCATTTTATTTCCCAAACCCCGTATCATTGGCTTGGGACTGCTGCTACACATGCTCGCCGATTATATTGATTGTCTTTGGTGATTATTTTCCAGAACGTAAACCAGCATATAATCCTCTACCTGTCGATAATGAATTTTATAGTCCTGAATCAATGAGTCCTTATAAATTTGTCCATAACAGATGCCGGTTTCCAGATCGAAGGAGAAGGGTTGAATAAAGATATTTTTTTTGAATTCCAGCTCGCGCCTGCCATAAGCTTTGAAGATGGCTTCTTTGGCACCCCAATAGATGTGCAATTGTTCCAGCCGATTGGCTTGGCCTAAGTTTTGCATTTCTTCCGGGCGCATGTATTTATGAGCAATCCGCTCTATTTTGCCCACCAGAAATTGAATGTCAATGCCAATGGATACAGGGGAAGCAATAGCAGCTGCAAGATTGTGTGAATGACTAATGGAAATATACCAATCGGCCAGATCCAGATAGGGTTTACCAAACTCATCTTTTACAAAAGCGCCCCGTTTCTCTCTTCCCGACATTTGATGCACCAATTGCCTTACGGCTAGCCATTCAATACGTTTTTTGCCTTTGATGGAACTCAATTGTCGCAACTCACCAGGATAAAGCAGGAGTCGGTCGAGAAACCATTCTTCGGTTTCATTAATGCGCCATAAACCCAATTCTCCTTCCGGCTCAAGATGCTGATGTAAAAATAGTGGCATACGATGTCTTTAATTCTTAACAACCAAAGTAAGGAATATTAGTTATTATATATTAGCATACGTGAATAAACTACTTTGTACCAATATGCCAAAACTTGCAAATATTAAAAAGATTGCTCAACTCACCGGCCACAATGCCGCCATTTTTGCATTGTCAGCCAGTGCTCAACCCACCCATTTTCTATCCGCTGCCGGAGATGGATGGGTGGTAGAATGGGATTTGCAACAACCTGAAACCGGGCGGCTACTGGCCAAAGTAGAAACCCAGATTTTTTCGGTGTTATACTTGCCTGCTATGGGGCAGGTAGTCGTAGGCAATATGAATGGTGGCGTACATTGGGTCGATCTAAAACAACCGGATCGGACACTTAATGTGCTGCATCACCAAAAAGGGGTATATGGTATTGAAAGGGTAGGAGAGTGGGTGTTTACGCTGGGCGGAGAGGGCCGCTTAAGCCGTTGGTCCATTGCCGAAAGGAGAAGCGTAGAAAGTTTTCAACTTAGCAATCGCAGTCTGCGGGCAATAGCTCATTCCCCGGAAAGGCAAGAGTTGGCGGTAGGTGCTAGTGACCATAACATTTATGTGCTGGATGCAAACACCTTGGAGCTGAAACATGTTATCGAAAGGGCTCATGACAATTCTGTATTTGCCCTCCACTACCATCCGGATGGCGATTTATTGTACAGTGGCGGCAGGGATGCCCACCTGAAGGTCTGGGATGCCCATCTGAATTTTGCAAATGTTTCGAGCCAACCAGCACATTTATACACCATCAATGATATCGCCTTTCACCCAAATGGGCAATTACTGGCCACTGCCAGCCGCGACCGGACTATCAAGATCTGGGATGCTGCTACTTTCCAATTGCTCAAAGTATTGGATACCATTCGAGATGGTGGGCATATCAATTCTGTCAATCGGCTTTTCTGGAGTAATTATGATAATTGTCTGATCTCGGCTAGTGATGACCGGAGTATAATTTTGTGGGGGGTATCGTGAAGATATCAGGGATGAATTTTTATTGGGGAAATGGGTTTTTCAATATGTTGATGACTGACTGTTAACGGGGGGAATACAGGCATGCTGAGAGATGGTTTGGTTTTTGGACAGGATTTTTAGGATTTACAGGATTTTTATTGGGAAATGGGTTTTTCGATCGCTAGAGGTTTCGGCCATGGTCTTTCGTCAAAGCCTTTCGCTTGCGCCGAAGCTTCAGCGAAGGAGCATGGCGCAGCAGTCTGGAGAAAGCTTTGGCCCTGAGAGAATTATGGTCTATGGGTAGTGGCGTGGTCTGACAGCGCAGCAATCTAAAATAAAAAAACCGGTAACGAATCACTTCATTACCGGTTTTCAATCGAACAATTTAATGTTGCTATTATTTCGATTGGCTGAATTTAGCCTTTATTGACAGAGTCAACCACAGCCTTAAAGGTCTCTGGGTGATTCATCGCCAAATCCGCCAAAACTTTGCGGTTAAGTCCTACATTTCCTTTGGAAAGCAGGTGGATAAAGCGGCTGTAAGAAAGGCCGTGCTGCCGTGCGCCGGCATTGATACGGGCAATCCATAAGGTACGGAAAGCACGCTTTTTGTTTTTACGGTCGCGGTAGGCATAACCCATGGCTTTGTCTACTGCGTTTTTGGCAACGGTATAAACGTTTTTCCGTGCGCCAAAATAGCCTTTTGCGGCTTTTAGAATTTTTTTGCGTCTTTTTCTTGACGCTACTGCATTTACTGAACGAGGCATGTTATTAATTTTTTAGTGCAACGCAGAGGCCTGATCCAACAGACACTTTGACCTGCGCTCTCGTTAAAAAATGGAAAATTATTTTATACAGAGTAAAAGTTTGATTCTTTTCTCATCAGCTTTGCTGACAAGAGCAGAGTCACGCAAACGAAGTTTAGCTTTTTTGCTTTTGTTTCTCATCATGTGAGATGTCTTCGCCTGGAAACGTTTTACTTTTCCTGATCCAGTGAGTTTGAAGCGTTTCTTCGCACTGGAGTGTGTCTTCATCTTCGGCATTACTATACACTTTTTTTTAAAAGGACTGCAAAGATAGGTAAATTATGGCTGAATGGATTTATTTCTTTTTGATTTTTTTCGGAGAAATAATTACAGTCATGCGCCGACCCTCCATTTTTGGAAGTGCTTCAGCAGCTCCAAGGTCTTCCAGTTCTTTCATAAACTTCAATAGCAGCAGCTCTCCACGGTCTTTGAAGACAATGGTTCGGCCGCGAAAGTGGACATAGGCTTTCACCTTGGCCCCTTCTTCCAGAAACTTCCTGGCGTGGCGGAGTTTAAAATCAAAATCGTGGTCATCAGTATTGGGACCGAAGCGAATTTCTTTAACCACTGTTTTGGCAGCCTTCGCTTTGATTTCTTTCTCTTTCTTCTTCTTTTCGTAGAGAAATTTGTTGTAGTCTACAATCTTGACAACCGGAGGGTCTGCATTAGGGGAGATTTCTACTAAATCAAGTTCCAATTGCGTGGCCCATTCTTTTAATTTTCTGGTAGGAAATACACCTGATTCAATGGTGCGACCGGCTACCTCACTGACCGCATCTAAATTATCACCTACCAAGCGTACTTCGGGAAGGCGAATTTGGTCATTATACCGGAATCTAAATTTTGTAAGGTCCTTTTTAGGAAAGGTTTTGGTTCTTTTTGCCAAAAGCGTCTGTTTTTATGAATAAATATATAAAGTGATTAATACGAAATTAAGAAAAAAAGTTTCTTAATGTTTAGAGTTTGTCCAAATTTCGGGTTTGAAGATGAAAATAGTTCCTTTTTTGTCTGAACCTGTCATCGATTGTCCGAATAAAAAAAGTACACCCGAATTAATCCGGGTGTACTTTTCTTAAACATATTTCTTTTTATTCTTCAACGTCAGAATTTACTTCTTTGGCCAGAGCGATCTCCAATTCTTCGCCATCTTCTTTTAAGATTGCTTCCATTACCGCACCTTCTTCCAATGTTTCATTGAGGATAAACTCTGCTAAAGGATCTTCGATATACTTCTGTATGGCCCGGTGTAGCGGACGTGCACCAAACTGTGGATCGAAACCCTTTTCGGCGACGAATTTTTTGGCTTCTTCGGTCAGAATCAGGGAGTAACCCATGCCTTGCAATCTGCGATATAAATCCTGAAGGGTAATATCGATAATTTTGAAAATTTCTTCTTGACCCAAACTGTTGAAGATAACGATATCGTCAATCCTGTTGAGAAATTCCGGTGAAAAAGTCCGTTTCAGTGCATTGGTAATCACCCCTTTGGAATGATCAACAGAAGCTTCTCTCCGTGCCTGTGTAGCGAATCCAACACCCTGACCAAAATCTTTCAATTGGCGAACACCAATATTAGAAGTCATGATGATCAGTGAGTTTTTGAAATCTACTTTCCGGCCCAATCCGTCGGTCAATTGTCCATCATCCAATACTTGTAGCAGGATATTGTACACATCCGGGTGAGCTTTTTCAATCTCGTCGAGCAGGATAACAGAATAAGGCTTGCGTCTTACTTTTTCAGTAAGCTGGCCACCTTCTTCATAGCCTACATAACCTGGAGGCGCACCAATCAATCTGCTCACAGAGAATTTCTCCATATATTCACTCATATCGATCCGCACCAGGGCGTCTTCAGAGTCAAACATATAACGAGCCAGTGCTTTGGCCAATTCGGTTTTACCAACCCCGGTTGGTCCAAGGAAGATAAAGGAGCCGATTGGTTTTGAAGGATCTTTTAATCCCACTCGGTTACGCTGGATGGCCTTGGTGATTTTGGCAATGGCTTCGTTTTGTCCAATAATCACATTTTGCAAATCCTTTTGCATGCCCACCAGCTTCTTGCTCTCGCTTTGTGCCACTCTGCGGACCGGAATGCCGGTCATCATGGAAACCACTTCGGCAATATCCTCGTCATTAACGGGGTACCGTTTGGTTTTCGATTCTTCCTCCCACTGCACTTTGGCGAATTCCAACTGACGAACCAGCTTGGATTCTTTATCTCTCAGATCAGCGGCTTTTTCATATTGCTGATTCTTAACCGCTTGATTTTTCTGTTCTTTAACTTCTTCAATTTTTTTCTCCAGTTCCTCGATATGTTCGGGCACGTGAATATTTTTCAGGTGTACCCGTGCACCAACTTCGTCCAATACGTCGATCGCCTTATCGGGAAGGAAACGATCAGTGATATACCGGTCACTCAATTTAACACAAGACTCAATAGAGTCCTCGGTATAAGTGACATTATGGAATTCTTCGTATTTCGACTTGATATTATGCAGAATATGGATGGCTTCCTCTGCAGAAGGTGGATTGACCATTACCTTTTGGAAACGACGATCCAGGGCACCATCCTTTTCAATATGTTGACGGTATTCGTCCAGCGTAGAAGCCCCGATGCACTGCAATTCGCCGCGAGCTAATGCTGGTTTAAAGATGTTGGATGCATCCAATGAACCTGTAGCACCACCGGCACCCACTATTGTGTGAATCTCATCAATAAAAAGGATGACATCACGCGATTTTTCAAGTTCATTCATGATCGCCTTCATACGCTCTTCAAACTGGCCACGGTATTTAGTACCGGCCACCAAAGCAGCGAGGTCAAGCATGACGATCCGTTTGTTGAACAAAGTACGGGAAACCTTCTTCTGAGTGATGCGCAAGGCGAGTCCCTCAACGATGGCAGTTTTACCAACACCCGGCTCACCAATCAGGATGGGGTTGTTTTTCTTACGGCGGCTCAAAATTTGAGAAACCCGCTCGATTTCATTTTCCCTACCAATGATCGGATCGAGTTTACCTTCTTCAGAAAGTTTGGTAATGTCCCGGCCAAAGTTATCCAATACAGGTGTCCGTGACTTGGTCGACCCTTTCCGTTGCTGGTAGCCGCGGCCTTGAGGATCATCTTCTTCATAAGGTTCATCCTGATCGGAAGGACCTTGAGCATACGGTTCTATATTGGACGTAAAATCCTGTTCGTGTTTGACGTATTCCAGCTCTGCCTTATAGATGTCATAATCAACATCAAACTGGCTTAAAATTTTGGAAGCAGGATTATCTTTGTGTTTCAGGATAGACAATAAAAGGTGCTCAGGACTGATTTCGTCATTTTTGAGCATCTTGGCTTCCAGAAAAGTTACTTTAAGGACTTTTTCTGCTTGTTTATTAAGAGGAAGATTCCCTACATTCAAGTTTGTACTGGCTGTAGGTATCCGCTGCACGGATTCCTCTACTGATTGGCGCAATTCTTCTGCGTCGACGTCGAGTGATTCCAGTACTTTCATGGCCAGGCTTGCCAGCTCCGCCATAATTCCGAGCAACAAATGTTCGGTACCGATAAAGTCATGGCCCAACCGAACAGCTTCGTCACGGCTCTTTTGGATGACCTGCTTTACCTTTGGTGAAAATCTGCGATTATTATTCATGATTCGTTTGATTCGTCTGATTCGAATGTGTTTCTAAGCAATATTATAACTAATTCTCAAAGAATACAAAAGTTAGGCCCCAATAGTTGCTAAAAAAGTAGCTCTTAGTCTTTTCTTAATACTTTGGAACCCTTGCCCCTATTACGTGTAAAATTATTAACAGGAAAAAGTGTGCCAAAATTCAGGGACTGCCTGATTTACAGGACAGTGGCCTGTTTTGTCAGGTTTTAGGGAATTTGGCGTGACGATTGGTCATGGCCCTCACCTAGGATGAAGTGGCCCATCAAAATACACATCTATTTAAAAAAATATTGATTTCGGGTGAAATTTAACTTTTGGCGAGGAAATTAGGTTTTAGAATAATGTAAGCACAGCAGCGGTCCAATTTAGGAAGCCAACAATTGATATAGGTTGACATCCGTGCCGTGAGGTACAGAATGGATTTCAAATATTAAAGTGGTTTTACATTGTATCCTTACAGGATGGCCAGGGAATATAAAAGCCAGTTGCAACGGGGCAGCGAAGGCTTAGAGAAAATCTCCATAGTAGATTATGTTTACTGCTTTTTAATTGATACTTTTGTCCCGGACCAAAAGGTTTAAATTAACCGAGATTTATGAATTATTCGATAGACAAACAAGATCGGTACGCGGTATTTCGGCTGGAAGAGAATAATCTGAATTCTTTGATCGCTCCCGAACTAAAATCCAAATTTGTTCTCCTCTCAACGGAAGAAGAAATCAGCAACCTGATTTTCGACCTTTCCGATGTAGAATTTGTAGACTCTTCCGGGCTAAGTGCCATTCTGACGGCCAACCGTCTCTGGAAAAGACTAGGTTCTTTTGTGATAACGGGGATTGAACATCCAAGTGTGAAAAAATTGATGGAAATTTCCCGATTGGATTCGGTTTTGACCATTATACCTACAGTTTCTGAATCCATTGATTTTATCTTTATGGATCAGATTGAAAAAGAGCTTAACGATGAGGATGGGGAATAAAGGCAATATTGCTTGCACTCCCATTTCCTTATTTATCTAATCCCGCCATGATTGAGTTGATGGTGGGATTGGTGTTTTTTTGAAAAATACTGAGAACATGTTGGGACTTCAATTACTGGCCTGCAAATGGCAAATTTCTACCCACCTGGCGTTAAGTTTTTCGCCGGATCTCTTGTATCCGGCTGCAAAAACTGCCTTGATTGAGGTGAAATTTACTCGTTTTCGACTTCACCATGAAAATCCCAACACGCTCTAATGAATTTTGAGGTAACGCTATTGGGGATTAATTCTGCATTGCCTGCTTATGGGCGCCACCCAAGTGCCCAGGTACTACAGATCCAGGAGCAATATTACCTGATCGATTGTGGAGAGGGGACCCAGATGCGGATGAATGATTTTGATATCCGCCGTGGGAAAATCCGTCAAATTTTTATTAGCCATTTGCATGGAGATCACATTTACGGGCTGATTGGCTTATTGACTTCTTATGCCCTGATGGGAAGGACCGATTCGCTCGATATCTTTTCGCCGGAAGGTTTACAGGAAATTATCGAAGTGCAACTCCGGCATGGAGGTGGAGGTTTTCCGTTTCCGATTAAATTTCATAAGCTGGATACGGAGGTTCATCAACTTATTTTTTCGGATAAAAGAGTAGAGGTATTTTCGATTCCCCTCATACACCGGATTCCTACCTGTGGTTTTCTTTTCAAAGAGAAACAACGACCTCGAAATATCATTCCGGAACAAATTGAAAAATTCAATATCCCATTTTCGCTAATTCCTGGAATAAAGGATGGCAAGGATTTGGCGCTTCCCAATGGCGCTATTGTTCCCAATGCGGAACTTACCCTACCTCCGTTAGAGCCACGTGCCTATGCCTATTGTAGCGATACCCGGTATACTGAGACAATACTTCCCTATATAAATGGAGTAGATCTACTCTATCATGAATCTACCTTTCTTCATGAAGCCGAGGAAAGGGCTAAGGAAACGATGCATACAACTGCACTACAGGCAGGCACCATTGCCCAAAAGGCTAATGTAGGTTTATTGATTCTCGGCCATTTTTCTTCCAGGTATCCCGATTTGGAAGTGTTGCGAAAAGAGGCCGCAACGGTATTTGACAGAGTTGTAATAGGCGTAGAAGGACAAACGTATAAAGCACCTTTCAAGGGTAGAGTACTGGAATGATTCAGGTTAACTAAGTTTGGATACATCCCGAATCAGGATGCTCCTCCGGTTGAAATAGATCAGATTAGCTTTGCGCAAATCGTTGAGCACGGAGGTGACCGTTTGACGGGAAGTGCCTGTAATATTGGCAATATCCTGTTGGGTCAGGCTGTGTTTGATCAACATTTCAAAGCCCACTTTTTTCCCTCTTTTATCGGCAGAATCTTTTAGAAAATCAATGATCCTTTCCCGGGCATCTTTCAGAATCATGGATTCCAACCGCTTTTCAGCTTTTTGTAAACGATTGCCAATCAAAGTGAGTAGATTCATGGCCAATTGATTGTTGTTTCTAAGCAAATCCTGGAAACGAGTCGCTTTCAGACTGAAGAGCTGAATTTCTTCATTCATGCTCATCGCAAAATCTCGCCGGCGTTCTTCACCCACCAGGCTGAGTTCTCCAAACATGGCCATGGGGTGTAATACATTTTTGATGACCTCCCGACCTTCATCGAAAGTGGTACCAATTTTCACGGTGCCTTTCACCAAAAAGTAGACGCTTTCGGAACGTTCACCGGGTGAATATATTAAAGTGTGTTTGGGGAGCTTTCGAAAATGCAGCAATTCATCCAATTGCACCAGCTCGACCTCATTAAATGTCTGGAATAGTGGAAGATGTTTTAAAAAATCGCCTGCTTTCATGATGTTATATTTTTCATGCTACAAAAATGCACTTTAATCCTTGAAATAAACAGGACATATTTTTTAATTTGTTGAAATTTAGTAGAATTTATTTTTTAATAAATAATTGATTATCATTGAATTATAATTATTATTGATGCCTTTTTGTATGGAGTATTTGTATTTGAGCGCACCTACACCCTATTTTGCCAGTTGAATTAGAAAAAAAATCGATCAAACTCTTAGAAACATTTTTTTTCAAGCTACGTTATAGCAAATTGATTGTCGGACTGGAAATCTTGCTCTGAAGATCTGCTTCAGAATATCATCTTCCTGCTTCTATTGTGCGATTGACGACAAAAACGAATTATTATATCATAAATAGTTAAAGGCTAAGATTGATCCTTCGGATAATTTGCAGACAAACGTTTTTTTCATTATTTTCGTGGTTCCTTCTGGATTATCCACACGATATATATGGAGCTTGATTTCCGGGAATAGAGGACTCCCTCAGTTAGCCTTAGGTAAGAACTAAATATAAAAGGATTAGCGACTACAGCTTTAGCTGAAAATCCAGCGAGATGATGCTTAATAAAAAACTGGAAAAGCGCCTTCGTAAAATCGAAAACGAAGGGAATGATGACTTGAACTTGGTGCTGGAGTTCGGGCCACAGAATTTTCCTACTCATGAATTACATCGATTGTTGTATCGTCTGGAAGAGCAATCGGAAAAGGTGTATGCCTTGAAGCGGGCCTGTTATTATACAGCGTTTGTCATTGTGGTCAGTTTGCTTGCCGGTATTTATTGTTTATTTTATGGTTATGCGCCATTTGGTTATATATTTCTCTCCATCTTACCCTTATCTATAGGTGTGGCTGTCGTTGCATTTATGCATTTAACCCGTCGATATGGCACCTTTCGTTATACGGGGTACCTTCGGGCACAAATTGCTCAGGAATTGGAAAGGCGACGCAAGGATACTCCCATCTATTGATTGCCGGGCATTCTCCGCCAGGTATGGAATACCGAAAAATTATACATATAGACATGGATGCCTTTTTTGCTTCGGTAGAGCAAAGGGATCATCCGGAATTGATCGGTAAACCCGTGGCAGTAGGCGGGTCAGGCATGCGAGGTGTTGTTGCTTCTGCCAGTTATGAAGCCCGACGTTATGGGGTGCACTCTGCTATGCCCAGTGTTACGGCCCTCCGACTTTGTCCCGATCTGATTTTTGTGCCTTCTCGTTTTGATGTCTATCGGGAAGTATCTCAACAGATACGCGATATTTTTTTTGAATACACGGATCTGGTAGAGCCATTATCCTTAGATGAGGCCTATCTGGATGTTTCAGACCATAAAAAAGGACCCAATTCTGCTACATTGATAGCGGAGGAAATCCTGCGCCGTATTTTTGAAACCACTCAATTGACGGCATCAGCAGGGGTGTCTTTTAATAAGTTTATTGCAAAAGTCGCCTCAGACATCAATAAACCAAACGGAATTAAAGTCATTACGCCGGATGAGGCGATTGACTTTTTGGATCAACTACCTGTTGAGAAGTTTTTTGGCGTCGGTAAAGTAACGGCCGCTAAAATGAAACGCATGGGGATTTTTACCGGTAAGGATTTAAAAAGGCTGACTGAGATAGAGTTAGTGAGGCGATTTGGTAAAGTAGGGCGGCACTTTTATCGCATCATACGAGCGGATGATGACCGAAAAGTCAATCCCAACCGTATCCGAAAATCAATTGGTGCAGAAAGAACTTATCGGGAAGACATCAGCCAGTTGATTGACATGAAGGAGAAATTGAAATACTTGGCAGAAATCGTTCATCAATACATGAAAAAAAGCGACAATTATGGCAGAACGGTTACGCTAAAAGCTAAGTCGCCTGATTTCAAAACCATAACCCGGAGCAAATCCTTTATTGGGGAGCTTCGTCAATTGGATGATTTAGTGAATGCGGTATACGAATTATTGGAAAATAGCAGGGAGGAGATTCCGGAAGTGCGCCTGCTGGGCGTATCGGTGTCAAACTTGAGTAAGGAGCATACGGGGGAAGGCATTCAGTTGACCTTTGATTTTGAGGAGGAAGAGGAGTAGGTTTTAGAGAGGGGGAAGGTGATATAGTGATGTGGTGAAAGGACTGAATTTCAATAAATTACGCTGCAAAACTCCGCGTTCCCTGCGTCTCAGCGGTGAAAAAAACACACATTCTCGTACAATCCAGGAAAATGCAATTAGTTATGTCTGAAGTAGTGGATAAAATTTTAGTGATTTTTGATATTGACGGGACCTTGGTTTATTCTAACCGGGTAGACAGCCAATGTTTTGCCGATGCTTATCAAACGATTTATCGTCGGAAATTTCCGTCTATAGATTGGCAGCGTTACCCTCATGTGACGGATACTACGATTTTTGATGCTGTGATTCACGAGCATTTTCAACGTCCTTCTGATCCTGAGGAAGTCAGGTTGTTTCAGGATGCCTTTGTTCGGTTGATTTTGGAAAAGCGGGATACTGAACCAGAGGCCTTTCAGGAGGTGCCGGGTGCCAGACAAGCCGTTTTGAATCTACTGGAACATCCCGGCTACGAGGTGGGTATTGCTACCGGAGGCTGGGAACGGCCTGCACGCGTCAAACTCACTCATGTCGCCATCCCTCACGAACAGATCAACTTTAGGGGGGCTGATGGCCTTATCCGAAGAGAGGATATCATTCAACATGTCATTGATCGATCAGTAAATGGAGGTTCTCGCTTTCGTAAAATCGTCTATATCGGCGATGCAATCTGGGATGTTCAGACTACCCGCAATATGCAACTCGACTTTATTGGTATCCGGCGGGAAGGCGATGCAGCAGTCTTGCAGGAAGCCGGTGCCGACCAGGTATTGGTGGATTATGGAGACTTTGAGGGTTTTTGCCGGGCGGTGGCGGTGGCGCGGCCGCCTGATAGGGGTGAGGATTGAGGAGAGAAGTCAGACCTGTTATTCGATAATCACCACCTCATGGTAGGGTGTACAATCTACCGAAAGGAAGTTGCGTCCATTTTTGATAAAAATTGTTTCCCAAAAACTAGTGTTTCTAAGCTTGCCCTATTAAAACGAAAGAAAAAAATAGCCACATGATTTACACGACATATTGTACACTCTACAACAGGTGCGACTACGCTGTAGTCGAAAAACCGTAACGTTGTGGCGTGCTAACGTATTTGGACCGCGCTGCGGTCCCTAATGGTGGTGAAAACCGGATAAGTGGAAAAGGTATTCCACCCTAATGCTTTGTGGACTGTTTCATCCA
>BQJU01000120.1 GCA_021604865.1 Saprospiraceae bacterium | reverse complement strand
ACAGTAGTTAGCCCGAAGTGTAAAATTTAAATACACGCTAAGTGCTTGTTTGGAGGTCGCTTTTGCATCGCCGTCGGCAAGCCTTACGCTTGCGCTCGAAGCTTCAGCGTAGACGCATGGCGGCCGATGGGAGGCGAAAAGTGTCAATTTTTTGGTGAAACGAGGCGCTTTTTGCGGAGCATATCTGGAAGATACGGTCAAAAAAAGCAACAAAGTATCAACAAAAAAGAGGCGTTTTGGGCCCAAAGGGTGACCTCCAAACATGCACTAAAACAAATATTCTACAAATAACTTAAATTTACGCGTTGGAGTTACCCTAAGTTCCCTCAACCACTGTTTATGAAGCTACATAATCTTTACTACCTAGCATTTTTTATGGTCGTGCTTTCGGGCTGCGCCAATTACAATTTACATCTTCAAAAATCTCAGGAATCCTGGCAGGAACGTTCACCAGATCCCGACCTGAAGATCACACATACCATGTACCTCATTGGTGATGCAGGCCATAATAAGCCTGACATGACACCACCCGCTTTAAAGCTATTGAGAAAACAATTAGAAGAGGCATCCAAGAAAAGTTCAGTTGTCTTTCTCGGCAACAATATTTGGCCTAATGGAATGGCTCAAAAAAAGAAGTTAGAAGAAAGAGCAGAAGATGAGGCCCGGCTAAAAACTCAACTTGATGTTGCCAAAAATTTTAAAGGAAAAGTTTTTGTCATACCCGGCAATCGCGATTGGCGAAAGTACGGCGTCAAGGGTTTAAAAAGGGAAGCAAATTTCATTGAAGAATACCTTGATCGGGATGATGTAATGTTGCCCGACCCGCGCTGTGCCGGTCCGGTAGAAATAGAACTTTCTGAAAACCTGATATTGATCCTGGTAGACTCGCAATGGTGGCTTACTGACTGGGATGGCGAAACAGAAATTAATGATGGATGTGACGCCAAAAGCCGGGATGGATTTATCGCCCTGTTTGAGGAGGCCCTCAAAAGCAATCGCACCAAAAATGTAGTCATTGCCATGCACCATCCTCCTTATTCTTTTGGCCCTCATGGCGGCCAATATACTTTCCGTCAACATATATTCCCATTTACTGATCTTCAAAAAGGCCTCTACCTTCCCTTACCGGTTGTTGGCTCATTGTACCCATTTTTGCGAGGAGCCATTGGAGGACAGCAAGATTTGGCCAGTCCCCATTACAAGGAAATGACCACAAAAATGGTGAATACAGCCCGGGGAATTGGGCGCTTCATTTTTGCTTCGGGCCACGAAAATAGCCTTCAGTATATAGAGCAAAAGGGACAAGCTTTTATTGTTAGTGGTGCTGGTACCAAACGTAGTGCGACCAGTGCCGGCGAAGGTGCTGAATTTACTTATGGCAATTACGGCTTCTCCCGCCTGATTTTTTACAGTGATGGATCCTCTTGGGTAGAATTTTGGTCACCAATCGGTGACGGCAGCGAAGGAAAATTAGTCTTCCGCAAACAAGTAAAAGGGCCACTTGAACGCATAGCTGAGCCAGAACAAACCAGTTTTCCACCCTTAAAAGACAGCATAAAAACTAAGCTCAGTGATTATGATTTTGGACGTAGTCGTTTTGGAGAATTTGTCTGGGGCAAACACTACCGTGAAGCCTACGCTGCGGAAGTTGATGTGCCAATATTAGACCTTAACACCTATAAAGGTGGCGTAAAACCCATCAAACAAGGAGGTGGATTCCAAACTAATTCTTTACGCCTGGGTGGTAAAGATGGGAAAGAATATACTATGCGGTCTATTGATAAAGACCCTTCCCGTACCCTACCCTACCCCTTTAATAAATCTTTTATTTTAGGTATTTTAAAAGATTTCTTCAGTTCTTCCCATCCCCTGGGGGCCTTGGTTATTCCCAAATTAGCAGAAGCAGCAGGCGTTTACCATGCCAATCCCAAACTTTATTATATCCCTCCTCAAGCCAACCTGGATAATTTCAATGATGATTTTGCTAATGCGCTATATCTGGTAGAAGAAAGACCGGACGAAGATGTCTGGAGTGATGCCAGTTATTTTGGCAACTCGAAGGAGATAATCAGCACCAGCGA
The DNA here is from genome assembly GCA_021604865.1 of Saprospiraceae bacterium. Lineage (GTDB taxonomy): Bacteria > Bacteroidota > Bacteroidia > Chitinophagales > Saprospiraceae > BQJU01. The sequence continues at coordinate 14,437 of BQJU01000120.1, read as the reverse complement.
CATGTTGGAAGAGATCAGAACGGAACAAGATAAAAAAGTAGATGGAAAGTGGCTCATTCGATCCAGGTTATTTGATATCATGATTGGCGATTGGGACCGACATGATGATCAATGGCGATGGGCGGAATTTGAGGAAGGGGATACCAAAATCTATCGCGCTATTCCCCGTGACCGTGATCAGGCCTTCAGTCAATATGATGGCCTGGTTCTGGATTTAGGCCGACAAGTTGCCCCTTTTGCCCGGCAAATGCGTCCTTATACCTCTCCTGTTAAAAAACCTCATTGGTTGAATTATAATGGCCGTAAAGTCGATCAAACATTCCTGACAGAATTGCAATGGAAGGATTGGGAAACAGCCGCATTATACATACAGGAAAATGTAACGGATGAGGTGATCGAAAATGCGTTTAAAGACTTCCCGCAGCCTATATATAGTTTGGATGGTCCACAAATAATTGAAGCCCTTAAATCACGTAGAGCTGATCTGGTCAATATTGCCCGAAAATTTTACCTTTTCCTTGCTAAAAATGTAGATGTTGTCGGGACTTCCAAACGAGAAAGGTTTGAAGTGGAACGGTTAGACGATGATCATACCCGAGTTAGCATGTACGATGTAACCAAGGAAGGAGAGAAGAAAAGGCTGATGTATCAAAGGACCTTCCTTACGAGCGAGACCAAGGTTGTCAACCTATACGGATTAGACAATGATGATATTTTTTACCTTTCGGGAAATGTGAACAAGGGCATTAAAATCCGGATCATAGGAGGCCTGGAAGAGGATGAAGTATATGATGAATCCAAGGTGAGTGGATTGAGTAAAAAAACGGTGGTCTATGATGCTAAAGATGAAGAAAATAAAATTACCAGCGTTGGTGAAGTTCGAAAACGATTGACCAATAATCCGGTACTCAATACCTATGACCGGGGTTCAAAGGATTATGAATACGATTATGGGTTAATCTACCCTTTCTTTAATGTCAATCCGGATGATGGATTTATGCTCGGTTTTATTGGACAGTTTACGACCTATGGATTCAAAAAGTCGCCTTACTCTACCTCCCATTCTTACTCTGGGGTCTATGCTATAGCTACAAAAGGTATCTTGTTCAATTATGAGGGGCAATATATTAACTTATTCGGAGACTGGGATATGCGGTTAGAATTGGATGTACAAACACCTTTGTATTCCAGCAATTTTTACGGCTTTGGCAATGAAACCGTGAATAGAGAAGAGGAAGAAGAGGAAGAGGATGACTTTTACCGGGTCAAACAAGGTTTATTTAGGATAGCTCCAGCGCTGATGCGCAAATTGCCGGGTTCTTCCTTTTATTCTATTGGACCTGTCTTTGAATCTATTGAGGTGGATCGCACTTCAGGGCGTTTTATCGATCTGGTAGGCGACGGGTTGAATCCTGATATTTTTGAAGGCATTCGTTTTCTGGGTTTACAAATGATCCTGGAATACCAAAATCTTGATGATGTAGTCTTACCAAGTAGGGGAATCGGGGTCAAGATTGATGCCGGTTGGAAGATGCAGCTCCAAAATACTAACAAAAATTATGGCTTTATCAATGCTTCTGTTTCTGCCTACCAACGCATTGACCCTAAAGCTTACTTGGTATTTGGCACCCGGATAGGTGTACAACATCGAATCACAGAAAATTTCGAATTTTACCAATCAGCTGTTCTTGGAGGTACCGGAGCAGATGCCAATATTCGTGGCTTCCGGCGAGATCGTTTTAGTGGTCAGACCGCTTTTTTCCAAAATACGGATTTGCGTTGGAAACTTTTCTCTTCAGGAAATGGAGTCCTTCCCTTTACCATTGGCCTTTTGGGTGGGTTTGATTACGGGCGAGTCTGGATTGACGAAGAAGATTCTAACGTCTGGCACTACAGCTATGGAGGAGGATTGTTTATAGCTCCTTTAGATACAATAAATCTATCATTCAGCCTTTTTAAAGGCGATGGAGAAATAGGCCGTTTTGCTTTTACCGGACGATTCTTTTTTTAAACATGTTTTGGAGGCCAACCTGCTCTAAAATGCCTGTACAATCAAGCCATTTCTCATGCGCGGTTCAAACCAGGTAGATTTGGGAGGCAACATTTTGTCCTGTTCAGCCAGAGTGGCCAAGCCTTCAAAGCTGACCGGATAAAGACAAAAACCGACCCCCTTAATACATTTTAGGGTAGCCTTCTGCAGGCCGCGAAGGCCTTTCGGGCCTTCTACATAGTTGATTCGTTGGTCCGTACGAACGTCTTCGATTTCCAGTATTTCGTTTAGGACTTTTTTATTGAGTAATGCCGCATCCAGCAATACCTCTTCCTCTTTATATTGATCCAGAATGGATTGTTTCCAATGTAGACTATACCATTCCTTTTTCAGATACATGACGATTTCATGTTTCCGACGAGGCCGGGATGCTCTTTTCAACACTTTAATGTTGAACAATTGAGAAAGGCGGGCCATCAATTGCAGTGCACTCATATTCGGAGGTGTCTCCACTGCCCGGTTGAAATCGTGGATAACAAGTTCATTGGAAGGGAAAAAGGCACACAATAGTTGCTGGTAAGTGTGTCCTCCTCTGCGTTGGTGCAGGTGCGCGACTGTTGAAAGGCGGTGATGTCCATCTGCTATATAAGTCAATGGAATTTGCGTTCTAAACAATGCCTGCAATTCAGCGATATCTTTTGGTTCTTTCACCTCCCAGAAATAGTGCCCTTCCTCATCTTTTTCGAAATGTTGTTCAAAAAACAGTGATTGGCTATTGATAAAATTTGCCAGCCACAACTGAATGGCTTCCACTTTTGGGTATGTTAATAATATCGGTTTTACACAAGCCTGTCGCCGCAATAGGAGCTCCAATTGTACTTTTTCTTTAGCTTCCAGCGTCTTTTCGTGTTGTTTGATGTGTCCGGCAAAATAATCTTCTACACTGGCACAGGCGACCAGGCCGGTGTAATTGCGTGTTTTGGTGCTTATCCTGTATACATACAATGCTTCCCCAGAAACCTGCTCAAACTTACCGTCAGTAGCAAGATCCGCATATTGTTCTTTTACAGAATAGAAAAAGGAGTCTGTATTGGTGATATTTTCTACAAGGGGGAAGATACCCTTGAAAGGTTTAATTTGCATTGGCTTTATCTCGTTTGGCGCGTGAAATTATAAATTTCCATGCAAGAGAGAAACAAAGTACCAAAAAAAAGAAGTTCTTTGGCTATTCTCGTGAATTGCAGTCAGACACCAAAAAAGAAAAGTGCGGAAGCCAGAGGCACCACACTTTTCGGAAATAAAACTAAACCCCAGTTATATTCTTTAGAAAGCCGTAGAAAAGGCTTTGCTTATGTTCTTATTTACTTACCAAACAAAACTAAGTAATTTTTACTTTTTATGCCAGTACTTTAACTTTTAATTGTACTATTTGGATAAGCATACGAATCAAAAACGCCATTGAAAATAGATTATTGTCAAATATGCGAAAAAAAATATTTTTTTTTGAGAAAAGTATTCGCACTTTGCTGAAGTTGGAAAGGGCATCCTGCTTTCAGTGGCCTTATTTTAAACAACTTCATTAAAAAAAAACAGAATATCATGAGACGTTTATTTTTTTGTTTCATTCTATTATTGGGGAGTTTAAGCCTGATTACGAGCTGTAATAACCAAGCCTCTCAGGAAAACAATGCCCCTGTATCAGAAGCGGAAACGATGTCGGCCGCCAATGAATCTGACACCGAAGAACCTCGCAAATCCATCATTGAGGTGGATGCCGTGGCTTTCCAAAATAAAATGAAGGAAGCCAATGTTGTGCTAATCGATGTGCGCAAACCGGGAGAAATCGAAAACGGTAAAATTGAGAATGCGCTGGAAATGGATGTTACCAGTCCCGACTTTAAAGAAAAAATGCAAGCCCTTGATCGGGAGAAAACCTATTTGGTGTATTGTGCATCCGGCATGAGAAGCCTTAGAGCATGTAACCTGATGTCTGAAAATGGGTTCAAAAACCTCTATAACCTGGATGGTGGCTACGATGCCTGGACCAGGAGCCAGGAGGCACAAAAGCAAAATTAGGAGATCTGGAAAGGCAGGCGACAAAATTTATCAGCTATAAATGCTAAATTTATCCTGGAGGCTTGTTCGGAAGTCAATCTATGGCCTCCAAACAAGCTGAAAGCCTGCTTATGAAACACCTACTTCTCTCTTTTTTGATCGCGCTTACGGCTTTGATGCCCAGCAGAGCACAGACTCCCTTTATCTGTAAGGGTGACTTCTATCTGGTACTCAGTGAATCCGTTGGCCCTAGCAATATGTACGCTGTACGCATTGATCCTCTTACTGACGAAGTAATCTTTGAAGGTTTACAAGCTCCCAATACAGGGGTTCAGATTAATGCTATGGGATATCGTGTTACGGACAACTTCATTTATGGCGTTCATCCGGAATCGCTGCGTTTGTATCAGATTGATTCAACAGGTACGGCTTATTACCTAGGGGTACCTACCGGAAACCTAAATCTCAGTTTCAATTATTTTGCGGGAGACATTACCCCCGATGGCCGCTACCTCGTTATTATCGGTTCTTCCGGCTTTTCCAGTGATGGGGTGCTGGTACATATTGATTTGGAAGATCCCAATTACAGCGCCACCTCTATAAATATCACTGGTCCAAACGTCAGAAGTGCCGATATAGCCTTTGATCCAACAAATGGCCGGCTTTATGGTTATGACGGCAACGGGCAAAGGCTGGTTGAATATGATCCAGACACCGGTGTTGTTTCCACCAATTTAGGGGTTGGTGGTCTCTCCAACCTGATGGGTGGTTTGTTTTTTGACGCCTTTGGTAATCTATACGGTTATGGCACCAAAACGGGAGAAAATGGACAGCAGGTCCTTTTTAGTTTTGATAAAAATACCGGAAGTATGGAAGAGCGGGCCCGTGGACCAATTGCCAGCCGCAATGATGCCTGCTCCTGCCCCTATACTATCAAACTCAGAGAATGGGCTCCCGTGGAAGATGTAGTCCCCTGCACAGAAGTACCTTTCCTGATTGAGATCGCCAATACTTCCGGGCAGGAAATAGCCGATTTGATCTTAGATCAGACTTTTCCGCAAGGATTTACCATCACCGCCATTAGTAATTTGTTTGGGGGAACCATTTCGGCAGGTGGACCGGGCACCAACTTTTTTGTCATTGAAAACATGACCATTCCCCTGGGCATTTCCCAAATTGAAGTGCTGGTCACATTGGAACCTAATGCTTCAGGTACCTACCAGGTACAAGCCCTGCTACATGGACTGCCTGCCTCTCTTGGCGAAAGCACCCTTTCCGATAATCCCTATACCATCCAGGTTGATGATCCGGCTACCATCACAGTTTCTCCTTTGGAGATCGATTTCAGCAATATCAATACCTTGATATGCCCCGGAGACCAGATTGACCTCTCTCCCTCGATCTACGGCGTCGATTATCTGTGGAGTGACGGCTCTACAGAACCCGCTTTTACCATTACCGAAGAGGGTACCTATGGCGTTACCATCAGCAGTGGCTGTGATGTAGTTGAGGAAACAATCAATGTACAAGAAATTCAGGTGGACGTAGAATTAGGCCAAGATATAACCATTGAGTTGGGCGATTTTGTAAGCCTGCACCCTCAGTATATCCCACCAGCAGAAACCCTGACCATCCAATGGTCTACAACGCTTGAAAACAGCGATATCTGTTTGAATTGTGAAAACCAGTTTTTCCAGCCTCTGTTTGATGGTCTTTATACCGTAGATGTCTCCAATGGCCAAGGCTGTAATGATGTCGATAGTGTGATGATTTTTGTATTAAAAAACTACCAGGTATATGCTCCTAATGTTTTCAGCCCCAATGATGACGGGATCAACGATCGCTTTTTCCTACAATCCAAATATGCGGAGGAATTGGTCTCCTTGCAGGTTTTCGACCGTTGGGGCAACATACACTGGGACGTAACTGGTGGTACCACCAATGATGCCCGGATCGGATGGGATGGCAAAGGCCGGGGCAAATTATTGGATCCGGGAGTCTTTGTTTATAGGGCTGTAGTTCGCTTTTTGGATGGCATTGAACGGCAGTTTTCTGGGAGTGTGACACTGGTGAGGTAAAGCCGATTTTATTCCTAACTATGATAATTTATTTATTATTTTGGGCCTGGCTTTCGCATGGGCGCAAGAGCTTCCAACCATACGCTTGCGCTGAAGCTTTCTCCGGGCGTCTGCGCCAAAGACTTCGACGACGGCGATGCAAAGTCGACCTCCAACAAAGTGCTAAGCAATTACATTCAACTAATGGAAAAAAATAAAACCGAAACCACATCCAGAGAGCGTCACCTACCTGCCCGCAGAAGTTTCCTTAAACACAGTGCCTTAACGGCAATGGGCCTTGCCCTTGGTGGAGAGATGGTCTTTGCGGAACATTTTCCTCCTGGATTGAATCCGTTAGGATTGACTTCAGCAGGTTTTGAGGGCACCTTACCAGGCAAACACCCGGAATTGATACTCCTCAATGATCGGCCTATCAACGCAGAGGCTCCGGCTCATTTGCTGGATGATGCCATTACACCTGCCGATCGCCTTTTTGTGCGCAATAATGGCATTCCACCTGAGCAAACCAAGATTGACCTCAATAACTGGACCTTGACCATCGAAGGTGAGTCAGCTACAAAACCACAGGTTTTCAGCTTGCAGGATTTGAAAAGCAAATTCAAAACCTATACTTACCAACTGACTGTAGAATGTGGTGGCAATGGGCGCCACGAATTCAACCCTCCGGCAGATGGACTACAGTGGTCATTGGGTGCTGTGGGTTGTGCCGCCTGGACGGGGGTAAGGCTTCGGGACGTATTAAATGCAGTGGGCATCAAATCCAATGCGCAATATATCGGTTATTACGGCAAGGACACACACCTTAACGGCAAACCTGATGCTATTCCTATCTCGCGGGGAGTGCCAATGGACAAAGCGCTTCAGGAAGAGAGTTTGATTGCCTGGGCTGTTAATGGGCAGGCGATCCCCTGGCTGAATGGTTATCCTTTACGGCTGGTTTTTGGCGGCTGGCCGGGTAGCTGTAGTGGCAAATGGCTGAGTAAGATAGTGATTCGGGATCGGGTTCATGATGGCCCCAAAATGACGGGTTCATCTTATCGGGTACCCTGCCAACCGGTAGCACCAGGCAGTAAGGTAGCCGATGAAGATATGTGTATCATAGAGTCGATGCCGGTTAAATCGCTTATCACCTACCCGCGCACTGGCGCTACGATTCAACAAAACCAACAATTGCCGATTCGGGGGCATGCCTGGGCGGGAGAATATTCGGTACAAGCTGTGCATTATTCTATCGACTTTGGGGCCAGTTGGCAAACCTGTATTTTGGAAGCTCCGGCAAACCGTTTTGCCTGGCAGCATTTCCGGGCTAAAATTTCTTTTCAGGGACCAGGGTATTATGAAGTCTGGGCTAGAGCTACAGATAGCCGTGGCATTAGTCAGCCCATGATATTGCCGGGATGGAACCCCAAAGGATACCTCAATAATGCCTGCCATCGGATTGCTGTGAAGGTCAATTAATCCACTAATTATGAGCAATAAAAATCCGGAGGAAGAACGATACGATCAGCAATTGAGAAGTTTATGGCTTCATGTTTTTGAGCTGGTTATGAATATGAGCTGGCTGGTTTTGGCCCTGGTTTTTGTTATGCTTCTCTATGGTTTGTTTGGGGACTCCTTAAAAACAATGTGGACATCAGCCCCCGTCCCAGTTATTGAACATAGACAAAGGGCAAATTTGGCTACCGTTCAGGATGATGATGATCGCATTGTAGATGGCATCCATCTTTTGTCGGGACTGAAAGTTGACAAACATTGGGAGTTGGTACGGGGTACTTGTACGGCTTGCCATTCGGCCAAGATGATCACCCAAAGCCGGGCTACCCGGGAAGGCTGGGAACAAATGATCCGCTGGATGCAAAAAACGCAGGGCTTATGGGACCTGGGACCTAATGAAGGACCAATCCTAGACTATTTGTCTGCCAATTATGCACCCGAAGAGACCGGTAGAAGGGCTAATATTGATGTGGAAGCGATTGAGTGGTATATTTTGGAGTTGGAGTAAGTGTCTTTAAATTAGGCTTTGGGGTTGTTAATAATATCAGCCAAAAAATTTTGGCCAGTACGAGTGCTTCATACCAACCAAATTCATTTGGTTGCCCCAAAGCGCTGAAAGCCAGCTTTCCATCAGGACATTGGCAGGCTTAGATTAGAGTAGTATCGCATAGCCAGAACATCAGCCAAAAACTTTGGCCAGTACGAGTGCTTCGTACCAACCAAATTCATTTGGTTGACCCAAAAGCTAGTGGTCAGCCAACAGTAAAACCATTGCCAAAGCCTTTTTCCGGGCTCACAAATGCCAGTTTCCCTTCCGCGTTTTCGGCCATTAGGATCATGCCTTGAGATTCGATGCCACGCAGCTTACGCGGGGCAAGGTTGGCGACTAAGACTACTTGCTGGCCAATGATATCTTCTGGTTTATAAAATTTGGCAATGCCGGAAACTATGGTGCGTTTTTCTGTTTCCAGATCAACGGTGAGCTTTAATAACTTATCGGCCTTTTCCACCTTTTCAGCAGCCAGGATGGTGCCCGTCCTCAGATCGAGTTTGGCAAAATCATCAAATTGAATTGCTGTCTTCATGGGAGCTCTGTTTTTGGCTTGTTCCGCAGCTAATACGGCTTCAAGTTTAGCCTTTTGCCGGTTGACAATGTCCAGTCGGCTATGATCTTTGCGGTCATTGATTTTTGCAAATAAGATTTCCGGCTCCCCGATTTTATGACCCGCTGGTACGATTTCCGTTCCTTTTTCCAGGTCATCCAGGATTTGCTGCCAATCGCCTCTTTTAGTGGGAGATAGTGCCAGTAATTTCCGGATTCTGGGTGCGGTGAATGGAATAAAAGGCTCCGCAAAAACACTTAATAAACCGACTATTTGCAAGCAGACGAACAAACATTCTTTGATCTTTTCGCTTTCCGGGTCTTCCTTAAACAATTTCCAGGGAGAGGCGTCCTGCAAGTAGGTATTACCAAAGGAAGACAACTCTAATAAGCGTTGGGTAGCCGACTTAAAACCGTAGGTATCCAGGTCAGCATTTAAATTATTGATGATGCCCCTGGCTTCTGCCAAAACTTCAGGTAAATAGACTGATGTTTGGGGTACTTCGCCGCCAAAATATTTATGGGTCAATACAACAACACGGTTGATAAAATTGCCCAGATTATCTGCCAATTCCTTGTCGTAAAAATCGACAAAATCATCCCACTTAAAGTCTGCATCCCGATTTTCGGGCAGGTTGCGCAATAATGCAAACCGCAAAGCATCTTCCTTGTTGGGAAAATCTTTGAATTCTTCCAGATATTCGTGTTGTTCGATGCCCCAACCACGAGATTTGGAAAATTTCTGCCCTTCAAAGTTGAGAAATTGATTGGCAGGAACATTTTTGGGAATATTATACCCTCCATAAGCCTTCAGCATGGCCGGGAAAATAATGCAATGAAACACGATGTTGTCTTTGCCAATAAAGTGAATCAACTCCACATCTTCCCCCTTCCAATAAGCTTCCCAATCTTTGCCGTTCTCCAGGGCCCATTGTTTGGTAGACGAAATGTAGCCGATAGGTGCATCAAACCAGACGTATAAGACTTTTCCTTTGCCATCCTCTAGCGGCACTTCAATGCCCCAGTCCAAGTCACGAGTAATGGAGCGGGATTGCAGGCCATTATCCAGCCAGGAGAGGCATTGGCCGACTACATGTTTTTTCCATTGGCGGGGATCGTGGTGTTGTACACCATCGAGCGTACCTTCGTCAATCCATTTACGCAACCAATCCTCGTGTTGCTCTAGCTTGAAATACCAGTTTTTGGTGGCTTTTAAAACCGGAACGTTACCGCTGAGTGTAGAGCGAGGGTTGATCAATTCCGTAGGTGATAAATCAGAACCGCAATTTTCGCACTGGTCGCCATAGGCTTCTTCGTGTCCACAACGCGGACAGGTTCCTACAATATACCGATCTGCCAGAAACTGGTCGAATCCTTCATCATAATACTGTTCGGTGACTTTTTCATCAAATTGGTCTCCCTGCCCGTACAGTTTCAGGAAAAACTCCTTGGCAGTCTCGTGGTGCAAAGGAGCACTGGTTCGGTGGTAATAATCAAATGAAATGCCAAGTCGTTCAAAAGTAGCCTTATTCAGGGTGTGGTATTTATCGATAATTTCCTGCGGTGAGGTACCCTCTTTTTTAGCCCTGATGGTAATGGCGGCACCGTGTTCATCGCTGCCACACACCCAAACAACATCCTTTCCCAATAGTCTGAGGTAACGTACATATACGTCGGCAGGCAAATAGGCCCCGGCCAAGTGTCCAAGGTGTAAAGCCCCGTTGGCATACGGCAAGGCAGAGGTGATCAAATATTTTTTAGGTGAATTCATGTCTTCAAATTGAAAATATTATAAATAATCCGCAGGGATAAAAACAAATGCCATTCAATAGGTCAGGCCACTTGGCGTGATCCAACCAAACAAGTCAGACCTTGTTTTGCGCTGCGAATATACAGTAATGTTGGAAAATAGCGGAAGAATGTCCGCACGGAGGTTGGATATTGGAGGGGCTAACCCTCCATTCGGGCATTGGTATAAGTGAAGTTAAATAAAATAACATCCGTCAGCGTCAGGAGGCCCACTGAAGAAGTAGCTGATGAATGTTGACAAGTATTTGTATGAGTAACTGTGAAATTCATTTTTTTATGGATTACCCTAATAACTCTAATCTCCACTGTTCAGTTCCCGGATCGGTAAAAAAATGAGCAAAAAAAACGAGCAGTGTGTTACTTTTCATTTTTTGCCCGTCTTAAGAATGAAATTAGTTAAAAAGCGTATTTAAAACCAAAGCGCTTCCCCAATAAATAATCTGAAAGTTATCCCTATGTATATCCTTTTGGGGAAATAGCCCCAAATTTTCGTGCAATCCCCAATCGGTACGAAGATTATTTGTTTGGGTATAACCCCATGAAATGTATTTCGAATCCCGAAATGTTGCTACTATTAATGCCACCTTGGTATCATCACGACACCAGGGTGGCCTTTTTTTTGGTTTTACTCTTTGATCAAATCATTTTCCCGCAAAATGGCTACTGCTTTCTCCGCCTTCTCGGGCAAGGTATAAAGTTCAGCCTCCACCACGGAAGGGAATATCGAGTCCGTTCGGTTAGGAATGTGGCTTTCTATGCCATTTTGTTTTAAGATATCTTCCGCGATCTTGGCTTGATAATACTCGGGCGCAGAAAATACTTTGGTCCAACCTTCTTTCATAATGGTTTTTGTTTTGATTAGTAATCAACTTATTTCTAGTATCAACGTGGCGGAAAGCTGACTATGATCTATCTACGAAACAAGTTTTATATTAAACACTTTGCTATAGATGTGGGTTCATTTTTCATTTCGAAACTTAGAGGATAGCGAAGAATAAATGGTCAATTCAGGCTTTTTTTCCATAAGGTTACCCGCTTCATCTAACAATCCTTATTTTCGCCAAAATTTCTTCTTTGCATTGATGAATGCGCTAAAAATAAAATTTGATAACCATGCGAAAACTTTCCGCCGACTATATTTTCCCTGTTGATGGTGCTCCGATTCCAGAGGGCATTATTGTGGTAGACAATAAGGGCAAAATTCTTGAAATCGATCATTCGGATACTCATGATAGGTCGGGTGTGGAAGTTTATGATGGGGTCATTGTTCCTGGTTTCATCAATACCCATTGTCACCTGGAATTGTCGCACATGAAAGGCAAAGTGGATACGGGAACCGGCCTGCTGCTTTTTCTACAAAGTGTGGTGGCTTACCGTGATTTTCCGGAAGCTGTCATCCAAGAAGCCATTGATCGTGCAGATCAGGAGATGTATGATGCGGGTATTGTAGCCGTGGGCGATATCTCCAATAAACTGGATACGGCAAAACGCAAAGCTGAAAGCGCAGTCAGGTATTACACTTTCGTAGAAATGTTTGACTTTTTGCAGGAATCATGGGCGGAGAAGACCGTTGCAGATTACCAGCCGGTTTGGGAAGGGCAAAGCAACGGTAATGGCAACCGGAAAAGTCTGGTACCCCATGCTCCATATACGGTATCTAAGAATTTGTTTGCCAAAATCCGATCTCTCAACCCCGCAGGGTCAACCGTCAGCATCCACAACCAGGAAACGGTGCACGAAGACAACTTGTTTTTGTCGAAATCAGGAGGTTTTCTCGACTTTTATGATGCTTTTAATATTCCTCTTGACGAATTTCAGCCCAGCAAAAAAACAGCCATCCACTACGCCATAGAAAATATGGATCCTACCTGCCGGACCTTATTTGTACACAATACCATGACCACCGCTGAAGATATTCAAGCTGCCCACGCTTGGAGCGATCAGGTATATTGGGCCACCTGCGCCAATGCCAACCTGTATATCGAAAACCGGATGCCCTTTTACAAACACTTCATTGACAACAACGCCAAAATGACCATCGGCACCGATAGCCTAACCTCCAACTGGCAGCTTTCTGTCCTAGAAGAGATGAAAACAATTGCCCATTATCAATCTTATATCACCTTTGAGCAGTTGCTGCGCTGGGCTACCCTTAATGGAGCTGAAGCGTTGGGCTTTGAAGCCGATCTTGGAAGCATTACCGTAGGCAAAACGCCCGGACTGAATTTATTGAATTTGGAAGAGGGTTTTGAATTGACGCGGGAAACTCGGGTCCAACGTTTGGTTTAGCGGAGTAGCCGCCAACCTTTCGCTTGCCAACGGCGATGCAAAGCCGACCTCCAAACAAGCGCTTAGAGCGCTTATATATATTGACGCTAGAAGTTTGAAAATTCCATACGGTTTGACGTCTTTTTTCTTTTTTCAAACCATTTCAATATAAATCTCTCCTCAATTGATAATTATCCCGATGCAGCTTAATCCACTCCCGTGCCTCTTCTAATGCTGCCGGGTAATCATCAACTGCCAGGTCGCCACTTGCTGAAACCTCCAAGGGGAAATCTACGATTACCGGTGCCACCATTTCCAGTAGGCGATAGGCGCACGATATATTGCCAGTTGTTTCGGCATCTGCCGGTGTGCAGGCCTGATCATTCTGAAGGATAAGATTCAGCAAATAATCTGTTGGCCCCTTTTGACGGACGTAAATGATAACCGGTACGGCATAATAAATAAAATCGTCTCCCAATGCCAGGGTACGAATACTGCGTTGTACCACATCCAATTTAGAGGGATTGCCATTACGGGCTAGTGCCAGATAGACCGATTCTTTGACTGACCTGGACAGTGGTTTATCCGTGGATGTATCGAGCAATTGCTGAAAAGGAGCCTGATCCTCTAGCACAAAACCGGCAATCTTGACAAATTGAGCAAAATGTGCGGTACCCTTTTCCAAGAGTTTTTCGATCTTTTCTTTTGCGGAAACATCAAAATCGTTCCGATGAAAATGAGGAAGGTAAGCGATTAGTTGTTCCGCCAGTCCTCCCGATGTTCCATCGTTTAAAGCATCCAAAACCAGATGAATAAATGCCCGGCGATCATCGACTTGTGCTGTTTGTAGCGTTTTTGAATATAAGAGCGCATAAGTTTTTAAAGAAATACCGACTAGACTATCAGCAAGGTAAGGCTGGCTTAAATTGGCAATTTCCCCAAAACGCACGGTCTCATTGAGTAATTCCTCTGGAATGCCATATTCATCACCAGTCACGTATTGGATCAGAACTGTTTTAAGGGTTTGGGCATGGGCATATTGGCAGAAAGAGAAGCATGTAATTAATAAAATACTAGTGTACAACTTAGCCATTTGCGAAGCTTTAATTGTTTTTTTCATTATCTCAGATTTAAACGCATTTTATGCACGAGCATTACGCCCTTTATTATATTGACGCTGGGAAGGGAGGAATTCCATATGGTTTGGAGGTTTTTTTTTCTTTTGAAATCAAATCAAGCTATGGCATCATTTACGAAACAAGAAAAGTAATCCTCTGAAGCCCATGCTCCTTCGGTGAGTCCTTCGCCAAAGGCTACGTCCGCGCACCGTCATCGAAACCTTTGGCGATGATACCTGGAGAAGACTTCCGCGCAATCCTAAAGGGGCAGTGCACATGAACTAAGTCCTATTCTTGCACCAAAATACACTAAATCTGCAAAATTCGACGTACCAACCAAATTCATTTGGTTGACCTAAAAGCGCTGAAAGCCAGCTTTTTTTATAGATGAATGGGCATTCTGATGGTTAGATAAAGGCCGACTTTGGGTCGGTGGGTAGCCAAAAAATTTTGGCTAGTACGAGTGCTTCGTACCAACCAAATTCATTTGGTTGACCTAAAAGCGCTGAAAGCCAGCTTTTTT
>BQJU01000119.1 GCA_021604865.1 Saprospiraceae bacterium | reverse complement strand
AATATCACGTTCTTGAACAATTGTACTATCTTTACAGAGGTAGTGGGTGATGTCATTTTTTTTGTTTAAGCACCTTAAAGATGCTCAAATCCCACTACCTTTCATAATTCATTTCTTGGGGACAAATCCCAACTGCACCCGCGAGGAGCAGTGAACCTATTTCTCAAATCGAAGCTACATGGCCTGAATAATAGGAAGAAAAAAGATAAAAAAACCAAATTGAACAAACAATGCCATTACCTCCTATCCTTGCTGGCCCCATCATTCGACGGGTCGAGCCAATCAGTGTAAGCGTCTGGATTGCACTCTCTAAAAAACAAATGGTTCAGTTAGTTCTTTGGGATGACAACGAAGTAGAGGCCGGCCAGGAAGGGGAAGTCATTCCACAAGCTGGAAATTTTGTTAAAAGCGAAGTAATAGAAACCCTCGAAATAGCCAATCAACTGCACATTGTAGTGCTCACCATTGACACCTCCCAACAAAAACTTCGCGAAGATAGGATATACTGCTACAATATTTATTTTGGAGATACGGCCACCACGCTGACCAATGACCTAGGCACTGCGGGGCTATTAAAGATTAAAAAAAGCTTCAATGATAAATTGACGGAAGGGGTCCCGCTGGGCTACAATATTGGCCGTTTGCCGACTATCATTATCCCCAATTCCAGCCTGGAAAATCTCAATGTAGCACATGGTTCCTGTCGGAAAATTCATGGCATAGGCGATGAAGCTTTCCGCCACCTCGACAAATTCGTGCAAAAAAATCTGGGAGATACCCAGAAACGTGTGCAACAACTTTTCCTGACCGGCGACCAAATCTATGCCGATGAGACACCAAAAATAGTACTCCCCTTCATCAACCAACTCGGCAAAGAAATCTTTGGCGATAAAATTGAAGCCCTCGCCTTTGAGGTTACCGCCAATTCCAACAAAACAATCCCTGCCGATTTAGCGCATTTCCCTTCTGCCTGTCGGCAAAAAGTAGTTAATGACTCTGCAAAATTTACCGGCAATGGAATCTCTTCTCACCTACTTTCATTTCCGGAATATTGCAGCACCTATCTGCACTATTGGTCAGTAGACGTATGGAGCGAACCTCTAAAATTAATGCTGGTCAAATTTAAAGGCTCAAACTACAATGAGGATGTAGGAAGTTTCATCTATTATTATCTGGTCAACATCTTTAAGGATTTGGAAATAGAGGACATGTTTGAACTGGTTTTTACCTTCAAAGATGAAGCGGAAGGGGCCACCAAAAAAGCGAATTTACTTAGCGTAAAAGGGTTGTTGCTAGGCAGTGTGCCTACTAACCTAAGTGCGGAACAAACGGAACGCATCAATGCTTTAGAAACGCTTTATACCGCCAATTTTGAAACGTCTTTTCCCGGTTTTAATGACATTGTGAAAATGATGAAAATCGTGGAAACCATGTCTGAAACAGATAGGAACGTGCTCTCAAATGTCTTTAATATGGGGGGCGTCCTGGAAGAAAGCCAGGCTTCTATGGATTTTTTGGAGGTACTGCCATTAGCCCGGCGCGTACTGGCCAATATCCCCACCTCCATGATTTTTGATGATCATGAAGTCACCGACGACTGGTTCTTTTCCCAATTTTGGAAAAACAGGGTCTTGACATCCCCCTTGGGTGTGCAAGTTATGCGTAATGCGCTGATGGCTTATACCTTGTTTCAGGATTGGGGCAATGTGCCCAACGAATACCCCCTAAACTTGCTCAATCTGCCGGCTCAACCTGCAGCAGACTTGCAAACGCAACGCGAAAATTACCTCAGCACCATCGGCAAAAACAAAGGCGATAAAATAATATTGCTTCAAAAAATAACAGAATACGGGAAAGCCCTTTCTGCGGGCAATCAACCCACACCTGCTCAGCCATTACCAGAATCATTGGACCGATTCTTCTTTTTTGGAGAGGCCGCTGCCGAAGGAGAAGTGCCGGCCATAACATCGCCTGTCAGGTGGCATTACAATGTACCCAGCGGCCCGGCCCATACCTTTTTTCTGGATACGCGTACCCGCCGGGAATACGACGAGTTTACCGGTCCTCCGGGATTATTGTCAAAAAAAGCCCTTGATGAACAGCTACCAGAAAGTATCGCCGATGAAAATCACGCCCTGGTGTTTGTGATTTCACCGGTCCCTGCCCTTGGATTGCCAGTCTTGGAAGAGTTTGCCCAACCGGTTGTTGGCTTGGTAGAAGGGGGATTTTCGGGAGAGGGCGTGGGTGGTGCCCCAGAGGGTGCCATCTCCGGAGCGCTCAAACGCGATGTGGAAGCCTGGGGATTTTCCGAGCGCCATGTAGAACAATTACTCAACCGACTGGCACAGTTTAAAAAGGTAGCTATTTTATCCGGGGATATCCATTACGGTTACGCTGCTTTTGCCGATCACTGGAAAGCTAGAAAAGAGGAAAATCATGCTCGCATCATACAGCTGGTATCCAGCTCTTTTAAGCAGGGCTGGAGCCTGGAGTTTGTATTGCTAAAAAGCGGGTTTGCCCAGCGTTTATTGGCCGGATTTGATTATGAGTTTGAAAAACATGGCTGGAAAGATAAATCACTAAAAGTCAATGGTGTGATGGCACCTCGTCACCGAAACCGGCTCAGACGCAACCCGGTGGTCTTACCACGGCATGGCTGGCATCATGGTACCACAACCGATCCCGTGGAACCCGACTGGGCATGGCGACTGAGAATTGCAGTGGATGAAACAACCTATGAAAACATCCCTGAATTTCCAGCATTACACCTTGAAGTTGACAAAGACTTGCCCGAAGAAGGGACCTCCGGTGATGCCAATGAGGTTAAAAACACCTACCTGCAAATGGCCGCCCGACACAATGCTCTTTTTAAAATGGGTCGCACCAGACGCCTGATCTGGCAACCACATTTTGGGCATATATTTTTTACAAAATCTCCGGAAGATGCCAACCGTATGGTACTCAATCACGAATACCACTATACCTGCCGAACGGATGGAATATTGAATGATGATGAAGCTCCGGACCTCAATCGCGCAGGGTTGGTCTCCGGACCATTTACCCTGCATGCCATTGATCTGGATGTTTCAGCGGCAGATAAAACGCCGCCGCCTACGCTTAATGATACCCCTGAACCGGCTTAAATTCCCAAACCATGGATGGATTTTTCAAAAAGATAATCGAGTTTTTACATGGCATCCTTGCACCGTTAGCTAAAAAACTGGCTGATCCGCAAGCCAGGACTCAATTTCACGAATCCCTCGGTTTTCAGCAGGATCCGAATGCACCTGAACCCGATTTTCCAGACGGTTCGGCCATGGATGCCTTTTTAAAAAATGAAAAGGAGAATGAAGAAGCCCTTTTGTTTGCACAATCCTTGCAGGAAATCGCCAGGATCATCGATGCATTAAAAGGCATGTATCGGGCCGGTGCAGAAACCTACTACGCCATAAACCCTGGTGATTCGGATCGGACAGAGCGCATTGATCAGGCCATTTCAGAACTGATTACCCTGACCATCAACATCTTCATGCTTGATTATATCCGCTTCCGTTTTCCAACATTGCACAACCTCTTCAAGATTTTAGGCGTAGTGGATGAAATGGGGCAGCGTGCCGGGTCAGATGGATCAATGATAAAAGTAGTAGGTGATTATTTAAACAACTTTGGAAGAGGATTTAAACTAGCAGATGAAAAAAGTGTACATACCGCTGTAGAAGCAATTGGATTGGTCCTGAATGTATTAAAGTTCAGTCTTTTTAAAGATGCCAAAATCTTTTTTAGCCCGGGTTTTGAAACCTACTCAAAAACCTTGACGCCACATGCAGACGATGCCTCCAAAGGCATGCTCTCTCTGGGCTGGTTTTTTCAAAAAGATGAATTGGTTCAGGGTAATCTATTGCTCACCCTGGGCATGATTCCGAGAACCAGGGCCGGCGGTGGTTTTTTTGCAAAAGTAGATGCTCCCGCAAGTTTTGAAAAAAAATTCACCGACTTTCTTGCGCTACGTGTAGAAGCTGAAGGTGATTTGGATTTCTTCTTTGCCAATGATATAGGTTTCGACCTTGAAGCTGGCAAAGCCAATCGGGCTTCGGTTATGGTCAAAGGTACGCCAACGCCCAAAAGTCTATCTTTATTAAGCACCCCGGAACTCTCTGTGGGTTATAACAATAAACACAGCCTGGAATTTCGCTTTAGCCGCGACGATATTGGGGTTATTGTTAAAACAGAGGTCAATATTAAATTTGGAAGGGGCAAAGCCAAAGCATTTCCATTCGGATTTATTCCGGAAAGTCAATTTGAGGAAACCATTCCTCTCAATTTTGGCTGGTCCAATAAACGAGGTTTATTTTTTGGAGATGCAGGAACCGTTGGTGCCAATCCTAATGAAACCGAAAATGGGAATGGTACATCGGGCACAGCACTAAGAGGCCCCGGAGATTCAGCCGATGGAGAAAACGCCAAACCCAACTTGTTTTTCTTCAACGTACCCATCCGTGCCAGCTTTTTTGGACTCACCTTCCAGAATATCCACCTCGGCCTGGGGAAAGATGGAAATACGACCATTTTTGAAACCTCCCTGGACTTTACGTTTGTACTAGGAAAAGTATTTACCCTGGCTGTCACGCGCCTGGGGGTACGCGGCTTTATCACGCCACGTGAGGATATGAAGGGGCTATTGGGGCAGGATATTGATCTGGACTTTAAACCACCCACGGGTATCGGTATAAGTGTAGATATTGGCCTGCTCAAAGGAGGCGGATTTGTTTCCCTCGACGATGAAAAAGGGGAATACTTTGGTGCCCTTGAACTGGAGGTTGACCTAAGCTGCATTGCTTTTACGCTCAAGGCATTTGGCATCATCCAGACCAAATTGCCGGGTGCTGCAGAGGACGAATATTCCTTGTTTGTCGTTATCTCCAGCGAATTTGAACCTATCCCACTTATCTTTGGATTGACCCTTAATGGCGTAGGTGGTTTGTTTGGACACAATCGCAGTGCAGATGTATCCCTCATTCAAAGCGAGATGCGCTCTCCAGCACTCGAAAACATCCTCTTTTTAAAAGATCCGATTGCCAATATCAGTCGACTTGTGACGGACTCGGGACGCTATTTTCCCGTAGAAATAGATAAAACTCTTTTTGGCATTTCCTTGAAGATCGGCTACGCGAAGATCTTTGAATTGAGTTTGGCTGTCATTTTTGTAAAACCCGAAAAAAAGATCATTGTTCCAGGGTTTTTGCGTTTGGAAACACCGAAAAAATCAAAAATCCTCAACTTACAGGTCAATTTCCTGGGCATTCTCGACCGCCAGGAAGGATACTTCTTTTTCCGTGCCGATTTGGTGAATTCCAAATTTGCCACCTTTAAACTAACCGGGAGCCTGGTGTTTGCCACCGGCTGGGGCGACAGTGACGGTTTGTTTGCCATCAGTATCGGTGGATTCCATCCGTCTTACAAACACTTCCCAGAGATCAAAGCTCTGCCCAATGCTTTCCGCGGATTGGATCGACTACGCATTTCTCTATGGGAATCCGGGAAAGACCATTTGTACCTCGAACTTTATATGGCTTTCACCTCCAACTCGCGTCAATTTGGTGCCCACGCCTATCTACACGTTGAAGGCCCGATGAGCTTCAATATTGACGGGCATCTGGGGCTTGATGTGCTTTGGCAAACCGAACCTGTCTGTTACTTCGAAGCAAATCTCGAAGCGCGCATCGATTTCCGCCATGGGAATGAAGTACTGGCTGGTGTGGGACTGACTGCTCTATTTTCTGGACCTACACCCAAACATATCGAAGGCAAAGCCCGCCTAAAAATCTGCTGGTTCCTCACCGTTTCCATCCCGTTCAATAAGACCTGGGGAGAACCTGGAGAAAACCCTGCTGTGGAGACTGCCGATCTATTACAAATGTTTATCGAACAGGTAGAAGACGACCGCAACTGGAGGCCAGAAATTCCGGATTTCCACCACCTTCATGTCAGCTTACGCAATGATCCTGATAAAGAGGTTGGCGCAATTGTATTACAACCCCTGGGTGCTGTCCTTTTCAGTCAACGGGAGTTACCACTAAATCAGAAAATCGAAAAAGTTGGTGTCCGGAAACCCAAGGATTTAAAAACCATAAAAATTGACAAGGTATCCACCGGCGGGACAAACTTCGTAGACTTGAAGCCGATTACAGAACTCTTTGCCCCCGGGCAATTTATCGAATTGAAAGAGGATGAAAAACTGGCCAGGCCTTCTTTTGAACGCATGAATGGAGGCGTACGATTGGGTGATACGGCAGTTTCGGAATATCCTACGCCTTTTGTAAAGGCCAAAGATGCCGACTATGAACTGGCCTATATCGCTCCCGATTTGCCCCCACAAAAAGGAGGCAGAATGGTCCTTACCCAAGGTCAGTTTCAGCTGTTTACCCGTCAATCTGCCGTCGCCCAAAGTAAACTATCCTGGCAGGCAGGCAGTGGTTTGACGACAGCGCCAAAAGCTATAACCTACAAAACTTCCGGATTTGCAATTGCCGGAGCTGATGATTTGAAATTGTTTACGAATGGAACCACTACCGGCTATCAGGCTAAAAGCCAGAGTGAAGCCGAGCAGATCAAAGCACAGATATTAGCAGAAAATCCCGCATTGGAAGGGAAAATACAAGTAGTAGCGGAACATGAATTAGCAGTCTGAATTTTTCTTTGAAGAGTCTATGGTCAATTAGTAGCGAAATATGAATTGCTGATTTTCAAAGAATCAAAAAAATAAAATGGCTTATCAATTTCTTTCCTGGGCAAGAAAAGGCATTGGCGCCCGCATCAGCACACCCGATGATCTGGGTACCGGAACGGCTCCCACCGATGTGCGGGTACGCATTCCCATTGAAATGGAAGTGTCGGGGCAGACCGTGACCAAAGAATTTTTGATAGCCGGACCTGGTGACATTATTGGTATCCGGCAGGAGATGATTGTACGTACTGATCCGCGCCCGAATTCCGGTGATTTTGAACCCAATTATTTTGCCTCTATTGAATTTTATGACGAGGACTTTCCCTGGCGTTATTCTCCAGCGGCTCCGGTGGGTATCAACAACAGCCATCTTCGCCCCTGGCTGATGTTGGTGGTATTGACAGAAAATGAATTCGTAAAAACCAAGAAAAACAAACCGTTGAGTTCCATCATGGTGACGGCACCAGAAGCTTTGCCACCACACCAGGAATTGCACCTATGGGCGCACGTTCACTCCAATTTTGGCAATACCAATACACCCCTGGAGCAAATAATCGGTGCCCTGCACGGTCAGCTGGAAACAGATCCCGATGGTTTGTTTTCACGTATCCTTTGCCCCCGTCAACTTCAACCAGACGTTTTATATCATGCTTTTCTAGTACCCGTTTTTGAAGCAGGGCGTCGTGCAGGATTGGATTTATCTACCAAAGATATTTCGGCACAACAAGCTGCCTGGACGGATTTGACCGAAGAAGTAGAATTGCCCGTTTATTACCGATGGCAGTTTCGCACAGGAGCAAATGCCGATTTTGAGACGCTGCTCAGGCTGATGGAGGCCCGGTCAGAACTAGACCCACGTGTTGGCGTGCGGGATTTGAATTGTTCACACCCTGGCTATATCCGAATTGGCGAAACAGGAGAGGTACCTGCTCCTTCGCCGGCGATATTGGGCATGGGCGGCGCTTTGAAACAAATCTCTGCCAACCCCCAAGGTTTTGATACCCCACCCGCCGAGCAAGATTTTGTGAAAGAAGTAAAAAAACACCTCGACCTGCTGACCCCGGAAGAAGATACGGAGGCAGACCCCATTGTTACTATCCCTTTTTATGGATACCAACATGCCAAAACCGTATCCGACCCCAACCCCCAATTCAAGCCTGACACTCAAGGGTGGCCACACGAACTCAATCGTGATCCCCGCCACCGTTCAGCAGCAGCCTTGGGAACTAAAGTGGTACAAACCCATCAGGAAAAACTCATGCAAAAAGCCTGGGTCCAGCTACCACAGGTCAATGAAATTAACCGACGTATCAACCACACCAAATTGATTTTGCAAATCAATGATCGACTGCTGCAAGGCACCTTCAAAAAGGTAGAAGCTTTTACTGGAAAAACGATGGCCATGGCACGTCCGGCTGCCAAAAGAATCAAGACTGCCAATCAGGCCAATACCGTGTTTCAAACCCTTACCGCAAGCCAGGTGCCCGATGGAACCGTATCTTCTGCATTGCGCAGACTAAGCCGCCCCAGGGGAAGTGTAGCCAGACGTATGAAAACCGCCTCAACCGGCTCCTTTTCGGTCAATACTGTTTTTCAACGAGTCAATCCACAAGTAACGGTAATTTTTAGCCGTATTGATGCCATTAGTTGGTTTAGAACATCGTCGAATATTGTGGTTACCCAAAATGTGCCACGCATGCTTCCCGGGTTATCATCCGTAAATTCCAATATTAATATAGCCGCAGGAAGGCCGCTTAAAACCCGTGCGACGACCACCCATATCCTGCCCGTGCTCAATGAAGTTAATGCAATGCTGGACATCGGTGTACAGGAAGTAGTCTCCAACATTAAAATTCCATTGAATTACCAAATTTCCCTGCTCGATGCACTGAAACCGGAGAAAACCATGTTGCCTGCTTTTCGGGCTACAACCGCTGGTTTGCCCAAGCCGCCCGAGAAACCAGAAGACCTGCTGCCGGTTATGGCGCACCCCGATTTCCCGGAACCGACTTATGAATACCTGGCTGAAATCAACTCCGATTTTATTGTGCCCAACCTGAACCTGGTACCTCCCAACACCATTGCTTTGATGGAACCCAACTACGAGTTCATCCACAGCTTTATGGTGGGTATAAATCACGAAATGGCTCGTGAATTGCTGTGGCGCGAGTATCCTACGGATCAGCGGGGAACTTATTTCCGGCAATTCTGGGATCCAGGTGGATTAAGAGCGCCTGAAGCAAATCCAGCCGCCCAAACGCCCTATAAAGACATTAAACCAATCCCCGAGTGGCAGCCAACTACCAGTCTGCATGATTTTTTCAAAATCGGCAGGCCTTTTCCCAACAAGCCGCTAGTGCTGCTGTTAAAGGGGGAGTTATTGAAAAAGTATCCCAATACCATTGTTTTTGCCCAAAAGGCAATCAAAAAAAACAACAAATTGGTGTTGGATGACAGCAACGATATCAACAAATTCAAATTTCCGGTTTTTTCCGGAACCCTTCAACCTGATGTCCGACTATTGGGCTTCAATATCAGCCTGACAGAAGCCAAAGCCAAATTTCTACCGGCCCCGATTTTGGGAGGACAGGCTAGTTTTGGTTGGTTTTTTGTGCTGGCAGAGGTGCCTGGCGAGCCCCGTTTTGGCATGGATATCACCTATGCCACACCCGAAGCTGGGCAGAAAAACACCTGGGACAATCTCGCCAGAGAAAACTTTAATGAACCATTGGATTTTGTTCGACCAGAAGCCCCTCCATTGGCGATCAATGGTGGTTGGCCCAATGATGGAAATACACCAAATAATGACCCCGATCTGGAGAAATGGGCTCGTTCATCAGCAGATCTGGCTGGTATTTTATTACAAAAACCCGCCATGCTGGCCATCCACGGTTCCGAATTATTGAAGGATTTTTAAACCCAAATTACCATGGCATCATTTAATCAAAGTATAGAGAAAATTGCGGCGGCCCGACAAACGAATGCAACCAATAAAATGGCTTTATATGCCGCCAAACTCAAATTGCAAAAAGCAGGGCTTAACCTTTCGGCGAATGAGATTGAAGACAAGCTAACGGCTGAGCTATCTGCTGAGAAAGAGAGTCAAGAGGCGCTGAAGGAATCCATTGCTGAGCTTTATGGCAACAATGCCCCAGAGCGGTTGATCAACAACTGGCAGTCGGAAGTGCCGATCTTATTGATGCCCCTGCGTTTGGAAACCCGTTTTATGCCAGGAGAAAATGGGAAACAGGAATTGTGGCTGCGCATTTATCCCGATGACATCGCCGTGCAGCAACACGAACGTTTGCTTACGCAACGCGAATTTGATGAAGGCCGGAATTATTGGCTACAAATTTTCCTTGCTGAAAAGAGTGAAGCTACTGAGGAGGCACCCAAAAAAGCAGCCTGGGAAAACCTCAAAAACCAATTTGGTGCCAACCGTAGTGTTTGGATTGCCCGCCAGACCGTACCCGAAAATTGGCCCACCCGTGCAGCAATTACAGATGCCGAAAACCTGCTGTTTCAGGAACCTGAGTTATTGAAACCCGACAACTGGACCCAGGCACCTCGTACACAAGCCTTGCCCGATAACTTTGTGGTATCCATTTTCAAAGGCAGCAATAAGGTGCATGAGCAAATGGGTAAACCAATACCCGATACGCTTTATCTCGGACACGATCCTTTTCAGGCGGAAGCCGCTTTCAAAAAAAATGAGGATGGAATTGAGTTTGCCGAATCATTTTCCTGGATGGCCGACTTTGACAAAGCCATAGAGGTTGGAATGGGCATGAAAATCAAACTCAAGAACAACTACTTCGTGAATTCCTCGAAGCAATTGTTGGATAAAATTGTGGTTTTAGGACTCTACCTTTCCGCCGATGCAAAAACGTCTACTGAAGTCTTAAGTGATTTGATGGAGGGGCATCGGTACAGTGAGGGGTTGGCTATTATTCCTCAGGGAACACCCACCAATAATACAGAAGATGCCGCTTCGAGGTTTGTACCTAATGAAGACCCACAACCCAAAGGATATTTTGAAATGCCGGACACCCCGGCCTTTACAGAGGACCCACTTTGTGATGCAAACAGGCTATCGGAAACCTTGGGTATTGATAAGGAAGTTATCAGGGGTATTGCTAATAGCACCTCTCGCGATCATGCCGAGGCTGTAAAGATGAATGAAGCGCTTTATCCCGCCACTATCGGTTATTATTTTGATACATTACTCGACAAATATGTGCCCGACTCCAATTTGCCCTTTCTAAGGGATTTTTTTGAAAATCACGTCACCGGAGCCGGACCGCTGCCAGCCATTCGTATTGGCAACCAGCCTTATGGTATCCTTCCCACCAGTGATTTTTCACATTGGGTTCCTGAGGCTAACGACTCCAAAAAAGGTGATTTTAATACGAAGCTCTATCGGGTTTTGAATTATTTCCATACCCAATGGGCGCAAAAAAGCGAGGAGGTCTTGTTTATTGGCCGGGAAAGAGATCATCTAAACAACATTTTGGATCCCGATCGGGTATTTCTGGATGTTGTTGGTCTGGAACCGGCTTCCGTTAGTTTTGAACGACGTAGTGGCTTTTTGAGAGATTTACCTGAATTTCAAACCAGCTGGCCGCAGTTGGCAAGTTTCAGAAAGGAGGCTAATGAAAATGAACAGATGATTCAGACTCAATTTAGGGTTTTTGCTCAAAACCGCACCGTTGCCCCTACTATGTTCCAGCAGCTGTTATTCAGAAAAGAAAATAAGGTTCACATCCCTGAAAAAAATCTGATTGATGGATTACCCTTGTCTGAAAGTCGTTTACTTGAGGAAATAACAGCTATTAAGGGCAATTACCTGGAGTGGTTGTCGGGTATCAGCTCGGTAAAGATGCTGGAAGTCCAGAATTTTAAAGGCGCAAAAGCCCCCAATTACCTATTATATCTTTTGGCTCGGCATGCCTTCCTGCTAGAATTAAGGCGAGCGGCAATTGATGCTTTGCAAAAAAGAAATGGCCGCATTGACCGGCCTGCGTTTGATAAAACCTATATGAATTTTGTGCCCCCAGATTTTAGAGACGCCCTTAAAAACCGGGATTTGACGATATGGGAGCTTTTGTATGCAGACATGGAATTGTTAGATCGCGGTGTGCCCAATCCGCGCATTCCTACACTAGGTGATCATCTGCTTAAACAACCGGCATCCAATACAACGTTCGCGGATATCCCAAAAGTCAGAAATGCCTTTGCTGCCCTGTCCAAAATTCCTACTGCCCGATTGGGGCGGCTATTGACCGGCCATCTCGACAGTCTGACCTATCGATTAGATGCCTGGGAAACGGCCCTGTTTTACGAACGCCTGGATAGCCGTCGTAAAGATACTACGGCTCCCGTTTCAGGCACTTATCTTGGCGCTTTTGGCTATTTGGAAAACCTCAAACCGGAAACCCGAACAGCCATGACTGCAAGCGACTTGCCTGACGATTTAAGGCCCGCTAATGGAAGCACGGTTTACAAATCCGAAGATAATGCTGGTTTGTTGCACGCCCCTTCGCTTGATCATGCGGCGGCGGCCGCCCTACTCATGGCTGGTTACCGCAACCATGCGACGCCCCAGGAGCCAGGAGCATTTGCGGTCAACCTTTCCTCAGCCCGTATCCGGCGCTCCACACAAATATTAGAAGGCTTACGCAATGGCCAGCAATTGGAGGCATTACTCGGTTATCAATTTGAACGTGCCTGCCATGACCGCACACTGGCCGGAGAAAACCTGAATCAATTTATACTGGCCTTCCGGCAAACTTACCCCATCGAGAATCAATACAACCCACAAGAAGGAGAAACCAATACCGGTGAGATCTTTCGCCAGGCACCTGTCAATGTGGTTAATGGGCTGAAATTCTCTGAGGAACAAAGTGAGCAAAAGATCAGAAATATCATGAGGGCTGCTGTACCAACTTTACCTCAACAGGAGATCCACAGATTGTCCAAGCTGGTGCTAGAAGAGATCGAACAGCTTTCTGATACCCTCGATGCCTTGAAGGACCTAATGCTTTCGGAGAGTGTCTTTCAGGCAGCCTCCGGTAATATTACCCGAACAGGAGCGGTATTGGAAGCATTGCGGGAAGGGGAATTGCCTCCCGATCCAGGCATTTTAAAGACACCACGACGAAGCCGCTTTGCCTTCACCAATTTAATGACCGTACATTTTCCACAAAAAAGTGCCGACTCGAATCCCTGGGGTACGGAGGTCCCCCTTACTCCACGCTCCAGGTTCGAGTCTGGCCTAAATAGTTGGCTAGCGGAATACCTGGGTGATCCTGCTACTATTGTTTGCAAAGCGTCACACTTTGATCAGGCCAATGATCTGGAAAGCTCAAAAACAAACATTACGTTGAAAATGCTGAAAATCCAGGCCATTGATTTTGTGCTCTTTGCCGGCAAGGATATGGCCAGAGGAGAAACGGAGTTGGAACGACGTATCGCTCATCAATATCGTCAACTTGTCAACCTACCCGCCGATGTAAAAGTGACTATTCACTTTTCGGATAAAGAAACTGGGGCAGGCAGGAGATCCTTTACAGAAATTTTGCCCCTTGCTAAGGCCCTGAATGCTGTATTGAGCAGTTCCAGGCCGGTACATGCACAAGATTATGCGCCATTTGTGTCCGGACAATTTTCTAATAATGCGAATCCTCAGGCATACGATGTTTCAGACTTGGAAGATAGGGTAAACCAGGCCATTCTGGGTTTAGAAAATGCCCTTTCAACGCTTGAAAACCTTGTTCCCAATGCCCTCATGCCAAAAAGTGAAGACAATCCGGCTACTTTGAAATTGTTGTTTGAACAATGGGAAAATGCCAATTTGGATGATACCCTTTTTGAAGGATTCCCACTTGCTGAAACAGCCGTGGATAACATAATCAGCGCCCGAATTGTCTTGTCTAATTTTGATATCCCCGGAGCCTGGCCATTGGCAGTAAAAACCAACCATACGGCCGTTCTTTCCGAAGCTGCCCGTACCTGGCGATCTACCAATATCCTGAAAGACAATGCCAATATCCTTTTAACAAAATCTACTGATGCTGAAGCGATAGAAGAAAAGGTGACCATTTTATCCGGCCTGGCTAAATTGCTGCTTGGCGGAAATTTCCAGGTGATGCCAAAATTCACCTACCATAATGCCAATGATATTGAGGCTTCTGGTGCAGATCGGCAGCAATTGTTAAAATATTATGCCAATGAGTTGGGGTTGCCGACTGAGCTTATCCCGGAAGATTGGCTGCAAAGCGTATCATCGGTACGTTCCGCTGCTGGTAGGTGGGAATTGGCACGCTCAATGGCAGAGTTGCAAAGTGGCAAGGATATACCCATTGGCCCAATTCAATTACCCTACCGGCCAAAAGATAGCTGGCTGGCCGTGCAGTTCCCAGAATTTGATGAAACAACCGGAAAACCTTTTGGCATAACCACAGACACCCTCAGTTGCACCGTCTTTGGATCAGCAGCCTTTGAAACCGGAAGCTTGCAATCGGGATTATTACTTGACGAATGGTCAGAAACCATTCCTGTAGATACCGAAACCAGTGGCGTAGCTTTCAATTACAATCAGCCTGACACCATGCCACCACAATCTATATTGTTGGCCATTTGCCCTTCAACTTCCGACAAGTGGACCTGGAATGCATTATTGGAAACGATACTAGATACCTTCAAACGAGCGAAAATGCGCGCAGTAGAACCCCATCAATTTGTGGACAATCAATTACTGAATAACTTCTTGCCCGGCATCGTCGCTCCAATAAATACTAAGGGCAACGGCATCAGTCTGGATTTTGCAGTAGCAAGTGATGCGTTTTTGACCAAAATACCGAAGAATTTGAATTTGTATGAAGCGTTTGTTAGAGAGTGAGAAAGTGAGAGAGCATAAAAAAACAACCAAAAGTAACCACCACCATGGCAGATTTTGATCTAAAAAAACTCTTAATAGCCAAATATAGCCAGCCCAGTATTACCACTTGGAATCGGCTGGAGTCGGTGCCCCGCACTCGGGATTTCAGTCGAGGTTTGAAGGCTGAAGTACGGGATGCCATGTGGATGCTGACCCGCCAATGGCAGTTTGGTGAATTCCAGGGAGAAGATGCCGGATCACCCGTTTCAGCTAAGGTAGCGGGCTTTCATCGTAGTCCGGATACGTTGGTATTGTCCGAGGATCGCTCCTTCCCATACGAGGCAAATATTCCTTTGGAGGCAATGGTGGAGCGGGAAATGCCCCAGCCAACCCTCCGCCTGCGGGTGCAGATGGGGCGCATGTGGCAAAAGATGCTTCGGGCGGCTGGTTTCGAAACAGCCAATGCTTTTTTTATTCAACAATTTCCGTTGCCGGATTTCTCGGCAGATGAGGAGACAATGGCGCTGCAGTTTTATACCGCTGTAGTGGGCAAAGTAGCCGATGGATATGCCCTTTATCAAAATTCTATTGATGATTTGCCGGGATTGATAGGTGCGATAAATGGTTCCACTATAAATCAGCAAGCCAAATCGACCATCAAACAAAAATTGATCGGGCAATTTAAGGAGTGGTTTGAAACCTTGTATTTCCAGCCCGCTGACGGCAAATCTGCCTGGAATGACCGCCGTATGGAGTATGATTTCAAACTCGATATCCCCCACCGGTCCAACCAAAAAGCCAGATTGGCAGCCGACGGTTATGTCGGTGGTCGACTGGACTGGCCCGCATTTGACCTGCGCCATGAACCGGAAAACGTTTTTTCCAACAATGCCCCCCTTCCCGGAGAACAAAAATCCGATGTTTTTCTACCCACACAAGTGAGCTTTAAAGGCATGCCACATCCCCGTTTCTGGCAAATGGAAGAAGGCAATATGGATTTTGGAAAAATTGAAAATTCCCCAGCCGGTTTGGTGGGGCTGCTACTGGCAGAATATGGCCTGACCTATTCCAACGACTGGTTTTTGTTGCCGTATTTGATGAAAATCAATAACCTGTGTACCATACAAGGCATTGTGGTGACCGATGTTTTTGGACAAAAGAATTTCGTCGCCCCTTCCCGGGTCACCACCGATACCAATTGGCAGGAATTTGCGCTGTTCCACCTCACGCAGGATGGCAGAAGTATGTCTAGAAACCAGATCTTTTACCTGCCACCGGTAGTCGGCGCCATGCTGGAAAGCGAAGCCCTGGAAAAGGTCTATTTTATGCGTGATGAAATGGCCAATCTCGTTTGGGCTATTGAAGATATTGTGCCCTCACAAGTCGGTGGTGGCAGAAAAGTACTTGCCTCAGAGGTGGAATCCACCCCAGCGGAAGAAAATGCAAATCCTGATGCCTGGAAGTATACCTTAGGCACCACCGTTCCCGAAAACTGGATTCCCTTTATCGCCGTACACAAAAAAGGTGCTCAAACCGAAATACAGCTGCAAAGGGCTAAAATACCCAATGCACAGCCCGCCCGCAGTATCTTGTTGAATGAACAACAACCCGTGCATTTTGTCGAAGAAGAGGAGGTTCCACGTGCTGGTGTCATCATCGAACGTGGTGTACAGCGGGTACGCTGGTTGGATGGGCGCACGTATTGTTGGGTTGGCCGCCGTAAGATTACGGGTAGAGGTGAGGGGAATAGCGATTTGAGGTTTGATGGGATTGAATAAGGGGAGGTGATAGATTATAACAAAAATGCATTTAGGGGTCAGCGAAGAGTTAAAAATCCTGCCAAAGGGGGGACGATCTGTCTTAAGCCAGATTATCCTAAACGTACTGTAAGTACGTCGCCCATAGGTTGCTTCTTTCTAAAAAAAGAGGTCTTTAATCAAAATGATTAAAGACCTCTTTTTTTGCCCCGAGAGTTGTGGAACTGTATTCGTGTATACTGTTTCAAATATTGCAGATACCTGGAGTAACTCGCTTAAACAAAGGTCTAAACAACATAAAATTTTCGGACCACTTTTGGTGGCCAATATTTTATTCCTCTTCCTTTTTTTCGATCAGTTTTTTTTGCTGGTTTGCTGCTTCAATCTGCTGTTTAAAATTCTGATCACTCACTACCTTGTCACCTGTTCGCTGTTCAAAGGCATCGCGTGCAGCTCCGGCGGCTGTCCCTCCCTCGATGGCGGCATCCTTGTTTTCTTCAAACCCCTGTGCATCCTGCTTGACAGCCTCAATCCGAGTTTGCTCTTCTTCCAGCATGGTAAAGATCAATTCAAGATTGGTCATATGATCGCGAAGGTTCTCCCGCTTTAACCCTTTAAGGTCTTTATATTCAGCTGGATAAGGCCAAAGGTGGCGCGGCTGATCTCTGCGGTAAGAATGGCGTATTCTAAGGGGCCAGCGAAGAATAAGTTGTCTGTTTCAGGCGAGCTATTTTGTCACCAGCCTAGGCGCGAAAACCGCGCTTGGCCACTACTAAGCAAGGATTTGAGCAACAACGGCTGGTGACAAAAGAGCCGCATCAAATGG
>BQJU01000118.1 GCA_021604865.1 Saprospiraceae bacterium | reverse complement strand
GTCAAAGAACTTGAAAATAAAATTGATCGTTATGTTCAATTCTATAATGATTGCTTAGTCAAACCACTCAAATGGAAATTTAAAGGTTTTGTAAAAGCTAGAAAATTATATTGTCTAAAACTTCGTGCCTAAGGCACTAGGCGCATTGGGCGTTAAGAAAAAAGCTGCAACTAAAATGGTCAAGAAGGAATAGTGCAGTAATCTACCTTTTGGCATCCGTTGCTACGAGCCCAGAGGGATTTGCATTACCAACCAGTGCATAAAACCAGGCAATCAAAGATAAATGTCTTCAATGGATTGAAAGGGCCCTCAAAATAATACAACTTTTTTTCTCACCTTATCGCCTTACTATCAATAAATTAAAGCGCTGGAACTTCTTGCAACTAGCTGCTGTTGTAAAAAATACCTGCAAAGGTTTGCATAATTGAAAGGGGAAGGCTTATATTTGCATCGCTTTAATAAAAAAGGGGTTATCGAAAGCGAACAACTCCGAAAATTGCAGATGTAGCTCAGCTGGTAGAGCACGACCTTGCCAAGGTCGGGGTCGCGAGTTCGAATCTCGTCATCTGCTCCAGGAAAGCCTTCGAATTGTCGGAGGCTTTTTTTTTGAAATGTCCCTTCTTATTCGGGGCATTTTTGTAGATTTGTCAAGTATTTTAAGCCCGGGTGGTGGAATTGGTAGACACGCAGGACTTAAATAGAACGTTCTTTGAAAGTTAATTTGTTTAATGATGTCAAAGAAGTGGTTAATCAAGAATAGAATTGATGATGATACTTTTAAAAAAGTATGCAATAAATCAGATTCTATGGCTGAAGCTGCTTCTAAACTTGGGTTGCATTTTAATTCCTTTAAAAAGCGGGCATTGGAACTGGATTGTTATCAACCCAATCAAGCCGGTATAGGAATTAGAAAATCTGCTCCCAAAGTTCCCCTTGAAGATATTGTTCACAAAAACCTTCATCCTCATTATCAAACCTTTAAACTAAAAAAAAGGCTCATAGATGAGGGATACAAGAAGAATGAATGTGAAAAATGTGGCATATCATCGTGGAATGGTAAGGAGATAAATTGTGAGTTGCATCATATCAATGGTAAAAGGTCAGATCATTCTTTTGATAATTTGAAGATGCTTTGTCCAAATTGCCATAGTCAAACGATTAACTATAGAGCAAAGAACAAGAGAATTTGAGTGCCCCAGGGGAAACTCTGGGAGTAGAACCGCTCAAAGTCGGGGAAACCTTATCCTAATGAGGATTGGCAATCCCGAGCCAAGCTCCGATCCAAGATCGGAGAAGGTGTAGAGACTAGACGGGTGGCACCTAAGCCGAAACTTCGGTATGGTGAAGGTATAGTCCAGACCACAAAATTTGATTTTCAAGTCAAGTGCAGTGAAAACTGTAGCTGGTACGAAAATCCTGTGGCCATTACGGCCGTGCGGGTTCGATTCCCGCTCCGGGTACTAACGGGAATTTTGGTGTTTTCACTGGGGTTCCCGTTTTTTGTTTGTCCAACTGCCCATTGTCTCGTTTTATGCAATGTTTCGCTCGTGAGCGTCTCTGACGCGAAACGATGTGTTTTCAAGTCTCCGACTTGTGCAGTAAGGGATTATAAGTTAAATTATGCTACACCTAACAACAGTCTATCCCGCAACATTTTCCCTTTTAAAAAAAATCATAGCCATACCTGAGTTAAATGATTTTAGCTTGGTGGGTCCTATTTCAAGCGGCAATTTCCCATTGCCTCTTGGGTTATTTGTTTAAAGAAATCCAGGAGCCAGTAGGAAACTGGCACCTGAAAAGTGCTTACTTGATACTGCGGATTTTCTAAGGTTGTCGACAGAAGGGTTTTAACTTGGCTTCCCTGCTCTACTAACTTCTTTGGTGCCGAGCTATTTCCATTGGCTTCGGGAATCTTCAATATTCACCAATCTTTTTCTTAGACAGGATTTACAGGATTAACAGGATTTGGATTGAAAATTTGATTTTCAATCAGTGGGTCATTTAATAAAAGCTATTAGTTGAAGGGAATGATCACGGCCAGTCCGGTGGTGTACGCTTTCAGGGAAAAATAGGGATGGTTTGGATTTTTGGCAGGTTTGTTCCGGTGGCTCAAGACCGTGCTTAAAAAATTACCGGATTGGCCCATCAATCAAATCGAGGAATTGTTGCCCGGAAAGTTGGCTCAGGAGACCGACACGTAGTTGCTCGGACGCTTACGCTCGGACGCTTACGTTGGAGCGGGAGATTAAGCGGATTGATCCGGATGCTGCGGAGATGTTAGGGATTGGGGAGTGAACGCCTGTAGCAACGCAGGCCACCATTGGCGAGACTCAACTGTAAGGTACAAACTTTCATAAACTCAATCGAAGCGCAAAGAATCAGTTGGTGGCTTGTCGTTTGCTACAATGTTCTTCGAATTTTTTAAACCTCAATTGATGCTAGTTTCATGATTTTACTTGTTTGAGTTCCATCGATAATACACCCCCAAGTAGGAATGCCTTGTAACCTCCTTTCTCTACATTTCCCAATAAAATCTTTAATAACATTTTCTGAGATGTTTCCCACAAACTGTAGAACAAACAATTCAGCAGGACTTTGGAAGAGTCTTATGAATTGATCACCATTTTTACCCAAATCACGTATTTGCATTTGTTTTTTCCTTAGTCCGTTACCCTTTAATAAAAAAGCTACACTCAATTTATTTTGAATTCCATCAATGGCTACATAATTCGAGTATAGATCATTTTCTTCACCGCCCCAATCCTCTTTGTGAAATGGGCTTTTTAGAATTCTCTCTATCGCTAATTGAACATCATCTTCGCTTACATCTAAATAACCATTATAGGCGACGTAATCATTATTTGATTCAAACAAATGGTCATGTTCGGTCACCTCGAA
Organism: Saprospiraceae bacterium; assembly: GCA_021604865.1. GTDB lineage: Bacteria > Bacteroidota > Bacteroidia > Chitinophagales > Saprospiraceae > BQJU01. The sequence continues at coordinate 14,320 of BQJU01000118.1, read as the reverse complement.
TCCTCGTATAGAATGCAAATTTATAATTGGATTATCCATTAAACCAGAAGAAATAAACAGATGAAATTTCTGAATTGCAAAGTACTTTACTAAGTTTGAATACCCATTCTCTTTATATGCTTTATTGATTTCTCCTTCTGAAATTAACGAATTTACGAGTTTAGCACTCTCCGTACTCATTCTAATTCCCTTTAGATACGACTTGACTCGATCATTTACTTGATTGGACCGTAAATAGTCTTCAATTGCATCAACATCATATCTAGAAATTTCAACTGACGAGACTAGAAACTGTCTTCTTCTATAGACGCACATAATTTGATATAGTACCTTCCTTGTATCGAACTCTATATCATCCAATTTGTCTTTCCTGTCCAACACTTCCTTCCTAACACTTGAGGAAAACAGATAATTTAATCTGTTAAAAACTTGATCAACCGGTCGGTTCCCATATACCTTTTGAAATATTTTCTTGTCAGCTTCTGATAGTGGAATCTCATTTTTAAATTTCTCAAATAAATCTTGAATATCAGGGTTAGCACGAAATCGAATCTCTATTATGAGATTTGTAAACTCATATTCAAATCTGTCGTTCTTCTTATCCCGTAAATAAAAGTAAATATCATCTACCGCGTAGGGATAGTAAGAATACAGGGCATCTTTCTGCATACTACTTAAATCGTTTCTTGATTTTAAATGCTCGCTAGCCTCCATTAATTCACCTACAATCCAACCATATTCCTCCTTGATCTTAAATAGTTTCATTAACTCTTCAAAGGTATATTCGAATAAATTTTCATCTCGTAGTCTCATACATATTAACCTTTATTTTTACAATGAATCAATAGCTTTTATTTTTGTTTCGCAGAACATCTTACTATCTGCTAAAAGTAGCGCATACAATATCCCTAAAAGTAGCAAAGAAATTCAAAATGGCGGTGTGGGGTGGTTATTTTGTTTTATTAGAAAAGTCGAAAATGTGGGTGGGAGGTTTTGACAAGATGGTTGCGGGGTGGATCGGGAATTGGCTCGGCTGGCTTTTTCTTTTTTCAAGGTAATGGTATAAGCCCTGCAAACTGCCCAAGAACTGTAACCCAACTAGAAATAGATGATATCCCGCCTGTGATGTCAATTAGAGATTTAATTGCAAATTTTGGTTTTTTATTCCCTTTAAGACTTTCTTGTATTTCGTTCAAACATTCCATTATTTCATTTGCAGTCACTTCTTTGATTGATTCGTCAGTTGAAATTGTTTCTCTAATCTTTTCAACTGCTTGATTTGCTTCGTTGTAATTTTGATTAATTGAAACGTTTGTTGATTGGTTGACAATATTTGAATTTGGGCTATTCACCACTGAAATACTGTAATTGTTTGTTATGATTGAATGTCCTGAATAGGAATATGAGTTTTCTTCGCAATATTCAATTCCATAGCTCGTAAGTTCCGCTGAGGAATCATTTTTTTGGGATATTGTTTTTATGTATCCATCATTTTTCAATCTATGGGCAAGTTTGTTTAGTTCCAAATTGGAATCGAGTGGGATATTTAGTGTTTGACAAATCCACTTGATAGAATAATACTTTCCATCATTTTTATATTTATACAATTCTCTTAAAATCAAGTCAAGTTTTTCGGATTGCTTCATAAAGGTGTTATTTTTTATTTCGTTTGAAGTGTATGTATTGTCAGGAATAAATTCTTCATCTGCTTCTTCTGGTTCATCTTCTATATATCGCAAATAGTTTAGTCCCGCGTTTGTTATCAGAAGCATTCCAAGTCCTAATGATGATTGAACATAGCCATCGTCAACTAACTCAATCATAATTCTCTCTGTGTCTTGCTCAGTTAATCCAATAGATTTTCCAAATTCTCTTGGATTTAAGTTTACTGACAATGGACTTGAAGGAGAATATTCGTATGCTGCTTCATATGCTTTTCTTAGGAAGTTATTCTTTTGTCGAAGTTGTTGATTTAAATTCACTTATTCGTTTTTTTTGCTTGCCGTTAAAATCATACCATCCCTAAAAATAGCAAAGAAATTCAAAATAGCGCTGTAGGGTGGTTATTTTGTTTTATTCGTGGGTGGGTGGTATTGACCAGGTGTGGGTGTGGAGGAGGGTATTGTGGAGGTTTGGTAGGTGGTGCAATAAGGAAAAAATACAAAGTCATCCAATAGTTTGTTTCAATTGATTCCATACTTAGAATTTATTTTAAATACTTTCCTCTGTTGCCCTAAAAATACCAAAAAAAGTGAAAAAGGTGGTGTGCAACGGGTGTATTGTTTTTGCGTGGCCAGGTGAGGGGGTAGGTCAGAAGCGGCCGAACTGCTGCTCCAGCTCCTGGAGTGGCGTGGTGGAGGGCTGGAGTGGGAGATTTTGTATTAATTTCCTTTTGACAATAAACCTGATAAACAACGGGTTATTGCTTTCCTAATATCATCTGCTTCAGTTTCTCCTTGTCCTTCTGCCGTACAAGAACAGATAAGTGCATGTGATTTTGCCGAAACAAGCTGTATCGTCACTTCAATTGTATATCCTAATCCTCTATTTCTTCTACCACTTTCTCCATAGTTTACTATTATGGTCTCGTCAGCTAATTCAGGTTTTAATTCAGGTAATCTTATATATCCTTCTTTTGATAATATTCCTGTAATAACATCACTTGGATTAACACTTTTACTCGAAGAATAATATTGTCCTCCATAAGTAGCTCCTGAACCTGAAGTCAAACTGTTTGTAGAAGAAATAAATATGTATTTATAATTTTCAACTGTGCCATTTTTAATTATTACCGGTGGTTTAAGGGGAGCACAACTGCTTAAACCAAAACTTGAAATTAAAATTGCCAGAAATTTAATTGTTTTCATCTGCCTCTAATTCTACTTTAATGTTTTATTCGGTAATTTACACTTGCCACTAATTCCGTATAACCGGCTAATAAGGTATATCCTCCCTTAAAAATACCAAAGAAAATGAAAAAGGCGGTATGCGACGGGTATTTTGTTTTGGGGTGGCCTGGTGTGGGGAAAAGTTGAGAGTGGCCAAAAAACTACTCCACCTCATGTAGCAGCGTATTAAAGAACTAGAACGAGAAATCAAGCACATCGATCCGGATGCTGCAGAGATGTTGGGGATTGGGGAGTTAGGAAAGGGATCGTTATCCGAATTATTGACTGTTTAGACTTTTGTAAATACACTTGTTGATAATTAGTAATAAATTTGGGCCATAATTAAAAAAAAATATGGCTGATCAACTCAGATTTTTAACTGCCGAAGAGGAATTAGAGGTCAAAGAAGAAAAAATAGTTTATCATGAGATTGGGCATTTCGTGATCAGCTTCCTCGTACGGAAGTTGAGACTACATGAAAAACATTCTTTAGCAGTAGATTATAAAAACATTTTCTCTCTACCAACTTATATAATAATTAATGCAGGAATTAATATCACTGGGAAAGGAGCGGTTGGATTTAATAGTTATCCACCCCCAAACCCAACTGAATTTTATTCAAAATATTTAGAATTTGCATTCTGTGGAGCCTTGATTGCGTTAGCAGGACATGTATTCGATTTCAAGTTTACACAAAAAGAGTTTGATCCTTCATTTTTCGTTTTTGGAAAGGATTGGGGAGAAGAAAATGATAAAAAACAATTTGATGAATTTGCAAAATTTTTTATACCCCAAAAATACAGAAGGAAGACCCAAGAGTATATTTCTAAATACGATGAATTAGTTAGTAAAATAAAAAGCCTAATTCTAGAAATTACAAATTTTTCTTCAGCAAAAAAAATGGTTCATCTTATAGCTACTACACTAATAAATAAAGTTCCTGATGAAAATGGAGAAAAGCGGTTAAAAGGTGAAGAATTAAATCAGATATTTGAAATCATGAATGCTGAATTGAAGAACATTCCTATGGCCCAACTTATAGAAAACTGTATGCTTGAAATTGATTCCGAAGAGTGAAATATAGGTAAGCGTCCGAGCACCTACGTGTCGATCTCCAGGACCCACTTTCCGGGCAACAATTCCTGGATTTGATTGATGGGCCAATCCGGTAATTTTTCAAGCACAGCCTTGAGCCAGAGATAGGGATTAATATCCTGCTTTTTGCAACTGGAGAAGAAGGAATACTCGCCATCCCACATCTCGCTCGTGAGCGTCTCTGACGCGAAACGATGTGTTTTCAAGTCTCTGACTTGTGAAGTAAGGGATCATAAGTTAAATATGCTACACCTTACAACAGTCTATCCCTCAACATTTTCCCTTTTAAAAAAAAATCATGGCCATACCTGAGTTAAATGATTTTAGCTTGGCAGGGGGGACGGTATTGGCCCTGCAAATTGGACATCTACTAACGTGAATTTTGGAGGAGACTTCTCGATTCTTGTTTTTTTGTTTTTAGCTTTAAAAGGCTGATTTTTTGAGTGACACCCTTTACAATATTTCAAAAGCTTACCCAAAGCTAAACATACGCTGGCTATTATCTGGTGAGGGCGAAATGTGGATGGATACTGACCAGGTGCAGAAAAAAACCAAGACCAAGGATGAATTGATTATGGAGCTCCAGCAGCTGCGGATTAAGGAGTTGGAGCGGGAGATTAAGCGGATTGATCCGGATGCTGCGGAGATGTTGGGGATAGACCTAGGAGAGAAGTAAGAAGTAGGTAATGTTTGAAGTGATGAAAAAAATATCCATAGAATTCCACTATTCATCATTTTCTTCATCCTTTCCATGAGAGGGTAGATTTGAATAATACTCTTTCAAAGTATTTAAAAACTTAGTATTTTTATATTTTCCAATTCCTGTGTTGAAGTCGCCATCTCTGTTTGCACCCCCCTTTTTGACAATTGTTTCGACCAAACTATAATTTTGAGCTTCACTAACAAAGTTTGGATCATTTAATACTTGCTCTAAAATACTGTGGTGGTTCTTTTCTGCAATTACTAAAAAAGACCTTATCAAAGAATACTTAAATGTGGCTCCAGGAGTATCGAGTTTCTCTGGAAAATTTTTAAAAACATTAAACAAGCTACGGTAACTTCCGAGTGAAATGTTTTGGGCTAAATACTCTATCCAAAGAGGAGCAAAGGCCGTGTAGAAAACTAGTTGACCTGTGTATTTTTCAGCAAAGAAATCCTCAGCAAATTTTTGCAGTTTAAGCACATATCCACTTGAAAGAATTGTTCTAAAAAAAAGGTCAACTCCTTTATTTACATTAATGTTATAGTGACTAAAATTATTGGGAGGTAGCCCGCCACTAAAAGCCTCAAGGACAACTTCAACTTGTTCCTTAGTAAATCCATCAACTTTAAACCTCTCAAGAATAGGTAGCCCAACTTTTTGAAATCTACCTGAACCCACAATTGATTGGAAGGCAATTCTAATATTACTAATTTGAGTTTCACGATATTTCTTTTCAACTACGCTATTGATAGATCCTTCCAAATCATCAAGAATTCGTTTCACTTTTAATTCTAACCTGTTAATTTCTTCCTTCTGCTCCCTCATTGGGCCAAAAGTCTGGTAGCCCACTATACCAAGGAAAATTGTCAAAGTTACTCCTAAAACAGTCCAGAACAATACGATTAAGTCGTTACTCTGGTCAAGTTGTCTGTTTTGAAGATCGATCATTTGTTCAGCCCTTTGAAGTGTCAATTCCAAACTAAAGTTTTTTCTCTCAGTTTCAAGTTGTTTGGCTTTAAGAGCATTAATTACTGTATTTGTAGAATCTTGAGAAAAGCAGGTTAGAAGAAAAAATATAGGTATGAGTGAAAAGAAGATTCTTTTAATCATAAATACTTTCTTTTTGATGAATGGTTTAGTACTTGCTTTTTTCCTATTCTTCTTTCTGGGAACTTTTTCATAACAATTATAACCTTGTATGCTCAATCGTATATTCAATCACGGAATTCTTTTAAGACTAAATATCTCATTTTGGCAGAATTATTCCTGTTGTATTTCATAATTCAGTTCTATGTTTTCAAAAAAATATCTCAAATCTGTATCATTTTCACAAGAATCTATTGAGCTATAATTATTTAGACAAGCTAGTGTTTTTTTAATTTGTCCATCTACATCCATAAGTTCTGAATTAGCAATGAATCGCCTCCATCTACTAACTTTTTTGGTTTGTGTATCCATATTTACATTAATTCTTGGATTCACAGTAACTTCTTTTGAGTTATTTTTCAACTTAAGCAAATATGTAATAATCTTTTGTTGTGTTGGCCCTTCTTTGAATATTGAGTTTCCAGAAGAAGATTGAGTTGGCAGATGATCAATTTTAATTCTGATATCCTTTACCTCTGCAATTACTCCATTTGAATATTTAACTTTCATTTTTTTGAATATTTATCGTTTGTTGAATAACCCCAATATTAGTATAATGTACTCCTATACGATAAGTTTAATAATTAGTTTCATTATTATGGTTTCACCCAATCTTCTTGCATTTTCTTTAAGCAAAGATATTCTTTTTACTATCATAATATCATACCTTTGAGTCAAAGCGTTTTAAATAAATCTCACCATAGCAGAATTTTCATCATTAAAACTAAATATTATGAAAAAGCTATTTATGGCTCTCCTCGTTATAGGACTCTCCTTAGGATGTGGGAAAGATGACCCCTGCGAAAACATTACTTGTGTAAACGGCTTTTGCGCCAATGGTGACTGTAACTGCGATGAAGGCTGGACTGGCTCTGACTGTAGTGTCAAGAAAACCCCAGATTACATGCTCATTAAGAAAGTTGTGGTTACAAAATTTCCGGCCACGGAAGACAATGGTGGTGGTCCTGCTTGGGGCACTCGCCCTATGTGACGATTTTTTACACGATACATCCGTCTTGTGATTTAATGAAAAATTGCATTTTGCTAAATTTTACATCACAAGATTAGGGAATGAGCCTTGTTTATTGAAGGTTTGTATGGAAGTGGGTACGTATGGGGGGGCTTTGGGGCTTATTAATTAGAGAGCATAGAAATCAAACTTAATCAACAAAATCTCCTTAGATATCTAACTTTCTGGTTATTCAATAGAAAATAAAACCAAAAAAGTTGCAATTAGTTTTCAGCTAACTCACCATCAGATTTTATCTCCCATATCTTCCAGAATTTTTTCTATTTGATTCAAATATTTTTCTTTATTACTACTTGCATTTTTTGCTGCCATTTTATTCTTTAAATTCAAATATTTTTCTTTTTCTGAATATGCATTAACCAAAGAATTTAGAGCCGACAATTGAGTAGTAAGCTTCAAACTTTTAGCTTGATTTCCTAAGGCGATTTCAGATTTTTCTTGGGCCTCTGCTGTTCTACTTAATTCCTTCCTAGTTTCAAGTAATTCAAGTCTTTGCAGTTTTAATTCTTTCCTTTGCAAAAAAATCGTATAAATAATTCCTGCAAGCGCCAATCCAGAGAAAAGGGAATTTATTGCACCAAAAGAATCTCCAAATGTGCCTCTATCGGACCAACTAACGATAAAACATGTTAAAAGAACATAGGAGGTAAACCACAATATAATTATTGTTATGATAAGCCACAATAATGGCTTTATAGTCTCTTCATCTTCCTCTAAAGATGCATTTCTTTCTTTTCTCATAAAAAACCATTTAGAAATAAGTTAATCATAATAAATTTACATTAGTAGATTTTTTCAATCTATATAATTTACAGGAAAAGGCTTCAATCTATCTGGATCTGGAACATTGGCATTTTGATAGATAACATTAAGATCCAAATCTAAAACCATCTTGTTTATTAATGGTTTTAAATATTCTATCTTATCATCTACATATTGTATCACAATTTCTATGATTTTTTTGTATTTATTTAAGTTTGAATCATCATCTTTTAGACTAAATCCAGAGAATCTAGTATGCTTAATTTCTTTATTCTCAGCATCGGGATTTAATATTAACATCATAGTCCCTGTTTCATAAGGGCTTTCTCCTGCATGGGCTAGGTATTTATTCCTAATCTCCATTATTTCTTTATGGAAATCAAGATGCATGGGATCAAGCCCTCGAAACAATTGAGCACTATTTAAGCTAGTTCCCCTTCCCTTTCCTGTATTGAAACACCTAGAATACTTTATGATTGTAGCAAACGATAATGAAGTTTTTATAATATCCAGAAAATGGGGGTCATTGATATCCTTTATCAAAAGATCGACAGCATTCTTGCAGTCATTCAAATCTCTTTTAATAGCAGCATATGCTCCTGCTTGTTTAAAGATTGGGCCTTCTAATAAGTAATACCAGCATGGAATCCCATCTTCTGTGGTAGGTATATTCACAAAAATATCCTTATCTTCAATATGATAAATGTAATCTTTCATTTCATATTATATTTAAAAAAGCTTAAAATTTTAGAAAAAAACTACTTCCTCCCCTCCCGAAAAGCCTTAATTATCGCCTTCACCGTAGGGCTCTGATTATTCAAAACCCCATTATCACTCGTCCGGCGAACGATATACACCTCATTCGGTTTTTCTTCAATCAGATAAGAATGGCCCTGCTAATCAATTGGGCAATTTCCAGAACAGGATCACTTGTTTCCGGCTCTTTTGTACAAGCCTCACCTTCTTTTTTTTGCAAATCAATGTATTCCTTTCATTCCATCTTTTTAATACTTAAAAATTTGCCACAAACATGAAACCATTCACAATCCTAATCCCACATTGTTAAACAACAAAAACCTGTCAAAATCCCCTCCCTAAAATTGTCGCCATCCAACATCTCGCTCGTGAGCGTCTCTGACGCGAAACGATGTGTTTTCAAGTCTCTGACTTGTGCATTAAGGGATTATAAGTTAAATATGCTACACCTTGCAACAGTCTATCCCACAATATTTTCCCTTTTAAAAAAAATCATAGCCATACCTGAGTTAAATGATTTTAGCTTAGCAGGTGGTACGGCATTGGCCCTCCGCTCCGGATACTAACGGGAATTTTGGTATTTTCACTGGGGTTCCCGTTTTTGTTTCCAGTTGTAAGAGGCTGATTTTTTGTATGCATGCCACCAGCGGTTTATTTTGGCCGACATCTTATCGCACCGTAGATGCATTATCAGAGATTATTCTCATTCTTTTCCATTTCATTTATAATTTCTTCTATCTTCTCTTTCAGGTTCGGTATCTCAGATGTGGCAACCCTCCAAACCAATCCAATCGTAACCCCGAAGTATTGATGGATTACAATATCTCGCATACCTGCAATTTCTCTCCATTGGATGGTCGGGTATTTTACTCTCGTTTCATTTGAAATATTCTTAACAGCTTCTCCAATTATTTCAATTCGCCGAACGACTGCATCCTGCTTTTCCGAATTGTCCTCAAATTCTTTTTCACTCAGTCCGTCAATATATTCTCCAATCTTCTGGATACATTCCAACATATCTTCAAGAAAAACCAATTCGTCCCGTTTCTTTTTTTTAGCCATAAATCCTGATTTCTTCTGACATTATCCGGTTTTTCAACCTTGACTTAACTGCTTGGTATTCGACCAAATCCACTTTCCGCCCTAAAAGGTCTTCCAATTCATATTTAATCCTTACGAATTCCAAAAGACTTATCTTTTTCCCCAATTCAACCAAAATATCAATATCACTTTTGGAAGTTGCACTTCCCTTTGCCATCGAGCCAAATATTCCCGCACGTATAATTTGGTGTTTAATCAATATTGGGACCACCGCTTCTTTTATTTCCTCTATTTTCATTTTTTCTATTTTTTAATAGCCACCATCTCAAAGGAATAGTTTGCCAGACCATTGTAAAGAGCTTTTACTTCATTCAATAAAGATAACTGAAAAAAAGCCTATTAATCCTCCCCCGATAACTGAAATGCCTGGAATTGAAAATTCTGTCACTGCCATTTGATTTTACCTAACGGTCAAGTCGGAAAGAATTATCATCCATTTTTAAATATTTCATTCACAACTAAGATATGGTTTTCTACGCAAGCCGCATCAAAACCCCCACAATAAATTCGATCCTGTTCCCATTAATACTTACTCTCCTTCTTAGATTTAATAACACTTTTCATCAACTTCCCAAACGCTTTATTCCGCTTCCGTTTTTCATGAACGCTCGTTTCAAAATGCCACTTTTCTTTTTCCATCTTTTGATAATTTGCATAGGCATCCTCATCTATTTCTCCATTTTCCAGCGCTTCCAGGATGGCACAACCGGCTTCATTGAGGTGTGTGCAATCGTTGTATTTACATTGCTGGGACAATTCAATGATGGCATCAAAGGTGAGCTCCAGCCCGCTTGCTGCATCGGCAATGCCGACTTCTCGCATGCCGGGATTGTCAATTAAAATGCCGCCATTGTCCAGAACAATTAATTCCCGGTGACTGGTCACGTGTTTTCCTTTTTTTACACTGTCACTTATAGCGCCTGTTTTCATCAATTCTTTACCGGAAAGGTGATTCAACAAGGTCGATTTACCGACTCCGGAAGATCCCAATAAGCAATAGGTCTTTCCGGTTTCAATCAGGGTGGCTATTTCATTATATCCCTCGGGCGTTTGGTTGCTTACAGTGATTATTGGAATACCCTGAATGCGCTCAGCAACTAACTCGAGAATGGTGGCAAGTTCCTCTTTTTCAATCAGGTCAATTTTGCTAAGGATGATGACAGGCATAACTTTAGCGGCATGACAAATTGTTAAATACCGTTCCAGTCTGTTTACATTAAAGTCCCGGTCTACAGCCTGAACGATCAGACCGACATCGATGTTGGTGGCAATGATTTGCTTTTGGGCAACCTTGCCAACGGCCTGTCTTTCAATGATGGAGCTTCTAGGATAAATGGCGTGAATGAGGGCTTTGTGTTCATCAAATTCCGAAATGGCCACCCAATCGCCAACGGCAGGAAAATCGTGCCTGCTTTCTGCGGTAAATCTTATTTTGCCAATGAGCTCCGCATCAAATTCTTCCTTATCTGTCTTGACAATATACCTTTCTCTATGCTCGGATATGACGCGACCCACGGCAAAGGCGTCGAGATTTTGTTCGTTTCTGAAATTTTCCAGATCAGGAGTATAGCCTAAATCTTCTAGTGTCATTTTTTTGTTTTTGTGGTAGTTTCATTGGGATAGTACCATAAAAACTTTCAAAAAGTTCCGTAGTTTTATTGAAAAACCAAATTATGCTGGACTTAGGATTTGTAAGCGCCATTTTAGCCAATAAAAATTTTGAGGAAGTCATCGCATTTGCCGCCCAAAATCAATTCAAATGTGTAGAAATAATGTGTTGGCCGGAAGGCAAAGCAGAACGCCGTTATGCCGGGGTTACCCACATCAATGTCGACAAACTTGATGAGGCAAGGGTGAAAGCAATCCAGTCGATACTCGCCAAGCATAAGGTATACATTTCAGGCCTGGGGTATTATCCAAATCCATTGGCTGTTGATCCAAAGCAGTCGGAATTCTATATCGAACACATCAAAAAGGTCATTCGTGCCGCCGCAAAACTGGGCATTCCGGTGGTCAATACCTTTATTGGCAGAAATCCAACAGAGCGCATTGAAGAAAACCTAAAGAAATTTGCCGAGGTATGGCCGGGAATCATCAAGGTTGCCGAAGAAAACAATGTCAAAGTTGGCATTGAAAATTGCCCGATGCTCTTCACCCGGGATGAATGGCCCGGCGGTAAAAATCTGGCCACTACCCCTGCCATCTGGAAAAAAATGTTTGAGATCATCCCCAGTCCTGCCTTTGGACTGAACTACGACCCTTCTCATCTGGTCTGGCAACAAATGGATGAGGTACAGCCGATCTATGATTTTAGCGAAAAGCTGTTTCACATTCACCTAAAGGACGTAAAAGTATACCGCGACAAGCTCAATGAGGTAGGCATAATGGCTTATCCTTTGGAATACCATTCCCCAAAAATACCCGGTTTAGGAGATGTGGACTGGCGAGGTTTTTTCTCTGCATTGACTTCGGTCAGGTATCGGGGGCCGGTAGTGATTGAAGTGGAAGATAAGGCTTTTGAAGGCTCGGAAGCTGATATCAATGCGGCTATTCTCACCAGTCGAAATTATTTAAATCAATTTGTTTGTTAGAGCGGGTTCGCTGCATCCGGAACAGTCAAAAAGCCTGGATTCTGCCTCAAAACCGTCCTACTTTTAACCCTAAGGGTCAAGAAGAAATAGTCCGTGAGCTAAAAATTGTCAAAATCCCCCCCTCAAATTGTCGGCATTGCACATCCCCTATCCTGCTAAATGCCTGCATCTTTGTCAAGCGGTTCCAATAGTGAGAAAATAATTTTTAAAAAAAAGTTGCATCATTCAAAAAACGCCGATATATTTGCTAACACTGTTAGGAAAAATAACATCGATATGGGTATTGCAGAGCGAAGATTAAAAGAGAAAAAGAAGGTAAAATCAGCCATTCTTAAAACTGGCTGGAAAATGGTAAAAGAAACCGGCTGGGAGTCTCTTTCATTACGCAAGATTGCCGATGCGATTGAATACAGTGTGCCTGTTATCTATGATCATTTTGCTAACAAGGAAGCAATCCTGACCGAATTCAGTAATAAAGGGTACAAGTTATTGTCGAAAAAGGTTCAAAAGGCGAGAGAAAAGCATCAGGATCCTTATGAACAATTAAAAGTAATAGCTGATGCATACTGGGATTTTGCTTTAAAAAACAGGGAATATTACCAGCTCATCTTTGGTGTTGGAATGCCGTCTTGTGAAGGAGGAAAATGTGCTGAAGACAAAACCAGCTTCGACTTTTTGGTTATGGAGTCAATTAATGAAGCCATCTTAAACAGCAAGCAACCTGATACCAACCCATGTTTGAAATACTATACTTATTGCTCAATCCTGCACGGCTTTGTATCCATTAAAATTATGGGCAATTCTCCGGTGCCTGGCGAGCTGGATAAAATGGTACTGAAAGATGCCATCAATGGATTTATCAAAAATTTAGATTAAAAACATTGCCACTTCGCTTCCTTGTTGGTTGTCAAATAGCTGGGAAACTAAAAATATTATTCGTTGGTTATAGTGTCCATATTAAACCCATAAATCATGCAAACTAATCACCTGATGAAAAACATAAAATTAAGTGTATCAATTTTTTTCGTTGCCGCTGTCTTATTGACATTTTACAGATGCAGTCCAACTTCGGGCGCTGATCCGGGGTATGCACCTATGCAGGCTCAATCCTTGCCGGTCATCACCGTTGCGGAGACCACTGCGGCTACTTACAAGGAATTTTCTGCCTCGCTGGAAGGCAGTCAGGAAATTGAAATACGCCCTCAGGTAGAGGGCTACCTGGACAAGATTTACGTAGATGAGGGGGCTTATGTCAAAAAGGGCCAATCGCTTTTTCATATCAATGACCGCCCTTTTGTTGAGCAATTGAATTACGCAGAGGCTTCACTGGCCGTGGCTAAGGCCAATCTGGTGAATGCAGAAATCAATGTCAATAAGCTAACCCCATTGGTTCAGAACAACATTGTTTCTGATGTGCGACTACAGGCAGCCCGTGCAGCTTACGATGCGACGGCCGCCAGTGTAGCACAGGGAGAGTCGATGGTGCAAAGTGCCCGTATCAACCTTGGGTACACCCTGATCAAAGCACCGGTGGATGGTTATATCGGCAGATTGCCTCACAAAAGGGGAAGCCTTGTAGGGTTATCTACTCCGGAAGCTTTGACTGTTATTTCAGAGATCAAAGAAGTCTATGCTTATTTCTCTTTGAGTGAGAATGATTTTCTGCAATTCAAGGAGGAATTTGAAGGCCATACGATCGAAGAAAAAATAAAGAAAATGCCACCGGTGGAACTAGTGCTGCCAGATGGTAGCTTGTATCCGCAAAAAGGAAAAGTTCAATTAGTGGCTGGGCAATTTGACAATAGCACGGGCACGATCAGTTTCCGGGCTGTTTTCCCAAATGCGGAAAGCCTGTTGCGCTCTGGCAATACCGGCAAAGTGAGAATACCTAAATCTCGCAATAACACGATACTGATTCCACAGGAAGCAACATTCGAAATACAGGATAAAATATTTGTGTTTGCGGTAGGCGATAGCAATAAGGTAGCCAGCAAACCCATTATTGTGGCTGGAAAAACGACCGGTTATTATTTTGTGGAAAGTGGTGTGCACTCCGGAGATAAGATAGTTTATGCCGGAACTGGTAATCTACAGAATGGAATGGCGATTGGGTGCAGTTGGGATTTGTCCCCAAGAAATGAATTATGAAAGGTAGTGGGATTTGAGCATCTTTAAGGTGCTTAAACAAAAAAAATGACATCACCCACTACCTCTGTAAAGATAGTACAATTGTTCAAGAACGTGATAT
>BQJU01000117.1 GCA_021604865.1 Saprospiraceae bacterium | reverse complement strand
TGATTCATTAGCCATCCTCTTTTGGATGCTAATTTGGAAACCTTTGGGGCATTTCAAATCGTTTCCGAGTAAAATCTTTGTAACTAACTGAAAAACAGAGCACTTATAAGTGTTTCTGTTTTCTTAACCGGACACTACTGTTACCGACTCAATAACAATATTAATGACTCATGAGTATGATGAAAAAGACAGAGTAAATCAAACAATAATTAGTCGTAGAGTAAGTCAGGGAAAATATTTCAACATAGATACAGTTAACTATTTTTATACAGGTAATTCCATTTCGCCTTTCAAAGTTCAAAAATCAGTATTTGAAGGGATAACGTTTTTTATTACAAAAAAATCTGAAAATGAATTAGAATTTAAAAAGGTTAATAAACAAACCTACCAGAATAACTTGGCTGTTATTAGGACTACTGAAGTCTATACATTTGACAATGCTAAAAGAGTGAAAGAGTATAAAAAAACCACAGATACAAATGTACCTCCCGATGTAAAAGAAATTAAACATGAAAAGTACATCTATACTTATTCTGATAAAGAAAATTTAAAACGTGCGCCTAAACTGTTATATAATTATGGATTCCAGGACGCTGTTCCCCACCCCGATCCCATGAGCTATTTTAACTCCAATGTAGAGCTTAGTAGATACCCAGATGTCCAAATCCGAACGGATGTAGGCTTTTTTATACTTCCTAAGTTTATAGAAAAATTAGACTCCAGAGATGGCATTAATTGGAAGCCAAAATATAAATTGGAAACTAATTAAAAAAGACAACATGTAACAAATAAGCGTCAAAACGAGACAGAGCGGTGAGCGAGGGATGGAAGCTGATTTTTTTACGCCAGCATCAACTTCCTCCCCTCCCTCACCCTATGTTAATCCATTTTTAATTAATGACCATTTTCAAAAAAGAACTTCCAACTCTGATAATATACATGCCCGATGTCCATTTTGAACTATCAATTAGTATGTTTTTGGAAGCAGTATTTTGATAGGTGATTTTCCCATTCAAATCATAAATATAAACGACGCTTTCATTTTGTTCGGATCCATTGATTTCCAGGTAAAAAGAATCGTCTGCCGGATTTGGGAATACATGTAAACCTGGTGATTCCAAAGCTGTATTTGAAGTGCTGGTCGTTCCATTATTTTCTGCATTAAAAGTCGGAAGCATCGATTGAAAATCCCCCGTACCGTTCGGAAATCTGCCGTAGGAAAAATCTGTAATCTGGTCAACATAGCTCACCTCATCCAAAATAGTTCCTGTTGGACTCACTAAAAAAATAGATTCTGCTGAAGCGGATAACTTGAAATTTGCGTGAAGCCCTTCTTGGTCTCCATCATCATCTGCCCACACGATAATATAGCCGTTGGCATCAATGACCGCACCCGAAGGAAATGCCCATTGCATCAAATCCGTCGCATCATCAGAGAGGAAGTACCCCTCAAGGTCAATGCTTGAAGAGCTATTGTTGTACAGTTCAATCCAATCGTCATATTCACCATCTTGGTCCGCCATGGTGGCATCATTGGAAGCCATAAATTCATTGATAACCAAATCGCCGACAGGTGGATTAATGGTGGTGGCCGTAATGGTATGGTATTCATATTCTGCCCGTTGAGGGGAGAACATCCCGGCATTATCATTTTCAGCATAGATGTAATATTGAACCAAGGAATTGTTGATTTCCAGGTCTACACCATAAATGCCGTCATTTGCAGCACCATCATTATGTGCCCCATCGTCGTACATTTCTACTCTGGTAAAGGGTGCTATCGTTTCGCTTCGATAACCGAGGTATACCGCATTCTCATCGGTGATGGAAGCAGTGATAGTAATCGTTTCGTCGACCACAGGAGCAGCATTAGACAAAGCAATATTGGAAATTACCGGTTCTGTTTGTGTAAAATCAGCAAGCCCCAGAAGGTAGTTATTTCTTCCATCCATCAAATTAGTAATGCCAGGAATCGACCCACCCATAGGACCACCGCCACTATTTATATCGCTAGTCAAGTTGTTGAGGAAATCATTATACGTGTAAAACTTATTCCCATCAGCTTGGACCGCAGCATCAATTGTATTGTGAAATGCTTGTGCAGAAGTATAGTAGGCATCATTATCAAAATTCTCCAAAAGCATGGTCTTGTAGTGAGCGAGGTACATCCGTTTATACATCGGTATGCTCAATAATTTTTGGACAAGCGGAAAATTTGCATCCGATGAATGGAGCAATTGATTCATTTGCTGTTTTGAAGTAATATTGTTGAGACTGCCGGTACCCGTTTGAGAAAATACGCCAAAAGACTCATTCAAATCCCAAACAATGGGAAAGAATTGCTGATAGTCACTCCGGTATAAATAATAGTTTTGCTTAAAGTTACCAATGTAACTATCTAAATTGACGATGACATTATCAAAAGCAAGCATCCACAAGGCCCTATCCACATCGAGTATTTTTTCAATATCAGCGATGTTGTTGGTAAGCGTATCGCAAAAGTCGATCAACTCCTGCCAACCCTCATCAGATTTGATATCATAAGAATCATAATATTCCGTACTATCCTGACCTAAATAAACCAAGTTGGGGAAGTTCGTATTTTGCGGTCCGGCTCCGTCGGGTGGGCTGCAATCGAAAAAGGCATTGTTTTTAGAACCAAAACGACTATTGACAAACTTTTTCGAAATGGATTCCGTATTGGTATATAGACCAATTAAGGCGCCATTCACATAAAGATTGGCATAATTGGAAAGCGGTGCATCCATGTATTGCCTCAATATTTGAAAACCCAAAACGTCTCGCAAAAAAGAAGGGTCCTTGTGGCCATTAGCCAACTTAATGTCCGTATACCCTTCATATTCCTGCTCTTTATAGGTATCTAGTTCGATGTGCCAGGGATTTTTCACCTGATTGGGGTTATAGGAACTATTGCCTTTATACTTGACCCCAACACTATCGAATGACACACCATTGATAGTGACACTTTGTGCCATGATATAATCTCCATCTCCAGCTTTTTGAGCATCCAGGAGTGCATCCCAATTATTTTCAGCAAATGTAATTTCTATGGTTTGGATGGTTTCTAAATCGTAGAGGTCCTGTGCATAAGTCATCGTGCTCAGGAGAACAAAAAGAGTAAAAATTAAATGTTTCAATTTTTTCATTTTTAGTTAAAATTTTCTTTTAGTGCTTGTTTGGAGGTCGGATTTGCATCGCCGTCGTCGAAGCCTTTCGCTTGCGCCGAAGCTTTCTCCGGCGGCCGTAGCCTTTGGCGAAGGACTCAGCGAAGGAGCATGGCGCAGACGCCCGGCAAAAGCTTCAGCGCAAGCGTAAGTTGGACCTCCAGACATACACTTAGACAGCAAGGATTTTAAAATCCTTCGGTAAATCTTATTTTTTTTCTCAGCGCATGTTTACTGGTCTTCAAATTTCTGATGAATGCTGCAGAATCCTCAGTACTTATACAATGAGGATCCCTTTTCGCTACCCATCGACCGCTATGGGCTTGCCGAGGTTCTTCGCCAGGAAGCTTCGACCTTGCACCGTCGCCGAAGCCTTTCGCTTGCGCCGAAGCTTTCTCCGGCGGCCGTAGCCTTTGGCGAAGGACTCAGCGAAGGAGCATGGCACAGACGCCCGGTGAACGGCGATGCAAAACCGATCTCCAAACATGCTCAAGCAACATCAAACACTGGAATATACACGGGTTGAAGCAGACCATACTTTAACTCTTTTAGAAAAATTTATACTAAAACTTGCAAAGATGATAGTAATACTATTATATTTGCGCCCCATAATAATATTGATGAAGAATTTTCAAATTCATATCGTTGTCAACTCAGACACCTATCTTAGAGACCCTAACATGTCTGAGTTGGGGCGTAAGATTGTTTCTGAGAGTATTGAGATGATTGATGAATTGGGGTTTGAATTATTTACATTCAGAAAACTAGGTAAAAAAATTGAGTCGCCAGAATGTTCAATTTATCGATATTTCGAGAGCAAGCACATGCTATTAGTTTATCTTACTTATTGGTATTGGAGTTGGGTAGAATATAAATTAGTTTTTGCTGCTACCAATTTAAATTCGACAGAGGAAAAGCTTACAAAAGCGATAAAAGTTTTAACTGAACCTCCGAAGAAAGATAATTCGCCTCCTCACATAAATGAATTTCTTTTGCATAGAATTGTTATGAAAGAAGGGGCAAAGACATACCATGTAAAAGGAGTAAAAGAGGGAAACCAAAAAGGATATTTTGAAGTTTATAAACGCATTGTGCAAAGGTTAAGCGATTTTGTTCTGGATATAAACCCGAAGTTTGAATTCCCACACATGTTAATATCTACTATAATTGAGGGGGCTCATCAGCAAAGGTATTTCGCAGAACATATACCTTCACTTACAGATGTTGGGGAAGGAAAGGATAATATTACCACCTTTTATACCAACCTGGTATTTAAAGTTATTGAGGAATGAGACGTAAAATCACCCATCCTTCATTTCGTTTTTTCAATATGCTAAAAGGGATATTGATTTTTTGTCTTGTGGTATCTTTGATCGCAATGCCAATTGTTAACTCCATTTCTTATATTGCTGAGATAGCATATGAGTTAGATGAAACTTATGCAAAAAAGGACTTAGAAGTAAAGAAAAAAACGACTAATAATACCCTTGCAGAGGAAGACCATAAACATTCTTGCCCAATCTCCAATTCAAAATTTTATACCAAGTTTAATTGTGTCCTTTTTACCTCGCAAAAAGACCATCTAAATTCCCATCTCGACAATCCATTCCCACCTCCGGAATGGTGTTAAGAGCTTTTTTCGAGGTCGGCTTTGCAGCGTCTCGGCTCAGCCGAGATGATGAAACATGGCTTTTTCTTGTTCATCTAGGCTCAGCCAAGACGGACAAGAGAAGTTACGAAGTATCATCGAAAAAGGGATTCTTTGCAGTCAATGCTTGGCCTCCAATCATGCTCTAAAATCTCTTTGCTATTTTGTTATTCCTGATAAGACTTGTGTGGAACGCAGTTTCTCCAACATAGGAATAATTTTATCCTAACGGATGTGGGATTAATAACTGTCCGATTTCGATAGGATAGTGATTTTGTTTCCAATCTGTTGCTCCGCTAAGTCCTTCGCCAAAGGCTACGGCCGCCGGAGAAAGCTTCAGCGCAAGCGTAAGTTTGATCTCCAAACAGGCACTAAAATAGCAAAATTAAAAATCCATTTTATTTTAAAGAATGCATGGACAGCCTTGTAGGCAAGGTCCAATATTATAGTCTTTTGTTTTAGTGAATATTCCAATATTAAAGAATAAAAAATGAAAAATTTGTTTGATTTTAAACATTTCAAAGGTGATTTGTTTGGAGGGATTACTGCAGGAATAGTTGCATTGCCCTTAGCACTTGCTTTTGGCGTA
Organism: Saprospiraceae bacterium; assembly: GCA_021604865.1. Taxonomy (GTDB): domain Bacteria; phylum Bacteroidota; class Bacteroidia; order Chitinophagales; family Saprospiraceae; genus BQJU01. Next base: position 12,009 of record BQJU01000117.1, on the reverse strand, counting down.
AGTTCCGGACTGGGGCCTAGCGCAGGACTTTACGGCGCTATTTTTATAAGTTTTTTTGCTGCTCTTTTTGGCGGGACGAATACTCAAATTTCAGGCCCTACAGCTCCAATGACTGCTGTAAGTATGGTTATTGTCACAGGGATTATTGCAGCCTCCGGAGGGGATATTAATGTAGCCTTACCTATTATTCTAACTGTTTTTTTATTAGCAGGGGTAATGCAGATTGCATTAGGCATTATTGGATTGGGCAAATATGTTAAATATATTCCTTATCCCGTGGTTTCAGGATTTATGACGGCCATTGGTGTTATTATTTTAGTGACACAAATATTGCCTTCTGTTGGTTATTATCCTAAAGAGGATGTAGAGTTTGTCGAGCAATTTAAACCACATGCTGAAGAAATCATTTTAGATAATATTCTAAAAGAAGAAGCAGGTGAAGGCATTCTGGTATTAGAAGATTTTAAAAAAACGATACAAAGAGCAGAAAATATAACTCAGGAGCAAATTCTTGAAGAGTCACAAACCTTAGCAAGTAAAGAATCATCCGGAGTAATAGGAGCTATAAAAGTACTGCCAAGGGCTTTAAACAATATAAATTGGTTAGAGTTAATATTGGCATTATGCACTGTTCTAATTATTTATGGCTTTAAACGTATAACCACAACGGTACCCAGTACATTAGTCGCGTTATTAGTGATGTCCTCTGTAGCCTTTGGGTTTGGTTTAGATTACCGATCTATTGAGGAAATTCCAAGTGGCTTACCTATACCTAACTTTGGGATTTTCACAGATTTTAATTTAAGTAGTATTGCCCCCTATATTTTCACAGCACTAACCCTGGCTCTTTTAGGAGCGATAGACTCATTGCTCACTTCGGTAGTCGCTGATAATATGACAAAAACGAAACACAAGCCCAATAAAGAATTGATAGGGCAAGGGATAGGCAATAGTATTGCTGCTGTTTTTGGAGGTATTCCTGGAGCAGGGGCTACAATCAGAACGGTTGTTAATATTAATGCAGGCGGGAAAACCCGATTATCAGGAATGATGGCAGGTGTTTTACTTCTTTTCATTTTGTTGGCATTGGGTCCAGTAGCCTCTCAAATCCCTGCTGCTGTTTTAGCGGGGATATTGATTACTGTTGGGATAAGCGTTATGGACTTTAAAGGGCTTAAAGCTATACCTTACATGCCACGTACCGAAGTAATCATCATGTTGATTGTATTAATATTATCATCGGTATGGAATTTAGTATATGCAGTCGGAATAGGCCTAGTGATCGCATCCTTAATGTTTATGAAAAAAATTGGCGACTTGACGGCCCAACGCTCTGATTTAAAACCCCTTTATAAAGGGGATGCATGGCCAAGTAGCATTGAATTTCCTGAGAATTTAAAAGATGAAATCTTCATAAAACACATCAAAGGACCCTTGTTTTTTGGCTCTACCAGCGATTTTCAACAATTAGCAAATGAAATTCCAGATACTGCCTCCACCGTAATTATAAGAGGAGATAGAATGCAATATATAGATCAATCAGGGTTATATGCCCTGGAAGATGTATTAGTTGATTTAGTTAGCCGTGGCAAAAATGTGTTATTAATAGACATATTAGGGCACCCTAGGTACATGATGGAACGAATTGACATTATTCCAGATTTAATCCCTAAAAGTCAAATCTTTGACAGCTTTGAAGAATCCTTGATATGGATTAAAGAAAACGTAAATAAGGAAGTCAAAAGGAGTAAGACAGTCATCGCCTAATTTTGAACACACGCATGATCAATTTTAGTCAGTTCATGTTTGGAGGTCAGTTTTGTAGCGAAAGTGGTCCTTTACAGCTCAAATAGCTTGCCACTATCTTGCATCGAGGTTGGCCTCCATACCTAGTAAAATCAACTTGATTTAAAAAAAATATAATAAAAATATGATAACGCAAACGAAAGAAATTCAAGCTAACCTTACTCCAAAAAATGCATTTAATATTTTGGTAGAAGGTAACAAGAGGTTTGTGCAAAATGTAAAAGCACAAAGAAATTTAAAAACACAAGTAATAGAAACAAGTAAAGGACAATTTCCTTTCGCAGCTATACTAAGTTGCATTGATTCACGAGTACCTGCTGAATTGGTTTTTGACCAGGGTATAGGAGATATTTTCAGTATAAGAGTTGCGGGAAATATCGTTAATGAAGATGTGCTTGGCTCTATGGAATACTCTTGTAAAGTCGCCGGTTCAAAGATTGTGGTGGTCATGGGACACACAAAATGTGGGGCGGTAACTGCCGCTTGTCAAAAAGTAGAACTGGGAAACATTACCCCCTTATTACGCAAAATAAAACCTGCGGTCGATTCCATTATTGGTGAGAATAAGGAATTAATGAATACCGATATTGAAGAGGTAGCTATTTTGAATGTACGCTTGTCGATTGAGCGAATTAAACAAGAAAGTCCCATCCTATCCGAAATGGAAAAAAATGGTGAAATCGAAATTGTGGGGGCTCTATATTGTGTAGAAACCGGTGAAGTTGATTTTTTTCAAGAATAAAATAAACGAAAAATTCAGTACTTTCACTGAGAGCTTGATTGGAGGTCGGCTTGTGTAATGAAAAGTGTCCATTTTTTGATGATTGGTTGGCTTGATGCCAAAACATCAAAAAGCTTTGAAGTTCATACCCGGAGGTAGGGACGAAAAAGTAACGATGTATCATCGAAAAAGGGATCCTTTGCAGCCACATAGTTGGCTTCCAAACATACGCTGAGGTATAAGTTGGACAATAAAAATAGGAGAACATTTTTTTCATAAAAGGATAAATCATAAGGAGTCAGCGAAGAATATATCCTTCGCTGACTCCTAAATTTTAATTCTTCATTTAAAATACAAGAATGCTTAAACATTTTTTAGGAAAAAGCCCCAATTGGTATAAATATACGATAATAGGGTTTCTTATTTTTAATATAATCGCTTATTTCGCTTTAGGGCCAGCAATAACTTCGTGGATAATTATTGCAGAATTCATCTTCACCCTTGCCATGGCGCTAAAATGTTATCCTTTGATATCTGGTGGCTTATTGGCAATTCAGGTTTTAGCTTTAAACCTGACAACTCCTGAACATTCTTATCAAGAAGTAGCGCAAAACCTCGAAGTCATTTTACTCTTAATGTTTATGGTTGCTGCGATTTACTTTATGAAACCTTTACTGATGTTCATTTTCAGTAAGGTTTTCACTAAGGTAAAATCCAAAATGGCTTTATCGCTTCTATTTGTAATTCTCTCTGCTGTTCTTTCCGCATTTTTAGATGCTTTGACCGTTACGGCTGTTCTAATAAGTGTCGCTGTAGGGTTTTATGGGGTTTACCATAAAATCCATTCCAGCAATTTAGATTTAGACCATGATGGGACTTTAGACCGAAAGCAATTGAGTGGTGAAACGCTCGAACAATTCCGTAGTTTTTTACGAAGTCTGATAATGCACGGTGTTGTTGGAACGGCCCTTGGTGGCGTAATGACCTTGGTGGGTGAGCCACAAAACCTCCTGATCGGGGAAAAAATGGGTTGGGACTTTATTGAGTTTTTCAAACAAATGGATGTAATAACCATCCCTGTTTTCTTCGCAGGGATATTGACGACTATATTTCTTGAGAAATCCAAATTATTTGGTTTTGGAGCAAAGCTACCTGATGTTGCCCGGGAAATAATTATGAATTACACCATACTCGAAGATGAAAAGCGGACCAAAAAAGAAAAGTACAGTCTTATCGTTCAAGCCACTGCCATGGTATTATTGGTGATTGGATTAGGCTTACACCTCGCTCCCGTTGGATTTATTGGACTGGCTTTGATCATAATTCAAACCGCATTTATGGGGATTACAGATGAGCATCAATTGGGCCATGCCTTTGAAGAAGCCTTGCCTTTTACGGCCCTCTTGATTGTCTTTTTTGTCATTGTTGCCATGATTCACGACCAACATTTATTCAAGCCAATTATTGAATGGGCACTGGCAATGGAAGCTAGCGCCCAACCAGCTATGTTCTATATTGCAAATGGGTTGCTGTCTGCAATTAGTGATAATGTTTTTGTGGCAACCGTTTATATCAATGAAATTCAAGCGGCTTTTAATGCTGGGGAATTAACACGAGAGCAATATGAAAAATTAGCGATAGCCATTAACACTGGGACAAATTTGCCAAGTGTTGCAACACCGAACGGACAGGCTGCATTCCTGTTTTTACTTACTTCATCATTAGCACCTTTGATCAATCTGTCTTATGGAAAAATGGTAAAGATGGCTTTTCCTTATGCAATTGTGTTGGGAGGGGTAGGTTTGTTGTGTGTGATGTATTTATTGTAAAAAGAGGGTTGTTCGCAAGTTCGATGCCATTCTGGTGCAGGCCAAGAAGTTGCCGCACCTGATTCGTGCAATCAATATGGTCGAGCAGCCCGGCTTGAGAGGGAGCGATGCATTCGATGATGAGCGTCGGATTGATCGCTTCCTTTCCAAACGATGCTATTCATTTAGTGCACGATTAATCTTTTCTGCATTGAAAACTTTCCGTAAATCAATATCCCATTTCCTTTAGTTCGGAAGATATTCTCTAATAACTTGAGAGAAATGGACATTCCCACCGGCCATCCGCCAGACGTTCAAATTGGACGTGCACCTTTGTATGTTGTGGTTAACATAGAAGATACGGCCAACTACCTTCTTACAAGCATTCAAATTCCCAAACATTCTTAATTTGGGCAGTGGTTAAACCAATAGCACAAAAATGGCTTTCCCTCTAAAGACAGTTTGCTCAGCCTGGCACTGGAATCATTCAATTCAAAAAAATATCTGTGCCAATTTGTGCTGGAAAGGCATTTTTGAGTTGAGCGAACATACATTCCTTTTAGAAATCTGCAACTAGTTTGAATTAAAAACGTAACAATAGATAGGGTTGCTTGCAATCTTTATATAAACGATTTAATTCATAATTATACGAAGATCCGAGAATAAAGTATTATGAGAAATGAACAAAAGATTAGAACTACGCTAAAGAATGTTACAGAACATGGTTGGGGAGTAGTCGATTTGAAAAACTGCGGATTAACTGAAATACCAGAAGAACTCTTCAACCAGAATCAGATAGTATTTATTGATTTGAGTAATAGTGACTTTACTGAAAAATCGAGAAGGAATCGAATCACTGAAATACCAGATAAAATATCAAATCTACAAAAACTTAATCGATTAAATTTACAAAACAATCAAATAGAAAAGATTAGTCCTGAATTGTCAAGAATAAAAAGTTTAAAATTTCTGAACCTCCAAAACAATAGGTTAAAGGATATTCCAGAGCAGATTGCAAACATGGAACAACTCCAAGAACTAAAGATTCTTGGGAATCCATTTGATCTTCTCCCTCCTGAAATTGCAGGAAGGGGAATTGATTCAATTAGAAACTTTTATAGAGAATTAAAAGAACAAGATTTTATTTTTGAGGTAAAACTCATCATTGTTGGAGAAGGAAGGGTAGGAAAAACTTGTATTTCAAAAGCATTAATAAATCCTGATTTCTCACTTGAAGAAGAAGAAAGTACGGAGGGAATAAAAATAAACAGGTGGGTAATACCAAAAGAAGAAATCGAACAGGTTAATGGCAAAATCAATCGGGATTTCCAAATAAACATTTGGGATTTTGGCGGTCAAGAAATATACCATTCCACCCATCAGTTCTTTTTAACAAAGAGATCAATCTATTTATTAATAACAGAATCTCGAAAAGAGGATAGCCATGATGACTTCTTTTATTGGCTCAATATCATCAAATTATTAGGGAACAAAAGTCCTGTCATGATGGTGCTAAATAAATGTGACCAACCAACTAAAGACTTACCAGTAAAGGAGTATCAATCTAGTTTTAGCAATATAATCTCTTTTCATAAAATCAGTTTAAAAGATGAGTTTCGTGACAGCTTTAATAAATTTAAAACTGCACTAATTAAAGAGGCGTCTCAATTACCTCATATAGGTGCTCCTTTACCGAAAGTATGGGTAGATATTAGGAGAGATATAGAGGAAATGAAATTAAGTGGGAAAAACTTTATTAATAGATTAGAATATTTGGATATATGCCGTAATTACTACCGGAGGGAAGATAGCGCGCTATTCTTAAGTGAATATTTCCACGATTTGGGGGTGATCCTACATTTTCAAGACGATATGGAATTACAAGACTTAGTAATTTTAAATCATGAATGGTTAACAAAAGGAGTATATAAAATTCTAGATGATCAAAAAGTGATTGATCAAAATGGTCGTTTCACCAACGAGGATATTTTTCGAATTTGGTCAAATGGAGAACATCGTCCAAAAGTTCGTGAATTAATATCACTGATGAAAAACACAAAGTTTGATTTGTGCTTTGAGATTAAGCCAGGAGAATATCTTGTTCCACGACTACTTCCTGTTGATGAAATTGAACATTCCTGGACAGAAGCCCCCTCAGATTCAAAATTTGAATTTAGGTATAAGTTCATGCCAAAAGGAATACTTGCAAGGCTAATTGTTAAAATGAATTCTGACATCCACAACAACCAATACTGGAGACATGGTGTCGTTTTGCAATATGAAGGAACATATGCACTAATTAGGGAAAAGTATTTTGAAAGTAAAATCTCGATTGAATTAAGGGGGGCTAGAAAAAGAGAGTTTTTATTTTTGATTCGAAAATCAATTAATGAAATTCATAAAGACTTTAACAAGTTAGAGGTTCAGGAAATGATTCCATGTAATTGTGAAGAGTGTAGTAAAAGTCTCAGCCCACATTTTTATGATTTTACCTTACTCCGACGGTATGAATCTAAAATGATAATGAATATTAGGTGTGATAAGAGCTTAGAAGAAGTAAAAGTCTTCGACTTAACCGATGATATTGCAAAAAGAGAGCTCACTGATGAAAAAGTATTCATTTGTGAGAATCAGAATGCGACCTTGTTTAATACTTTGGGAATAAATAATGCAATATTTATTCCTGAAAAGGATAGTGCATCAGTTTTTTTTAAAATAAAGACCAAGCCTGAATATTATGGAATTAGAGATCGTGATTTTCTGCTAGACTCTGAAATTGAAAAGATAAAAGCAAAGTATAAAAACTATTTTATTTTAAATTATTATTGTTTTGAAAACTATTTATATCACCCAAACAATATTGAAGAATTAGAAATTAGGGGCTTTGATAAGAAGAAATATAAACAGCTGATCGTTAATCAAAAGAATGAAAAAAAGAATCTAATAATTTCGAACTATAAGAACGCTAGAAAGAGCTATCAAGAATTTCGAATAAAAGAAGAGGAACTACAAGACAAAAAGCATGAGAATGACATCATTAAATATCTAGAATCAGATGACATTGAAGTGTTTTTTAAAGCGTTTAGCGCTAAGGAATATCTAAAAAAAGAGTATTTGTCGAAATTCCAAATTACTCAAGAAAAATTAGCCTCTACAACATGGTTTAGAGTTCAGATTACAAGATTGCTGGATGGATGAATTGAGCAAAAACATGTATATAAAGAAGCATTAATCCTGTTAAATTAAACATACTACTGGCATAGTTTTGATAGGCTACTCCGCCGACTTAAGTTCCCAAGACTTACCCCCACCCTTTCCGAGGATTTGCAATCCAGGTTTCAAGATAACGATCCATCTCACCATAGTATGACAATCCATTCATGACAGAGCTAAAGCAAATCGCTGCTATGTTTCAACTTTTATATGTTGGCCGATAAATGGACAGCAGCAAAAGAGCGGATGTAGCTGAAGACTTCGGTTCATTTTAGAATTCGGTTTGAGATCGGCAACATCTTTGTCAGGAAAAACCTAAATTGGGCACTGGTTGAGTCAATAACAGAAAAAACCCATTAACACACATGCGCCTTATTAAAAGAATCGCCATACTATTCCTTTTCCTACTTCTGGCTTTTGTCATTCATGTTTTGACCTCGACAGGTTATTTTAGAACTATTGAGGCTAAGTTTGACGGTACAATACTCAAAAAGATTCCCATTAAGGGAGCTGAAGATATTATGATTAGCCAGATGGACAGTTTTGCCTTGATTTCTGCTACCAATAGACTTTCTTTTCCTCCGGAAACTGAAGAAAAAGGCGACCTTTTTTTGATAGACTTAAAAACAAACGATTATCTACCGATTCTTTTGACCGATTCTTTTGATCAACCTTTTGCACCACATGGCATTTCATTTTTCAAAATGGATAGCGCCTATCAGATTATGGCCATCAACCATACGCAACAAGGCCATTCCATAGAGGTTTTTGAATTGATTGATAAAAATTTAACCCATATAAAAACATTGAGCAACCCGTCGATGATTCGCCCAAACGATGTGGTCATGCTGGATGAAAATCGTTTTTATTTTACCAACGATCACAGATACGTCAAAGGATTTGGGAAGTTTCTGGAAGAGTATGGCGGCCTGGCGGTTTCAAATGTAGTATATTTTGATGGGACAGATTACCGGGAAGTGGCTGAGGGGATCGCCTATGCAAACGGGATTAACCTGGATCGGAAACGCAACTTGCTTTACGTGGCTTCTCCCCGCGATTTTTTGGTAAAAGTATATGCAAAAAAGCAGGATGGTTCACTTTCTTTTATTGAAGATATTCCTTGTGACACCGGGGTTGATAATATCGAGTTTGATAGTGAGGGAAATCTCTGGATTGGCGCCCATCCGAATCTCTTGAGGTTTAATGCTTACGCAAAAGGCAAAAAGGAAACGGCTCCTTCTGAAATTATTAAGATCAGCTATCGGGGTACCGGCGATTATACCGTTGAAAAGATTTACGTCGAGGACGGCCATGAGATGTCAGCTTCTACGGTTGCGGCCACTTTTGGGAACTTGATTTTTGTTGGTAATGTGATGGATGAGGCGTTTTTGATTTTGGACGCAGCGCTAACGGAGAAGCAGAGATAGCTGAGATTTTAAATTTTTCTCCAATATCTCTGCGTCCATATTTAAATCTCTACAGGCTGTTTATCACAGGAGATGAAAACCCGGCATAATGATACCACTCCTCATCTAATAAAAGGACAACAAACAGGGAATGTTATACAAAACTCCGGTTCATCATAGCATCAGGATAATGATCAACAACATTTTTGCCAGGAAAAACTTAAATTGGACTGAGGAGTTCGTAGTGGGCTTTATTTTTTAACAGGAGCACAGGCATTCTTTGAGTTCCAGGTTGCTAAAAAAAATCGCATTGAGGAAAACAATCAAAATATTTTTAATAATTGGAGCTTCAATTTTTACAATCAAATATGGAGAAATTGCTTTACGATCTTTGAATAAAGGTTATGGAGCCACAATACAAGTTGAAACTTGGAATAAAAGACTTGCAAAATATGAAGAAGGGGAAATAAATAAGAAACAATTAAAAGAAAATTCACTTAAATGCATTTTTGCAAGAATAAAAGGGTTGCTACCTCAAATTAGAGAATCAATTGGTGACACAATAAATATCAATAAAACGAATGCCTGGATTTCAAATTTAGGAGTGACGGATGGCGATAAAGAGGTAAGAAAAGTACTAAATAAAGGGGAAAAATTCTTTCAAATAAATGAAACAGAAAAATATATCACAATTGGATTTCTTGAGGACGAAGGAGAATATCTTGGAATTTACGCATACTCGATTAATAAGGAAAATTGCGAGATTATTGGAGAGGTTTTGCTTGCTGAAGCAACCGGTTGGGAAAATGGTTACAAAGAAACTTACTCAATAATCAAAGACAATTTTTCAATAAGAAGAGAAAAGAAAGTAGGTACAAAGGACTGGGGTGATCACACAAAGTGGGCAAAAGATACTATAATTTCGATGATAACATTTGACATTGAAGGGAAAATGAAATTAGAATAATGAATACAGCATGGAATAAATAAATTAATCCAACTACCTAAAAAATATGATCACCACCCACCCCACAGCCAATGCATTCTTACAAGCATGCCAACCCATGCTTGAAGAAAAGGAAGCAGAAAACAACCTGATCTTAGGTCTTGCTATTACTATAAATCGGGATATAAAGTATTACAGCAATCTTCCCCCTCTGTTTATCACTATTCACGATCAAGCTGAATGTGTGGGTGCCTGTCTTCAAACGCCACCTCATAATTTAATTATTTATGCTACAAAAAAACACCTGGATCGGTCGATTCGGGAATTGTGTGATTATCTGGTTGATCATCAGATTAAATTACCGGGAATGATTGGATCAAAAGATACGGTGCTGAAGTTTGTTGAAAGATGGACATCCATGAATCCATTTTCTTCCGGAGATCAGATAAACCAAATGGTCTACAAACTGGAAAAGGTAAATCCGATCCCTATAGCTGATGGCAAACTGAGACAGGCAACAGATCTGGATCTCGAACTGATTGCCGACTGGATGGGAAAGTTCCATGTTGAAGCACTTCAGTCAATTTCAGCTAAAGAAGCTACCGAATTAGCCGTAAAAAAGATCCGCGAAGGGGCTTTATATCTATGGGAGACCGATCAACCGGTCAGTATGGTCGGCTGGACAAGACCCACCCGAAACGGGGTCACCATTGCCTATGTCTATACCCCTCTGCAATATCGGAAAAGGGGTTATGCGACCAGTAGTGTAGCAAAGTTGAGTGAATTATTGCTTGCACAGCATCGTTTTTGCGCCCTGTTTACGGATTTAAGTAATCCGACCTCAAACAGCATTTACCAAAAAATAGGCTACCAAGCTCTAGATCATGTTTTACAATGCAAGTTTTTAAAAAATTAATACCAAATGCTGATTCATAAATGAAGATAGCCGTATCAGGAACCCACAGAACAGGAAAAACGACCTTAGTAGAAAAGTTAAAGGAAGCACTCCCTGATTATGTTTGTATAAATGAAGCTTACTACCAATTAGAAGAAGCAGGACATTTATTTTCTGAAATACCGACGGTTGAAGACTATATCCTGCAACTTGAATATTCAAGCAAACAAATTGTCAATAGTGGGGAAAATGTCATTTTTGATAGATGTCCGGTCGATATGCTGGCATACCTACACGCAATTGATGATTTGGAACCTGCTAACGTCCAATCCTTGTACCAAAGTGTCCAAAATGTGATGGCTGAACTTGATCTTCTTGTTTTTATTCCCATTGAAGAACCCGATCTAATAGGATGCCCTGAATCAGCCTTACCTGAACTTAGATTCCAAGTAAATGACATCCTAAATGACTGGATATGGGATTTTGATGTAGAAGTAATAGAAGTCCATGGTGCATTGTTAACTCGTAGAGATCAGGTAATGAAACGCATGTTGATAACCTAAGAACTTGTTTAGAGGTCGGCTTTTGTAGCGTCTCGGCTGAGCTGAGATGATAAAACGAGGCTTTTTTTGAAGTTCATCGAAGTATCCAGCAAAGTGTGTCTACCTCAGAATCTTCAATTCCCAGCGAAGTGCATAAAAAATTGGATCTCAATAAATTATTCCGCGCCCCCCGCGCCTCTGCGGCAAAAAAAAACACACTTTCTTGTCCACCCAGCAATTCCTTTCTAAACCACCATCCCCGTCCTAAACCTTCTAAACATCCCTAAACCTGTATTCTCCAGAAGAATCGAAAAAAATGAAAAAACTGGAAAGAGCCACTCCATTCTAAACCACCATCCCCGTCCTAAACCTTCTAAACATCCTAAACCTGTGTTCTCCAGAAGAATCGAAAAAAATGAAAAAACTGGAAAGAGCCACTCCATTCTAAACCACCATCCCCGTCCTAAACCTTCTAAACATCCCTAAACCTATATTCTCCGGAAGAATCGAAAAAAATGAAAAAACTGGAAAGAGCCACTCCTTTCTAAACCACCATCCCCGTCCTAAACCTTCTAAACATCCCTAAACCTGTATTCTCCAGAAGAATCGAAAAAAATGAAAAAACTGGAAAGAGCCACTCCATTCTAAACCACCATCCCCGTCCTAAACCTT
>BQJU01000116.1 GCA_021604865.1 Saprospiraceae bacterium | reverse complement strand
ATTTAATATTTGGAATACAGGAATATACATGACCGGACCAGATCACGGCATCACAGTTAACCTAAATGGGATTATCCAACTTTACCAGGGCGGTCCCGCCAACTGCAATATTGAACTCATATCTCCTGCTACTACAATTACCGCCCTACAACCCGAAATCAAATGGCGAAAAGTATCCGGCTGTGTTGACGGCTATCGCCTCAGTGTAGGCCTTATTCCGGGAGGTACAGAGATCATCGGCCCCCTGGATGTAGGGCTGGATACCAGCTTTTTGCTGCCCTTTGCATTACTGGAGGGTATGGATTATTTTGTGAAAATAGTACCTTACAACCATGTGCATGGACTGGCTACAACCTGTGGGGAGCCTTTTGCCTTCACTTCTGTTATCTGTCCGCCCACCACCCTGGTCGATACCAGCTTTTGTGATCCGCCTTTTGTTTGGGTAGATACTTCATTTACCGAAGGGGGAACTTATCTGTTTGAATACTTCACCCCGCTGGGTTGTGATAGTCTGGTTATCCTGGCCCTTAGTCAGGAGGAAGATGTATTTACTGAAATAGATACGGCACTGGTGGTCGGTCAGCCTTATCACGGCGTCATTTATGAAAGTGATACCTTGCTTACAGAAATTTATACCGCCAGCAACGGCTGTGACAGCATTGTGCAGGTGCAAATTACATTGATAACAGGTATTGATGATCTGGAATTGATCAGTCAACTACAGGTATTCCCAAATCCAGTGAATGAGCAGGTAACTTTTAGCTTTTATAGTCTGGAGGCGGGCAAAGCTACGCTTGAAATTTTTGATGGATTGGGCCGGCAGGTTCATCAGGCAACTTTAAACCTGGTTGCGGGAGAAAATACCTATCAACTCAGCGATATAGAAAACTGGCCGACTGGATTATATTGGTACCGCTTGAAAATGGATAATAGAAGTTGGAGTGGGAAGGTATTGAAGGAATAGTTATTAGAGTTGTTTCGCAGGGGCCATGACACGGTTAAAACGGATGGCTTCCCATCGCTTGCGCGTTCCTTCACTCGAATGTCCACTAGACATTCGCCCTGCGGGATCGCTCAGTCATCCCACCGCCCTGCCCCTGCGGAACAACTCTATTTTTTGTCAGTATCAAAATTTGCTGAATTTTAGAATAAACAAAATTCCCCACTCCAATTCTGCAAATTCCCAAATTCTGAATATTCTGATCCAATTCCGAATATTCTGATCAAAATACCGCTGTCACCTGCGCCCTACCCGTATGGATCACATTAGCCGTACCCGTTTTCCGACCCTCATAGGTCAGGTTGAGCTGAATGTTATTGCCCAGCCGCCGGTTGAGGCTGAGGTTCCACAAGTAGTTTTTTCCCTTTTGCAGGCCATTGAGTATCGCAAACCCTACCGGGGAATTGGCTTCCCCCTGAAATTTGACAGCAATGTAAGAAAAGCGGAGGCGTAGCGAAGACTTGGCAGTGCTGTTAAAGGTTGACTCCAGGGAAAAATTATTTTGAGTGGCCAGCTCTCCCATTTCAATCCCCGTATTTTCATCTTGCCGAAAGGCGTATTTTACCAACGTTCGAAAACTCTTGGACGGCTGAAATGCCAGTTCCGGACCCAGCTCGATAAATTCGAGCAGGTAATCCTTGGTGTCAAAAAGTTCGGAATCATTCTCCTTCTCTCCCAGCTTTAAGTCCAGCTGCAAGGACCAGGTTTGCCCAAAATTCAGACGGGTTTCAAGCAGGTATTGCGTGATGCGCCGACTCTCGTAACCCGAAGTTTGTACGATCCGGTTGCGGTTGTCTTCCTGGCCCAGCTGAAATTTGAGGGCATCATTGTTTTGCCGGTTGAAAAAAAGTGTATTGCGGATATTGGAGGTAATCGACACCAATGAAGTATCTGCGATATTGAGTTGGAAAGGATTCCAGGCTTGCACTTCTTCGGATTCTTGAGTCTTGCGGGTGATTTTTAGGGTAGACCGGGTAGAAAAACGACTGAGCCATTTTTTTAACCCCTTTTTGCCATACCACAGGCTTTTGGGATTCAATTCTAGAATCTGATTAAAGCTCACATTGTCCGTTCGAATAAATTCATCGGTGAAAGTACGGATGGGAATATAATTGGCCTGATCCGGAAATGGGGCGATTTCCATCTCATTGGGTTGGATTTTACCATCATTATTATACAATGAATCTAGCCAGATATGTGTACCCGACCCTGCCGGAACCTCTTTGTAGGTAAACTCAAGCTTGGGTTCTTGCCCCGATCCGATTTCATAAGAACTATTGGACCGGATGGCACCTTTGAGTTTTACCGGATTGTAATTCAGATCCACCCTGCCCAGAAATGTTTCGGCGGGATCCTGACCGATATTGCTACGCAACACTTCCAGCTGCCGGTAGGTCACATTGCCATTGAGCTGAAAACTACGCCGAATTTTCCATTGACTGTTGACATCGATCTCTGTAGCTATCGTACTACGGAAATAGTCATTGCCAACCGGTACAAAATCCGTCCTTTGGCTAAAGCCGGTCCCAAAACCAAAAGTCTCTCCAGCCAACTTCTCAATAAAAAACCGATAGCGATCAAAATAAAAACTGGAGGCCTGTAGCGAATCCGTAGCCAAATCATAACGATCACTCTTTTCCAGCTGGCCTTCGACACCTAGCCGCCAGTTGCCAATTTTTTTGCTGGCATTCAGCTTTGGCCGCAGAAATTGGGTCCGTCGGTCGGGTTCTTCTGTTTGCAACAGGCTTCCCGCCCCATTTATCAACCAGCCCTTCCGAGAAAAAGTGAGCGCTCCGGAATGCCGCAAACCTTGATAAAAATCAGAACGCTGGAATCCACTCAGGGCATAATCCAGGCTTCCCCAGCCTTCTTTGCTAATGCCAATACTGGCCCGTCCCAACTGCTCGCTGGATTTTTGAGATTCGCCGACACCTTGTATATTGGTCAAATTCCAATCCCGGACAAATTCTGTGCTACGGTAAGGATTCAGGGGTTTAAAATTATCTTCCACCCATTCCGCACTCAGGCTAGTATTTAGTGCCCAGCCGCTACTGTCCGATCCCAATTGGAAGCGTTTGAAATAAGAGGTATAGGCCGCCAACCCATTATCATCGGCCTTATCCAGCTTGGAAAATCGATTGTTATCAAAATGACTCATCGCCACTTCGGTGCGCCATCCTGAATTTTTGGAAAACCGATAGTTGAGCCCTACCGTATAAAGTTGCTGTTGTTGGGGAGTAGCCAGTTGGATGATTGGTGCATAACTACCTCGATGCTCACAAGTGAGCGGATCAGGTGCAATCCATCGATAAATACGTTCATTGCCAATTTCCGATGCATCGAGTACATAATCGCCATTGCCCAGGCCAACCAACGAAAAACTAGCTACATATATGGCACTGTCGGGATTGGTAGAGTAGGAGAGGTACTGCACCAATGTATCCAAACCGCTACAACTGACCAAAGTGTCCACCAATTTATAACTCACCCGTTCCGGGCTGAAAGCATCCAGCGTATCCAGACTGGGCAGGATGGCGCGTGCGGGATCATCACCTGCTTCGCTCAATATCTTCTTTTGTTCATCACTTAGATCCAGATCGCCGGTAGAATTGCGGCTATCCTGCTGACTGAATACATTAAAATACAAATCCAGCTTTTCCCTTTGGTAATTGGCATTAAAGGCGTAGAGGGAACGCAGATATCGCTGATCAGAATATTCAAACTCCACAATGATCCGGCTGTCTTTGGTCACCAGCCGGCGACTGGTAAAGGTGATCTCACCCTGATTGTAATCGATGGTATAATCATCCTCCAGACCCCGCAGCAACAGTTGCCCGTCGAGATACACCTTTTCTGTACCCGAAAGGATGATGATAAAACGCTCGCCCTGGCTGCCTTGCAACTTATAAGGCCCCTGGTTGCCTTCAATGGCACTGAGTTGATTACGGGCAAATTGTCCTCGGGAAACCGCCACGCTGGCCTGAGTATTCAGTTTAGCCTTCTCCGTCATCTGCCATTCATTGCTGAAAGTAGCGCCCTGCAATTTTTTAAAATAATTCATAAAATAACCGGAGGGGCGTGCCAGTTCGTAGTCCCCTGCAATCAATCGGCTATTGCCTTTGCTCAACTGTATGAAAATTTTATCAAACTCTTGTAGTTGCCGGGTATTACCCTCGGCCTGGATGGGAATGTTTTCGTCGGTGATGGCCGCCAGAATTTCAATGTCGTCTCCCAGTTTGCCTGCCAATTGCAGGTTGAAACGCGAGTTGAGCACCAAATCCTGATTGTTGCCAAAGGAAAGCCCTCTGGAAAAACTTCCCGAATAGTTCAAACCCCGAAACCCCAATAGTGGCGTTTCCTTTTCGTAGGGATTGTACTCAAATCCAATAACACCTTCCTCCGTGTTTTTCTCCACCTTGCTGGTATCCAGGTGTATAGCTACAGCACCCAGGTGGAATGGCAATACCCGATACCGGACCTTCACCGGAAAGCCAGGTGGCTGCTGCCATTCAATATACCGGTCGGCGATGTGGTAAAAACGGCTATCCAAAGCAATACCGCCAGCAAGCGGAAAGACCTGCACCGAAGAACTGGCAATGGTCAGGCTGTCCAGTAATTGACGGCCCTTGGGTTCCAAAATAATGCGTTCGTGAAGATTAGATAGGGAGCCTTCCTGGCTGTAGCCCATTGAAAGCGCAGTGAGTAGTATGCATAATATGTGTAAGCCTTGCCTCCCCATTTTAGCTATAACGTAAAAAGCCGGAAAAGCGTGTAACTCCAGACAATCCAACTTTGATTCTAATCAGGCATGTCGCATGCACGTCAGGATGAAATGAAGGGTAAAAGAACCTCAGAGGTGCTTGGGGGACGGCTTTTGTAGCGAAATGGTTGGTCTCCAAACATGAACTAAAATATATGGAGAGACTTTGGGAGACTACAAAAAGCAAGGGTGGCACAAGCCACCCTTACTGCAAAAGAAATCACCCGACTGTTGTGTTGATTTCTGAGTAGAAGATACTCCATCAAACAACTCAGAAATGCCTATTCAATATATGAACACTTTTTCAATTATTCAAACTTTGACACAAACTGTAAGGTTAAAGAAGATTTAAAGAAAATAAAAATTATACTCCCTAAAAGTTGACGGATTGTGTCTTTATATCTTTGCCATCCTCATTTGTGGCTTCGAGGTAGATGGTATTTTCTCCCCTCACCAGATTGACCGTACTTTCAAATTGCCCAGATTGGGCATTAAAAGCAAAATTAGTGATTCTTTCGCTATTTACCCTAAAAGTAACCTGTTCAGAGCCGGAAATATTTTTTATCGTAGCAATTACCGTACTTCTACCTACACTTGGATTCAAGGGATTGGTTACCGGTTGTGACACGGATTCGATGGTGATAACCGGTGGTTTTTTGGTGGATGACTTGTAAATCATCGTCGTTTCTGCACTAGCGCTTCCGCTATCATTGCTTGCTTCCACCCTTACGGTCGTAGTCCCTTCTCTCAGGTTGATCCGTGCACTCAGCTCTTTCCGCTTTACATCAAAAGTAAACGTTGGCCACCTTTTTCTGTTCACCAAAAGTTTTATTTGATTTTTGTCGCTGACGTTCTCAATCTTTATTAAGACGTTTTGTTTTGATTCCGTCACACTTCCACCCGGTTTAGATGGATTGATAAAAGTAACTTTTGGCCGGGCGGATTGTAGCGGGGGCGTGAAACTAAATCGCACACTTGCTTCGTCCTGTCCATCCACATTCTTGGCGGCAATGCTTACGGTATGCTGTCCTGGGGTTAATTGTGTTAGTCGGGCATTAAATTGGCCGTTTTTATAAGAAAAGCCAGTTGTTATTTTATTGTCTACCTTGAAGGTAATGTCTCGGGCTAAAGTTACATTGGCAATAGTTGCCGTTACCAAAACCGGCTCTTTGGTCAGGTTTACATTATTAGATGGCGCACTGATCAATACTTTGGGCAATTGAGCGACTTTATAAGTTACGATCTTATTGTCCTCTGCATTGCCACTATTATTACGGGCACTCACTACAATACGGTTGGTACCCGTTTTCAAAGTCAACCTGGTACTTAGCTGACCACTTTGGTTGTTGAAATCAAAGTTTTGCCATTTTACGCCATTAAGCGTGACGGTAATTTGCTGTTTGTTATCTACATTCCTTACGGTTGCTTCCAGTTGTTGCGAAGGCTGGGCAGTGGTCGACTGATCTGGACCGGGTTTGGTAATCGTCACTTCCGGACTTTTTGCGGGATTATACCTTACGGTTACCGCATCATTGGCGTCACCATCCGTATTGTTGACCTCAATCCGGATGCTGTTATTGCCAGCTTCCAGCGTAAGCGTCGCCGAAATTTCCTGGCGGGATGTATTGAAACTAAAATTGCTGATACGGCGGTTGTTCAGAAAAAGATCGACATCATTTTTATTGGTTACATTCTGTGTCTTGGCACTTAGCACTACCTGTGCCTGGTTGTGTATACTGTTATTGGTTGGTTTAGTAATGTTGACAGTAGGTAAAGAAACGGGCTTCAGGTAGCGTACATTTACTTGATCTTCAGCATTGCCATCGTTATTCTGAACACGGACCAGTACAATATTATTCCCATTTTCCAATGTTAGCGTGGCTGTAATTTCCTGACGACCGGTATTAAAGTTAAAGTTGTTAAACCGGTTGCCATTTATATACACCTGGATGTCTCCACTGCTATTTACATTCCGGGTAGAAACCTTCAGCGGAACCCGGTTGTTACTGACCGTCGCATTATTTTGAGGCTGATTGATGTTCACCGTTGGCGGATTACTGGCTTTATTGTAACGTACATTCACCTGATCTTCAGCATTGCCATCACCGTTTTGTACACGCACCTGAATCGTATTGTTGCCTTCTTCAAGTACCAGATCGGCCGTGACTTCGCGGGTGGAGTTATTAAAGGAGAAATTGGTGATGCGTCTTCCGTTTAGAAATAAGCTGATTTCGGACTTGCTTCTAATTTCTTCCGTATTTGCACGCATATTGATCCGGGAATTTCCTGTAGTTGAATTATTCCCCGGCCGGGTGATGGTTACCCTTGGCGGGAATGCCACGCTTTCGCGAAATACAATAATGACTTCGTCACTGGCACGTCCACTTGGGTTTTCAGCACTAATTTCCAATCGGTTGTTACCCTGCGCCAAACGAATATTCATCACTAGCTGATCCTGGCTGGCAATAAAGTCAAAATTACTCAACGCGCGGCCATTCAGGCGGACCTGAATCTGGTCTTTACGTTCTACATTAGCTACTTCTGCAACAATCCGAGTCGTGGGCAAATCGGTTTCAACCCGTTCGCGGTTTGGGTCGGTAATATTGACGTAGGGAGGTGCTTGCTCGGCATAAGAAATAAAGGCCTCTGCCTCATCTACCCCCGCCTGATTTCTGGCAATGATGCGCACGGTATTTCTACCTCGGTCAAGCTGTACATTGGCCCGAAGTGCCCCTGTCCTTGAATCAAAACTGAAGGTATTGAGAGGGCGTCCATTAAACAGGCATTCAATATTATTTTTATTGCTAACCTCTTGAATACTCGCCTGGATCGTAAAGGCGCGACTATCAGAGCTGGTTTCCCTACGAGGTGGATTGGTAATGGTTACATTGGGCAATCTGCGGTCGACGACCGGTGGGGTCACCACATCCTGATAAAAAATGACGAGGGTTTCCCGATCGGTACCAACACTGTTGCTGGCGGAGATGATTAACTCGTTGGTGCCAGGTTGTAGCAGCACATTAGACGTAAATACACCATCGTTAAAATCAAAAGGTTGAGTTCGGCCATTTAACCTGCAAGTGATGTCCATCGCACCGTTGATATTGCGGATGTTGGCGCGTACCGTGCCACTGCTATTTGCCATGGTATGCGGAGACCTGGCAGGTGAAATCAAGTCGATCACCGGAGCAAGAGCCCTGTACTGGCGTGCTTCAATTTTCCAACGTAGCGCAAAATTGGTATAATGGTAAATGTCTTTATTTTCATCAGCCCATTGCTGGCCATCAAGGATATCGGTTCTGGAAAAGGTCAGCCTATGGCCCAGATGCATGGAAAAGCGTGGCGTAAACTGATACCCCAATTCCAAACCCAGGGAAGGCATAATACCCAATTTGCCACCTTGACCGGTAAAACCATCAGCCATACTTTCATAATCTCCATCCAGAATGTTATTCCTCAACTCTTTCCTGATTTGAGAAGTGCGTTTTTGCTCGTCAATGGACGCATATCCTTCATAATAGGCACTGCCATTACTATTCGCCTGGTCTATTTTGGTGCGGTACCAATCCAATCCAAGTCCGCCATATATGGAAGCAATGACGCCTGTTTTTTCCCGCAGCCGATTCAGCGTTAAAACAGCTTCTAAACTCAGTTCGCCAATATCTGTCTGATGATTCTGAAAAACAAAACCCCGATTTTCATTCAAATCAGCCGGGTAATTGCTATAGTCCAGCACTTGATTGCCATTCAGTACCTTGTTATTTTCAATTTGGTAAGATCTTGTTGCATCCAATCCATAATTGCGGGCATACAGAAAACGCCCCCGCAGATCAAATGCTAGTGGTGCCCCCGTTCGTTGGTAAAGGTTTTTAGCTAAAGTAGCCCCAAATCCGTATCCACCATTAAGTGCCCGTACATCACTGGATTGGTAAGAAATACCGGCATTAATCCCAAAAGTCCAATATCCGGATTCATTAGTCCCAGCTGTTTTTTGCTGCACACCTACTTGTGCCATCAGTGCAGTGGTACTTATTAGAGTAGCAAAAAGAAGGTAGATTTTTCGGATGATCTTCATATTACGATCCATTTTTTGATTAATAAAGGTTTAGGTTTTTGGGCGTTTGCTCTGAGCATTCTTTTATCCAACAAAGTTTTGCCGTCTTGCTTCGCCGAAACATGCTCTGAGAAGGCGTTTCTATGCCTCATTCCTAATATTTAGACTCCAATTTTCCCCGAAAGTATTCCCTTTTCTCAGATTGTTAAGACATTATAAATCATTTTTTTAACAATTTAAAAGAGGATTACCACCAAGTGAAGTAAAACATACTTGCTGCCAGTCCAGGTAACGGTAGTTTAAATAGCTGAAAATCAGAATTTAGGCAAAATTGTAAGTTTATAGATTGAAAAAGGGTATAGAAGGCCATCAAATTCAAATATTGTTAATAAAATCGAGAAGGCTCCCAATTTTTAACTTGATTTTAATTTTTTTTTTGGATAAAATCACAGGAGTATCATTTTTTTACGATTTAACAATTAAATCTGTATTTCTAATTGCCTTTTGTTTAAATTTGTGAATTGCTACACCCAAATTTAAGACATATTTGAAAATCAAAGCATGTATTTTCAAATATGCTCTCATTATGAATAATGATGAAAGGATACCCCCCCTTTAACTAGTGTGACCAGATTGGAATAATTGACAGTTCAAACCTGTTTTTAATCGACTTTTTATCAGGGTTTAAGGTGTCAATTACTGCTGCCTGCTTTCACTGGGAAATGTCATCCTATGTTTTCTTATTAAATCTTAACTGGGACTATTATTTGGCTTATTAAAGGCATCATAAAACATGCCATAAAACCACTCTAATTGTCCTTTCTTGAATAATAGAGTTGTTGCGCAGAGACAGGGCGGTGGGAAAAATAAGAGATTTTTTTTTCAATTGCAGCTTTTATTGAGACGGATAGCATCGCTACCCAACGATAGAAAGGCGAAAAGTGGGAAAAAAAGACCTGTTTTAATCTCGTCATGACCCCTGCGAAACAACTCTAATAAATTGATCAATCATGAGCGTAAAAACTTTACCCCTATTCTTATTCTCTTTTTTGAGCTTTTTTACCTTGACTTTAGCGCAGACAGTAGATACGGATCTATATCGAACGCTTGATGGTACTTTTAATAATCCTGATCACCCGGAGTGGGGGGCTGCGGGTAGTAACTTACAGACAATTGTGGGTTCTGCTTTTGCGGACAGTATGGCGATGCCTGCCGGGCAAAATCGACAAAATCCGCGGAAAATCAGCAATGAAATATTTGCTCAAAGTGGCTTAGTAAATGACCCACTTAATCTAAGTGATTTTTGCTGGGTTTGGGGGCAATTTATAGACCACGACTTGGGTATTACTCCTGATGGAGTTGAAGATATGACCATCCATGTTCCAGCAGGTGATCCTGCTTTTGACCCAATGGGAATGGGGCAGGCAATTATCCCCATGCTTCGATCCCGCTTTGATCCGGAAACGGGCACTTCACCGGAAAATCCACGGCTTTTCCCCAATATGGTGACTGCATTTATTGATGGCTCTGGAGTGTATGGTTCGAGCGAAGAACGGGCCAATTGGTTGCGTTCATTTGAGGGTGGAAAATTAAAGACTTCCAACGGCAATATGCCGCCATTTAATACGATAAACGGAGAATTTGGGGGTGACATTGATCACAATGCACCAGAAATGGATAACCCAACGGCCATCAGTGATAAATATTATGTGGCCGGCGATGTCCGGGCAAATGAAAACCCACTTTTATTGTCGTTCCATACCCTTTTTATGAGAGAACACAACCGCTTGTGTGATAAATTAGCTCACGAGCAGCCCGATTGGAATGATGAGCAGCTTTATCACCATGCCCGTAAATTAGTCGGGGGACTCATCCAATCCATTGTCTATGAAGAATGGTTACCTGCGATGGGCGTACATTTGCCGCAATATCAGGGGTTCAATGTCAATACCAATCCA
This sequence comes from Saprospiraceae bacterium, assembly GCA_021604865.1. Taxonomy (GTDB): domain Bacteria; phylum Bacteroidota; class Bacteroidia; order Chitinophagales; family Saprospiraceae; genus BQJU01. The sequence goes on along the minus strand of BQJU01000116.1, from coordinate 7,200 downwards.
CAACTGATGAATGTGTTTACTGCCGCAGCTTTCCGCCTGGGGCATACCTTGCTAAATGGACAGTTACAGCGCTTGAATAATGAAGGGGAAGTGATTCCTCAAGGTAATGTATCACTGCGGGATGCCTTTTTTAATCCTTTTGTTATGCTGGAAACAGGTGGCATTGAACCCTTTTTTAAGGGAATGGCAGTGCAAACCCAGCAAAAACTCGATCCTAAGATTATTGATGATGTGCGCAATTTCCTTTTTGGCCCTCCAGGTGCGGGTGGATTGGATCTGGCCTCCATTAACATTAACCGCGGACGGGAAAGGGGATTGCCGGACTTTAATAGCATTCGGGCAGCCATTGGTTTACAGCCCTATTCCTTTTATCAGCAGATCAATTCCAATGCCTCGGTTTTTACCCGTTTGTTGAGCCTGTATTCGGATATCAATGATATTGATCCGTGGGTGGGCATGCTGGCCGAAGAACCGCTGGATGATGCCCTTTTTGGGGAAACCATCATGGAATTAATGACTATGCAATTCACAGACCTGCGCGATGGAGACCGCTTTTTTTACCTCAATGATCCTTCTCTGACACAACGTGAACTGGACTGGATTCGAGATACCCGACTGCGGGATGTAATCATGTACAATACCGGTATCAATCTGATGCAGGACAATGTGTTTTTAGCCATGCAACATTCGTTAATTTGTGAAAACCTTAATGTAAGATTAGAAGGAAATATATACACCGAAGATGGTGAAAGTGTCTCCGGCGTATATGTCGATCTGGATGTGCCTGGTGAATCTTTTGATCAGACTACTGATGCTACGGGTAGTTTTCTTTTCCAGCAGGTGCCAGGGTGCAATGTACAATCGCTGCAATTGAGCAAAAACGATGCTGCCAATAATGGGGTAACAACTATTGATTTGATTTTTGTACAAAAACACATTCTCGGCGTTGCTCCCCTTGATTCCCCTTACGAAATTATTGCAGGAGATGTCGATAATAATGGCCAGCTGACAACCCTGGACCTCATCCGCATGCGGCGCGTTATTCTAGGGGTAACCAACGAATTTCCCAATAATACTTCCTGGCGTTTTATTGCGGCTGATTACGAGTTTATTGACCCACTAAATCCGTTAGATGAAGCTTTTGTCGAAGTTTTGGAATTTAACGGATTATTGGGAGCTAACCAGCAACAGGATTTTATCGCGGTGAAAGTAGGAGATGTGAATAGCAGTGCCAACCTTGAGTTTGATGAACCGCTTGAAGAACGCAATCTTCAACCTGAATTCGTTCTTGCCGTGGCTGACCAGAAGTTACAAAAAGGAGAGACCTATTCTCTTGATTTTATAGCAAAAAAATCACTGGGAGTAATGGGGTACCAGTTTGGTCTGGAGTTTGATTCACAGGTTTTGTCTTTGCAGCAAATTGAGCCATTAGCACCTGAAATGGGGGTTGACAATTTTGGGCAATTTAATGCCGAAGGACTCGTAACCGTGAGTTGGAACGGAAACAGAGAAGTAGTGGCCGGTGAGGGATTATTCCGACTCAATTTTCAGGCTTTAGAGGATGTTCGATTGAAGGATGTCCTTTGGTTGAATGATCAACGTACCCGTGCTGAAAGTTATAATGCTTCCCTGGATTTAGGACCAATCGACTTACATTTCGACGAGCAAGCAGAAGATGCCTTGGCTTTGGTGGTCAATCAAAATCAGCCAAACCCATTTAACGATCGGACCACTATCCCATTTTTCCTGCCCCAGGATGATGTCATTAACTTGAAAGTGATCGATCCGGCAGGTCGCCTGGTTTACCAGCAAACAGCCAATATGCCCCAAGGGCACCACCAGTTGGAATTGGAAACGACAGGATGGGCCGCCTCGGGAGTCTTGTATTATCAGCTGGAAACAACTCAGGGGACTGTGAGTAAAAAGATGGTGCTGGTGAGGTAGTGGGGATTGGAAGAAATGGAAAAATCACTCTGCATAATAGGAATAGTAGAGGTTGTTTGGATTTAGGAGGTTTAGGGCAATAACGGTGGTTTAGACCGGAGTAGTTTTTTCCATTTCTTCCATTTTTTCTATGGAAAGTAGTTTTAGCAGGCTTTAGGGGGATTTTGGAAAAGTGGACCTGTAGGATTGGATAGGTTTAGAGTGGTTTAGATCGGAGTGACTCTTTCCGATTTTTCCAGGAAAAGCTGGTTTAGAAAGGTTTAGGACAGCAGAGATGGCTTAGAGCGGAGTAGCTGTTTTCATTTCGTGCATTTTTTTCGATCCTTCCAAGTTTAGCAGGTTTAGAGCTGTAGCGGTGGTTTATAAACGGAGTCGCTTTTTCCGTGAATGTCCAGCATAATGTGTCCTACTCAGAATTCTCAACTCCAGAAAAAGTAGATAAAAGACTATCACTCTGCGAAACTCCGCGTCCCCTGCACCTCTGCGGTGAAAAAATACACTTTCACCTTACATTCCCCTCTTTCCAGTCCTCCCACGTCTTCCAAAAAAAGAAGCCCCAAAAAAAGCACGGTAGTCTAAAGCAAAACCACCCCATTTAACCCTCCACCCACCAAAACATTTCTCATCCATACAGCATTCTGCCATAAAACTGGTAATTTCGAGGCCTAATAAATTTTAATCAATTATCATGTCTACTTCTTATACCCGGTTGCTCTCTCCGCTGGACCTCGGATTTACCCAATTAAAAAACCGCACGTTAATGGGGTCCATGCATACAGGTCTGGAAGAAACAAAAAACGGTTTTGAAAAAATGGCTGCCTATTTTGCCGAGCGGGCACGGGGCGGGGTTGGCCTGATCGTCACTGGTGGTATTGCGCCTAACCGGGCAGGCTGGGTAGCACCATTTTCAGCTCGAATGAGCTCCTCACGGGATGCCCGAAAACATCAAGTTATCACCGATGCCGTGCACACAGAGGGCGGAAAAATATGTATGCAAATCCTGCATGCCGGACGTTATGGTTATCACCCTTTGGCGGTGGCACCCAGTTCTCTGAAATCTCCTATTTCTCCATTCAAACCCTGGCGGTTAAGCGAGCGGGGTGTAGAAAAAACGATCGACGACTTTGTTCGATGTGCTAGTCTGGCTCGGGAGGCCGGGTATGATGGGGTAGAAATTATGGGTTCAGAAGGTTATTTGATCAACCAGTTTATTGTTGCCAAAACCAATAAACGAAAGGATAAATGGGGAGGAAGTTACGAAAATCGGATTCAGTTTCCGCTGGAAATTGTCCGACAAGTCAGGGAGACTTTAGGCCCTGATTTTATCATTATCTACCGATTGTCTATGTTGGATTTGGTCCACGATGGTAGCAGTTGGGAAGAGGTAGAATACCTGGCCAAAGCCATTGAAAAGGCAGGCGCTACGATTATAAATACCGGTATTGGCTGGCATGAAGCCCGAATTCCTACCATCGCCACTATGGTCCCCCGGGGCGGATTCAGCTGGGTTACCAAACGCCTGATGGGTAAGGTAAATATTCCCTTGATTACGACCAATCGAATCAATACTCCAGAGAAAGCAGAACAGATTTTGGCCGATGGCCATGCCGATATGGTTTCCATGGCTCGTCCTTTTCTTGCCGATGCTGATTTTGTACGCAAAGCCATGGAAAACCGCGCTGATGAAATCAACACTTGCATTGGCTGCAATCAGGCTTGTCTGGATCATGTTTTTAAAAATAAACGCGCCAGTTGCCTGGTCAATCCACGAGCCTGTTTTGAAACAGAGCTCAACTATTTGCCCACGCCCAATAAAAAGAAATTGGCCGTAGTAGGTGCAGGGCCGGCGGGGCTTGCTTTTGCCACCGTAGCCGCCGAAAGAGGGCATGAAGTGCATCTATTTGAAGGAGCTGCCGAAATTGGTGGGCAATTTAATATGGCCAAACAAATTCCCGGTAAAGAAGAATTCTATGAAACCCTGCGTTATTTTAATAAAAAGATTGAAAAAACGGGGGTAAACCTTTACCTTAATACACCTATTACGAGTGAAGAATTGATCGCTAAAAATTTTGATGAAATTATTCTGGCGACGGGCGTCAATCCACGTAAAATTAACTTACCGGGTATTGAACATCCCAAAGTGTTGTCTTATGTAGATGTGCTTAAATCAAAGCGAGAAGTAGGCGCTTCAGTAGCTATTATCGGAGCTGGAGGAATCGGATTTGATGTGGCTGAATTTTTGGCACAAGAAGGGCCTTCCGAGAGCCTTGATGTAAAGGCATTTATGAAGGAATGGGGCGTAGATCTAGGCTATGAAAACCGGGGAGGTCTAATGGCGCCCGTGGTTGCTCCTCCCGCCCGGGAGATTTATTTGCTTCAACGCACCAAAGGAAAGCCAGGGGCCGGCCTGGGTAAAACTACCGGCTGGATTCATAGAAGCAGCTTGAAACACAAAAAAGTGAACATGCTAGATGGGGTAACCTATGAGAAAATAGATGACCAGGGATTGCACATCCTGCAAGGAGACCATCCAACAATACTGAAAGTAGACCATATCGTAGTATGTGCCGGGCAATTGCCGAATAGAAGTCTTCAGGAAACACTGGTAGCAAATGGCCTGCCGGTACACCTCATCGGTGGTGCGGACGAAGCACGAGAACTCGACGCCAAAAGGGCCATTGATCAAGCCTCTCGCCTGGCAGCGGAAATATAATGTAGGAGTGGAAGAAATGGAAAAGTGAAAGCATTGGGCAATATAAATGTGTGCATTTTTTACTTTCATTTTTGTCTTGGAAGGACTGGGAGAATTGGAATAATGCTGACCACCCTTATCCATAAATTACCTGCCTAAGAGCTTCAGTGCTTGTTTGGAGGTCAACCTTTGCCACCAAATGGTTGACTTCCAAACATCTTCTAAACCTTAATTTAGTTTACAAATTATTTTATACCAAAAAACTTGCTATCTTCATACTAAAACATGCTCGTAGTCCATGTTTAGAGCCCAAAAGCTAATTTCCCCAATATGCGCTTAAACGGTTTTTAATATAAAATTTGTGACAATGAAAACTAAAAAATTAAACGTAGCTCTTCTCTTGCTAATATTTTTCGCATTTCCGACTATTGTACTATTTAGTCAGGGAAAAAAGGAGAAGTTTGGGAAAGTCAGTAAAGAGGAATTGATGATGGAAGCCTATACGCCAGACCCTGATGCACAGGCTGTTGTACTTTATGATGTAGGGGAAGCCTCTTTTGATTATAACAATATCTCGGGTTTTCGAGTTAAATTTCAACGACATCAACGCATCAAAGTGCTGGGAGAGACGGGACTCGATTATGCGGATTTTTCCTTTCGTCTATATGATTATGGAACCAACAGTAAAGAAGAAATCGTCAATTTAAAGGCCTATACCTTCAATCTTGTTGATGGTGAAATTGAAAAAGTAAAATTGTCGAATAAAGATGTTTTTGATGAAGAAATCGATCGAACCAGAAAAATGATTCGATTTGCAATGCCCAATGTTAAAGTAGGGTCAGTTATTGAAATTTCCTATACCTTTTATTCTGATTTTTTCTACGAATTCCAACCCTGGCGGTTTCAATACAAAATTCCGGTAGCCTGGAGCGAATTTGAAGTGTCTATTCCGGAATATTTCACCTACAATACGACTTTTCGAGGCTATGATTTTGACCGGTTGGTGATCAATGAGACAGATAGTAAAACCCAAAGCATCAGTCTTGGTGGGGGAGACGTGGTCTCTTATCATGCCAAGACCTATCATTGGGCGGCTGAAAATGTCCCCTCCTTTAAGGAAGAAGCCTATATGGCTGCTGCTGAAAACTTTTTGACCAGGGTAGAGTTTGAGCTATCCAGTATCAAATTTCCTTACTCAACCACTAAAAATTACAACCAAAGTTGGGAAAGTATTAACAAAAGGCTCTTGGATGATGAAGATTTTGGCGGGATCATCAAACGTACCGGTCCTGTTAAGGATATCACGGAAAGCCTTACCGCCGGGAAAGAAAGCCCGGAAGCCAAAATACAGGCCATTTATGATTATATCCGGACCAATATCAGGTGGAATAAACGCTTCAGAAAATATGTAGAAACAAACCTGAAAAAAGTGCTGGATAAAAGAGAAGGGAGCTCTGGTGACCTGAATTTGTTGTTGGTTACCATGTTGCGGGCTGCTGAATTGGAGGCATACCCTGTGCTGGTGAGCACCCGGGATAATGGCATGATCAATCCAGTTCAGCCTACCCTAAGTCAATTCAACCATGTCATTGCTGCTGTCAAAAACGGTGAAAAGATGATCCTAATGGATGCTACCGATAAGGATTCGCCAATGACCTTGTTGCCCAAACACAATTTGAATTTTAAAGGACGTATCGTTGGCGAACAACTTTCGGATTGGATAGACCTTGATGCAAATGGCAAATTGAAAACCGCCATGCAGGTCGACCTCACCCTTACTGAAGAAAATCAACTTTCCGGGGAAATAAAATACTCCTATGAGGATTATGCCGCTTTTCATTGCCGGAAACTTATAGAAGATGCAGGTAGCAAAGAGGACTTTGTTAAGGAATACCACAATGATAAACTGGGCTTGGAGGTGACTAAACACGAATTTGAAAACCCCGATGATCCCTATGAAAAATTGCGTTGTACTTATGAGGTCAATATCTCAGATATGGTCAATGATGGCGGTGATCTACTTTATCTAAACCCCATGTTGTACTTTGGAGAATCGGAAAACCCATTCAAACTGGCAGAGCGTAAATATCCGGTAGATTTTGCTTTCCCAATTGCTGATATTTATATTTTTAAACTAAACCTACCTGAAGGGTATTCCGTAGAAGAACTACCCGAAGATACTTCCTTTATTTTGCCCGAAAGAGCCGGCACTTTTTCATTCAGTGCTAAGGTGATCAATGAACAAATTATCCAGGTGACCAGCCTGCTGAGCATCAATAAACCAATGTTTGTTGGCGAAGAATATGGTGCTTTGAAGGAATTCTTCAATTTGGTGATTGAAAAACATGCCGAACAAATCGTATTGAAGAAAAAAACTTAGCGTCTTGCATCGGAGTTGGCCTCCAAACATGAACTTATCGCGCTTAGGGGCCAGCGAAGAATAAGTTGTCTGTTTCAGGCGAGCTATTTTGTCACCAGCCTAGGCGCGAAAACCGCGCTTGGCCACTACTAAGCAAGGATTTGAGCAACAACGGCTGGTGACAAAAGAGCCGCATCAAATGGGT
>BQJU01000115.1 GCA_021604865.1 Saprospiraceae bacterium | reverse complement strand
TCGACTACAGCGTAGTCGCACTATTCTTTTGTTAATGAATGTGCGACCGCGCTGCGGTCGAATCAAAAGACGAACCACTCTGCTAATCTAGTTTGACCACGCTGTGGTCCAAAGCGATGGTGCTTTTGAGAACGCTTTGCTGTCAGATCGTCATCGACTGTCAGAACGCTTCACTGTCAAACCAAAGACAGCGCAGCGACCTGACCCCTGAAAGCGCAGCGACCTGACCCCTGAAAGTGCAGCGACCTGACCCCTGACAGCGCAGCGTCTGACTCCTGACAGCGCAGCGACCTGACTCCTGATCTGACCCCTGAGGGAGTGAAAAGGAAGGACTATAACGGACTGTGCGTGAGTGATAGAAGCGGTATGCCGGAGCATTGGCGGAGGTATAAGAGCGGATAGCACGACCTCCCGGTTCCGAAGTGGTTTTGGAGGTAGTGTATTAGTTTTGCACACTAAAAACTACCTCCAAATGAATACTCCGGGAGGGCACGCCCAAAACTTAGTCAAAATCAAATTGGTCATTCTCGGCATTGATGGTGTACAAAATAGTCAGGCCGGAAGTAAAAAACCAGTCGTCTTTATCGGGATTGCCATTCACACTGATGCCATCGAGATAATCGGAAAATACTGGACGGGTAGAAAAGTCGAAAGAAAAGCTTAATTTATTGGTCATCTCGAAACGCACGCCTGCGGTAATGGGTAATACAAAAAAGGTAGTGGAAAAGTCTTCTTCTTTTTTGGGCAATTCGACCTTCTCTGTAAATTTGGGATCGGCGAATGCCAGCCCGGCGCTAATGCCTAGATATGGCGAAAATTTTTGACGAAAGGTACTTGTATTATTCAATCGGGCCTTGCCCAACAGGTGCCACTCCATACCGATGGTCGCCTCGACTACCGTTGATTTCATGACAACCCCACGGACATTGCGGCCAGTATAGGGCAGGTCGCTTCCCGTCAGCTCGGTCCATAATGCAGTGGCCCTTAACGCCAGCTTGGGATTGAAAAATTGGCGGTATGTTAGTGCGAATGCGGGATTTAATTCCTCCGCAGAAAATGGAGAGGGCACTAAATCTCCCTGGTAGACGGAAAGGCCGCCGTATAAACCTATTTCATTAGCTTGCTGTCCGAAAAGCGAAAAACTTAATAAAAGTAAAGGCAAAATTGTCAATTTGCGTAGCATAGGTATATGGTTTTTAATGAACGATCGAGCACATAACGGGGGTATTAGAGCTTGTTTGGAGGCCAACCTTTTGCTTCAATAGCCGGGCAAATGGCTATGTGCGTGAGCATAATAGGAGCACTGAGCTACAAATATGCGCTGCGAGACAAAAGATAGACTACCTTTTTCTGCTGGAAAAGGCCAATCATGAATATGTTACAGGATAATACAATCAACACTCGCTGCCGTTAGACAGTCTCGTTCGACTGGGGTCAGTGTTATTCTTATCATTTAAAACAGGTAGGATAAGATTTGTTCGTATAAGTTCTGTTTAAATTTCAAAAAAAGCAAATTTTAAACTGATCTTATTTTGGGAACAAACTTTTATCAAGACCGGGGATAATCTTTAAGGCATTCCGAAAATACAATTTTTCCAGGACATTATCCGATAAATCTAGTCCATACATGCGCCAAAAGGCGTGATAGCGCTTATAATATGGGAAATATTCATCGGCTGTTTCCAAAACCCGAAAGTAGGTATGGTATTCTTCGGGATGGTAAGCATCTTTTCCAAAGAGCACTCTATCCTGATATTTTTCAAAAAAGCGCTTTGCAAAACGAGGTTGGCGGCCCAACTCGGCAATCACGGCACCGATACCTACATACATATTGGGCATTTCGTCTAATAATTTGGCCAACTGCCCCAGATCGTTGGCATACCAGCCCATGTGGGCATTGATGAAGGTTGTTTTGGGATGTTTTTTGAAAATATCGTGTTGTTCAGCGATGATGGTTTCCCAGGAGGCGGGATTATCCGCTTCGCGTTTGCGATTGGGACGCAGTTTGAGTTCGAGCCAGCGTTCGTTGTTTTCGTCATGGGGATCCCAGAACGATTTGGGATCTGCCGAGTGGATAATTACCGGAATGCCCAGCTCTCCGCATTTAGCCCAGATGGGGTCGATTCGTTTGTCATTGATGGCGATGCGATTGCCGGCATTATCGGTATTGCTCATGCCTTGGCTCTTATAAATTTTTAGTCCACAGGCACCTGCATTTACATCGTATTCCAATTGTTTTAGCGTGCTTTCAAGCCAGTCGGGGTCATCAATACTGCGCAGGTTGATATTGGTAAAGACGGCTATCCGGTTTTTATGGGGCGATGCATTGACGTGATCCATAATGTCTTTTAATGCCTTGCCTCCCCGGCCACTGAGGTTGACCACAATACCCATGTTTAGAGAGTCCATTTCCCGGGTGAGCTGCCCCAGATCCTGCTCGGCCATACGCCAGTGGTGACTGTGTACGTCAATAAATGGAAATTTAGCGCTGGTTACGATATGCTCCGGAACGACAAGGGTAGATGGCGGATCGTATTTCTCGAAGTCCATGTGTAGCGTAGTATCTACTTCCCGCCGGGATTGTGCCAATAATAATATAGGTAGTCCAATGATTAATAAAATCGGGTATATAATTTTCATTTCACACTTTTTTTCAAAGATAGAAATTTTAGAGGATTATGACCTTCTTGGCTATTTTACCAATCTTCACCCAATAAATGCCACTAGGCAAATCTGATAAATCAAGATTCATGGATCCGGCAAGCAATTCCTGGTGAAGCAGGCGGCCAGTAGCATCAAATACCCGGATCTTTTGCCGGTCAGCATTTTGCAATAGGCCATACAAGGTAAATTGTCCATTGGAGGGATTGGGGCCGATTTGCCAGTCGTCAGTTTGGGTGGCAATGGGTTCTTCAATGTCCACGTCTGTATCCAATTCAAAATCCCATATACCGCGGCCATAGGTGCCGAACCGAGCTACTTGCAGCGATGGTATATATTCGACGGACCAATAGGTTTGGGTTGGCGCACATTGGCCGGCCAGATCGAACCATTTCTCTTCGGCAGCGATATAGACATAAGGACCGGCTTCAGTAGCTGCGAATAACAAACTTTCATCCGCATTGGCTGCCAGGTCAAAAACCAGGGTTGGCGGCAAGCCGGTATTCATTGCCGCAAAATTCTCTCCGCCATCGTCAGAACGATAAACGGCGGGATTGGAATACCCACTGCCTGCCAAATAAACGACCTCCTCATCTAATGTAGAAACTAAAATTTTCTGTCCATAGAGATAGTGCCCCGAGGGGAGGAAATTGACCGTTTGAGTCCAGGCATCACCTCCATTTTCGGAAGCAAAAAAGCGGCCATTGGTAGTGGCGGTATACATGCGGTGCGGGTTAGTAGGGGAGATGCCAATGGCTGATATTTCTCCACCTGCCGATTCGGCTTTGAAATTAAAATTGACCTGTGAAGCTTGCACCTCTCCATTATTTCCATGCAAACGAATCAAGTAACTACCGGGGCCACCATTGATGTTGCCACCAGCCAGATAAACCACATTCTCCGGTATGGCTGCTACACTTGCCAATGGAGGTAGCCAAACCGACTCATTTTCTGATTCCAGGTCGTAGGAATAGGAGAGATGGCCACTTTGCGCCTGTTCGTAACAGGTCACCCAGCCGCCGGGATATACACACCACAAGGATTGGCCGGCCTGAGCAAAGGTAATATGGCCGTAGTCGCCAGAAATCACCTGATCAAAAGCTTCCGGGGAGGTATTTTCATCCTCAAAAGAGTCAGCCAGTTGTAACCCCTGATCCTGTGAGCCGGCATAGACAAAATTCGGGTCGATCGGATCGGTGCGTACGCTGTAATATTGGCTGGTATTTAAATCCTGGAGGCTGATATTCATTTGGTCATCCAGGAACGCTTCAGAGTAGGTCAGGCCGCCGTGGTGGCTGATCAATAAAAAGTCCTGGCCGGTATCCGTTTGGAACTCCCGCATATACATGATATCAGCATGTAGTTTGCCGGCCACATCATCATAATATTCCCACCATTCATTGATTTTTTCCCAGCTTTCACCAGCATCTTCACTACGGAAACACTCTACTTCTCCCATCAACAATTTATTGGGATCGGAGGGCAAGACATATAGTCCTACCGACCAGGGGCGGGCCGGCAGCTGACCTTGTGCGGTCCAGGTATTTCCAAAATCTTCGGAGCGCCGGACTTTCCTTCCTCCCGCGGTAGTTTCTGTATAGGTATAAAAAACCGTCAGGGTATCAGAGGCCCAAACGGCCAGATTTGCGCGGGCACTGCCAAAAGAAAACCCGCCTTCCGGATTTAGCGGAATCAGCGTATCATCGTCCACGTTGACCCGATAAAAACGGCCTTCATTATTCTCTTTTTTTTCTACCAGATACAGTTGGTTGTTTTGTGGAGGGCTACACAAATCGAAACGGTCAAAGTCATGAGTGGTAAAGGTTTTAACTGGGTGGAAATGGGTTCCCTGGTCGGTGGATTTGTACAATTTAAGGTTGTCCCAATAGTCTGGTTTTGCAAGGGTGTAATAAGTTGAATTTTCGTCATGCAAAACTACGCTATGCCCCACATTGCCCCAGCTACTGGTATGAGTAATGCCCTGGGCAGCCGTCCACGTTTCTCCATCATCATCAGAATAGTGGGGAATTCTGCCAGCAGTAGCCAACAGGCGCCGGCCGTTACCATGAGCAATGAATTTTAAGATGCCTGGATCGAAAGCCAAATCCTGATTGACAACTTCCCAGTCCAGGCCCGAGCGGTCACCTTTCCACAAAGTACCTCCGGCCGATATGATCCAGATAACATCCGCTGCACTATCGTATTCCGTATCATATACACTGCCAGCCTGATTGTTGCTACCCCGCTCCCGCCATTGTCCATTTATATGCCCGCCAGCTAGGATTTCATTGTTACAATCACTTCGCCAATTGGCATTTTCTGCCCGGCGACGCTGACGTTCCAGCTGATTCAAATATTCCAGTTGCCGCCAATCAGTATGTGGTGCTGATTGGTGCATTTCCTCCAGCCAGGCCCTACGGCGGTCGCCATGACCTTCTTGTTCTCCATCTTTAATGATTGTTTTGCCTGTGGTAGGTATCGGCCAATCCGACTTTGTGGATTTTTGGAGTAAAAATACGCCTAGGCATAAAATAAAGACAATGGATAATAAGCGGCCTCTCATTATGGATTATGGTTTAAAACCCTGTTTAAAACCCTGCTATTACGTGTCTTCGTGCAGCTTCCGGGAAATCAGACGTGCAGTAGGTTTTCAAACATGATCTTGGTTAGAACTTATTAGAGTTGTTTCGCAAGGGCCATGACAGGGCTAAAACGGATCTTTTTAACCCACTTTTCGCCTTTCTATCGTTGGGTAGCGATGCTATCCGCCTCAATAAAGGCTGCAATTGGGTGAGAAACCTTGGCTTCCCACTGCTGTCGCGTTCCTTCGCTTGAATGCCCACCAGGCATTCACCTTGCTGGGCCGCTCAGTCATCCCATCGCCCTGCCCTTGCGAAACAACTCTATTTTTTTTTTGCGCATGTTCTCTTTTCCAAAAATAAGCAAAATTCTTTCTGTCGGGGTTCAAATCTTTCTACTAATGCATAAGACTACTCTCCACAGCCCTGATATACGACATCGCCCAGGGCTAATTCTACCTTATAGGGGTATTGTTTTCCGGCAGCGGAATTGAAACAATTGCCCTTGGTCAAGCTGATGCGCAACCAGGTATCTCCTTTTTTGCTGACATAAACGGTACGTCCTCCACTTTCTTCGGGTTGTACATAGGGGAATGTCTTTTCTGCTCCTCCAAGTTGGGTAAAGACGATACCATCTTTGGCAATGATTGCGGTCCAGAATGGGCTATCCCCTTTACAAGTAAAGTCCACTTTTTTATTCAGGTCCGAAGCGGTTTTGCAGGACAGCGTAAAGCTTAGTGTGATGAATAACAAAAATACGAATGGTTTCATTTTTCTACGATTAATGTGCAACTGCAAAGCTAATTGTTCCTCGGCTCCCGGGCAATAGTAAAATGAAAAGTGCTGCCTTGCCCGAGTGTAGACTCCAGCCAAATTTTTCCTTGGTGTTGCTCCAGGATTTTTTTACAAGTGGCTAGACCTATACCTGAACTATGGGTAATACTTTTATTATGAAGCGTTTTAAAAAGGAGAAAGATGTGTTGATAATGCTCAGGATCTATTCCGATACCATTATCAGCTACATAGAAATGATAATGTGTTTTTTCGATTTGACTACCAATACGTATCTTAGGTGTTTCGTGCTTTTTACTATACCTGATGGCATTGGTGATTAAGTTTTGAAAAAGCTGATACATTCTTGATTTATCCGCTTTCATTTTCAGGGGCAATTCATTTATTTCAAGATGAACCTTTTTTTCCACAATCAATTTCTGTAGATCAAAAATAACCTGGTCAATGACGGCCTTCACTTCGATTGGTTTAACGGTTGGTTTGGTATTGTTGACAATGGAAAAGGCCAGCAAATCATTCACCAGGCTTTCAATGCGTTTAATGCCGTGTTGTACAAAGGTGAGGTATTCTTGTTCTGTTGTATCTAATTTATTTTTTGTACTGCGTTCCAGTAATTGGGAAAAACTTACAATAGTTCGCATGGGCTCACGCAAATCGTGGGAAGCAAGGTGGGCAAAATTTTCCAACTCAAGATTCGAGGCTATATATTTTTTAAGCTCTTGATTGCGCTCATTTAGTTCCCGTTCGGCTAATTCGAGTGCATTGTTTTTTTCATTAAGCGCTTTTGTGGTGCGTGATTTTTGCAGGTACAAATAAATCGAAATGAGGAGTAAAATAAGAAACCCTAATGAGGCAATAAGTAACAATCGGATGCGTTCTCGTTGGGACTGTTGTTGTTGGCGTAAGTTTTCAATCTGTACTTCTCTTTCCCGGACCCTGTATTTTGCCTCTTGTTCAGCCCTCATGCGTTTAGCACTTTCGGTGGTATGATCTTTCCGTAAGGTTTCATACTCTTGTAAATATTGATAAGCATTGGAAAAGCTTCCCTGTGCCGCATACAATTGTGATAATAAATAAATCACTTCTGCTTCCAGCTTTTTATAATCCCTTGCTTTTGATGCCTTCTCTGCCTCTTCAGCAAAACGAATGGCTTCTTTTATGTTGTTCTGTCTTTTATGAATGCGAACCAGTTGGATTAATGTCAGCACTCTCATTCGTATGAACCCTCTCTCGCTGGCAAGTGCCAATGCTTCCTGCCCATGTTTATTGGCCAATTCAAAATCATTCTGACGAGAATTGATCTCTGCAAGTGTGATTAAGGCATCTACTTTTGATTCATAATCGGCCAATTCATTCTGTAGTGGAATAACTTGTTGAATATCTTTTTTGGCCTCTTCCAGTCGATCCAACGACATCTTTGCACGGGCCAATTCATCCACAAAAATGGAACGGATGCTCTTTTCTCCAAGGCGGTCACCCATGGCTATACCCAATTCGTATTTGGCAATGCCTTTTTCTATTTCCCCCTGTTCAATATAAGCACCTGCGAGATTGGATATCATTAATGCCTTGAGCCTGTTTTCCTTTTTAATGTGGATATCAAAAATTTTTACGCCCTTAAGCAAATTTATAATGGCCTGATTATACATTAAATCGGCTATATTGATCAGGGCGATATTATTGTAACAGGCCGCCTGCGTGTAATAATCTTCTGATAATACGGCATAAACAATGGCCTGGTTGTAATAGAAAACAATTGTATCAGAGGGGGAGCCAAATTTATAATGGGCGATACCCATATTTTTATAACCAATGGCCATCCCTTCACTATCGCCCAATCGCTGGGAACGGCTTAGTGCAATATAGGCGTATTTCATGGTGCTGTCAGGAGAAACTCGTCGGTAGGTGTAACTGATTTCATTCAACAAAGAG
Organism: Saprospiraceae bacterium; assembly: GCA_021604865.1. GTDB lineage: Bacteria > Bacteroidota > Bacteroidia > Chitinophagales > Saprospiraceae > BQJU01. Next base: position 10,991 of record BQJU01000115.1, on the reverse strand, counting down.
ATTTGTTCGCGATCACTTTTTTCGCTTTTATAAACGGACCATAAACTATCAATTGTTCTGATCAATTCCTGGCCATAAGAGTGTTGAGTTCCTAATAGAAAACAGGCAGTAACCAGAAAGAAAATGACTATCTTTTTAGGCATAATGCAGTTAGTGGACATCAAATATGGAGCGGTTAGTATCGTATTATACGATTAATAGGACGGGAAGTTACTGAATTTTGAGATAAATGGAGTTTTTTAGTGGTGGCTCGTCTGGGAGAAGGCATTTAAACATGTTCTAAATCAGGCGGTAACCCGAAGTTACCGCCTGTTGGGATAATCAAAAAGTCGCCTTCAACGACAATATAAAATTCCTACCCGGAGCTACAATACCCGAGCTATAAGACCGATAGCGTTGATCGGTCAGATTTTCTAAACCGGCACTTACTGAAAAGTGGTCCGTAAGCCTATACAAAGCTTTAAAATTCAGGGTGTACCAGGATGGAGAATAGGGATTGCCATTAGTATCAATAGCGTATATGTAGTCTTTGCCTTTTTCTTCTTCCGGTAGGTCATCAAAGTCTTTTTGCCCGCTGAACATGGTGTAAAAGTCAAGCTCCAAGTTGGGTACGGTATAAGTCAGATGAGCAGTTCCAAACCAGGGCGCTGCATGGCGGGAAGGGCTGGTGGTGCCATCATCCAATTCCTCCTCTCCCTTCTGGTAGTTGAATCGGGTATTGAAGCCAAACCCATGAGGCAAATGGATCGCCACTCCGGCCTGAATGCCATACACATCAGTTCGCGCCGCATTTTGTATGGCTTGTACCTGGCTCAGCGTACCATCATAGAGGATACTATCTTGACCATTGAGGGTGAAATTGCGTCTGACCAAAGCGTCCTTCAGGCGGGTATAAAAAACGGTTACGTCTACTTCCACCAGTTCGCCAAAATTCTTGGCAGCACCTACTTCTGCATGGTAGGCATATTCCGCCTTTAATTCCGGATTGGGCACTACCACTGCTCCGGGTTCCGAGTCAAAGATCTTGCCCACATCATCAATGTTAGGCGCCCGGAAAGCTGTGGAAGCATTGGCACTAATAGACAAATCCTCCACAGGAGTATAGACAAATCCCACACTACCTGTCAGGGCACCATTGTTGATATTGGCGGTAGTAAATGGAAAATGATAGAAAGTCGTATCAAATTTGGCATCCAACACAAATTGATTGTAGCGTGCCCCCGCCTGCAAAGAAAGTTGCTCGGAAATGGCATAGCGATAGGTCAGATATGCACCATAAGAGGCCCAGGTTGATTCTGGGTAACGGGACGGGCCAGGCTCCACTTTGCCTGTAGAGATATCTTCATCTGTTCCGGTAGAATTGACTTTGTCGTAAACGGCTTCAAATCCATAATACAATTGATGTATATCGGATATCGATTTGCTAAAGTCAAAATTTGCCGAATAGGCATCAACCTTCTCTACCCGGCTGGCACGGGTCACTTTGTTAAAATCCCGATCAATGCGACTCTCTTCAAAAAACTGGTGCGCTAATCGAATGGTCAGCTGATCAAAAAGCGCTGAATTACTCCGGTGGTCGACACTCAGGTGGTTCATCATCCATACCTGTGGGCCATAATACCACTCGCCACTTCGGGGCAGGCCATTGCGCAAGCGGATATGCCGATCATAACGGGAATAATCGGTGGTAGCGGAATAATGAAATCCATATCGGAAGTCCCAGTGATCATTGGGCCTGAAACGCAATTTTTGCATCAGGTTGATTTGAGCATAACCGGTAGGGCGCTGTACTTGTGGATCATCATTGGTGACCACTACATCCACACTATCCTGTCGTTGGACATAGAATGGGCGCAGGTATTCCTCAGGCCCATGGCTGCCCATACGCAGGTCGCCAAAATCGGTAGAGGTAAAACTAGTCGTCATGGCCCATTTTTTCCAACCGAGGCCAATGTCAAAATGGCCGGTTTGTTCCTGATTGGCAGAAGCATACCGGGCCACGGCCTTACCTTCAATTCGCAGTTCGTCGGAAAATGAAATATTGGGATCAAGGGTCTGAAAACTCATTACTCCACCAATGGCATCACTGCCGTAAATTACTGAAGCGGGACCAAAAAAAACCTCGGCTGTTTCGGTAGCAAAGGGATCGAGAGAAATGATGTTTTGCAGGTTGCCACTCCGGAAAATGGCGGTATTCATACGCACCCCGTCTACGGTGATCAATAACCGGTTAGTGGAGAATCCCCGAATCATCGGGCTTCCACCTCCCTGCTGGCTTTTTTGTATAAAAACTTCTCCTGAAGTACCTAGCAAATCTGCTGCTGTTTGCGGATTGTGCAGGGCGATTGACTTGGGTGAAATGGTGGTAACATTGGCGGGGATTTCGCGTTTGGTTTGTCCCCAGCGTGAAGCCGATACTACGACCTGATCCAATGATAGTCCAGAAGGGGAAAGCATCAGTACTTTGGTCTTTTCCAGCTGGTCATAACTTCTGGTCTCTGTCGTAAAACCAATCATCCTTATTTCAATTTTTTCGACCCCTTTAAAGGCGGTAATGTCAGCCTCTCCGCTCAAATTGGTAGATGCAAATACGGCGGGGTTTTCACTGACGATGGTTACCCAGGCCAGCAACTCCCCACTTTGTTTATCTTTTATAGTGATAATTTGTGCAATGCTCAGGGAATATAGCCCCATCAACATACACAAGAGTATATATTTTTTCATTTTAATTTCATTTGTTTTACCTATTCAATGTTTACGCCCTCCAAATAGGCTCTCAGAGAAGTCGCACCTTTTTTGCAATCATTGGATAAAATGGGTGAACATTTTTCCGTTTGATACCTTGTGCGACCACGCTGTGGTCGAAAATCGTGGCGTTATCACGAGCTAACCTATTTAGACCACGCTGTGGTCCAAAGCCGTTGCTTTATTGGAAGATCTATTCCAACTATAGCGCAAGGAGATCTGACCTTTGAGGTATCTACTCAGAAGTTTGGAGGTCGGCTTTTATAGCAAAAAGTGACCCTTTGCACCAAATGGTTGGCCTTCAAACATGCTCTTAATCCAGTCTTAATTCAAAGTGTTTCGGGTGGCGGCAATAGGGGAGGAGATAGATAAGTAAAATAATAACGATCGGCAGTATTAGGTCTGGCTATTAACTCCATTTTTATGGAAATTTGCCAGCTTGCCAAATCAGCGTGGTATAGGTTTTTATAAAAATCAATCAGTCGTTCCTGTTGCTGTTTATTTTGTGGATTTTGTTGGAGTGCACGTGCAACTAGCTGGTTTATTTCTCTTTTGATTTTACTTTCTGCTTCATCCCACCAGCACCAATAATGCATCGTATCACCGATGGCTTCCTGAGAGACGATATCATACATTTGCCCCTGGTAGCCAAATTCACGGTCATGTTCCCATTCCAGCTGGCGGCTATCTTTTTTAGAAAATTTGAGTAGCACTAATTCTTCTTTATCCATGCCCGCCAACAATTGTTTTTTGACTTCATGCCGGATTGTTTCTTTTTGGTATTGTAACCAGACATAGGTTCCCAGCATGGGAGCTGTTAGAAAAGCCAGGAATAATATGCCGGTGTATTTTCTCAATTGTGGTGATTTGTCTTTCAAAAGCTATGCACAAAGTTAGGCTTTTTCCCGTTTTGATCAATCCTGTTGCCAATCAAACCCGATGATTTGTCAAAGAACCACTATTTTAGCATAGCTTTTAAAAATAAATCCAAAATGCATTTAGACAAGGATAAACCTGAGGTCATTTTCGATTACCTGCAAGAGATCGGTTTTCTGGCTCCTGAAGAAACCATTAGGAGTGCTGAAAAAGCTGGCGAAGGCAATATGAATTATACCCTGCGCATTCATACTTCCAGCCGGAGTTTTATTCTCAAACAGGCGCGGCCTTATGTTGAAAAATATCCCTCTATTCCGGCACCGGTTGAGCGGGCGCAAAAGGAATCCTCCTTTTTTCAGGTAGCTGGCCAATGGCCGGATGTGGGTGACAGGCTTCCAAGGTTACTAAATTTTGATCCCCAAAACCATCTCCAGATTATTGAAGACCTTGGCGAAGGAGCCGACTTTAGCCTTTACTATCAACGTGAAAAACACTTCCCGGAAGCAGAATTAAGGACACTCCTTCATTTCTTGAAAGCTTTACATGTGCAAAGTAGGAATCATCAACCCAAAGAAGATTTTAGCAACCGCGCCATGCGGGAATTGAATCATTTGCACATTTTCGATTTTCCTTTCCAGTCAGATAATGGCCTCAACCTGGATGAAATACAACCCGGTTTGCAATCGTTGGCCAGTCGAACTGTTCACCAGCATCCTGGGTTGCAAAAAAAGGCACTAGCTTTGGGTCAACGTTATCTGGCGGATGGCGATACGTTATTACACGGCGATTTTTTTCCGGGTAGCTGGCTGCAAACCAATCATGGTCTGTTTATCATTGATCCAGAGTTTTGCTTCCGAGGGGAAGCGGCCTTTGATTTGGGAGTGTGTTTGGCTCACCTTCGTTTTTGTGGCATGCATTGGCAACCAATCCTGTCACTTTTCGTAAGCCATTACGGAGCCTTTGATCAAATGGCCTGTCAGGAGTTTGCGGCCATTGAAATATTGCGCCGTCTGTATGGGGTGGCACAGTTACCGCTAGACTTGAACCTCCAGGAAAAAGCAGCACTAACCTGGGAAGCCATCAATTTTTTATCCAATTAAACGCCCGAAAAATCAGCCACAATTGACATGAGTAAAAAGAAAAAGAACACCAAAACGCCTAAACCAACACCACAACCCAAGATAAAAAAACAGCGGACGCTAGTCAGTGACAATGGTTTTTGGAAACGACATTTTGCACAAGGCATTATCCTGTTGTTGCTACCATTTATCTTATATGGAATGTCAATAAAATACGGCTATGTTCTGGATGACAAACTGGTGCTCTCCGAAAACAACTTTGTAAAAAAAGGTTTTGATGGAATCGGGGATATCTTTTCTTCGGAAAGTTTCACTGGCTATTTAGGAACACAACAAGATTTGGTGGTAGGTGCTCGTTACCGGCCATTGTCTATTGCTACTTTTGCTGCGGAGTATCAATTTTTTGGCCTCAATCCTAAAATCAGCCATTTTTTGAATATCCTGTTATACGGATTAAGTGGTTTGTTGTTGTTTCGGGTCCTGGCGCTCTTTTTACCAGAGAGAAAGGACAAACGCTGGTATTTTGGCCTGGCATTTTTAGCGGCCCTATTATTTATCTTACATCCTATCCATACCGAAGTGGTGGCCAATATCAAAGGGCGAGATGAAATCCTGACGCTGCTGCTTTCATTGGGTACTTTTTATTTTAGTTATCGCTATGCTGTGTATCGTAAAAAGATGGCGTTGTTGCTTTCGGGATTGGCCTTTTTTGTGGCTTTATTGGCCAAAGAAAATGCGGTCACCTTTTTGGCTGTAATACCGATTACCCTTGTGCTTTTTACGAAAGTAAAACCCAAAACCATCTTAATGACATTGGCACCCCTGATGGTTGCTTTTGTTTTATATTTACTCCTTCGTATAGGCGTTATCGGTTACCTGCTGGATAGTGGCAAGGAGGTAACGGGTATTATGAACAATCCCTTTTATGGATTGAGCTGGAATGAACGTTATGCGATGATCAGTTATACCCTCGGCAAGTATTTGCAATTGCTCTTTTTTCCTCATCCCTTGACACACGATTATTATCCTTATCAGGTGCCGGTGATGACCTGGACAGATTGGCGTGCCTTGTTATCCTTGGTTTTCAATTTGGGGTTATTTGCTGTAGCCATTCGCTGGTTTCGAAAATTGCCGATCCTCTCCTGGTCAATTCTTTTTTATTTTGCAACGCTTTCTATTGTTTCCAACATCGTATTTCCTGTAGGTGCGCCTATGAATGAACGGTTTTTGTACTTTTCGTCGGTTGGGTTTTGTCTGGCGCTGGCTTATTTGGCCGTCGAATTATTGCCTGGGTGGCTGAAATTAAAATCTCCTGCCAACTACTGGTTTAGTCTCGGCTTACTGGGGGTGATTGCTCTGGGATACAGCATTAAAACCATCAGTAGAGTTCCTGCCTGGGAAAACGAAATGACCCTCAACCGGGCAGCAATCAAGGTATCGACCAACTCGGCCAGAGCCAACAGTTATATGGCTTATTCCCTCTATCGGGCAGGGCTGGAGGAACCCGATGCCAATAAAAAGAAAGCCTTGTTTGATGAGGCCACTCCTTATGTAGACCGCGCACTGCAAATTTACCCTGAGTACACAGACGCCCTTACTTGTAAAGGTGGAATATTGGCCGGGTATTATCAGATGAATGGCAATCTGGATGTCTTATTGGAAGGGTTTTACAAAATATTAGCGGCTAATCATGTCAGCTTCATTGATCAATATGTAGAATACCTAAATGGCCGCGCCGATACCCGGAAGATGGCGGCATTTTACCATCGGGTGGGTTATGAATTGTTGGCTGTAGCCCAAAAAAACTATCCCTTGGCGATTAAATATTTGAATTACGGATTGCAAGTGGCGCCTAATGATCCGGCGTTGTTGAAAGACCTTGAGACCGTGACGGCGATTGTGAATGATAAGGGAACAGGGTAATAGGAAGGCTGATTATATCAAGCAAAAGTCTTGGGATCAATACCATGTTTTTTAAGTTTAGACCCCAGGGTGGTCGGAGGAATGCCGATTAATTTTGCGGCGCCGTCTTCTCCAAAGACCTTACCCTTTGTTTCTTTGAGCGCTATTTTAAGATTTTCAATTTCAAGCCTTGTCAATTCCTTTTGGGTCATAACCCCTTTTATTGGTTGGGCAATTGTTTCTATTCTTGGATCTTCATTGGTGGCAAGAGCAATATGGATTTTTTCTTGCTGGCTGGTAATTACGGCACGTTCTATGATGTTTTGTAATTCTCTGACATTACCCGGCCAAGAATATTTCAACAACTTTGTTCGGTCAATATCGGTTAAAGGCAATAGTGGCCGCCCGTATCTTATGCTATTTTTTTTCAGGAAGGCTTCTGTCAGTAACAGAATATCATTGCCTCGTTCTCGCAATGGCGGAATATGGATAGGGAATACATTGAGTCGGTAATAAAGATCTTCCCTAAACCGTTGCCTAGCTACTTCTTTTTTTAAATTCCGATGGGTAGCAGCAATGATGCGAACGTCAATTTTTTGAGTAATCGAGCTGCCCACCATCTCAAATTCACCTTCCTGGATTACCCGAAGTAATTTGGCTTGTAATGACGACGGCAATTCTCCAACTTCATCCAAGAAAATGGTCCCTCCATCGGCCAACTTAAATCGACCTTCTCTCGCTTTGATAGCACCGGTGAAGGCTCCTTTTACATGACCAAATAATTCACTTTCTATTAAATCAGGAGGAAGGACTGCGCAATTAAGGGTGATGAATGGCTGATCGCCTCTTTTGCTTTTTCGAAATATTTCTCTTGCCACCAGTTCTTTACCAGTACCTGTTTCACCCAATATCAAAACGGTAGAATCTGTCGGTGCAACTAATTCTACCTGGGCCAACATCATTTTTAGAAGCTCGCTTTCTCCGATAATATTGTTTATTTGATGGATGCCCACTTTTTCCTTGAGCATCCTTGTCTCAACCATCAATTTCTTTATTTCTGCTTCCTGTTGCAATCGGTCTTTAACATCCCGAATGAACAATGCATAAAAATATTGACTTTCAAAGCGGTAACAAGATAACGTGGCATCTGCAGGAAAAACACCTTTTTCAGAATTGAGGCATTGCAAATATCCCTGTATCCATAACGATGCAGGCTCGTCGGCTTCATTTTTGAGAAGAGAGCGGGTATCCATTAGTTTTTGAAAAGCTGTTTCTTCAAGGAATTTTTTAATGGGTTGGCCAATAAAGTCTATCTTTTTCACTTTGAAAGTGGTCAGAGCTGCCTCGTTTGCCTGAGTGATCAGCATATCAGTGTTGAATTCGATGATCGCATCCATCGTTCCGTTGAACAACCGGCTAATTTTAGCTTTACTCGCCTGCAAATGATTTTCATAATGCATTCTTTGGAGCTCCGCCGCCGCCCTGACTGCGAAATAATCAAAAATGCCAAACACCTCTGGTAACTCTTTCATTGGTTTATTATCCAACATGGCAAGGTGGCCCAATATTTTTCCTTCGGTATTTCTCAAGGCGATGCCCATGTAGCTTACCGCATCAAGAGGAGCCAAATCCGGATCATTGGGAAATAACTCGATAACGTTTTCTGGGATATGACAAATTCCATTGCTCTCAATTACAGGTTCACAGGGCGTACCCTTTATATCGTACTCATATTTTTCAATAAATACGCCATTCAAGGAAAATGCCAATGAATTCAGACGGTATTCTTGTTCTTTATATTCTGTAATCCAAACGCCGTGTACACCTAAAACTTCGGCAAGCTGTTTAACCAGGTGTTTAAAAAATTGACGGCCCGTATATGCCGAAGTCCCTTCAAATATTTTCTTCACTAATAGAATGGACGGAATATGGGCTTCATTAGATAATTTCATATTGGAAAGATTCGAAAATTCGTAAGCAAAAATACGAAAAATCGTAACACTACGATTTTTCGTAGATTTTTGATTTTTGGTATTTGCTTAAATGTTTGCTTGTCAGTACATTAGGATTTGGCACGCCATTTGGATTACAATTGAGTAAGGATAAAAGTAACATCTTAAAAATACGTGTTAGAATTCCCCTTTCAAAATTTGGGTTAGCAAGACAGTACCTAAATACAGGTGTTTTTGTTTCCCAATGGAATGTTTATTTGCAAGTAATTGGGCAAACTGCCTAATTACTTTGCAATTTTTATGCTGTTTGCTTTTTCATATCTAGCGACGTGCCAAAATCAACTCCGTCAAGCTTCGCGCCAACACTTCCAAATCAATATCCAACACCTCCCGATTGACCCTTACCACCAAATCTCGCTGTTCAACCGGCAGTTTGCCAAAACCATGATAGGCGCCCAAGACGGCTCCGGTCACCGCAGCAACCGTATCATTATCGCGGCCATAGTTGGTGATAAATTCCATCGACTTTTTAAAGTCAAAATCACAAAACAGAAGTGCAGTGAGGTGAATCAGATGAATTTCTCCGGCGTGAAAGGGTACCGACTGCTTTAGTTCGGAGAGTTCTTCATAGACGTATTGGGTACGGGCATAATAGAGACTATCGTAGGGATAATCTGGTGGAAAGCGGTACGCCTGATCTTCAAAATCTTCCAGGAGCATGCGTTTCGCTTTGCGGACCATACTTCTGGCTTGTCCCAATTGCTGATAAGCGATTCTACCCAATAATCGGGATCGGAAATAGCCGGCCTGATCAATTTCCCGGTATATTTTGAGCAGGCTATCCGGCTTGAAATCAGGGTGTAGTGCCGCCGCTGTGAGTGCCGCCGTCAGGCTACTCAAGTCACGGGCATAACCGAGGTCAAAAATCGACAAATCATGCATTTGCTGGTAGGCTGCTTTGGGCCGACCTGGATAAAATGCTCCAATTGTCGGTGCATACAACAAACCTGCACAAGCCATCTCTCCACCATAAAAGCGATCCACCGTATTGCGATAAGCATCAATATCTCCACTTTGATAGGCCCGTGCTACCCGGGCCCATTCCTGTAGCCAGGTAAGTTGGCGCATGGCAGCTTCAAAAGGCTCGGGTTCCACGCCCGCAGTAGCTTTGAGGGTATCGATCTCCCGCTCGTAACTACTGGCAATGTAGTCAGCAAAATGCCGGGCAGTCAGCACCGGTGCTTGTTTTTGGGGGCGTGCCTTTTGTGAGGCTTCTAAAAAATGAATGGTCAATGCCTTCCAGCGGGTATCATCCGTGCCTGCCCCCGGCGGTTGATTAAAATCCCAGGGACCTTCCGGGCTAGGTTCGCGTAGCACCAGATCGAGGCTATCCACGTAGTTGTATTCATCGGTGATGGTTTCGCGCCACCACATTTCGGTGGGTGCGGCCATGGCATCACCTATGGCTGAGCCGACTAGTAGACCTAATAATTTATCGTAGAGGACTTCTGCCAAAAGGGTGGTATCCTGGTAATCTGTTTCCTCATAAGTTGAAGCAGGTGGAAAATGTTCTGGAGATAGTTGTATTTCCTGGGGATCGGGATCGTGGCAGGCGTAAAGGAGGCTGAGTAAGAGTATTAGGCTACCGTTTTTTATCATGAATGAGGCATTTAGATTCAAATATAAGGAAGCACGGGTTTGCAATTCCTAAATCTTCTTGAAAATTGAAGGTTGATTATTAAAAACTTTTTGTTATATTTGAATTAATTTCAATACAAAAACTTAAAAAATGCGCTGTGAGTGAAAAACAACATAAACTGATTCTCTTTCAGGAGAAGGAAATTCGTAGAGTCTGGCATAAGGAGGAATGGTGGTTTTCTGTCATTGATGTTGTGGAAGTTTTAAGCGAAAGTAAAAACCCCCGGAGGTATTGGAGTGACCTAAAAAGAAAACTGAAAAAAGAAGGATATAATCAGTTGTACGAAAATATCGTACAACTTAAATTGGAAGCATCGGATGGCAAACAATACAAAACTGACTGTTCCAATACAGAGACAATGTTTCGGATTATTCAATCTATTCCTTCCCCAAATGCCGAGCCATTCAAGCGCTGGCTGGCAAAGGTTGGATACGATCGGGTTCAGGAAATTGAAAATCCAGAGCTTGCGGCACAAAGAGCGCGGGATTATTACAAAGCCCTCGGCTATGATGAAAAATGGATAGAAACACGAATGCAATCCATTCAGGTCCGTGGCCAGCTTACTGATGAATGGAAAGAACGTGATGTAAAAGAAGGCTTAGGGGTCAGCGAAGAATAACTTACCCATTTGATGCGGCTCTTTTGTCACCAGCCGTTGTTGCTCAAATCCTTGCTTAGTAGTGGCCAAGCGCGGTTTTCGCGCCTAGGCTGGTGACAAAATAGCTCGCCTGAAACAGA
>BQJU01000114.1 GCA_021604865.1 Saprospiraceae bacterium | reverse complement strand
TGCGGGTACTTTTTGGAAGGAGCATGTTGTAGAGGATTTATATTTTCTCAGAGCTATTTTACTAGCTAAACGATGGGACTTGATGATTAATAACTTAGCTAAGGGGGCCTAATTTTTGGGGACAAATCCCAACTGCACCCGTATGCTACTATTTTTGGCATTGAACCTTATTTTGATGAGCCTTTTTATGTAGGCTTCAATGTTTTCGGCTTTGAATTAGGTTTGCAGCCAGAAGAAACACCGCCTTTGGAGAAGCTGGATAGTGTACTCACCTACTGGGGAGTACACAATGTTCCTGAAATGTATCAACAATTATTAGCCCAGGATGCTCAGGCTCATGAAGGGCCGACGGAAGTTGGTGGCGGTATTATCGTAGCAACGGTAAAAGATCCTTGGGGGAATGTGCTAGGTATTATTGATAACCCTCATTTTAGGATGAATGGTAAAGGTGCAAGGTAGTTAGTTGATGGAAGAGGGGAAGAGAGTGACTGACGGGGATAAATCGTTACAAATATAATGATGACAAATATAATGATTATAAAAGTTATCATTACTTTTATAACGATTATAAAAATAACGATTACTTTTATAACGATTTATTCTTTGCAATTTCCTGAATTATTTCCTTAAACATATTTATTCCCACTTCCAGGATTTTATCTGGAAAGTCATAATCTTCGTGATGTAAGGGTGGGCAGTCTTCGCCCGATCCAATGCCAAACATGGCTCCGATGAATTGTTGAGAAATTGCGCCAAAATCTTCACCCCAGCTGATCGGTGTGTCTAATACTGTTTGGGCATACTGGTTATTTTTTGCTGCTTTTTTGATAAAGTCTACGGCTTCCTCATCATTGAAGTTAGCTTCAAAAGGATCCGTCCAACCGAAATCGATACCCAGCTGAAATTGTTGAGCGACCTGCTTAGCTGCTGATTGAATTTGTTCCACCAGTTTACGCATTTGGGATTCGGTCCAGGTGCGTAAGGTCAGATGTACTTCTCCATAACCGGCGGAGATGCCATAAGCCTTTTCACCCATCTGCAAGTGTATCGGTGTGACAATGGTAAAATCTTCCCGGGTCGGATTGTTGTTGTTTAGCGGATCACAATATTGAATGATCCGGGCGATAGCTAGTGCGGGATTGATGCCATTTTGTGGCTCGGCAGCGTGTGCGGTTTTGCCCTTCAGTTTGATGATAAGGCTGCGTACTGCGGCTGTAAAAGGCCCGGCTTTGTATACTATTTCTCCGAGTGCATAACCAGGCAAATTGTGGAAAGCAAACACATAATCGGGTTGTAGACCGGCAAACCTGGCATCTGCCAATACCTTTTTTGCACCCGCTCCATTTTCTTCAGAGGGCTGGAATAGCAGACTAACGGTACAATCCCGCAGTTTTTCTTCTGCTAAATATTTAGCAAGTCCCAATAAAACGGTAGTATGTCCATCATGTCCACATTTATGAGACACCCCCTTGTATATGGATTTGTGATCAAAGGTATTAGCCTCCTCAATGGGCAAGGCATCCATATCCCCACGAAAAAGCAGGTGGGGCCTCTCTGTTAAACCCTTAAAGGTAACTACAATACCGGTCTCACCGACTTCTTCCCATAGTACATCGGGCTTGAGGGGCAGTAGCTCATTTTTGACAAATGCGGCGGTTTTGTATTCCTGGCCGGAAAGCTCGGGGTGGGCGTGGAGGTATTTTCGGATTTGTGAGAGTTGGCTCAAAGCAAGAGTAGGTTTCTGCATGGTTGCGTTATTGTCCCTAAAATTAGGGGCAAATATCGCAAACTATTAGGGATCATCTTCTACAACTCCGCCGATTCTATAATCTTTGTAAGATTCACCGTGATTCCCTTAAATATTTCAACATCCAATTTTAAGCTAATGGTTTCTGCCAACTGTTCTCAACAGATTTAATTCACTAGTTTCACATTCACAGCATTAGGTCCTTTAGGGCCCATTTCGATTTCGAAAGTCACCTTGTCATTCTCCTGGATGGGAGCTTCGAGGTTGTTCATATGCACAAAGATGCTATCCTTGGTATCCATGTCAATGATGAAACCATAACCTTTTTCGTCATTGAAAAATTTCACCTGGCCATTGCGTGTGGTTTCTACTGGCGTGTTATCTTTTGGCATAACACCAAGAACGATGTCTTCTGCCTTGATTTTTTTCTTTTTAGCCGGATCAGGCGGAGTATCGGTGAGGTTGCCGTCTTCGTCTACATAAGAAAGCATATCTTCAAAGGTCAAATTGCCTCTTTCTGCTTTCTCAATTTTGCGTTGTTCACGCCTTTCTAATTTCTCTTTCTTCTTTTTTAAACGTTTTTTCTCTTTTTCTTTTTTGTTAAACGATTGTTGCGATTTTGCCATTTTCAGAATTTAGTTAATAATATTCACCCTGGTCTTTATTAAAACAAGCGGTAAAGTGTAAAGTTATAGAAATTAAAGCAAATAGTGTTGCAGTATTTTTTTTTTGCAGTAAAAAAACACCGTGTTTTATCAAAAAAACACCTAAGTCCGCCCGATTTTTTTGAAGGAATAGTTAAAAAGATAAGAAAATTATGCCAAAAATCGCACTAAATTTAAAAGTAAAGAGAAATTTAATGTAGTTGGATAGGATGGATTTAATTCTTTTGGCTCAATAAAGGCATGCAGTGGAAAAATTCACTTTCCCACTGCATGCCCCTGCCCTGCGAAACAACGTTACTTAAAACTCATACCGCAAACCCAACTGTAGTTGCCAGCGACTCAGCAAACTGAAGTCGTTGAAAAAGGTTTGTGTTTGGGCAGTATCAAAGTTGTAAGTAGGCACGCTATTCTCCACAGAAACGGCAATAGGCTGGACCAGACCGGTCTGTGTAGCAAACTGGCGAACGCCCCAACCGGAACTAATCAGGTTACCTACATTCAATATATCAATGCTGAATTGTAGTTTGTTGCTTTCACTTACGTAAAAATCCTGCACAATGCGTAAATCCCAGTGGTTGTACCAGGGGGCCAATGCTCCATATTTTTCGGCAAATGATCCACGGTTTTCCGACAAATAATCATCTTGCTTGATGTAATTTTTAAAGGCGGTTCTTTGCGCTGCGGCATCACCTGCAAAGTTCATCTGGTCAATTTCGCTGTCCGTCGGAATGTAAATCAAATCGTTTAGCGGAGAACCATCGTTGTTAATGTCGCCACTATAGGTGTAGCTAAATCGCCCACCTTCTACGTATTCAAAGAACAGACTGACGGTCGTACCCCATTTTTCTCCATATACAAACTTCTTGGACAAAGCGCCCAGTAAACGGTGGCGATTTCCGTACAATGAAGGTGCAATTTCCGGGGTATTGGTATGGTTGACATTTGCCGGGTTACGGTCATAGGCATCAGATGAAATTTCCGCATCAATGGAGGAGGCATCTTCTGCCTTGAGATAATTATACCCCAATTTTGCGTAAGTGTTTTTCCAGCTGCGTTCTATGGAGAAAGAAGCATTAAAAGTAAAACCTGCATCAACATTGGTGAAAACATAAGCATTCGTTGGATCACCGAATACCAATACACGGTCATTCAGGGTATAAATCGGACGACTGCCGGGGCCCTGTAAGCTACCGGTTGGCAACTTCAAACCATAATTGCGTACCATTTGGGCTTGCAGGTCTTGGGTGTAAAGCAGATCCACCGTTGCGATCCAGCCTTGACCCACCTTTTGGTCGAAACCCAGGTTCGTTCTCCACACCTGCGGGAATTTAAAATCAGGATCGGTCATATTGTAGAAAAAGAAATCAGGGTTAGCGACCTGATTGCCAATCCAAACAAATGGGAATCTACCGGCAAACAAACCAGTTCCTCCCCGCAACTGAGAAGAACGATCACCCTTGATGTCATAATTAAAACCAAATCTTGGATTGATCAATGGATTATTTTCGGGCAGGGTAGTATGGTCAAAAGTCACACCCTTTCCGTTTTCATCGGAATAGACAATGGTAGGATCATAAGTGCCGCCATCGGACAATAAGCCACCCTTGCGGTCGATATTCTCCTGAATCAAGTCGGCAGTATTAAAATAAAGCGGATAATCTATCCGTAAACCAAAGGTCAAAGACAGTTTATCATTTACAGCAATTTCATCCTGTGCGTAGCCGGAGATCTGCCCCAGATTGGTTTCAGCCAGCGCCCAGGAATCATTCTTGTTGTTGGTTTCAAAAGCAGCACGTGCTGCATCCACCTCTGCATCAAAATCACCGGAATTGATGAAGGCTGCAAAATCTTCGATCGGAATATCCGGAAAGAAAACCCGAGCCCCATAACCGGTCAGATTGAACGAGTTGTCAAAATTAAAACGCTCAAAAGCGAAACCGACAGTAATGGTGTGTTTACCAGCATAAATATTGAAGTTGTCATTGATCTGGAATACATCCTGATTCAATACATTATTGATAGAAAACGGCTCATGACCGGCTACGATATAGCGGGTGCCATTTTTACCGATATTCAAAACCGGGAACGGCGCTGAAAAAGGATCACGGCTATCGCGGAAAGCAGTGTATCCCACTTGTAGTTTATTCGCAAATTTATTGCCAAAAAAAGATTTTAATTCAATAATCCCGGAATGGATGGTATTATTGATCCGATAGCCGGAATTTTGGAATTGTAAGGTCTGAAAGTCCGGTCCTCTACGACCAATTGCAGAAGGGTGAGCCGGTTTGTCCTTGAAGGCATCCAGAAAATTGTAGGAAGCCGTAAGTTTATGGTTTTGGCTCAGGTTAAAATCCAGCTTGATAATGCCTTTGGTATTGTCGGAGTCGTGTTTGAAGTTTTGTAAAGCGCCAGTATCATAACCGTATTTTTGTTGCAATAGATCCGATACCATTTGCATATCTGAAAGCAGCACCCTTGAGGCATTTGCGCCGCCTCTACCGTCATCAGGAACAAAATAAGAACCAAGGTCGGATCTGTTTTCCAGTTCCAGGTTGGCAAAAAAGAAAATTTTGTCTTTGACAATTGGCCCCCCAAGACTGAATCCGGTTTGTAATTGTTTTAAATCACCTCTGGGTACAGTGGTGCCGTCCACTTCATCACCAATCATGTCTTTGTTGCGAAAATAGCCAAATAGAGTACCATGAAACTGATTTGTTCCCGACTTGGTCACTGCGTTGATAGAAGCACCGGTAAAGCCAGATTGGGTCACATCATAAGGGGCAATAGAAACACTGATCTGTTCGATGGCATCCAAAGAAACCGGTTGAGCATCAGTCTGTCCACCCGGAGTAGCAGCATCTAATCCAAAAGGATTGTTAAAAATCGTGCCATCCAGGGAGTAGTTGTTGAACTGGTCATTGCGCCCTGCAAAGGAACCACCTTCAGAAGCCATAGGATTTAGCCGGGTATAATCCGATGCAGAACGGCTGATGGTAGGCAGATTGTCGAGCAATTCCCGATTGATAGATGTTGCAGGTCCGGTGCGTTTGCCATTGAGTACCGGATCGCGTTCACTCGTCACCACCACACCTTCCAGGTCGATACCCTCACTACCCAACTTGAAATTAAGGGTGAATTTCTGGCCCAATATCAGGTATACTTCTTCCTGTTTATCGGCTGTGTAACCAACGTAACTAGTCTCTACTGTGTAAGGCCCTCCCACGCGCATGTTGGGAATGCTGTAACGTCCATTGTCCTGTGTAACGGTACCGTAAGTGGTTCCTGAAGGTACATGTGTTGCAATCACCGTGGCGCCAAGGAGTGCTTCACCTTTGTCGTCCTGCACGTTGCCGATGATAGTGGAGGTGGTAATCTGCGCCATCATACTGGAGCAGATCCAAATCATGAAGAATAAAATGAGTACGATTGGCTTCGAAGTTTGCATGTTTTGACTTTTCGTTAAGAGATACTTCGAAGTTACAGCTTTTAGTTAACCTATTGTTAGCCTTTAGTTTGTATTTTTTTCTTCGGTGACCCCTAACATGCTCTAACCATTCTTGAGTTGGATAAAACGTACAAATAGATAAATAATCGGAATCGATATAACCGATATGCCACCAGCAAATTTCCGAGACATTTCATGGATTGCTAAATCGCGCCTACCGGTGAATGGCAATTTAGCAATCCGGTTCCAATTGGCCGCAAACGGTTTCTATAGGAATGCATTTAGTAGACGATTGACTTCACAACACCGCACCTCTTAATTTAAGGTTTTCTGGGCAAAGCTGTCGCTGATTTTAACCCTAACTGGAATTTCTCCGTTTACCTGGCCTTCAAACCCCTATCTTTCAACCCAATTTCCTAACTTTGACAAACAATAGGTAAGAGCATCTAAAAATACATAAATCCTATGGGAATCCATCCACAAGCCGGCAAAACCGCGAAACACGATCAATTGACCAACATTCCACGGCTGATTACCGCTTATTTTACGGATCAGCCTGACCCTTCGGTGCGGGAGCAACGTGTCTCCTTTGGTACCTCTGGTCATCGGGGTTCCTCGTTGCACCGGTCGTTTAACGAGCAACATATCCTGGCGACAACACAGGCGATCTGTCTTTATCGCCAGAAGGAAGGCATCACTGGCCCGGTATTTATTGGTATTGACACTCATGCTTTGTCAGAACCGGCCCAGGCTACTGCTTTGGAGGTATTGGCCGCCAATGGGGTAGTGACGATGATTTCCTCCAACGACGAATTTACTCCGACGCCTGCTGTTAGCCATGCCATCCTCGTCTACAATCGTGGCCGCTCTACTGGTTTGGCCGATGGCATCGTCATTACGCCTTCCCATAATCCGCCAGCTGATGGTGGTTTCAAATACAATATGACCAATGGCGGACCAGCAGAGAGCAATGTCACTGCCTGGATTGAAGATAAAGCCAATGAACTGCTCGAGGACGGTCTGCGTCAGGTTAAACGTATGCCCTTGCAGCGTGCGCTAAAAGCGCCAACCACTCATCGCTACAACTACCTCGACGCCTATACTGCTGACCTTGACCAGGTCATTGATCTGGAGGCCATCCGCTCTGCTGGGGTCGAAATGGGCGTCGATCCGCTTGGTGGTGCTGGAGTACATTATTGGGAGCGCATCGCCGAACGCTACAAACTCAAGCTCACCGTGGTGGATACCGAAGTGGATTATACTTTCCGTTTTATGTCGCTCGATTGGGATGGCAAAATCCGTATGGATCCTTCCTCGCGCTACGCTATGCAACGGCTTATCCAGCTAAAAGATCGTTTCCCCGTTGCTTTTGCCTGCGATACAGACCACGACCGCCACGGCATCGTGACCCGCAGCACCGGCCTGATGCAACCCAATCACTATCTGGCCGTCGCCATCGACTATTTGTTCCGCAATCGGCCACAATGGAAGGCCGATACAGGTATTGGCAAAACGCTGGTCAGCAGCCAGATGATCGACAGAGTGGCCACTAAGTTGGGCCGCAAACTCGTTGAGGTACCCGTTGGGTTTAAGTGGTTTGTGGATGGCCTGTTCGATGGCTCGATGGGCTTCGGTGGCGAAGAAAGTGCCGGGGCTTCCTTCCTCGACCTTAAAGGCAACGTATGGTCGACCGATAAAGACGGCATCATCGCTGCACTCCTGGCTGGAGAGATTACCGCACGTACGGGTAAAGACCCCGGCGAGATCTACCGGGGCTTCACGCAGGAATTTGGTGAGCCGGTCTACGACCGTATCGATGCACCCGCCACCCCAGAACAAAAGGATAAGCTTAAAAAACTATCTCCAGATCAGATCACCTCTTCCGAACTTGCCGGAGAGAAGATTGAGGCCATCCTCACCACTGCTCCCGGAAATGGCGCAGCTATCGGCGGTCTGAAGGTGGCCACCGCTAACGGCTGGTTTGCCGCCCGTCCATCAGGAACGGAAAATATCTATAAAATCTATGCGGAGAGCTTTAAAGGTGCAGCACATTTGAAGAAACTTCAGGAGGAAGCGCAGCAGGTGGTAGATGGGGTGATTGGGTAGGGAAATGTTTGAAAGTCGATTTTGTTTCTCGGTTGGAGATATGGGGTTCCTTGTCCAAGGGGATTAATTTCCCTTTTTGCCTTGTTCCTTTTTAAATGCCTCAGTTCTTTTGATTTGTTCCTCCAGGTTCCATTCAAAATTAAATCTATTTTTTAAGTGTTCCGCTATGGGCCCAAGTCCAATTGCTGCTCTTCTTTTATCAATATTCACGGGGTCAAATACTGGCCATACGTTGAAACTTTTCGTTTCTGGATAGTATTTCATTTGTCCGCCATAGATTTGTAGGTCGCCTCTTTCTGTTGCTATTCTGTCTTCTGCTCTTACCAAGAATTGAGGCGCTAACTTTTTCATTTTTACAGCCTCCTTCATCATTGGTAGATATTTAAGTCGTATTTCATTATCTGAATGTTGAATAACATTACATATCGTCCTATTCCCCTGTTCGCCAATAACCTCTTTTTCAGGCCATCCATATTTATCCAAAATTTCTTTAACTTTTCTTTCATTGACGGCATGATTTCTTTCGTAGATTTCTTGCTGTTCTTGAGCTTCTTTGGATTCTGCACCATATTTTTCTATAAATGAATCTCTCAATGTGATCGGTTCCTGTTCACTCCGCCAGATGGTGTCTAATACGGCAATTAGATTCTCGGAAACCTCGACGGGTTTTGGCGTTTCTTTTGGCAGGTCTTGACTTGAACAAGCCATTGGCAATAACAGGGTAAATATTAGTATAAATCTCATTTCAAATAATTGGAGGTCGTTTTTTTGTAGCGACCATTGAAAGATTGAACAAACTGTTCCTACAGGGAAAGCCTTTTATATACTTCGCTGACCCCTTAGCCCCGACCAAGTTAAGTTTTTCTATGCAAACATGTTGTGAGGGAGTGTCTAGCAAAATGTCACCTACTCAGAATTTTCAACGCTCGAAAAAAATATAAAATACTGAATATCAATAAGCTATTCCGAGAAACCCCGCATTTTCCGCGTCTCTGTGGTGAAAAAAACACTTTCCCGTACACTCCCTGTTGTGATCTTAATCTTGAATTTAAAGCAAGACGCAGTTCCTCCCCTGGCATCAAATGTCAACTCATTGGCATCAAAAGTAAACCCTGCTCTCTCCAAATACCTTCATCTTTGTACCATCAACAAAATTCAATAAATCATGAAATCGCTCAAAACGACTATCACCATTGACGCACCGGCCAGGCAGGTCTGGCAGGTATTGATGGATTTTCAATCTTATACCGAATGGAACCCATTCATTCTCGCCATCAAAGGAGAAGCCAAAGTTGGCCATCAACTGACCAATACCTTGCAGTTGGAAGGCCAAAAACCGCAGGTGTTTAAACCAACGGTACTCCGCGTGGAGGCCGGTAAATCATTCCATTGGCTGGGCCATCTTTTTATCAAAGGATTATTTGATGGGCACCATTATTTTGAATTAGAAACACTGGGTCCCAATCAAACCCGACTGGTACACGGAGAAAAATTTACCGGACTGTTATCAGGCCTGATTTTGAAAATGATCGGAAAGGCTACCCGGGATGGTTTTGAGAAGATGAACCAAGCCCTGAAAGCCAGAGTAGAAGCCGCCTGACACCTGAGCGCTCAGGGTAGCCCAAAAACTGGAACTCAAAATCAAGCCCTGACAACCTATTTTTTTAATAAAAAACCACACCATGACACCATCAAAAAATCTAAGACTAACACTAAAAGCCAATGCCACATTTTCCGCCTTATGCGGCCTGCTCATACTTTTGTTTTACAACAAATTAGCAGCTTTCATGCAAGTATCCGCCACTTCCATTTTAATCGTAATCGGCGTAGGATTATTGCTATTCGAAACATTCCTATGGTGGGTAGCCACCCGGCCACATATCAATCGCACACTGGTAAAATCTATTATCATTCAAGACTGGTTGTGGGTAATCGGCACGGTAATCATCTGTGTATTCCAGGCATTTGGGATCAGTACAGGCGGATATTGGCTGATGGTGGCCATTGGGGGATTAGTGGGGACATTTGCGATTTTACAAAGTATGTTTTTACGTCGATTAAATAAACCAGTGTAGTAAATATTGCTAGCTTTCTTTTTAAATTGACCGGCATTCGCTCAAATCAAGAAGGTAAAAGGAAGCATGAAATACATTTTGATAATTGCATCAGTTTTGTGTTGTTCAATCATTTTTGGACAAATCAAGCCGGATTTCCTCCCAGAAGACGTCAACTATGAAGGTTTGGATGTCCGTTGTTTTTGTAAACCGGGTATTCGAAACAAATCGCGCTCGAAAGGGTTGGAAATAGAGTATGGCTTCATGGGTAAAGGGATGTTCAAACCAGAGGAAGGTTCTGTGGCCGCTCCTTTTACTACCTACCATTACCTTAGTCAACTCGAAATTGACTTCAAGGCTCCTGTATTAAGAACCGAGAAACTGAATGTTTTGGTTGGCTATAAATATTTTATAGAAAATTACGACCTCAACGAAATCGGAGCGGATTTCAGCAGTACCTTCAATACTTTAAATGATCATCATCTAAAGAGCAATTCCCTCAGCCTTTACATGACCCGCCCTTTGAACGAAACGAAATATCTGGCCTTGCGCTTCCGGTATTCGACAAATGGCAACTATCGGAATTGGATCAATTTTAATCCTAAATATGCGATTTATAAAGGACTGGTCGTGTACGGTATCAAACCGCATGAAGACCTTGAATGGGGTATCGGACTTTCCTTTTCACAAAGTTTTCGCCGGACGTATCTTATTCCTTTTTTGATTTACAACAGGAACTTTAACGATCATTGGGGGCTGGAAGCCGTATTGCCCGCTTCGATCCAGTTGCGGTACAATATCAATCCCAAAAATTTGGCACTTTTTGGTTTTGAATACGAGAGTCAAAGTTATCGCCTTAGTGTAGAAGAAACCCCGCAACCTACCTTTGATTACGCTTTTAATCGATCAGCAGTCCTTGTTTATGGTACTTTGGAACATCAGTTTTTCCGTTGGATCTGGAGTAGTTTGAAATTTGGATTTCAAATGAATTTCAGCACCGAGTTTGAGGGTAAAACAGACCTTACATCCGGTTTTAGAGTAGAGCCTAGTAATGGCCTTTTCATCAGTTTGGGGTTTTTCATCTCCCCACCGGATGATTTATTTGATTGAGAGCATTTCACTTTTTAAACACTGACTAATCTGTTCGATTACCTCAGGACCCATTAGGCTGTGCCCAAGCCCTTCCGTAGACACCAATCTGGCTTGCGGCCAATTCTGGTGAATGGCTTTTGCATCAGCAAAGGGGGCAATATCATCTTCCTGATCGTGAATGATCAAGCCAGGTACTTCGATTTTTTTAGCCATTTCCCGGATGGAGAAGGTATTTATTGGAATAGAAAAACGAGCTTCAAAAATAGCTCCCATCTGGTCAATAAGCCGGGCACTCAACCCCAGTGTTCTTCGATAAAGATCTGCCAGTTCAATCAATTCGGAAGGAGTGGCCAATAAGATGAGTTGTTGCAAGAAGTCAGGCTGGTTTTGACTGAGGTACAACACACAGGCCATGCCTCCAGCAGAGTGGCCTACAATGGCCTCCGGCTGATGGATTTCAAATGCCTCTCGCATAACAGTAGCATAAAGCGGCACCGTAAATCGTTTCCCTCCAGAATGGCCATGCCCTGGAGCGTCCAGTGCCCAGATATCCAAATTTTGCTGTTGTAATACAGGCAGAAAATCCTTCCAACGTGCCGAATTACTCTCCCAGCCGTGTAATAAAAACACCTTTTTGCCGGTTCCAGGCCAATGATAAAGACGGATGGATTGACCGGCCAACGTCACCGTTTGTTGTTCAGCAGTTTCCAGAATACGAGTATCCGTATCACCGGGTCGGCCAGCACGGGGGGTACAGAAAAGTTTATATGCCAATCGGCCAGCTGCTTGTGGAGCCAGATAAGATAGACTATTCAGATAGGCGCGTACAGATTGTAATAAGAGATAGTTCCAGGCGTTTTTCAGCATGATGTTTTTTTTGCTACCAAACAAACGGATGGGAGGGATAAATAGTTTGTTGATAGCTGGGCTTCTTTGAAATTCGACCCAAAACAGGAGCTCCAAAACCAACAATGTTGTATCTTGCTTACTTCTTTGGCACTATAAAATTTAGCCGCTTATTGGCGATAGTTGATAGCCAGGGCGTAGGCTTCAGGATATAAAATAGAATTAAAGAACCAGCATTTACGAACACACAATTCCACCAATCATGATCAGACGTTCATTTTTCAAAAAAATATCTTTGGGTGCCGTTACCCTGAGTTTTTTCCCATTTGTAAAATTCAATAAGATGAAGGAAGTTCGCAAACCTAAAAACCTCAAAGGCTCATTTGTTCATACCGTTTTCTTTTGGCTGAAAAACCCCGATGATGAAACCGCCAGAAATAAATTTGAATACGAGTTGACTACTTTCATAGATGCGATGCCCATGATTGTGGGTAAACACATTGGTACGCCTGCCGGTACCAGTCGGTCAGTGATTGACAGCAGCTATACTTACAATCTCTTGTGTACCTTCAAAACTAAAGCCGACCAGGATGCCTATCAGGATCATCCAATACATAAGAAATTTATTGAAAATGCCAGCGACCTATGGGAAAAGGTGGTGGTCTATGACTCTATTCGGATGTAAGAGCTTCTCGTTTGGAGGGTTGTTATTCCTATGCTGGACAAGCCAGAACCAAAAAGAGTGAACGGAAGCAGCGCTCGCAGAGAAAAATTAGTTTCTTCTGCTATCTCTGTTCCTCCGTTCACTCCGCGTTCTAAATTTATAATCCTTCAACTATAAATCTATGCCTTTTTATACCCCAATACCCAGCCAACTACACCGCCGGTAATCGCGGAAAGTGCTGTAGCCGCAATAATATCGACAATTACGGACTGAAGGGTTATAAAATTGTACATGGAGAAGAAGGAAAAATCAACGTATGCAGCTACTAAAGCACCAATGATAGCACCAGCTTTTGCACCAGTCATCAATGTAGAAATACTGGCCCAATGACCAAAAATAACTGCCAGTAACAAACCATAGACGAGGCAACTGATAGCCATCGCCCACATTTCCATCGGTTCTTTGGCAATAGCAGCAGGCATTTCCATCATACCTTGTAATAAAATGCCGTAAACCAGCCAGCCTAAGAAGAAGTAGGCCACACCGCCCGCTAGGGCACTGAGAAGAATTTTGTTGGTATTCATTTCGTTTTGATTTAATAAAACAAAAAATAGTTAAATTGGCGTACCTAAGGTAATTCTTTTTCCTGGTAAAACCAAATAGTTTTACCTTAAACCAAATAGGTGTTTTGGATTGTTTCGTTCTCCAAATGAATCAAACATAAATAGGCTTCATCATTAAATTATTGGACGTATGAAATCAAGTATTTTCACGACAGCATGCCTGCTTTTTTTATCCTTTAGTCTAATGGCACAAAAAGGGGATTCCTCCAAGGAGAAAAAGGTTTTAATTACCGGTTTGGACAAATCCTTTGAGCATTACAAATCTATTGCAGCAGACATTTGGTCCTGGGCCGAGCTGGGCTATCAGGAGACGCTCAGCAGTCAACGGTTGCAGCAGACGTTGCAAGATGCAGGGTTCACTGTAGAAGCAGGAGTAGCTGGCATTCCGACAGCCTTTGTTGCCAGCTATGGATCCGGGCAGCCTGTTATAGGCATTTTGGCTGAGTTTGATGCTTTACCTGGGTTATCACAAGAGGCTACTCCCGAAAAATCTCCCGACCCAAGTAGAGCAAATGGCCATGCCTGTGGACATCACCTCTTTGGTGTGGCCAGTGTAGCAGCCGGTATTCAGCTTAAGGAGATGTTGCAGAATGAAAAAAGAAATGGCACCATCCGGGTGTATGGTACGCCTGCAGAAGAGGGAGGTTCAGGTAAGGTCTATATGGTGCGTGAAGGACTTTTTAACGATGTGGACGTGGTCTTACATTGGCATCCATCCAGCTCCAATTCTGCCAATCCATCCAGCTCATTGGCCAATATTTCTGCTAAGTTTAGATTCCATGGAATTTCGGCACACGCTGCTGGTTTCCCGCAAAGAGGCCGTTCCGCACTGGATGGGGTAGAAGCGATGAACGTCATGGTCAATATGATGCGCGAACATGTCACTCCCGAAACCCGAATACACTATGTAATTACAGATGGCGGCAAAGCTCCAAATGTAGTGCCTGACTATGCCGAGGTATATTACTACGCCCGGCATCCCGATCCGGCAGAAACAAAACTTATTTTCAATCGCATGATTAAAGCTGCAGAAGGCGCTGCACTGGGTACGGAGACCAAGATGGAATACGAAATTATCGGAGGGGTATATAACCTTTTGCCCGTTGTCTCATTGGCTCAATTGATGTACAACAACCTCAGCAACATTGGCGGCGTTACTTATACTCCTGAAGAAATTGCCTTTGGTGAAAAAATACAGACCACCTTTGGTCTTGACAAAGCTCCCGCTATTCAATCTGCTGCTGAGGTTGGCCCTTTTGTTAATGAATCTTACCGCAAAGGTGGTGGTTCAACTGATGTTGGTGATGTCAGCTGGACGGTGCCTACCGTTGGATTGCGCGTAGCAACCTGGATTCCTGGCACGGCCTCTCATAGCTGGCAGGCGGTAGCTTGTGGCGGCACGGATATTGGGTATAAAGGCATGATGGTTGCTGCCAAAACATTGACGGCTACTGGTTATGATTTATTTCATGATCAAGCCTTGATCGATAAAGCCAAAACAGAATGGCAGGCGGCTAAAGGTGCGGATTTTAAATACGAAGCACTTATTGGCGATCGACCACCGGCCTTGGATTACCGGGAGTAGTTATTTTTCAAGACTACGATACCTCAATTGCACCAACCCACTCGAATAGGGGATTGTATCTACCAATTTCAAGTGCACGCGTTCGTTTAAATCCTGGAATAATGGCTTGCCCTGTCCCAATAGTAGCGGGTGTATTGAAAGCAGGTATTCATCAATCCATCCTTCTTTCATGAAGGTCGTTACAAGGCTGGTACCGCCAAATAACCAAATATCCTTACCGTGCTGGCTGAGGATTTCCTTTACCTTACTGCTTATATCACTATTGATCAAGTGCCAGCCTGGTTCTACCTGCTTCAGTGTATTGGAGAATACATATTGCTTATTGCTCGCAAATGCCTTTTCTCCCATTCTGAC
This sequence comes from Saprospiraceae bacterium, assembly GCA_021604865.1. GTDB lineage: Bacteria > Bacteroidota > Bacteroidia > Chitinophagales > Saprospiraceae > BQJU01. Next base: position 3,854 of record BQJU01000114.1, on the reverse strand, counting down.
CATCAACTCGTAAGATTTTCTTCCATAAAAGATAGTATCAATGCCTGCCAAAAACTCAGGCATCCCATAATCCTGGTCTGTAAAACACCAATCAAATTCCCCCTTAGGGCCTTCAATTAAGCCATCTAAACTTATAGCAAGATTGAGAATTACTTTTCTCATGGATCAAGAATTTAGTTGCAAGGATATCCGAAATACGTTAATAAAACAAATCCAAACATGAACTTAGCCTACTTATACCAGTAAAAATGTCTGCTTGCCCAATATTTTCCCATTGACTTGAACTTCCACGGCATGAACTCCCGGATAATACACCCGGGTACTAATAGGTTTGAAGGATTGATTTTTGGTAAAGGCTAAGGTTTCGCCGGGAGCGATGGTCTTTTTGGATAATTTAAAAACCTTGGCGCTTTGCTGGCCATTGGCTTTCATGAAGTGAATCAAGTAGTCAATCATGAGGTTGACCGGTTGGTTTTCCCGGGACGTAATACTAAATGAAAAGGACATTTTTTCGCCCTGCCTGACTTTTGTATCGGTACTAAAATCACGGAGTACGAGTTTGACATTCGGAGGGTAACCCAAAAGGCTTAGCACTTCTGTATGGCCGGCCTTGATCAGGCTTCGGGCAGCGTGTTTGATGATCCACTGCGTGCCTTCATTGTTGATTTTACTCCAGCGGGTCAAAACTTTGACCACAAGTTCAGGATTGTCCTTGCCAATGTCATTCAGGTTGTTGGCTACGGAACGACGTACATATAACTCAGGATCTTCTTTTAGTTTTTCCAATAAATCAATCACTGGCTGTGGATCTTCCTGAAATTGTGGCAGCCGTGATGCCCAGGGTAGGCGAGGGCGGGTGCCTTCCGAGACCAACCGACGCACATGTTCATTATCATCCTTCACCCATCGGTGTAGCAAGTGCATCGTCTTTTCGGGATATTTGCTGATAAATGCCCGTATTGGAAATTCGGAGGTGAATCGTTTGGTGATCTCATAGAGTGCCTGCATGGACAAATCAAAATATTCCAGACCGTAGTGGGCTACAAAATTGGCGTGTGGCCAGTAATAAAAGGAATCGTAATTTCCGGGTTCTTGCACTTTTGTTTCCGGACCAAAACTCTTTGTCAGAATAGCTAAAGCTTTTGGATAATCTGTCGGTAAATAAACGGCCATTTTTTCCATGATCAGGTTGGCTCGTTCACTAAAACTTAGCGGTTTTAATTTGGCCAATACAGCCCGTTCAAATGCCTCGCGGTCAAAGTCCGACCAGGCAGCATGGATATCTGCCGCAATGTTGGCGACCATTTCTTGGTTGATGATTTCTTTGAGCTTGAAGCCTTCTTCCATGAACAAGATTATTTGCACTAAAGGTACAAATAATTTTAAAATAAATAAAAACCAAAACAATTGTTTTGGTTTTGTAGGCCAATATGATTCATCCCGAGTTTTATAGTCTTTGCGGGCCCTTGATAATTATCCTTTAATAATCCTTCCAATCAAACGCTCCCCGCCAATTTTCAGGCGATAAACATAGATACCCGAAAACCAGCTGGATATATTAATCAATTGCTCCGATCCGTTGACATGATGCCATTGCTCATAATAAATCGGTAATCCTGTTAGCGTGAAAATTTCCAAAGTTGCATTACCTGCTGGCGCGATGAGGTTAACACGAACCTTTTTGTTAGCAGGATTGGGGGCAATTTGTACCGTAGCATAAGTGGAAGGATCTTTTACCTTCACCAATTGCAACGCCTGTTCTACGGCAGCCAAAGCATCTACGCGGCCATATCCGTAAACGGCATTGGGTACCGACATGCCAGAAATCTCCCCGCAATCCTGATCAGATAAAATAGGCAATGCGGAGGATTCTATAATATCTTCGATGATATCCACCTGTCCAGCCAAAGCAGGATTGGCAGAAATTATCAAGGCGACCAAACCAGCAACATGGGGTCCAGCCATACTGGTGCCATTCCAGGTAGCAAATCCGCCATTGCGAACAGCAGAACGTACACTAACACCAGGTGCAGCAACATTTGGCTTTAGCCTGAAACTATTGTCAACAGTAACCACTCCCCGGCTGCTAAAACCGGCAATAGTATCACTAGGCTGAGTAGCGCCAACGGTAAAGGAAGCTTCAAACATGGCAGCAGGTGTGCTCACACTTCCGCAACTAGAGCCACTATTACCCGCAGAAACCACCACCACGATACCTGCAGCTTTGAGATTGTTAACCACCGTTTCCATAGTGCCCCAATTGGTAGCATTACAACCTTCCACTTCCGGACATGACCAGGAATTATTGATCACATGAGGCGCCATAGCCGGGTCAGGATTTTCTCCGGCCAGGTCAGTAGGTGCCAGAAACCATTCAAAACATTCGATATAGGAAGCCGGGCTTCCCCAGCCGCGTTCCATATTGCGACAAGCAACCCAGCTAGAACCGGGAGCTACGCCGATCTGATTGCCTTCACCATCATCACCGACCATTGTGCCTACGGTATGGGTACCGTGATTGTTGTCATCACAGGGCACAATGCTTTCCAATCCGCAAGGGTTATTGTCCGGGCTAATGATGCTGTCATTATGCAGTGGGCTGATCACATGGATGCCATCGTGCCAGTTGTAATTATGGTCTGGTGTTCCGGCATTCCAGCCGCGATATTTGGATTGAATAGTGGTGTGTTCCCAGGCTACTCCTGTATCCGCACCGCCTACGACCACATTCTGACCAGTATACCCCATGGCCCAGACATCATCGGCATTGATGCGCTCGATGCCCCATTCGATCAGATCGCGGGAGTTGACCCCATCGCGAGATACTTCGGGAACTTCCAGGTGAATCTGTGGATTGGATTGGATACTTTGTACTTCGTTCAGTTGCGCCAGGCGGCTTACCAACGCAAGGTCGCCCTGAGTATAAATGGAGTTGACGATGACAAACGACTTATAGTACACGCCTTCATTTTGCAGGATGGCGCGGATATTCTTTTGTGTTCTTTCAGCTGTTGTTTTCAGCTTTTGGTATACGAATTGACCCTTTGCAGCCTTATTTTGCAAGGTTTTTGCCTCATTTACAGTGCTTTGCTCCCGCAAGACCACCAAAAAGTCAATGGAGGCGCCATTGTTAAGTTTTTCTAGTAATCCGACATCTACTTTTGCCTGCCAATTGGGCGTGGGCATATTCCAGGAGATACAAATGGTCAGTACGAACAGAATGAAAATTTTATGCATAGGAAAGGGTAGTTTTGTTGGGAACAAATGTAATTTAAATCGTGGGGAGAGCCAAGTTTGGGTTGGGATAAAAGCCGACAAAGGCAATAGTTTTACTTGGTTATTGCGAAATATATTTTGAATTGATTGTAACAAGGAATAAGGTATGGGCATTTCGAAGAGTAGTGACAAGCTTGTATTATGATTGTTCAATAAAAACGCTTAATTTAATTATGGATGATATAGTGCACCTGGGTAGAAATTGAAAAATCTTTTTTCATTTACAAAACCATCAGGTAATTCCGCCAACGGGACACACAATTAATGGTCCTTTAGTTATTCAAAATCCGCCTTCCTGCCTCCAGGAAGTAGGACCAGTCGACCAGAATTTTCTAGCAAGTTTTTGCTCGAATACACAAAAATACAATCCTGTGGCGGCCTCCAGACCAACTGAACAAGAAGAAAATTTCCCTGAGAGCTTGTTTGGAGGTCGGCTTTGGAGGCGAAAAGCGTCAATTTTTTGATGAGACAAGGCTTTTTTTGAAGTGCATACCCGGAGGTACGGACGAAAAAAGTAACGAAGTATCATCAGAAAAGTGATCCTTTGCAGCCCAAAGGTTGGCCTCCAAACATGCTCT
>BQJU01000113.1 GCA_021604865.1 Saprospiraceae bacterium | reverse complement strand
TGGAGGCGAAAAGCGTCAATTTTTTGATGAGACTAGGCTTTTTTTGAAGTTCATACCCTGAGGTACGGACGAAAAAAGTAACGAAGTATCATCATAAAAGTGATCCTTTGCAGCCCAAAGATTGGCCTCCAAACATGCTCTAAGTGCTTGTTATCATCAGGAACAAAATCTAAACATGCTATCAGCCTGGGATTGTGATTATTTTCTGTATAAATGAAAATAAAAGGGGGGGAGGAATTTAGATGAAGTGTTAAATTGTGACTATGTCTCTAATTATATAAATCAAATATATAATATTAAAACTATAAACGCAAAAAAAACTTATCTGTTAAAAAATTTAGGGACTTGTGTTAATTAAACTTCTTAACCAGTCTTCCAACCGTAAGTCCCTGAATAACAATAGAAAAGATGACGACAATATAAGTCATATTTAAAATAAGATTTCTTGACATCACCTCCGTGAGGGACAACGCTAGGGCAATAGATATGCCTCCACGCAAGCCACCCCAGGTCATAATGAGGTTGGTTTTGGGTACAAATTCCAGTTTCTTTTGAAAAAGAGCAATGGGTAAGGCTAGTGAAGCATAACGGGAAAACAAAACAACCGGAATGGCCAATAGGCCAGCTACCACGAAGGCATTATCGAATGGTAAAATAACAATTTCCAGACCGATCAGGACAAAAAGAATGGCATTTAAAAGCACGTCAATCAATTCCCAGAATTTATCTACATAAAGTTCGGTAACCTCTGACATGGTAGAGGTTCGAAAACGCTCATGACCAATAAACAATCCCGCCACGACCATGGCAAGTGGGGCGGAAAAATGTAGTTTGCTCGCAAGTAAATAACCGCCCATGACGATGGCAAGGGAGATCATTACTTCTACTTCGTAGTCATCTATCGACTTCATGAGTCTGTAAGCAACGTACCCCAGCCCCAAGCCAAGTAGAATACCCCCTCCAACCTCTTCAAGAAACAACAGACCGATTTCTCCAATATCGAAATGGGCACTTTCTGAAGCGGCAATCCCGAAAATGGTTAAAAACACAACTACGCCGATACCGTCATTAAACAAACTCTCGCCGACAATTTTGATTTCCAGTTTTTTGGGTGCATTTGCCTTTTTTAAGATACCCAATACCGCAATGGGATCCGTAGGGGATATCAATGCTCCAAATAACAAGCAATGGATAAAAGGAATGGACAGTCCCAAAAGTTGTAAAAGGAAATAGGTCAATCCTCCCACCAGTATGGTAGAAGTAAGAACCCCAAGGGTAGCAAACAAAATAATAGGTCGCCTCAAATCTCTGAGCTGAGAAAAATTGACATGAAGAGACCCTGCAAAAAGTAGAAAACTAAGCATGCCTTCCATCACGACCTCTTCAAAGTCGATCTGGCCTATAAACTGCTGCTCCAAATTTAGAACCTCCGGAAAAATTTTGCCAATCAACAAGGTCGCCATTGAAAACAACAACGCAATTACCATTAATCCAATAGTAACTGGTAATTTCAAAAACCGAACATTGATATAACCGAAGATGGCTGAAAGAACGATAAGTGCCGTAGCAATAGCAAAAATATCCATAGATGATTCTCTTTGACGTAAAGATAGGTTGGTATTTTTCAAAAAACTACTGGTGAAACAAATTCCTTACCTTTAGGTGGTGCATTTGTTTGCATTCCAACGCCCACTGATTCAAAAAGAACGCCCCGACACTGCCAACTGCGACTAAACACCGGCAGTGAAGCAGGGCGCCTAAAAGCATGAAGTATTCTTTGAGCATGTTTGGAGATCGGCTTTGCATCGCCGTTCATCAGGCAGCTGCGCAAAGGCTTCAACGACAGTGCGAGGTCGAAGTCTTCTGGCGAAGCACTCACACAAGCGTAAAGTTGGGCTGCAAACAATGCCCGTATTTTTCATCAATTCGCATCTTATTCTTGACAATTTACATAAATTTTTCTAAATTGCGTAAGAGCTTACGTAATTAATTTTAAAGTTTATGGATTTTTACGAACGTACGGGAATCATGGCTCTTGGTAGTCGCCTGCGCCGATTGAGTGAAACCATTACACAGGATTCGCTGGGCATTTATCAATTGGAACAACTGGATTTTGAACCAAAATGGTTTCCGGTCTATTATACGCTTGCTCATACGGACCCGCTGAGTGTAACGGAAATTGCCGAGCAGATCGGGCATTCACATCCTTCGGTTAGTCAAATTGCCCGGGAAATGCGCAAAAAAGGCTTGTTGGTCACCCTCAAAGACAAATACGATGGGCGAAAAAACATGCTGGCCCTTTCTGAGTATGGTAAATCTATCCAACCTAAAGTAGACAAGCTGTGTGAATACGTGCATCAGGGCGTCTGGGGGTTATTGCAAGAAACAGAACACGATATCTGGCAAGCTATTGATGACCTTGAAAATGCATTGGCTCAAAAAAGCTTGCTAAACCGCGTGCAGGTAATTCGCAAGAAGTCGGAAACCCAACAAGTTCGTATTGTAGACTATACGGCTGTTTATCGGGACGATTTCCGTCGCCTGAATGAGGACTGGATTACCCGTTATTTCAAAATGGAAGAAGCTGATCATAAGGCACTAGGTGATCCCGATAATTATATCATTAATAAGGGTGGCTATATTTTCATCGCACTTTATCGCGAAAAACCGGTAGGTGCCTGCGCCATGATCAAAATGAGCGACTCCACTTATGAACTGGCCAAAATGGCCGTCGACCCTGAAGCACAGGGAAAAGGGATTGGGGGCTTATTGGCTCAAGCCATTATTAATAAGGCCAAAAATTTGGGTGCCAATAGACTCTTTTTGGAAAGTAATACCAAAATGGAGGCAGCTATCCATCTTTATTACAAACTTGGTTTTAAAAAAATTGTAGGCGGCCCAATTTCACCCTATGAGCGCAGCAATATTAAAATGGAATTGTTTTTGTAAAACATGGTCTGGGGATCCCTGTGGTTGCCCGTGCCCTACAGTTTCACGATGTCAATTCCTTTGACCCGTTGTTCAAACCACTTGACCGGTGCCTGGATTTTATCGCCGGTTTTGGTATCACATTTAAAAAAAAGGTAGAACAATTGGAGTTGCTCCCCTACCCTTTTGAGCAGGTTATTCAGTTTCTGTTTTGAAGCTTCTGGCTCGTGATAAAGGCTATCCAAACGCCAGGCATAATAGGCTTCGTCGTGCAATTCAATAATTTCTAGGAGAGTAGGTTCATCTACATGTTTTTCCATAAACCGGCGGGCATAAATTCCGTGGTGTTTTGACCAATCCCGAGGGGTACTCTTATCTTCCAGGTATTTAAACGTATCATGGGCCAAGGTGATCAGCCGCATCTTTCTACGCATAGGTTTACTGATATCAAGCTGCTCGATATTATCAAAAACTTCCAAAATGTGTTTGTAGATTTCTCCTTCAGGATGGCCATAACGTGGCGTCCCCCACATCAGGCCCTTAAAAAAATCCTCCTCTTTGAGCATTTTCCTTTCCAAATCAGTTTCCGGTTGCAGCATTGCTTCCATATCAATAGGTCCGATCATTGTTTCCTTAGTCATATTTCACAGGTAACTTTGACAAAGTTATTATAAATCACGAAATTGATGGACATGCCATTTTCTTGCATCGCTATTTCTCTTTCATTAGCTCTGTTAAGGTCAAGTTAAACAAAAAAAGCAGGGTAACAAAGACCTTGAATTAGTAGTTATTATTCTGTATTTTAGAGCAGGTTTGGAGTTTGCTCCAAATATGTTTTTAAACCCTGGGGTTGGAGATCCTTCTCTTGGAAATTTGTCAAAGAAAGAAAATATTAAAGAAACGAAAATATGAAACAGTTATTTTCTCTTATTCTCGCCGGAATGATTGGAGGTCTTGTAATGTTGGGCGGTTTATACCTGATATACGAACCTGCTTCTGTTGCCTCATCTCCCGTCGCAACAGCTTTGCCCGTAAACAATGTCAACATTCGTCCTGGCGCGGCTACGATACCCTTTAATTTTACAGCAGCAGCCGAAAAGGCTACCCCGGCAGTAGTTTATATCTCAGCCAGTGCTAATGGCTCTGCTCGTAGCGACAATAATAATGACAACAACCCATTCCGCCTTTTTTTCGGAGATGATCTCTTTGGAGGGCCCCAGGCAGGCAGTGGCACTGGTGTTATCTATTCATCCGATGGTTATATCATAACCAACAATCACGTAGTTGGGTTTGCCGATAAAGTAGAGGTAACCCTTTTTGACAACCGCAAATTCGAGGCAAAAATTATAGGTACTGATGAAAAGGCCGATCTGGCTGTCATTAAAATTGAGGCTTATGATTTACCGACACTAAAATTGGCTAATTCTGATAACGCAAGAGTTGGAGAATGGGTTTTGGCAGTGGGCAACCCTTTTGACCTGACATCAACTGTTACGGCAGGCATTATCAGTGCTAAAGGTCGCAGCCTGCAACTGTTGCAAGGCCGTGATGCCATTGAAGCATTTATTCAAACTGACGCAGCAGTTAATCCCGGCAACAGCGGTGGCGCATTGGTGGACACTGAAGGTCAGTTGCTGGGCATCAATACTGCCATTGCTACCCAAAATGGCTCTTTTCAGGGATACTCTTTTGCCATTCCCATCAATTTAGCCAAACGCATTATTGATGATATCATTGAATATGGCAGCTTTCAACGTGCCTTTTTAGGCGTCAATATATATCCGCTCGATAATGATGCGGCCAATGAACTGGGACTGGATATCAGCCAAGGAGTCGTGATTGAAGATCTAGTCGATGGAGGTTCTGCTCAGTATGCCGGATTACAACCCAAAGACGTTATTGTAAAAGTAGACGATTATATCATTAAGGATGTTCCCGAATTAACGGAAATAGTGGGTCGGGCCAAGGTCGGAGACATCTTAAATATTACGGTCAATCGTCGTGGCGAGGCTTTACAGGTACCGGTACGCATGAGACCGTCCCGTGCAAATTGATTACAAACCGACATTTAAGAAATTATTAACACCCTGCTAGCAACATTTTTGAACCACATTGAGTTAGTATAAATAACAGCGTTCATTGCTATAAAATGAACATTAACATTTAACGAACTCCCCCCATTCGCTAAATGTTAAAAGACTTGTTTAAAGTTGGTTTTTCGTTTTGTTTTGATGCGTCTGCCCCGCTCTGCTGGGCGGACGTTTTTTTTTACCTGCTCTAAATATTCCTATCTATCAAGAGCCTATCTCTAATTTTCTCCGAATTGATTGTCAATTCTTAAATTATTCTTATATTTAAAATTGTGGAATTTGATTCATGAGTGCATCCTAAGAAAATCCAGGTTCTAAAAAAGACTAAACCCTACAATGAAATCACAATTGCGCTTCCTTTACGATTTTTTTGCGCTATTTTACCCCAATTTATGCCTGGCTTGTGATGCCAATCTTCCACCCAATCAGGAATCTCTTTGCTTGCCTTGTCAATATCATTTGCCCAAGACAAACTATCACCTGCTCCAGGAAAACCCCTTCAGCGAACGTTTCTGGGGGCGCCTTCCTCTCCAATCAGCAGCAGCCTTTTATAAGTTCAACAAAGGTGGCCGAACGCAACACCTGATCCACCGACTTAAATATGAGAACAAACAAGCTATTGGAATTCGCCTGGGGCAACTGTATGGCAGCAAACTACGTGAAAGCCCTTTCTTTGCTGGTATTGATCTGATTATTCCTGTACCGCTACATCCTAAACGGTTGCGAGAACGCGGCTACAACCAAAGTGAGTTATTTGCTCGCGGCTTGGCCGAAAGCATGGATATACCTACAATTTCTAATGGTTTACAACGACAGTTGCACACCACTACTCAAACCCACAAGTCTCGTCTGGAACGGGTACGCAATGTAGCCGAAGCCTTTATGGTCAACTCCAAAAAGATGTTGGAAGGTAAACACATCCTCCTGGTTGATGATGTGGTCACAACCGGCGCTACGCTGGAAGCTTGTGGTAATAAATTACTAGAAGTAGCAGGCACCAGATTGAGCCTGGCCACTATTGCTATTGCAGATTATTAATGCTATCCTCCAATAAAAGTACCAACCGTTTCACCTTGTACGATGCGTAGCAGGTTGCCTTTTTCATTAATGTCAAAAATGATGATGGGTAGGTCGTTTTCTCTACAGAGGGTAAAGGCAGTCATATCCATAACGCTAAGGCCTTCACTTATAACTTTGGCAAAAGTAACCGTATCGAGCTTAGTAGCGTTGGGATCAAGTTCGGGGTCAGCTGTATAAACACCGTCTACACGAGTGCCTTTGAGAATAACATCAGCCATCATTTCATTGGCCCGCAGTGCAGCAGCTGAATCAGTAGTAAAATAGGGACTGCCTGTACCGGCCGAAAAGATCACTACCCGCCCTTTTTCCAAATGACGAGTCGCGCGGCGGCGAATATAAGGTTCGGCAATCTGTTTCATTTCTATGGCAGAAATCAAACGAGTATAAACACCTTTCCCCTCCAGAGCACTTTGCAAGGCCATACCGTTGATTACGGTTGCCATCATGCCCATGTAGTCGCCTTGCACCCTTTCGATACCTGAGCCTTCAGCCTGAAGGCCTCTAAAAATGTTACCGCCTCCAATCACAATGGCAACTTCTACATTCAGATCTACCAATTGTTTGATTTCTGCGGCATAATGTTGAAGCATGTGAGGAGCAATACCATAACTATTGTCGCCCATTAAAGATTCTCCACTTAATTTCAGAAGAACCCGTTTGTACTTTAACTTCATGTATCGTGTGGTTTTATCATTGACATTTTTGTCCTCCAGCTACCGCAATGTTTATAGGTGGTGAGCTGGATGCTAAACATTTTCCTTCGTCAGATCAGCCAATCACTTTCCAAAGGTCAAAAAAAAAGGCGAATTAGATACCTAATTCGCCTTTCATAATTTATCCTAAAGTCACATGTTTAAAGTCTGTGACCGTTAAGTCCTTGTCTTTGCTTTTCAGAAAAGATCCTACATTAAAGGAACTATCTTTAACAAATTGCTGATTAAGTAGTGTTTTCTCTTTGTAAAACTTATTCAGCTTACCCATGGCAATTTTTTCCAGCAGCGCATCCGGTTTACCTTCAGCGCGGGCCTGTTCTTTACCAATCTCGATTTCTTTCTCCATTGTTTTGGTATCTACGCCATCCTTATCTACTGCGATCGGGTGCATAGCTGCTACCTGCATGGCCACATCTCGACCAGCATCGAAAAATTCGTCATTGTCTTTGCTCAAACCAACCAGTACACCAGCTTTGTTGCCCATGTGAATATAAGGAGCTACCTGAGCAGCTTCCAGTTTTTCATAAGCAGCCAGTTCGATCTTTTCACCGATTACACCTACCTGCTCAGCAATTTTATCCGCTACAGTGATACCGTTGTAGTCTAATCCAAGTAAAGCATCAACACTCTCTGGCAATTTTTCCAGAGCCAGGGTAGCAAAACTTTCAGCCAGTTCAATGAATTTTTCATTCTTAGCTACAAAGTCTGTTTCGCTACTCAGCTTCACGATTACACCACGCTTATGGTCATCAGAAACCAAAGCCAATACTACACCTTCTTTAGCATCGCGATCAGCGCGCTTAGTGGCCATTTTCTGACCTCTTTTACGCAAAAATTCAATCGCTTTATCAATATCGCCCCCCGATTCGGCCAGGGCTTTTTTACAGTCCATCATACCTGCGCCGGTTATATCGCGCAGTTTTTTTACATCAGAGGCTGAAATTGCTACACTCATCTTAGCTTCTATTAATTGATTGATTGATTTAATGAATTATCAGGGAGGCTTGTGAAAACGGCCTACCCTTTACCATTGTCTTTTTCAGACTTGTTTTGCTGGCGTTCTTCCAATCCTTGGCGAATAGACTCTACCATATATTCAGTAATGATAGAAATAGACTTGGAAGCATCATCATTGCCAGGAATTGGATAATCAATCTGATTTGGATCAGAATTGGTATCTACAAGTCCGAACGTGCGAAGGCCCAATTTGTGTGCTTCTGCTACTGCAATGTGCTCATGGTGGATATCCACTATAAAAATAGCTGCTGGCAAGCGGTTCAGGTTGGCAATACCACCCAATACCTTTTCCAGCTTGTTCAATTCGCGGGTCAGGGTCAATCTTTCCTTCTTGGTTACACTGGTCAGACTACCATCCTGCAACATACGGTCGATGGTCTGCATTTTCTTTACAGAACGACGGATAGTAGAAAAGTTGGTCATCATACCACCCAACCAACGCTCTGTAACAAATGGCATACCTACGCTACGTGCTGCATTGGCAACGATATCACGTGCCTGCTTTTTAGTAGCAACAAACATGATTTTACGGCCCGACTTGGCAATCTGACGCATGGCATTAGCCGCACGCTCCATACACTCTGAAGTACGGTTCAAGTCGATCAAATGAATCCCCTTACGCTCCATGAAGATGTATGGAGCCATTTTTGGATTCCACTTCTTTTTGAGGTGTCCGAAATGCACTCCGGCCTCAAGCAAGTCTTTATATTCTGGTTTAGACATTTTCCAATAATTAATGATAGTGTTAAAAAAAAGTTTCCGACAAGTTTCCAGTCGGGCTGTAAAGCCAGATTAACGCTTGGAGAACTGGAAGCTCTTTCTCGCCTTGGGCTTACCGTATTTTTTACGTTCCACCACACGGGAATCCCGGGTGAGGTATTTCTCAGCCTTCAGCGGACTGCGGAAGTCTTCATTCAACTTAACCAGGGCACGCGAAATCGCCATACGAACGGCTTCGGCCTGGCCTTTGAATCCACCACCACGAACATTAACATTGAGGTCGTAGATATTTTCAGCAGCTACTGTTGAAAAAGGAGCTGTGATTTTATTCTGAATATGCTGCTGGGGAAAGTAAACTTTATAGTCCTTACCATTAATCATGATGGCTCCCTCTCCTTTGGTGAGGTAAACCCGGGCTACAGAGGCTTTTCTTCTCCCGATTGCATTGATCATTTCCATAATCTATAATCGAATTATCGTTATCAAATTAAAATTTAAACGGCTCTGGCTTTTGTGCCTGATGAGGATGCTCGGTTCCTTCATACACAAATAATTTCTTTATCATGGCACGGCCCAATTTGGTTTTGGGTAGCATCCCTTTCACAGCATTCTCAACTACTGCATAAGGCTTCTTGGCCAAAAGCTGCTTTGCCGTTATCTTCTTCTGTCCACCTGGGTAGCCAGAAAAAGTAATGTATTCTTTTTGGTCCAATTTGGCACCGGTGAAACGAATTTTGTCCGCATTCAGCACGATGATACAATCCCCACAATCTACGTGTGGAGTGTATGAAGGTTTGTGCTTACCGCGTAGTACGTGAGCGATCTTTGAGCAAAGGCGACCTACCACCTCTCCTTCTGCGTCGACAACGTACCATTTGCGCTCAACAGCCTCCTTTTTCTCAGATTTCGTTTTGTAACTCAGCGTATCCACGTTATATTGGCTTTTTTGAATGAAATAATATACCTCTAAAAAATGCGACTGCAAAGGTAGTTTTCTTTCTCAAAAAAAACAAACCTTTTTGAGAAAAAAATGCAAACCTACTTTTGTAAGTAACTGAAAAACAGGGAAAATTTCGCACAAAAAATTTCGCGGCCCTTTTGAAAGGCTTGTTAATCAACAGATAAATCAGAAGCCTGGAGGCAATAAATAATGGGCCGCAAAATCTCCGCTTAAACCATTTCAGCAAGTCTTTGTTACTTCAAAATGGCCGATTTAGTGCCTTTTTAGCATAAAATCGGGCCTAATGCCTAAATTTGTAGTTTGTTAACAGATAATTTTTGAAAGAGCATTTGCAGAAATGAAGGGAAACCCACGAAATAAAACCATTACGACCTCTTCTGAATCGAAGGACCCCACGGCAGCCTCCCGAAAGAAGGATCATATTGAGCTGGCCTTCAATTCGCAAATAGGAAAAGGGCTGCTCGATGACCGGTTTTATTATGAGCCTATCCTAGCTGGCCATCCGGAAAGTGGTAGCTGGCCTGCGTTTCGTTTTCTGGATAAAAGTTTCCGTTTGCCCATGTGGGTATCGAGCATGACCGGAGGTACAGAAATGGCCAGGATTATCAACCATAATCTGGCCAGGGCTTGCAAAGACTTTGGTTTTGGCATGGGGCTGGGTTCTTGCCGCTCCTTATTGGAAAATGATGACAACCTGCCCGATTTTAATGTACGTTCCCTAATCGGCGATGATTTGCCGCTTTATGCCAACCTGGGCATAGCGCAGATAGAACAATTGATTGAAAAAAAAGAACTATATAAGGTTGAACAACTATTAGATAAATTAAAGGCCGACGGGCTGATTATTCACGTCAACCCTATGCAGGAATGGTTGCAACCAGAAGGCGATCGTTTCAAACAGCCTCCCCTACAAACCATCATGACCTTTCTGGAAAAGATGGACAACATGCCCGTTATTGTCAAAGAAGTCGGACAGGGCATGGGCTATCGAAGTTTGCGTGCCCTTTTTCAACTGCCCTTGGCTGCAGTAGACTTTGCTGCCAATGGAGGAACCAATTTTGCAAAATTGGAAATGTTGCGCAGCGATGACCAAAAAGCTGAAATCTACAAACATCTGGCAATGATCGGACATAGTGCCGAAGAAATGGTTGACCTAACCAATCAAATCCAAGTGGACCTTGGGGATAAAATTCGCTGTCGACAAGTAATCATCTCAGGAGGGGTGCAACACTTTCTGCATGGCTATTATTTGACGGAAAAACTAAACTTGCCGGCAATTTACGGCCAGGCTTCGGCCTTTTTGCGCCATGCCCAAGGAGATTATGAGACACTGTACCACTACATAGATGCACAAGTGCAAGGACTGGAACTAGCGAATGCCTTTTTGAAGGTGAAGGCCTAAATAGACGGTAACTGACGGATTAAAACCAGAAAAATTAAACACATTCAAATGCAGGATAAAACTGTTTCCGGATTTTCCAAATGGAGCAAAGAAGAAAAGGTGAAGTGGTTGGCCGAGCACTTTTTTGTCGATGGAGAAGCTTATACAGAAGAATTAAGTAGCTTCTGGCACGGAAATATTGACTTACAGCGTATTCTGGACGGATTTAGCGAAAATACAGTTTCTAATTATATCATTCCTTATGGCATTGCGCCCAACTTTCTCATTAATGATCAGATTTACGCCATTCCCATGGCGATTGAGGAAAGTTCAGTCGTAGCTGCAGCCTCAAGTGCTGCTAAATTCTGGCTCAATAGAGGCGGCTTTAAGGCCGAAGTATTATCAACCAAGAAGCTGGGGCAAGTGCATTTCACCTGGAAAGGCAGTCCGGATAAGTTGCAG
This sequence comes from Saprospiraceae bacterium, assembly GCA_021604865.1. Lineage (GTDB taxonomy): Bacteria > Bacteroidota > Bacteroidia > Chitinophagales > Saprospiraceae > BQJU01. The sequence goes on along the minus strand of BQJU01000113.1, from coordinate 7,953 downwards.
GCTCATTTTGCTAAGCTGGAACTTGAATTGCGAAAAGAAACTGCCTACCTGACCACTAATATGGAAGGCCGTGGTGGTGGTGTGACCGATATTGAACTACGCGACCTAAACCATTTGGAACCCAATTATTACCAGCTGATGGTTTCATTCGAAACCTGTGATTCCATGGGGGCCAACTTTATTAATTCCGTATTGGAAGAGTTTGCTCAAATTCTGAAAAATTTTGTCTCCCGTCAAAAAGCATTTACTGCGGAAGAAAAACAGGTGAAGATTGTCATGGCTATTTTATCCAATTATACCCCCGATTGTTTGGTGCATGTTGAGGTAGAATGCCCGGTAGATCAACTCAAAGGTGCCTGTGAAGAGATGGATGGCACAACCTTCGCCGAAAAATTTGCAACAGCTATCCGGATTGCCAATATCGATCCTTATCGGGCCACAACGCATAATAAAGGCATCTTTAATGGTGTAGATGCCGTGGTGATGGCTACAGCCAATGATTTTCGGGCAGTAGAGGCCTGCGGTCATGCTTATGCGGCCCGGGATGGTCAATACCGAAGTTTGAGCTACTGCGAAATAGAAAATGGAGTCTTCCGTTTTTGGCTCGACCTCCCACTGGCACTAGGCACCGTAGGCGGACTGACAACGCTGCATCCATTGGCAAAGCGCTCTTTAGAATTATTGGGCAACCCCAGCGCAGAAGAGCTGATGATGATCATTGCGACCACGGGTCTGGCTCAGAATTTTGCTGCCGTGCGTTCTCTGGTGACGACTGGTATTCAACAAGGACATATGAAAATGCACCTCAAAAACATCCTTAATCATCTGGGTGCAAATGAAAGTGAATGTCTACAAGCAGAGGTTCATTTTAGCGATAAAGTGGTGTCATTTAGTACTGTCCGGAAGTTCTTGGAATCGATACGCAACTACAAAGGTCAGCCCATCATTGTCACCAGACAATAAAATTTATAACATGCCGGTGCCCGCCACATTCGAAGTCTACCCACATGGAAAATTGTTGCTCTCCGCCGAATATTTTGTATTGGATGGTGCATTGGCAATTGCCTTACCTACTAAATTGGGGCAATCTTTCCGCGTGGAATCATTAGAGGAAGACAACCTAATCATCTGGAAGAGTTTTGCTAATGATGGAAATTGCTGGTTTGAAGGTAAGTTTTCCTTGTTCCCGCTGAAAATTTTGCACACCAATTCTTTAGCTATCGCTCAACGCCTACTGGATTTATTAACATCCATTCAAAATAAAAAACCCGGAATCTGGAATAATGGGTCTGCTTTTCTGATCGAAACCCGTATGGAATTCCCAATGCAATGGGGGCTGGGCAGTAGTTCTACGCTAGTCTCGGCACTAGCCCAATGGACAGAAACTGATCCATACCAATTGTTGGCCAAAACTTTTGGTGGTTCTGGTTACGATCTGGCCTGCGCTCAAGCCAAAGGGCCCATTTTCTATCAAAAACGAAAGGAACAAGCAGCATTTGTAGACCTGCCCTTTCAGCCTTCTTTTCGGGATCAACTCTATTTTGTATATCTGGGTAAAAAACAAAACAGCCGTGAAGGCATTGCCCGATACCGGGCGTTGGGTGGCGTTAATGAGGATTTGGTGCAACAAATCAATCAATTATCGCTGAAAATGGCCAATGCCACTAGCATTTCCGACTTTGAGACATTGATCCGGGAACACGAAACACTCGTAAGCCAGTGCCTCAAACTAGAACGGGCAAAAAACCTATATTTTAATAATTTCCCTGGCGAAATCAAATCGCTGGGTGCCTGGGGCGGTGATTTTGTATTGGCAACTTCTCCCCTACCTCCTGCCGAAACCAAAAATTACTTTCAACAAAAAGGCTTTGAAACAATTCTTAATTATGCAGAGTTAATATTATAAGATTTATAAAATTCATTAATCCATATTTTTATGCCCTGGAAGTGGTATGATAGTAAAGTAGTCAAAATTGAAGCACAAGGCCCAAATACCAAGCGGTTTTGGCTGGAGGCCCCGACTGAAGAGGTGCTTGATTTTCAGGCCGGTCAGTTTGTGACCATGGATTTGCCGATTCACGATAAACGGCTCAAACGCTGGCGTAGTTATTCGATTGCCAATCCCCCTGATAAGAGCAACTTGCTTGAATTCAGCATTGTCAAACTGGATGGAGGTGCCGCTAGTGATTACCTTTTTGATGAAGTTGGCATTGGTACCCCGATTCGGTTTAAGGGGCCTTCTGGAACATTCACACTGCCAGAACCCATTGAAAAAGACCTGGTGCTTATTTGTACAGGTACCGGAGTGGCTCCATTTAGGAGTATGATTTGGGATATTTATAATCAAAATAAAACCCACCGGAATATTCACCTCATATTTGGCACCCGTTTTCTGGATGGCCTGTTATATCGGGATGAATTTGAAGAATTAATGCAAAAAATGCCCGGATTCAGGTATTCAGTGGCCCTTTCCAGAGAAAAAGATGTAGCGCCAACAAAAGGCTCCTTAGACCTGCATTTGGGCTACGTGCATCCCATTTATTTAGAGGCCTACCAGACAGCTCGTCCCGATGTCGATTTTTACCTTTGTGGCTGGAGCAATATGATCGATGATGCCGTGGCCAACCTGATTATCAAATTGGGTTATGACAAGTCACAGATCCATTATGAATTGTATGGGTGAAAATTAGTTGCACATTTATCAAACCAGGATGCTAATAATGTGTTACTTTTGTAGAATGAGTCTAAATAGTAATTTAGATCAGTAGTTTAAAACAACCATTGTAAATCATAAATTAGTAGATCATGGATAATACGGTAACCAAAAGCCCGGTAATGTTGTACACGGAGCAGACGCCAAATCCGGAATCATTAAAATTTGTTACAAACCGGATGTTGTATAAAGGCACTGCCGATTTTCGTGAGGAAGAACTGGCGCAAGAATGGTCACCTTTAGGCACGGCCTTATTTGAATTGCCCTATGTGAAAGGCGTTTACGTATGCAATAACTTTGTGACCGTTACCAAGGAATTCAACTATGCATGGGAAGATATCATGCTGAAGTTGAAGGAATTCATCAAAACCTACATCGAGGAAGATAAAGAGATTGTCAAAGATGGTTTTGAAGCCGCGATGGCGGAACTGGAAGCCGAGCGTGGGGCCAGCTATGAATATTCTGAAGATGAAGTAGAAATAGTGCAAAAGATCAAAGATCTGATTGATACCTATGTAAAACCTGCTGTGGAAATGGATGGTGGCAACATCGAATTCAAATCTTTCAACCAGGGAAGTGTAGTGGTTATCCTTCAGGGTTCTTGTAGCGGTTGTCCTTCTTCTACCGTTACCCTCAAAGCTGGTATTGAAGGCATGTTGAAGCGAATGGTACCGGAAGTAAAAGAGGTCGTGGCCGAAATGGGATAAACATCAGGAATCGGATGCTTCAAAAGCGGAACGGGTATTTTGGGTGTCATAGATAATCCGCAAAGAAGTGATTTTACCATCCTCATTGAATTCAAATAGATCTACACAATCGAAAGTAGTCTCTGTACCATTGGCGAGGGTCCAGTGGTACAGGAAATTAACACTCCAATTTTGTGAATGTTGCCCCTGATAGATATCCAGTATTTTAATCCTTGATTGGCGGGTATCATCAAACAGTTGGCGATAAAATATTGCCGGTGATTGTTTGCCATAGAGGGGAGAGAAAATATTTGCTTTTTCCTCAAAAAGACTGATCACCTTTTTGTAGTCGGCTTGCTCTAATAAGCTGAGGTAGGTTAATATCGTTTTTTTACTCATTTTTTTATTGTGAAATAGAAGGTTGCGCCTTCATCCGGTTGTGACTCCACCCAGATTTCCCCCTGGTGTTGTTCTACTACTTTTTTGCAAATGGCCAGCCCCAAACCAGTCCCCTCATAGTCTCCCATTCCATGGAGTTTTTTAAAGAGCAGGAATATGGTGTCCTGAAATTCCGGTTTGATGCCAATACCATTATCTGCTATTTTGAATTGCCAATGCGTATCAGTATCTCTGGCAGAAATTTCAATATATGGAGTGGTATCTTCTTTTCTAAACTTGATGGCATTGGCAATCAGGTTTTGAAGAAGCTGTTTTATTTTAAGGGGATTGGCGGAAATTTGTGTAGGCAAGTCTTTGGTATAAAAAACGGCCTTATTTTCCTGTATTATTTGTGCCAATCCCTTGTTTACTTCCTTTAACAATTCTTGTACATCTACCGGAGATTTTGTTTGATCACTGGTATTAATACGGGAATAAGCAAGTAAATCTTCAATGAGCTGATTTAAATTGGAAGCTCCTTTGGTAATAAAGTCAATATAACTGATGCCTTGTTCATCAAGTTGATCGGCATATTTTCGTTGTAACAACTGCGCAAAAGTACTCATCGTCCGCAAGGGTTCCCGAAGATCATGGGAGGCGATATAGGCAAAGTTTTCCAGTTGCAGATTAGAGTCAATGTATTTTTGCATCTGCCGGTTCTTAAGATCCAGCTCCTGAATTTTTTCCTGCAATCCTCGTTTTGCTTTTTTTCGCTCAGAAATATTTCTGATGACTACGATAAATTCGTTTTCATTTAGTGCATTGATACGAGCCTCAAAATAACCAAGCTCTTCCTTTATAGATAACGCATATTCAAAAATTTGCACCCTGCCTGTCTCCCTGGCTTTCGACATATTGGCTCTGATGCCTATTGAAACATGTGGGGGCAAGATATCATTTATCGTTTTAAATAGAAACTCCTCCGGTGGAAGCAGCAGATCGTCCTCATTTTCAGGAGGGTAATAATCCAGAAAGACGCCATTCTGATCAACCCTGAATTTTAAATCGGGCAATGCCTTGAGCACCCCTTTAAGCAGGGACTCACTTTCCTGCAATGATTGCAAAGCCAGGTGTCTGGCAGTGACATCCACAACCATAGCCACTACATGGCGCAAGGTTTTGTCATCATTGTAGAGCAAAGCTACCCCAATCGTTGTCCAGATAGGGTATCCTTCTTTGTGAAGAAACCGTTTTTCGATATATACAGAAGGTAAATTTTCTTGGAAAGCTTTTTTTAATTGTTCCAGCTCTGGCGCTATATCCTCCGGATGAGTAATGTTTTTATAATCTATACCGATGAGTTCTTCTTCGTCATACCCCCATAATTTACATATTGCCGGATTGACTCGTCGTATGATACTGTCAGGTGAAACAAAAACGATCCCAATCGGGCTATATTTAGAAAGGCTGCTTAACAGAAATTCCCTGTTTTTGCTTTTTGCTTCTCCACGTTTTTTAGCCGTAATATCCCTTCGGCTACCCCAAATGCCTATTAAACACCCATTTTCAACAAAACCAAGTGCGTGAACCAAAAAATATTGAGCGCCATGTTGAGGTTCCTCAGGAATAAAATCTTCTATTTCCAGCTGATACCCATTTTCAATAAATCGCCTAAAGGAATTTCGATCCGACTCTATCTGGGTTCGGCCGGTGAGCGTTTCATAATGCAAACCTATAATTGCCTCCGGCGATTCGAAACCATAAATAGAAGCCATTGCGGCATTACAATCTTCTATATAAGCGCAAGCAAAAAGTTGATCGATTTGTTCCTCTACCGGTAAATTAATATCAATAGGCTGGCGGCAATTCAGGTAAAAAAAACCCACAGCAGTGTGATCGATAAATTCTTTAAATCGTTGGAAATTATCCTCACTAGATTTTTTTGTTCTATCCACCATATTTTTGTTCCTTAGGACTTGCAATGTCTGGATTTTTTTTCAAAAACATGAATCATCGCGAATTTGTCTCAAATTTAGGCGCTAACTCGAAATTCAATCTTGGCGACTTAGTGCACATAAGGTAATATTGGCGAACCGGCGATAGTGCTTGATGGCTGCCTTGGTTGAATAAATCACTAAAGTTGACGACATACGAGCATATTGGTGGCTTTATATTCTTTTGGTCCGAATAGAAGGTTTAGGCACATTATTCTTGAGTAGTTGATCAAGGGCTTGATTGTACTCATTGATCAAACGGGTGACACTTTCATTGTAATGTTCAATAACGCCATTATACGTATCGACATCCTCTTGTGTCAACTGTTCTTTGCGTAAAATTTCAACTACTTTTTTGTAGCCATCTTCGGCCAATCCTTTATAAAAGTCAAGAATGGCTATAGCGCCGACGCGATAACCCGAATCTCCATTAAAATCAGGCATCAATTTCAAGATTTTCAACTCTGCCTGAGCATCCTGGATCAGTTTGATGCGGGCTTTTTCCATACGGTCAATTTCTTTGGCCTGCATGGCATCGGATAATTCTGAATGTTGCTTGGAAACTTTAAAATACTTTAGAAAAATGGCCCGATAATAAGCATTCACTTGATTGATCTGTTCAATTTCCGAATTCTTTTCTCCTTCAAGCAAGGTGATGTGGTGTTTTTTCGCAAAAACTCGTTGCGCCTCCTGAAATCGTTCCGCCGCATCAGCTATCTTTTTTTCGGCAGCATCCTGTGCAGCCAGATATCGCTCCATCGTTTCGAAAGACTCTTTACTTTCCCGCTTCAGGTCATTAATCTCACTAAATTCTATTTCGTAAGATTCAAGGTACAATTTTAGCACTTCACTCATCTCATTGCGCATGTTTCCATCTTCCTCAAACGAAGGCAATGCTGCGACCTTAACGATGGCCTGGGCGAGCTGTTTTATCAGGTCGATCCGCTTTCCTTCAACCTCTGCATAGTCATCGCTATGAACAGAATATTGAACGTATTCAAGATTTTTGCTGACAATAGCAGCATGTTCATTATTGAGGTAATCAAAGTATTTTACCGGATCAGTAAATTCCTGGGCAGTCGTTGTCTGCCACCCAATAGAAAATAAGAGAAGAAAAAAGGGTACAAATTTCATGGTTGTAATTTTTTGATTAATCGGGATTTCACGTACAGATGGACCTTGCCTCCGAATGCAAATTTAATCGCCAAACGTGCCAAAAGGTACAATGAAAAATGGATAATAGCAAGATAGACTAATTAAAAAGATAGGGTTTTAGGTGTCGGCATTGCTAACACGGGTCAGCAATTGCCGACAACAGAATACAAGGGTTTTGATTGAAAGGGAGTTAGGGAAAAATAAAGGAAAGATTTCAGGTGCTTGTTCTTTAGCAAATATAATTTAATTTATTTCTTTTTCTATATTCTATGCATAGAAGTTGTGATTCAATTCCTGTTTGGAGACCAAAGTCGTCCTTCAGACAGGATGCGCTAAAAGGCTTTCAAACGTCCCAATCAGTCTCGGTGCGAAAGACTGTCCCTTTAAACAAACCGACAATTTCCTGATGTTGATTGCGCACACTTACCTCATATACGGCAATTCGATTGCCTAAATTCAGTTCCCTGGCTATAGCCGTCAATTGATCGCCTTCCTTAACCGCTTTAGTGTGAGAAATGGAAGTCTCAATAGAAACGGCTTTGCGTCCCCTGGAATTGGAGGCAAATGCAAAGGCACTATCCGACAAGGAAAAGGTAATGCCTCCATGTGCCATACCTAATCCATTGAGCATATTGGCTTTGATTTTCATCTCTATGATACAACCTCCAGGAGTTACCTCGAGAATATTAATTCCCAACCACTGGCTGAAGGTGTCCTTGTTGTACATTTTTTCAATAATTGCCTGTGCTTTATTTTTTGTAGTCATGCTTGCCATTTACTTGGACAATAGCGTTGTTTCCCACGGCCCTGCCCATGCAAAACAACCCTGATATGTTAAAGATGCCATGAATCTAATAGAAATTATTAATTTAGAGCATGTTTTCAGGCCAACCTTTTGGCTGCAAAGGATCACTTTTTCGATGATACTTCGTTACTTTTCTTGTCCGTACCTCAGGGTATGCACTTCAAAAAAAGCCTTGTCTCATCAAAAAATTGACGCTTTTCGCTACAAAAATTGACCTCCAAA
>BQJU01000112.1 GCA_021604865.1 Saprospiraceae bacterium | reverse complement strand
CAAATCTACTATATTAGCGCCAAATTTTAAGAACATGAATCTTCCAAATATCCATCAAGATATCCGCCAGTCGGCCACCCTTCCCGCCGACTTTTACCGCAGCGATTCCATCTACCGGCAGTCTGGCGAACAAATTTTTGCACAGAGCTGGCAGTACGTCGCCGATGCCGACGCCATTGCGGCAACGCCATCTGTTTATCCCTTTACCCTCTTACCCAATTTGCTGGATGAGCCCCTCGTGTTTACCCATAATACTGATGGCCATCGCTACTGCCTATCCAATGTCTGTACTCACCGCGCCAAAGTCATTGTGGAGGCTCCCGGCAATGACCGGGTATTGAGGTGTGGCTACCACGGACGCTGCTTCCGGCTCGATGGGACCTTCAAGAGTATGCCTGAATTTGAACAGGTGACCAACTTTCCAACCCAGCACGATAACCTGGCCAGTATCCCCTTCTCAGAGTGGCTGGGCCTGTTGTTTGTCAGCCTCAACCCCACTGTGCCCCTTGAGGAGATGGTGCGCCCCATCCAGGAACGCATGCAGTGGTTGCCATTGCATAGCCTGAAATTTTCAGCTGAAGCGTCTCAAGATTATCGCCTACCTGCCCACTGGGCATTGTATTGCGACAACTACCTCGAAGGGTTCCATATTCCTTTTGTGCACCCGGCCTTGAATCACGCCCTTGATTTTAAAAACTACCGCTCTGAGATATTTGACTATTGCAATGTACAGATTGGCATTGCCGATGAAGGCCAACCCTGCTTTGAGCTGCCAGAAGGGCATCCCGATTATGGCCAAAAAATTTATGCCTACTATTGGTGGCTATTTCCCAACCTGATGCTCAATTTTTACCCCTGGGGGCTTTCGCTAAATGTTGTCGTACCTCTCTCTAAAGAGGCAACCCTGGTGAAATTCCGGTCCTATTATTTCGAAGGGGACACCCATAGCAGGGAAGAAAATCAACTGCATCAAACAGAAATGGAAGATGAAGCAATTGTAGAAAGTGTACAAAAAGGAGTGCGTTCCAGGTTCTACAAAGCCGGAAGGTTTTCTCCAACTATGGAACAAGGAGTACACCATTTTCACCAGTTGGTGGCCAGGTTTATGAGCGAGACATTATAAGTATTATTTCGTCAACTTTAGGATTTAAAGACAAGACCAGGAGACAAAGTATAATGGAGAAAGGCAAGGTCCACACTCTTGGGCTCTCCTATCCTTCGTCGGTCAAACTGGAACTTGATCCCTAAATATTTGGGCGTGCCCCCAAGGGGTCAGGCTATCCGCTCTAATGTACTCGCCTAAGGCTCCGTGCATTCCGCTCCTATCCTTCACGCAGCCCGTCCGTTGTCCCACCATCCTGCATTTACCTATGGCAGCAAAGCCTCGTTGCATCAAGCAGACAGCCAACGTCCATATTTAACAGCACAACTAAGGCAATTTTACTCAGGATTTTGTACTTTCCCGGCAAAAAGGCGAAGCCATGAAATTTTTCTTTCCTATCCTCATGATATTCTCTCTGTGGGCCTGTACCGGTGGCAATGGTCAAAATAGTGCCGCCGCAAATGGAGGGGAAGCCGAATCTCCAGACATTCAGATCACCGTAGCCGGCCTTCCCGCTGGCACAGCCCGCTTGATCGGCATCTTTGCGGAGCAGCGTTTTTTGGCCGATTCCACCAGCATTGACAACAATGGCCAAATGGTTTTCAAAAAAGAGGAACCCTATGAGGCAGGTATGTATTTTGTCCTGTTTCCCGATGATACCAACTTGCAATTGCTGATCGATAAGGATCAAAAATTTAAAATCACCACCAAGGTCGGCAATTTACAAGGATCCATCAAGATTGAAGGTTCCCTCGACAATGAGTTGTTGTACGAAAACATGCACTTTGAGCAAAGCCTCCAGCCCCGCTTTGATGCAGTATCCCAAAAACTGGCGGCCACCACTGCCGGAACTCCGGAGTACCAACAAGCCAAGGCTGAACAAGACCAATTGGTCCGCGAAAAAAAGGCCAAACTGGAAACCTATAAAAAAGATTATGCAAATTCCTTTTTCACTATCTTTAAACTTTCCGGCCAAAATCCGGAAATCCGAGACGTAAAAAAAGCTGATGGAACAGTAGATCAGAGCTTGCAAGTCTTTCTATACCGGCGCGAACTTTGGGACAATGTGGATTTCAGTGATAAACGTTTGATCCGTACCCCTGTCGTTTATAATAAACTCAACCGCTACATCAAGGAGTTAACCGTTCAACACCCCGATTCGATCATCGCTTCAGCAGCATATATTGTAGACAAAACACTCGACTATCCGGAATATTTCAAATTTTTTGCCAATTGGATCACCTTGCAATACGAGCCTACCAAAACCAAATTGATGGACTCAGAGGCTGTTTTTACCTATATGATTCAAAATTATTTCACCTATGATCGGGCCTTTTGGTCGGATTCAGTACAGGTGCACGGGTTGCAATTGAGGGCCCATGAAATGGCTGCAAGCCTGATCGGCAAAAAAGGACCGGATGTACGGGCCCCGGGTCCCGATGGAAAAACCTATTCGATTGCTGACATCAAGGCGCCATACATCATTGTCTATATGTATGACCCCAATTGTGAAAACTGTATGGTAGAAACGCCAAAACTGGTGAAGTTTTACCGGGAATGGAAAAGTAAAGGTGTAGAAGTATTCGCCATCGTGTTGAATACCAACCCCGAAGAATGGAAAGCCTACATTGCCAAAAATGGCATGGGCTGGATAAACGTTTTTGATCCAACCAATCGTTCTATCTACGCTACCTATTTTGTTGACCATACGCCGGAACTTTATGTACTGAATCCGGAACGAACCATTATAGGAAAAAACCTGAAAGTCGAACAAGTTACCACTATCATTGACCGGGATAAAGAGAACCGGTAATTTTATGAATTTAGCTTTAAAAATCGCCCGGCGTTATTTGTTTGCCAAAAAATCGACTAATGCCATCAACATTATCACGGGTATTGCCGTTTTTGGGATTGCTGTAGGCACGGCAGCGCTGGTACTCGTACTCTCGGTGTTTAATGGTTTTGAAGACCTGATTACCAATATGTACAGTGCCTTCAATCCGGATGTAAAAATCACCCCGATAGAAGGAAAAACTTTTCAGGTGGATTCCACCAAAATCAAAGAACTTTATGGAATTGAGGGCGTAATGTACGTATCCCAAAGTCTGGAAGAGGTCGCTTATTTCGAATACAAAGACAATCAGGATATTGGCATTGTGAAAGGCGTAGATGATCTTTACAATAAAGTTTCCGGTATTGACTCTACGGTGTTGGAAGGTAGTTATAAATTGAGGGAGGGCAACCGGAATACCGCCATTCTCGGCCTCGGCATGCGCGACAAACTGGGGGTCAACATTGACGACCAACTGGCTACACTCAGCGTATACATGCCCAAACGCAAGCGAACCTCCGTTTTTCAGCAACAATTCAACAAACACTTCATTTACCCTGCTGGCACCTTCGTCATCCAAACGGAATACAACAACCAATATGTGTTGACTTCACTGGATTTTGCCAGAAGACTCCTGGATTACAAAAATGAAGTAAGTGCCCTGGAAATCCGATTGGATAAAAACTACGATGAAGCCACTACGGTTAAGGCCATCAAAACCACGATGGGAGAAAGTTTTGCAGTCAAAAATCGCTACCAACAACAGGAATCATTTTTGAAGCTGATGCAAATGGAAAAATGGCTCAGCTTTGCCATTGTCGGCCTGATGATGCTGATGATTTCCTTCAATATGATCGGTGCGTTATGGATGGTTGTGCTGGAAAAGAAAGAAGACATTGCCATTCTTAAATCAATGGGCGCAACAGATCGACTGGTCCGTCGAATTTTCCTGGGCGAAGGATTATTGCTCAGCTTCCTCGGTATTTGCATTGGTTTTTTACTAGCGCTAATTATTTATGGGCTGCAAAAAAACATTGGCATTGTTTCTGTTCCTGGGGAGTTCATCATTGACGCCTACCCCATAAGTATCCGGATTTTTGACTTTACCATAGTCGCTATTACAGTAAGTGCCATTGGCTGGTTGGCTTCATTGGCACCAGCCCTGCGGGCAGAAAGAGTTCCCGCCATGATAAAAGAAGAATAGAGAGGTGACCAAGATAGGTTTTAACCCCAACCCTAGTCGGATAGCCTACTATTTTTAGATAATCCAACACCTTTCCCTAGATACCGGGCGTTTGACACCTGACACCTCCTAAATAGTTTTTTATATTTGCATTTATTTTTGAAGAGATGTATAGATTATGGCAGAGTCAGAGGATAAATGGGAATTGGATTTTGAATGGTTACGCGTCCGCCATTTGGTGAAGGAACGCTTCAATCGGGAAGCCTTGCCTGACCTCAATGCTATTCTTTATTTGATCGGCATTCAGGAATTGGGACGCTGGCAAAAAGAATTTACCAAAGAAGAAAAACAAGATTTAATACACATTGCTGCCTGTCGGCTCCTGACTTATGATGGATATTATGAATTTCAGGGCCGCGATGCAGACGGCTGGCCTCATTTTCGGGTTGTCCGCCCTTTTAATGTCAAAGGTTTAAAAGGTCAGGAAAGGATATTAAAAGAAAGCATTATCCAATATTTCCGTGACTTGGAGAAAGAAATCGGAAACCTGGAAGAAGAGGAGTAAGTTTTGAAAAGTAACAAAATAAATATGAAACAACTGTTGTATCTATTGGTCATGGGCACTCTTTTGAGTTCCTGCCAACCTGCGGATGAGCATACTTATGCCGAAATTGAAACCGACTTTGGTAACATGAAGGTCATGCTCTACAATACCACGCCGAAACACCGGGACAATTTCATCAAACTTGCCAAAGAAGGGTTTTACGATGGCCTGCTCTTTCACCGTGTCATGGCTGGCTTTATGGTACAGGGAGGTGATCCCGATTCCAAAAATGCAGCTCCGGGACAAATGCTGGGCCAGGGTGGTCCGGGTTATCAGATTGAGGCAGAAATTGGTTCGCCACATTTTAAAGGTACCCTTGCTGCTGCCCGCACGCAAAATCCTCAGAAATTATCCTCAGGGTCTCAGTTTTATATCGTTCAGGGTCAACCTATTGATGACGCATCGTTGGATAACATCCAAAATCAAAAGAATATCCAATACAATGAACAACAACGACAACTGTATAAGGAAGTAGGCGGAGCACCTTTTTTGGATAATGATTATACGGTATTCGGGGAAGTGGTAGAAGGCCTCGACGTGATTGACAAAATGGCTGCAGTTCAAACTGATGGTAACAATCGTCCGCTGGAAGATGTACGCATGAAGGTGCGGATTTTGGATTAAGCAAAAGCAAGTGAAGAAAAAATGAATAGATATCAGATTTTATGGGGCCTGTTAATTTGCTTATTCGCAAGTTGTTCCCGGCCTGTTGCCAATTTTACCTATCAGGGAAATACAAAAGCACCCACCAGGATTAAGTTTGAAAATTCCTCAGAAAAGGCAGAGACCTACGAATGGAATTTTGGTGATGGCACAACTTCTCAGGAAGCGGAGCCAACCCACCGCTACCTGAATTCGGGTAATTATACAGTAACTTTAAAAGCGACCAATCAAAAAAATCAAAGCAAGGTCAAAGCAGAAAAGCTGGTGATTGAATCACCCAAACAATGCCTGGTGCTGCTTGAAACTGATTTTGGCGATATGCTGATTGAGTTATTTGATGCTACGCCCAAACACCAGGACAACTTCATCAAACTGGTTGAACAGGGCTTTTTTGATAGCCTGCTCTTTCACCGGATAATCAATGGATTTATGATCCAGGGAGGTGATCCTAACTCCAAAGGAGCCAAACCCAACCAACCATTGGGATCAGGCGGCCCTGGATACACCATTCCTGCTGAATTTGTGGATAGCCTGGTACACATCAAAGGCATGCTTGCCGCTGCGCGTACCGGTGATAATGTGAATCCAAAGAAAAACTCTTCAGGTTCACAGTTTTATATCGTTCAGGGGCGCAAACTAAGTGCCGTCGACCTGGACCGCATGGAAGCCACGAAGGGTTTTCGGTATAGCAAAGAACAAAGAGAGGCCTATATGTCATTGGGCGGAACACCTCAACTTGATAGAGAATATACTGTATTTGGACGTGTCATTGAAGGACTCGATGTCATCGACATCGTCGCTCAGCAACCTACCGGTCAGTACGATCGTCCCAGAGAGGATATTCGCATGAAGATCACAGTGATTCGATAAGCTGTGTCAAAGAAGGACAAAAACGAAAAACAGCATGACCAATAAAAATGTACTTGGTATTGACGTGGGTGCATCGGGTATCAAAGGAGGAATCGTTGATATCAAAACCGGTGCATTGATAAGCGAACGCCTCCGGCTGGAAACGCCTGTACCTGCAACCCCAAAAAATATGGCCAAAACCTTTTCAGAATTGGTCAAAATGCACGACTGGAAAGGCATGATAGGTTGTGGTTTCCCTTCAATAGTCCGGAATGGAATGGCCTGTTCTGCCGCCAATATTGACAAAAAATGGAAAGGTGTCAATATCGAGAAGGTCTTTTCTAAGGCCACCCAATGCCCGGTCACAGTGGTTAATGATGCCGATGCAGCAGGGCTGGCAGTAATGCGCTATGGCCTCGGAAAAGATAAATCTGGTACCGTACTGGTGCTAACGATAGGCTCTGGCATAGGTTCAGCCTTATTTGTTGATGGTAAATTGGTATCCAATACAGAATTTGGCCACGTTTATTTTAAGCGAAAGATCGCGGAACACATTGTATCCAACAATGCCAGGAAACAGGAAAATTTAAGCTGGGAGGACTGGGGCCGCCGTTTTAATCAATACCTGAAATACATTGGTCGTATTCTTTCGCCTGATTGTGTGATTCTCAGTGGTGGTGGGAGTAAAAAATTTGAACTTTACCAAGAGTTTATCAATGTAAAATTCCCAGTCATGCCCTCACAATTACTCAATGATGCCGGAACGGTAGGTGCTGCGCTATACGCCTGGGAAAAAACTCAAAACAAGTAAGTGCCTGTTTTGAGGTCAAACTTACGCTTGCGCTGAAGCTTTCTCCGGGCGTCTGCGCCAAAGGCTTCGACGACGGCGCGCGGCCGTAGCACTCAGCGCCTTGCTTCGCGAAGGCAGAGTAGGAGCATGGGCTACAAAACATCCCTTTTTCGACCTCCAAACAAGCACTAAGCAATTATTTGAAATCAGCAATAATAGAAGTAACTAAAGGGTCATCCTGTAATCCTGAGATCAACTGGAATAATACGGTGTGTGAGTCATAGGCCTCTTCCAGTGCCTCTACCAGCCAATAAGCCGCTTCCTGGCGACGCCCGAGATAAAAGAGGCAGGCAATACGGGCAAAAATCAATTCTCCGCCAACAGCATAATCTTCGGCTTCCTCCAGCAACTCCAATGCCATTTCGCCGCGACCCGTTTCCCATAAAAAAGCGGCATGATTCATCCAGAAAAGACTGTTTTCTGGCGCAATTTCGTTGGCCCGCTCAAAACAAGGCAAAGCTTTTTCGTATTGTTTCAATTCGTAATAGACAATAGCTAGTGCTTCGTAGTATTCTTCCTGGCGGTCCTCAATTTGTACCGCTTTATGAAAGTACCGCAACGCTTCTTTCCATTTTTGCTCGTGTGCATAACACTGCCCGAGATGAAAATACACTTCATCGTTGAGCGGGTCGAGGTGATTCGCTTTGCGATAATATTTTCTGGCTTTGTCAAAATCTCCCTTTTCTTGATGGCACTGACCAATGCGAAGGAGTAAATCACCGTCAGCATCAAAATGCTCCAGTAGTTCGTGGTAATATTTCAAAGACTTATCGTACTGCTTGGTTTCAAAACACAGGTCGGCACAGTCACGATAGGCAAATTCAAATTTTTCATCGATCACAAAAGCAAACTCATAAGCATCAATAGCTTCTTCATAATTGCCCAAATAGGCATGAGCATGGCCAAGGTTGTACCATGCCAATGAAGAATAGGGGTGCTCGTTAATGATCTCTTCGTGGAGTTTAATACTGGCTTCGTAATTGCGGGACAATTCCACCGATAACCAAAGTCGCTCTAAAGCCACTTCGTTACGGGGATTTTCCTGAAGAGAGGCACGTAAGCAATAAAACATGAGTTCAAAATCTTCCCGGTATTCATGAATCAACGCTTCTACCATATAAATTTCACTCAGCGCTTCCTGGTTGACTTCAGATTTTAAGGGCAACAATAACACCAGTGCCTCTTCGCTTTTTCCTGAATAAGTCATCGCTTCAGCACGCAAGAGTGTAATTTCCAGTTCTGCCGGGGCAATGGAATTGGCCTGATCCAGGGTACAGAGCGCCTGCTCTACCTGCCCCATATCAATCAGCAATTCTGCTTTGCGTAAATAAAAACCGACGGAATAATTATGGGAAGAAATGGCCTGCTCTACGACATCAAGGGCCTTGTCCAATTGTTCCTCTTTCTCGTAATAATCTATCAACTGTTTGTAGGCAAATTCCTCCAGAAAAATAGCCAATCCGAGTTTGGTGTTATTTTCGTATTCTGTCACGAGGTTAAAAATGCCACTGTCGTAATTGTTGTGCATGTAACGCATAGGGATTATTGCTTAAATAGTACGTGTAGTTGCTAAATCTAACTTTAAACCAACCATTCTAGTACGATAAAATAAAGAAAAATAATCCAAACCAACTACTAGTATTTCGTCAGGAAACAGAAAATAATGTCCAACGGTAGGTTTCCTAAAGGGAATGGACATATTTTATAAAACCTTATGTATGAATACTTTACGACAAACACTTATTTAAAAAACAACTAATGCGTTCATTTTTGGTCTATATTCGCCCCTCATCAGCGAAGCTATAATAGCCTCTTTCTGAAATAATCAAGTGATCCAAAATAAAAATGTCAAGGGTCTTTCCAGCTTTGATCAATTTACTTGTCAGTTCAATGTCAGCAGGGCTTGGTTCCAGATTGCCCGAGGGGTGATTGTGGCAAAGAATAATGGAACTGGCCCGTCCTTCAATGGCTTTATGAAATATAATTTTGGCATCTACCACTGTGCCGGCAATGCCTCCGATTCTTACCCGTTCGCGGCTAGTAACGAGATTGGAGCGGTTGAGCAGTAGTATCCAGAATTCCTCATGTGGCAGATCGATTAAATGGGGAACAATAACATCAAAAGCATCGCGACTGCTGGAAATTTGTGGTTTTTGGCGAATATTAGACATCTGGCGCCGTCGTCCAAGTTCAAGAGCTGCAATAATGGTAATTGCTTTGGCTTCTCCTATTCCATTAAAACGCATCAATTCAGCGAGTGAGGTTTTACCCAGATCCAATAAATCATTCTCTACTGATTGTAAAATGCGTTTGCTCAAATCGACTGCCGTTTCCTTTCGTGAACCGGAACCGAGCAAAATGGCTAGTAATTCGGCATCCGAAAGGCTATGGCGGCCCTTTGAAAGCAGTTTTTCTCTTGGTCGATCCTCTTCTGCCCAGCTCTTGATGGTTAGGTTAACAGTAGGGTATGGCTTTAGTGGGGTGGTATTCAATTCCATATAGTTTGATTTAATTAAACACAAATTTCAAACAAGCTCTTATATACTTTGACGCTTGTAGAAGAAAATTTCCATAACTTTCCGCATGTTTTTTTGAAAAAAGTTTCCATGAAGGATTTTTCATTCAAAAGTGGGGAACGGCTAAAAAGCCGCAAAGTGATCGGACAATTGTTTGAAGAGGGGCACTCCTTTGGCCAATACCCTCTGCGTTTGGTGTGGTTGGAGGTCAACCCTCCGAGGAGTGACTTTCCGGCACAGCTGTCTATTAGTGTACCCAAGCGCCGGTTTCGGCATGCTGTGGTTCGCAATCAGCTCAAACGCAAAGTCCGGGAGGCCTATCGTTTGCGTAAACATCGGCTTTATCAAAAATTTGGCGACCAAGACAACCAGGTAGCTCTGATGGTGATTTACACCGGCAAGGAAGCCCTACCCTATCAGGAAATTGAAATAGCGATGGACCGTTTGTTGGGCCGGTTTATAAAAACCCGGAAAATTCAACAGCGCCAAACCAACCAGAAATGACCGAAAAGGCTCTTTCATTGGTCACTAAATCCGAATATATGCGCATTATTACTCTTTTATTATTTTTATTCTCCAGCCAGCTAACCGCCCAAAAAGTGTTGCAAATTGAGACTTATGGGAAGGCCAATACTAAAAAGATCTTTATTGGACAAGAGATCGACTACCTCCTGAAAGAAACCGACATTTGGCATAATGCGGTTATTGAAGACCTGCGTATTGATCGCAATCTGGTGGTGCTGGGAGACCGATATGTAGCTCTGGAGGATATTGGGGCCTTTCGTACCCCGCACAACTGGTCGCGCCCGGTCGGCAATCAATTGATGCTTTTTGGGCTTACCTGGTCGGGTTATGCCCTTATTGGTAAATTGACTGATGGCCGGTCTGAAACGAACTATGGCTGGGGTGACGCCATTGTAACTGGCACAGCGGGTTTGGTTGGTCTGTTATTACCCAAAATATTTCGATACAAAACGACAAAATTTGGAAAACGTAAACGACTGCGGATGATTGATATTACCTTTTGAAGGTAAAATGGTTGGCCTCCAAACAAGCGCTGAGGAATAGCAATAAGGATGACCCTGCCCGCAGGGACACCCCCAAAAAAACGTTTTTATACAAAAAATTCTACGGCCAACTCATATCCTTTGAGTCCCAGTCCTACAATAACGCCTTCACATTTTGCGGATAGGTAGGAATGGTGCCGAAAGGTTTCCCGGGCGTACACATTAGAGATATGTACTTCAACCACAGCAGCATCAATAGCACCAATAGCATCGGCAATAGCAATGGAAGTGTGGGTAAAAGCCCCGGCATTGAGGATAATGCCATCATAGCTAAACCCCACTTCATGCAGTTTATCGATCAATACACCTTCATGATTGGTTTGGAAATAATGAAGTGTAATACCCGGGTATTCCATTTGCAGCTGAGCAAAATAATCCTCAAAACTCTCGTTGCCATACACCGAGGGTTCTCTTTTGCCAAGCAGGTTAAGATTGGGGCCGTTGATAATAATAAGCTTCATTTTAATTCGCCATATCTGATAAAAATTTAATGCGAATCAACTGAATTTCCTCAATATTGATATCATCATCTTTCAATTCCTTATAAGCCTCTTCGATTGAATCTGTTTCGGCTTCCATGAAATAATCCTTGATATCTTCACGAGAATACTCGTCGATATTATCTTCGATATAATAATCAATATTGACTCGAGTACCTGAAGTGACAATGGCGTCCAATTCGTTGAGCAGGTCTTCCATCGAGATATTATTGGAGAAGGCCAGGTCTTCCAAAGGGATTTTACGGTCAATGCCCTGAATGATATTTACCTTGATTTTTGACTTATTGGCTACCTGCTTCATGACAAAATCAGTGGGTCTGAGTATGTCATTTTCTTCCACATATTCTTTGATCAACTTAATAAACGGCTTGCCATATCGAAGTGCCTTTCCTTTGCTAACGCCCTGAATATGAGCCAGATCCTCCATCGAGATTGGATACTGTGTAGCCATATCTTCCAGCGATGGGTCTTGGAAAATAACAAAAGGCGGCACATTTTGGTTCTTGGCTTCTTTCTTGCGCAAATCCCTGAGGGTACGCATCAATTGCTCATCCAGGACAGAGGTTTTGGCAACCGGTTCATTGAGTTCAGCCGTTACCTCATCGTAATTGTGATTGAGCGGAATTTCCATTGAATGAGGCTTCTTCAGAAATTTACGGCCTTTATCCGTCATTTTCAGCAAGCCATAGGTTTCGATATCCTTATATAATAGGTCATTGAGTAATGCCTGTCGGTATACCGAACTCCAGAACGTAAAATCTTTTCCCTTACCCAATCCGTAGGACTCCTTCTGATCAAAGCGATAATCCTTGATTTCTTTGGTGCCTTTACCGACCACATACTCAATGAGTACCTTGATGCCAAAGTTTTCATCCAGGTCATCCACAACACGCAAAGCGAGGGCCATTTCGTCTTTTACTTCAAATTTGGCTTTCGGATGGCGACAATTATCGCACATGTTGTTACAATTGGCCTCGTCGTATTGCTCGCCAAAGTAGTGCAACAGAAAACGGCGACGGCAAGAGGTTGTTTCGGCGTAAGCCATCACTTCCTGCATCAATTGGGTGCCCATTTCACGTTCTGCCACTGGTTTGTCGCGAAGGAATTTCTCCAGGCGAAGGATATCTTTATAGGAATAAAAAGCAATACATTTGCCTTCTAGTCCGTCTCTACCGGCACGACCTGTTTCCTGATAATAATTTTCGATACTTTTGGGAATATCATAGTGGATCACAAAACGCACATCGGGTTTGTCGATACCCATACCAAAAGCGATAGTGGCTACAATCACATCCACGTCTTCCATCAGAAAGTCGTCTTGTGTCTTGCTTCGGGTTTTAGCATCCAGACCCGCGTGGTAAGGAGCTGCTTTGATATCATTGACCCGTAGCATTTGGGCAATCTCTTCAGCTGATTTACGGCTTTGCACATAAATAATGCCCGATCTTTCCTTCAGCCCTTTAATGATCTGGACGATACTTTTGATGGTCTGTTCTTTTTTCCCTTTGGGGCGAAGGTCGTAATATAGATTGTCCCGATTGAATGAAGAAATATAGGTATTGTCTTCATCCATGTTCAGGTTTTTCACTATATCGGATTGAACTTTGGGGGTCGCAGTTGCGGTCAGCGCTACCACGGGAATTTCAGGACCGATGGCATCCAACATAGCTCGGATGCGCCGGTATTCCGGTCGGAAATCATGCCCCCATTCTGAAATACAGTGAGCTTCATCGACGGCGACAAAAGATACATTTACCGATTTGAAAAATTCGATATTTTCATCTTTGGTCAGGGTCTCTGGAGCAATGAAGAGCAATTTGGTTTCTCCACTCTTGATATCCGTTTTCACCTGCTTCATCTGTGCCTTTGTCAACGATGAATTCAAGAAGTGGGCAACTTCATCAGTTTGACTATAACCCCTGATGGAATCTACCTGATTTTTCATTAGGGCAATCAGAGGAGAAATAATGATTGCGGTTCCTTCCAGCATTAAAGCTGGAAGTTGATAGCAGAGGGACTTTCCTCCCCCTGTAGGCATGATCACAAAAGTATCTTTTCCGGCTAAAACGCTCTTAATTATTGCTTCCTGAGTTCCTTTAAACCCATCAAACCCAAAATACTTTTGCAGTGAATCATGCAAAGATTCTTTCGTCACTGTCATGGCTCTCAATTATAAGACTTGAAATTTTACTTAAATTTGCTTCTTAGAAGCATCTTTGGCGCCAACTTTTTGACTACAAATATGCTCTTAACTAACTGTGTATTACCAAATTAAAAGATCGTTAGGGCATTTTATTAAGAAATGTAAAACGGTAACAATAATTTCGTTTCTACATTTGTTTGGTCAATTTGGTAAAACCCAGAATAAAAGGCTTTGTAGTAAACACTACTACTTGCTTAAATTTAGCAAAAATTTAGGGCAATTTCATTTATAACGCTATTTTTTTCAAGGAGTTGTGAAAATTCGCCTCTCCTGGAAAAAGCTTCCAAAAATACAAAATTCTGTGGTGAATACCGAAAATATTATTATAAAAACCGCTTTGCAAACACTGGAAATTGAAGCGAATACAGTATGGGCCCTAAAAAAAAGTATCGATGCCGCCTTTGAAGCCTGTCTTCAGGATATTTATGCCTCTCAAGGACGGCTGGTGGTAACCGGGATTGGAAAAAGCGCGCTAATTGCCCAAAAGATGGTGGCAACCTTCAATTCTACAGGTACACCGGCCCTCTTTATGCACGCCGCTGATGCCATTCACGGCGATTTGGGCATGATCCGGCCCGAAGATTTTGTGCTCTGCCTATCTAAAAGTGGCGAGACTCCAGAAATCAAAGTGCTGGTGCCATTAATCAAAACCCTGGGCAGTCGGCTGATTGGTATGGTCAGTAACCGGGATTCCTACCTGGGCAAACAGGCGGATTATGTGATTCATACACCTGTACCTCAGGAGGCTGACCCCAACAATCTGGCTCCTACAGCCAGTACTACGGCCCAAGCCGCTATGGGTGATGCCATGGCCACCGCTCTACTGGCAATGCGAGGCTTTTCATCCGAGGATTTTGCGCGGTTTCATCCGGGAGGCTCCCTTGGCAAACAGCTTTATCTACGAGCCAGTGATTTATACGCTCACAATGAGAAACCCGCTGTGGGGCCGGAGGAAAATCTTCGAAGCATCATCCTTGAAATGACATCCAAATGCCTGGGCGCAACCGCTGTTGTTGACGATCACGATCACCTACTAGGCATCATCACAGATGGTGACTTGCGCCGAATGCTCGAAAAGAATACCGACCTCAGCCACATCACTGCCAACCAACTGATGACCCGCAATCCAAAAACCATCGACCACCAGGAAATGGCCGTGCGAGGGCTCAATATACTTCAGGAATACAGCATTACTCAGTTGATTGTTTTAAAAGATAATCGCTATGTAGGCATGATTCATTTGCATAATATGATTAAAGAGGGGTTGGTGTGAAGAGGGGGTGGAAGGTTTTAGGCGGTAGGTTTTAGGGGGAGGGTGGAAAAGAGGACCTGTTGGGTTGAATTTGTTTAGAGGGGTTTAGGGAGGGTTTAGAGGGGTTTAGGAGGGTTTAGGAGGTTTAGGGGGTAATGATGGCTGATAGCGGAGTAGTTCTTTCCAGTTTTTCCAGTTTTTTTTCCAGGGGAAATAGGTTTAGGAAGGGTTTAGGGGGTAATGATGGCTGATAGCGGAATAGTTTTTCCAGTTTTTTTTTCCAAGAGAAATAGGTTTAGGGAGGGTTTAGAGGGGTTTAGTAGGTTTAGGGGGTAATGATGGCTGATAGCGGAATAGTTTTTTCCAGTTTTTCCAGTTTTTTTTCCAGGGGAAATAGGTTTAGGGAGGGTTTAGAGGGGTTTTTGGATTTCAAAAAAAATTACTCCGCGAAACTCCGCGTCCTCTGCGTCTGCGGTGAAAAAACACACTTTCTTGCACACTCCCCGGGAATGCGGATTAAAACGGATCCATCTATATCGAGTAATAGGGTCCTTTATGAAAAGAAAATAGACATGCAAAATATGCAACGGATATTGGAACTATCAAGGCAATACCAATCTTTGAATCTCTCCGCTGTCGTTAATTATGTTTTCTGCTGCCTTTTGCTTTATTCCTGCACTCATTCAGAAACAGAGACTAGCATTCGCCTCAGTCCTTCCTTTTACCATTGGCAAACCGAATTGGCGATTACGCCACAGGAACGGGCCTACCTGGATGCCCTTAAAATCAGGCGGATTTATGCTAAATTTTTTGATGTGGATTGGGATGGCCAGGAGCAGGAGGCCGTGCCTCATGCACAAATCCGGATAGATACCATGCGATTGGAGGGTTTAGAAATCATTCCAACCATCTTTATTACCAACCGCACTATGCTCCATTTGCCACAGGGTGAAGTTGGTGTTCTTGCTCACAGGATCAACGATTTGATATTACGGCTGGGACAACA
Source organism: Saprospiraceae bacterium (assembly GCA_021604865.1). Taxonomy (GTDB): domain Bacteria; phylum Bacteroidota; class Bacteroidia; order Chitinophagales; family Saprospiraceae; genus BQJU01. The sequence continues at coordinate 3,693 of BQJU01000112.1, read as the reverse complement.
GTTGCCCGACTGGCATGCTTCTGAAGTTCAGATTGATTGTGATTGGTCAAGCCGAAGCCAGGGCACCTATTTTCAACTGCTGGATACCCTTCGACAATTGAATGTAGGCAAGGATATTGCCTTATCGGCAACCATTCGGCTGCACCAGGTTCGATATGCTCAGGAGACGGGTATTCCTCCTGTCGATCGGGGGATGTTGATGTTTTACAATATGGGCGACCTGGAAGATTGGGCCGAACCAAACTCTATCCTAAATCTCAAAAAGGCCCAACCCTATCTAACCTCATCTTATACATTGCCCCTGGATTTAGCCCTTCCGATATTTCATTGGGGGGTCATTTTCCGAGCAGGCAGATTGATACACCTGAGTACGGCCCTTGACGAGCTGTCTTTGCAGGATACTGCCCATTTCCATAAAATAGGTCCTGGAAGATTCAAGGTGGTGAAAAGTACGTATCTTGATGGCTATTATCTCTATACCGATGACCTGATCAGGTTGGAGCAGATAGACCAGGATAGCCTGCTGGCTGCTAGCCGAATGCTTAGGGAACAAATCAATCAATCCGAAACCCGCGTGGCTTTTTATCACCTGGATTCGACAACTATAAAAAAATTTCCACATGAAAACCTACAAGCCTGCCTTCAGGAATTGGCCGAACACTAAAAAGAAGCGTACTGTACTGGGCAAAAGTTTTTCAATAATGGGTATTGTTGCTATGTTGGTTTTTCTTTTGGCACCTGTACCTATTTCCCGGGCATGTGGACCTATCGATCGCAGTTTTTACGGCTATTCATTTATCAACCCTGCTATTGTCAACCTCAGGACGACTTATGCACCATTCATTCTGGACCTTTACGAACAGTTTTTTAAACAGCCGGAAATACAACTCAAAGACAACCTGACGGAGTGGCGAGAAAGATTTTGCAATAAGGCGACCATGGCCGATTTGCAGTATGTCATTTATGAAGTTTCGGCTGGCACCCTGGAGGAAATAAAATCAACGATTGGCAATAAAACCATTCCGCTAAATTATCTGGGGCCAGAAATTGCCAATAACTCATTTGTGAAATACCTGTATCGCAATAAATGTATCGAGACCCTGGATTATCTGATTTTTGCCAAACGTTGTGAGCCTCATGTTGTGGCTCGCAAAGCCTGGGATGATCGGGAAAAGGATCGCTCAGCCATGCAAGACCTGATTGATCTGGGCCAGCGGGCATTTATGCGTACAGAATCTCATTATTTCCGGTTGCGGTACGCCTACCAACTCCTGCGGCTAGCTCATTATGCAGGCAAATTCAGCCAGGTTCTGGAGCTCTATGATTTTCTTATGCCCAAGATCGACAGCGACCCTAGCCTGATTGATTACTGGATCATGGGGCACCGTGCCGGGGCCTTGATGGCATTGGGCAAAAACGTAGAAGCTTCCTACCTCTTTTCTCGCATCTTTGAAAAGTGTCCCAGCAAACGTGAATCTGCCTTTCGAAGCTTTAAAATTAAAACTAACGAAGAGTGGAAACAATGCCTGCTGCTTTGTAAGAACGATCACGAAAAGGCCATACTCTACCTACTCCGGGCAGAGAGTGCCCAGAGTCAACTGGTGCCCGAGATGCTGGAAGTATATGCCCTGGACCCTACCAATCCTAGCCTGGAATTGCTCACCTTGCGCGAATTGCAAAAGTTGGAGAAAAACCTGCTAGGGTACGAATTCAACGACAAAAAAGAACAAAATCGCCGCTACCACAACATTCCACAACCAGGCATAGGACAGCGGGTAATTGATCTACAAGCATTTGTTCGCAAAGTACAGGAAGATGGTATCGTGAAAAGACCGGCGTTTTGGAAAATTATTGAAGGCTATCTGGAACTACTGGCAGGAGACCGCTATTACGCCAGGGAAACTTTTAGCGAAGCCAAAAAAATGGTTAAAAATGATACCCTGCGTAGTCAGCTGGAAACCTTCGAGCTGGTCATGAAAATCGATACCATGGACCAGGTCACCGAAAAGGATGAGCTTGATTTTATGACCATGCGGCGAAAAAATGTTTATTTCAAGGCTTATCCAGACTTCAATGACTTTTTGCGGGACAAACTTGCCTCCTTATATCAGGCGCGTGGTGCAGAGGGGAAAGCCTTCATGTGTTACTACGAATTTGCCGATTTGCTCCCAAATCCCAAGATAGAGGTTATAGAAGATTTGTTGGAAATTGCCAATCGCGATTCTACCTCCAATGCTTTTGAAAAGTCGATGATTCTCAAAGCTACCGGAACCACTATCCGAAACGAATTGCTGGATTTGAAAGCCAGCTACCAGCTAAGCCAAAACCGGCCGGAAGCAGCCCTGGAGGCTTTCCGCCAAATCCCAGAAAAAGAATGGGACAATTATGGCCTCTACAACCCTTTTGTACCCAGGGTGATCGACTGTGTAAAATGCCCGATACCCGATACCTTACAAGTGTTTAACAAAGCCGAACTGCTTCAGAAATTCGTAGATTTGGAATACGAAGCTCGTTCCGAACTCGATCCCAATAAATCAGCCCGTATTTATATGAAATTAGGGCTGGGATGGTACAATATGACCTATTTCAGCTACAGCTGGCGAGTAATGGACTACTTCCGTAGTGGTTCCAGTATCCTCCGATCAAAATACGGTAATGAAAACAACATCATCAATTATCTGGATTTTCCTTTTGGAAATAGAGAAAACTTTGATTGTAGTAAAGCACTTGCCTATTTTGAAAGGGCCAGCCTCCGTGCTACTGACCCTGAGATCAAAGCACAAGCAATCTTTTTGGCTGCTAAATGTGAACAAAATTATTATTATGCCAATAAGAACCTGGGAACAGCCCAAACGTTTAACAATTTTCAAATGCTGGTATCAGACTACTCGAAGACTAAATTTTATGACCGATTGATAACGGAATGTAAATATTTTGCCACATACGTAAATCGCTAATTATTAAAAACCCACCATTATGAAAAAGTATTTTTTCTTATTGAGTCTCGCCGTTTTATTTGGAGCTTCTAAATGCCAGGAGGATGCAGGAAACACCTTTGACTTGGGCGAAACGATTATGCTCAAAGTCGGTGAAATGTCCAAATGTAATTGCAAAACTATTGCAGTCCAGTTTACTGGTGTTACCGAAGATTCTCGTTGTCCCAAAAATACCAATTGTGTATGGGCCGGTGAGGTGAAAACCAAAATGGATATTAATGGTCAAATGTATGAAATGAAGCTGGGGGGGGATAGTAAAGAACCCGCCTCAGTTGAGGTAGACAACTTTAATGTGCAGCTTATGGAAGTTAGTCCATATCCTGAAGGTGGAAAAAAGATTGACCCTGCTGATTATGTAGTGAAGGTGGTTGTGATGGAGAAGTAGGAGGTGTCAGGGGTCAGGAGTCAGGAGTCAGGGGTCAGGGGTCAGGGGTCAGGAGTCAGGGGTCAGGGGTCAGGTGTCAGGAGTCAGGTGTCAGGAGTCAGGGGTCAGGTGTCAGGAGTCAGGGGTCAGGTGTCAGGAGTCAGGTGTCAGGTGTCAGGAGTCAGGTGTCAGGTGTCAGGGGCCAGGAGTCAGGTGTCAGGGGCCAGGAGTCAGGTGTCAGGTGTCAGGGGCCAGGAGTCAGGTGTCAGGGGCCAGGAGTCAGGTGTCAGGGGCCAGGAGTCAGGGGCCAGGGGCCAGGAGTCAGGGGCCAGG
>BQJU01000111.1 GCA_021604865.1 Saprospiraceae bacterium | reverse complement strand
TAGGCGGTAGGTTTTAGGTATTTGGAGGGATGTGGAAAAGAGGGACCGATGGGGTTGAATAGGTTTATAAAGGTTTAGGAGGTTTAGGAAGGTTTAGGAGGTTGAAACCGGAGTGGCTCTTTCCGGGTCGTACATTTTTTCCAATCCTTTGGGGAAAGCAGGTTTAGGAAAGGGGGCAGGTTTTAGGCGGTAGGTTTTAGGTATTTGGAGGGATGTGGAAAAGAGGGACCGATGGGGTTGAATAGGTTTATAAAGGTTTAGGAGGGTTTATAAAGGTTTAGGGGGTTTAGGAGGGTTTAGGAAGGTTTAGGGGGTTTAGGGAGTTTGAAACCGGAGTGGCTCTTTTTTGAGTGGGTCAAATTTGTCTGTTTCAGGCGAGCTATATTGTTACCAGTCTAGACGTGCGGTGTGCGCTAAAATGTTAACAGGTATCGATTTAGGAGGTGTGAATAACAAAACCCTTAAGTCTTCGTTTTCAATAAGAATGATAGCGATTAATAAATAAGAGGAATATATCCAATGAAAATTATCTACATTTTTCTTCTCTTGATGGTGGGAAGCAGTATGACCATTTCAGCACAAGAGTTGCTACCCCTGACAGAAAATGACGTGCTCCAAAGATTTCATCTTCAACGGGAAAGTCAACTACCGGAAGCTTTACGCTACAACGAGGCAGTTGCCAGAGAAAAAAACCATTGTAATCCGCAGCAAATTGGTATTCGGTATGTTGAGGCGGGTAGGACACTGACCCTGGATTTCAACCTACTCAATCCTTCAATTGATGACAATGGCGTGTTAACCTGCTCTACTTGTAACGAGTTGACGAGTGGTACTGCACAATTGGAAACCGACTCTACACAAACTATTGATTATGTAGCCAATACCGGTGTAACGATAGGCACTGATCAGCTTACCATTCTTTTTTGCAGCAGCGATTTGAGCACTTGCTACGACTCAATAACTTTCGATATTCAGGTGCAGAGAGCGGGTAAAAATTTCTACCCCGCTCCGATCCAACTATTACCCGGAGAAATGACTCAGGTAGATGCCGACATTTCCGAATTTCCAGGAGCCCTGTTTTGCACTTCTATTATCGATTGTACCGATGAATATGAAGGCCGTGAGCAAAGGGTATATCTAACTGATTATTCTAATCCAACCAACAGTTTTATTTACCGCTCCAGCCGCTTTGCAGGAGTAGATTCTATTTGTTTAGAGCTGTGTGATGAATTTGCAATTTGTGATACCTTCCATTACGCTTTTGAAATTGCCAAGCAACGAATCAGCATCCCATTTTTAGACGATTTTTCGTATGATGGTCCTTACCCAGATCTCAATTTATGGTTGGATAACGAGGTATTTGTTAATAAAACAATGGCGATTGACCCTCCCTCGATAGGCGTCGCCACTTTTGATGGCCTGAATGGCAACGGCAAAGCTTATTCGAATAGCGACGGTCAATCGGACCGCCTGACGTCCAACTATATTGACCTGAATGGTGTTTCGGGCCCTTTGGCCCTATCTTTCTATCTGGAACCCAAGGGGCTGATGGACAAACCCGAGGTTAAAGATTCCCTAATTTTGGAATTCCGAAAAAGTAATGGCAAATGGACCAACATCTATAGATTTGTAGATACGTTGCCCAATACAAGGGAACGGTTTTCCTTTTATAGCTTTGAAGTTACCCCTGATTTCCGGCACCAGGATTTCCAGTTTCGCTTGTACAATTATTCTGACCGGTCAGGCATTCAGGACAACTGGCACCTGGATTATGTACGGCTGAGCCAAGAGAATCCAGATTCAATTTTTGGTGATATTGCTTTTACTAAATTACCCGATTTCATTTTATCGCCACTTACCAGTATGCCTTATCGCCATTTTGAAGGAGCAGAGGCCGAAAATTTATCCAATCAATTGTCGGTAGGACTCTATAACCATACCGATCAGGCCCTCAATATCAGCCCGACTAGTGTAGAATTAATTGAACTTAATACCAATATAACTCCTTTTGGCCCTAGCCTGACCTTATTGAACGGACAGGAAGCCAACGTTCCCAATGGGGTGCCCGTGAATAGAGTTTACGATTTGCAAAGTTTCCCTACAACTGCCGATCCTATTTACGGTGATTATTTCCAGATCATGTCCGGTCCGGGACTCGATGGATTTGAGCAGTTGGCGTTTTTGATGACTTATAACTTGGAGAATGGTTCACAAATCGATCAACCTGGTTTTGAGGCTGTTCAACGCAATGATCAGGTGGAACGCACCACGGTCATGAAGGATTATTTTGCATACGATGACGGGACTGCCGAGAGCAAGATCGTAACGGGGCAAGGCAACCGGATAGCGGTCCAATTTACCACTCAGGTACCCGACACATTAAGAGCTGTTCAATTCCATATTCCACACTTTGATCCCCTTGCAGAAGACCAGGAGTTTCTTCTGCAAATCTATCTTGGGGAACTAGACGATGAGCCTGAATATGAGTATGCCTTTGACCAATATTATACGGATAGCTTTTTCGATACTTTACAAGGGTTTACCACCTATCCTTTAGTGGATAGGGATGGGAATTTGGCTCCACTTGCTTTACCTGCCGGCAATTTCTATGTCGGTTGGCAGCAAAAAAGCAGTTGCGATTTCGTTTATTGTTTTGCTGTGGGTTACGATTTGAATCGCCCACAAGGCAAGGAATTGATTTCGCGTGAATACGGATTAGGCTGGGAACCGCTGGCCGAATTTACTCGTCCTGGTGCCTTGATGTTACGTCCGGTAGTAGGCAGCAAAACGCCTGGTGCTACTGACGTAAAAGAAGAACCGCAACCACTGGATTTCCTGGTTTATCCCAATCCTGCCCGCAATATGCTCAACATCAGTCTGTCGGATGGAAATATGCTATCCTATGAGTATGCTTTGATCAATAGTTTGGGACAAATAGTGCGGAAGGGGGCGCTAACCGCTACGATTGAAATTGATGGCTTACAGGCTGGCATGTATTATTTAAAAATAAGCGATACCCGCAACAACCAAAGTTATCAGCAGCGGGTTGTTATTTTGGAGGAATGACGTCGACTACGCTGAAGTTTCGTCGACTGAAATGAGGAAAAACTTTAAACAACTATATCAAAAGCATTGAATATGGATTTGAATGTAAATCAACTAAAGGAAAAAATAGATAAAGGAGAAGATTTTGTCTTGATCGACGTACGTGAACCTCATGAGCATGAGGAATTTAATGTCGGCGGACAATTAATTCCATTAGGAACAATTGCCACAAAAATTGCTGAATTGGAGGACCGCAAAGATCAGGAAGTTGTGGTTTACTGTCGTTCCGGCGGGCGTAGTGGTATGGCTCAACAGCTGTTGATACAATCGGGTTTCAAAAATGTAAAAAATCTGACGGGTGGTATGTTGGCCTGGCAGGACGCTTTTGGCAAATAACCTTACTATTATACGTTAAAAAAGCAGTAAAGGGGGTTTCCTTTTACTGCTTTTTTCTTTCTTTGGCAAAACCTATGGTCAAGCGAAAATGCGAAACAAAAACGACCATCGGAAGGGTTAATCGACTTTAATCGCGAGATTATTTGTCAAAGCCCCCTTTTTTATGCATTCAATCAATTTTATTGATTTCTTTTCTTCTGCACGATCGCTTCAATACCTTTATCGATTAATTCTTTTTTCAGATCGTTCGCTTTGCTGTAAGAATCAAAGCGATCCACCAGAACTACGGCAAGTTTGCCCCGGTTAAATAGTTCAACAGAGGCATCGGAATATCCTGAGTTCTTCAGGCGTTTCACCTGTGCTTCTGCATTAATGCGTTCAGCATAGGAACCGGCCAGCACCATGTAGTCTCCACTGCTGGAGTAAGCGCTGGGTGTATTATCTGTTGAGGGGGAATCGTCTTCCATTTCTTCCGCCTGGGTTGTAGCAGGCTCATCTTCTGGATAAACATCGTTAGTGGTTAGTTCATCATCATCCAGGTCGCCACTGGTGCCGGGTTGATTAATTGCGGTGCTATCGGAAGTAATATCCCCTTCATCATCAAATGAATAGGTGCCGTCATCTTCGGCATTGTCATCGGTATTGACATCCGTTGTATTGGTAATGGCAGGATTGGCCAGTTCATTGCGGTTGATAAGTTTGTACACCAAAAATCCCAAGGCGAAAATACAAACCGCAACAATTGCAATAGTTAAAAAATCAAGTTTTGACATAGTGGTCCAGGTTTTGGTATAAATATAATATAAATTTACAGTTGTACCGGAACAAATCCAACAATACTCAGCCGAAGTTTTTCAACTTTTTCCATTTTTTTTTGGCTTCTTATATAATATTTTGAGCCAAAAAAGCATTTTATACTGCAAATCACTAATACACCAGACCAAAACAATTGACTCTTTTACCTGCTGTATTATTGGATTTTTTTTAGTATTAAAATGTCAGTTACTTTCACTAGCGAACTTTTCTCTCTACTCCGGTTTATAGTCTTATAATCATAAATTATTTTTTCATATTTCCTTTTTTACTCAATTGAATACTTGAGTAGATTTAATATAAGGGTTAATCCATTATACCATGACACATTTGTACACTATGCTGTATTGTCAACCTGTAAAACGCAAAAGTTATGAGATTATCCCTTTTGAACGTCCTCTTGGCAGTGATGTTACTGTCAGGCACAAGTGTACTCGCACAAGAAACTACGCCTCTTGTTGTTAAACAAGAAAATTTGCCCACAACAGCAACCAACGCTGAAGCCAAAAAAGAAAAAGCGGTAGATATCAACAAACTTTCGGAGGAGGAAAGGACGAAAGAAGTATTTGCCGCCATTAATGCTGGTGATCTTGAAAAGGTAAAGGCCATGCGGTATGCGATGGTTTATTACCGACAAAATGAAACAGGAGAAACGGCACTTACTCAGGCCATCCTCAATAAAAACCAGGAAATGGTGGACCTGCTCTCTGAAGAAGCCGTCATCAATCTCAAAAATAAAGCCGGAGAAACGCCGCTCACACTTGCCTTAAAACAGGGTGATAAAAAAATTATCGAGCTGGTAGCAAAACGGGCCAAGGCTGCCTTGAAAAACGATCTTGGAGAAGCCCCTTTGATGCTGGCTATTGATTTGGAAGATCTGAAAATATTGCAAAATTTGATAAAAAAAGGTGCTGATGTCAATCGAAAGTCCAATGGCATTACACCATTGGCGAAAGCCGCGGCCAAAAATCAGATCAACATAGTGGCCTTATTGGTTCGCAACGGTGCCGACCCCAATATCACCAATGACAATGGCGAATTACCTTTATACATTGCCGTTCAGAATGGATATAATGTAGTGTCTGGCATTTTATTACATAAAAGCGACCATGCAGATGAGGATGCCAATTGGGAGACCGCTATTGGAGAAACACTGCTCAATCTGGCGGTTCTGCAAGGCAATGAACAGTTGGTACGTATTCTGCTCGACCACGGAGCTGAAGTGATGCATGTTGATTATATGGAAAATACGGGACTAAATATTGCAGCAGAAAAAGGGTATACTTCCATAGCAGTGCTCCTATTACAACAAGGCGCTGATCCTAATCATACCAATATTATGGGCACCACACCCATTACGGCAGCTGCCCAAAATGGCCACACCGATCTGGCTAGCGCACTAGCTGAAAACGGCGCCAATCCCAACCAACGAAACTTTGAAGGTATTGCTGCCAATGATTATGGCCACTACCAGGCCAAACTCATGGATGACGATTTACATAATACCATCATTGAGCTAACCGAAGAAAAAACCCAGTAAAATCACTATTTCCCCCAGCAAAATAATGATCCATCTCCACAGGGATGGGAGTTGGATCAGTTTTTGTATTTGTGATAATAGGATAGGAAAAAATTGTATAGTTAACTTTGAAGGGCTCTCTAGGGATGGGGAGCCCTTTTTTATTTTGTTTTCCTGGTAGAGCGCTCACTATAAAAAATAAGAATCCTATTTTTGCAGAAAAACTACATTTGATGAAATTGATAATTAATGTAATTTCCTTGTTCTGTTTATCCCTTTGTATTTTCCTCTCATCGTGTCAACAAGAACCACCTGATGACAGGCACCGTGCACCGGTAAAGGTTCTTGATGAAAAAGCAGAAATTCCCAGCGAAAAATTTGTTAGTAATATTATAATGGCCGCACGGCTGTCTGAAATAAACAATAAAGCACAGCCCGAGGATAATTATTCCCTAAACAAACTCAGGGCTCAACAACTTCAGCAAAAATTTCAGGCAGCAACAGGTATTCAACAACAACTTGACATCAAATGGCAATACGCCGAACAATTGCTCCTGGCAGGCCTGACCGAAGATGCCCTTCGGGAAACCAACGATATTCTGTCTGCTACCGGTGGCATAAAACCACCTTTTACTGAGGGTAAGAAAAAATTTCTGGACCTTTTGGCGATCTCCTATCTTCACTTGAGTGATGAGCAGAATTTTGCAAATAATCCTACTTCTGCAAGCTCAATAGTTCCCATTCAACCCCAAGGATTTCACCGAATTTCAGGAAGTGCAGAAAAAGCAATTGAAGTGTATACTACTATATTAAATGCTTTCCCAGATGACTTACAGTCCCAATGGCTGCTCAATGTCGCCTATATGATGCTGGGTCGCTATCCTCACGATGTACCCAAAAAATGGCTTATCAATCCCAGCGTATTGAAACCCTCCGACAATTTTCCAATTTTCCTGGATGTGGCCGCTCCACTCAACCTCGATGTAAGAGGGCTCTCGGGTGGAAGCAGCATAGAAGATTACAATATGGATGGGTATCTGGATATCTTTGTAACCTCTTATGGACTTTCTGACCAGTGCAAATTTTTCCTCAACAAAGGCGATGGCACCTTCACTGATCACACCGAAGCTGCTGGACTAAAAGGGATCGTGAGTGGATTGAATGTACAACATGCAGACTACAACAACGATGGTTATGCCGACATTTTGATCTTGCGGGGAGCCTGGATGGGCGAAGGCGGCAAACACCCCAATTCCCTGTTGCGCAATAATGGAGACGGCACCTTCACCGATGTAACCGATAGCGCCGGGTTATTATCCTTTTTTCCTACTCAAACTGCTGCCTGGGCTGATTTCAACCGCGATGGATGGCTGGATCTTTTTATCGGTAATGAATCCGTAGCCTTCCAAAGTAATATCCAATTGAAAAATCCCTGCGAATTGTATATCAATAATGGGGATGGTACTTTTACAGAGGTCGCCGCAAAAGTAGGATTGGATATTATTGGCATGATCAAAGGAGCATCCTGGGGAGATATTAATAATGATCGGCTTCCTGATTTGTACATTTCTGATCTGGCTGGAAACAACAAACTGTTCGTCAACCGGGGTGGAAGTTCATTGGAGGATTGGAAATTTGAAGAAATTGGAGCGAAGGCAGGTGTAGAAGCGCCCTTTTTTAGTTTCCCTTGTTGGTTTTGGGATTATGACAATGATGGCTTCGAAGATATTTTCGTCTCAGGTTACGACATGAAACGGTTGGACCTGGTAGGCTATGATGCAGCGCTCGAATTTCTCGGCAATCCAAGAGAGGCAGAGACCCCCAGGTTGTACCGCAATAATGGCAATGAAACCTTTACCGATGTCACTGCACAAACTGGTCTCGACAAGGTCATGTATGCTATGGGCAGTAATTTTGGCGACCTGGATAATGATGGGTACCTCGATTTCTATATCGGCACCGGCACACCAAGTTTTTCAGCCCTGGTTCCCAACCGCATGTTCCGGAATGTAGAAGGCAAACGCTTTGAAGAAGTCACCATGAGTGGTTTTGGCCATTTGCAAAAAGGCCACGGTATTAGCTTCGGCGATTTAGATAATGATGGCGATCAGGATATTTATTGTGTGATGGGTGGTGCCTATGAAGGTGACCTTGCCAATAATATTCTTTATGAAAATCCCACTCAGGGTAAAACCTGGATCAATATCATCCTACGAGGCAACAATTCCAACCGCAGCGGTATTCAAGCTAAACTCAAAGTCACTACACTTGATGGTACCGGCAAAGTTAACACCTATTATCGGGTGGTCAATACTGGTGGATCCTTCGGTTCCTCTAGTCTGCAACAGGAAATTGGACTAAATTATGCTGTGCAGATAACGGAACTGGAAGTAACCTGGCCAAATTCTCTTCCTCAAGTATTCAAAGGCGTTAATCCCAATGCTAATGTCTATATTCAGGAAGGTAATCAGGAATTGAAATACCTTTCTAAGCCACAAGTTAAACTGGCCACTGAGGGTGGGCATCATGGGCATCATTAGGTGAGCGGGTGATGAGGTTGAGGGGGAGAGAGAGTGTGTTTTTCAACAAAAAACGCTGCGAAACTCCGCGTTCCCTGGGTCTCTGCGGTGAAAAAAAAACACTTCCTCGTATACTCTCATATTAGAAGCTGTCTTTAAAACTCAGGCCGTCATAAGCCAGGTTTACGCCTTTGGGGAGTTGCTTTTCCACTTCAGCATACAGGCCCATGCGGTGGCTAACGTGTGTGAGGTAGGCTTGTTTGGGTTGGATAGTCTCAATCATTTGCAGAGCTTCCGGGACGTTGAGGTGGGTCCTGTGCGGATTCATGTGCAGGGCATTAAGGACTAGCGTATTCAAGCCTGTCAGTTTGGTCATTTCCGCTTCAGGAATTGTTTTTACATCAGTCAGGTAGGCAAAATTGCCAATGCGAAACCCGAGTATGGGTAAGTTGCCATGAAAGATGGCCACTGGCATTATTCCGATGCTTGCGGCAGTGAAAGGAGTAGAAGCATCAATCCGGTGAAGCTGTAACTGGGGTGCTCCGGGATAAGGCACCGCTTCAAAGACATAAGAAAATCGTTGTTTAAGTTCCCCCTCCACTCGTTCCGTAGCATAAACCGGCATATCCGTTTGCTGACTAAAATTGAAAGGGCGCACGTCGTCCATACCGATGATATGGTCATTGTGTTCGTGGGTAAGGAGGATAGCATCCAGGTGGTCTATAGATTCGCGCAACATTTGTTGGCGAAAGTCGGGCCCACAATCAATTACCAGCCGACGCGCACCGGCTTTTATCAAACAAGAAACCCTAAGCCTTTTATCTCTAGGGTCAGTGGATTGGCATACTTTACATTTACAGCCGATAACAGGCACTCCCTGCGAAGTTCCTGTGCCTAATATGGTAACTTCGATTTCGATGGATCTAATTTTTTCGGTTGTGTAACATATAAGCGTTGTTTTGCAGGAGCATGACAAGATTTAGAGCATGTGCTCAATCATCCGCGGCATCTTGCTTGTCTTCGGCATCCAGTTTCATCAGTAGTTTGTAAAGTTTGGCGGAAGCCTCACTAAATATAGCTTCATCAACTGGAATTTTGCCAAGAATTTCAAGCAAAACATTGATCCGGCCATCTACTTCAAAAAATTTATTGATGACAATGACATTGCGATCCTCAACGATACAATAACCGGATTGAAAATGTCCCTTTTCATAACGAATGGTATAGGCCATTTCACCGAAAAGGGTTTCCAGCTTTTTTAGATTGTGTTTCGTATTCTTAAACATATTCTCAATATAGACTTCCTGACAAAAGTAATAATTTTAGTCACTTTGCTCCATTAATAATGGCATTTCAACGTTAGTATTAAATAATAGCCTTGAAAACCATAGTTCACGCTATCTTTACCAAACATTAAATAATGATTTATGATTTTTAGAGTTCTCTTTATCGCATTAATGAGTTTGTTGTTTTTATTTCCGGGAGAAGCTACTGCCCAACGACGCTTTCGCGCTGCTGCTGTAGGTGGCTTCAATCTCGCCCAGTTGGATGGAGATAAATTGGGCGGTTACAACCAGATTGGCCTGACTGGAGGCATGCAGGTTTACACCATTTTGACGGATCGCTGGGAGTTGAGTCTGAGTATGTTGTATTCTCAACAGGGCAGTCACCGCACCCGCACTGACGACCCTAGTTCTATCTACGAAAGTATCCGTTTAAATTTTGTAGAGGCTCCCGTTATGATCCATTTCCGGGACTGGAAATTTCAGGTTGGAGCAGGCATTTCTTACTCCAATCTAATCAATTATAAAGTGCTTGATTACACCGGTGAAGATATTACCGATCGCCAGGATTACGATTCCAGTATTTTTTCACTTATTTTTGGCGTTACACTTCACTTGAGTGAACATTTCGGCATCGACGTTCGTTGGCATAAATCACTGAATAATATGCAGGCAGACAAGGGAGACGGTACGCTGATCGGTCGGGTAATAGGCATTCGTGGAGTGTATAGTTTTTAAAATAATTCACAAAAACGGGATGTCTTATGAATCGACTCTTATTGCCACTTTTTTTATTGTTTTTAATGGCTTGTAATACCGAAACGTCAACCAATGATCAACAACCGGATACCTCACAGCCAGCTGCCGTCAACACAGCCCCGGTGGCTGCTAAGGCCTATCCTATAGTTCCCAAAGATACGATTGCACTATTGTGGGAAAAATGTGATTTCATTGATGTCGTTTTTTATTATGAAGATTTCTCCCTGAGCCAGCACACACAGCATGATATTCGGGGTTCCCTTGGCCACATTTCCGATCAGGCAGCTCCGGTACCAGCAGCGTGCAAGCCCATTGGTCGTATTTTTTATCAGGTAGACGGAGAAAATCGGCTTGAAGCTGATCTCTTTTTTACTGAAGGTTGTAGATTTTTACTTTTTTATGAAAATAACCAACCAACTTATGCCAATGCCCTTTCTCCTGATGGCATCAATTTTTTCAATAATGTTTTTGCCAAAGTAAAGGGTGGAGGATAGTTCGAAATGCAAATATGGAGCGATACGCAGTCATTGACCTTGGAACAAATACATTTCACCTAAAAATAATCGAACTGTTGGCCGATGGGTCCTTGATGGAGTACTATCGGGATCGACAGTTTGTACGCCTTGGTGAGCAAGGGATTGATACACTGGGTAGTGCAGCTTACCAGCGAGGCATTGATACCATTCTTCACTTTCACCAGATTCTCGTGCCACTTCAGGTCAAGCAATTGCGGGCCATGGGTACTGCTGCACTGCGTACGGCCACTAATGGCGCTACATTTATTGAAGAGATTTTTCAAAAAACGGGCATTGCCGTCGAATTAATTACCGGTGATGAGGAAGCCAGATTGATTTATGAAGGGGTGCGTCATGCGGTGCCGTTACAGGAGGCTCCCGACCTGATTATGGATATTGGTGGTGGAAGTGTAGAATTCATTCTGGCCAATCAGACCGGCATTATAAAGATCTGGAGTTTTCCGGTTGGTATGTCTGTACTCTATCGAAAGTTTCACCGGCATGATCCATTACTGGCCGAGGAAGCTGTTGCTTTACGCCAATTCCTTGATGGGGTCTTTATGCCCATGCTGGCATCAATAAAAGCTTACAATATCCATCGGTTGGTGGGGGCTTCAGGTACCTTTGAAGTGCTAGCCAATATGCTTCCCACCACCTTGCTTGATCAAAAACATTATCAAGTCAATATCCAGGCTCTTTTGCAACTCATCCCACCACTTCTTTATACTACAAAAGAACAGCGCATGATCATGAGCACCTTGCCATCTGAACGTGCCGATATGATTGTTGTGGCCTTTCTGCTGATCGAATATATGCTGACCAATATTCCTTTTGATCAAGTTATGGTGTCTGAATATGCATTGCGAGAGGGGGTGCTTTGGAGTATGGTGGAAGGGCGAGTGGAACTTTAGGCAGCCGTTTTCCATGTAATATCGCCAATTTTAGAAGTTTAAAGGCAACGACCAGAAGATGCGTATGAAGGGCAATTTTCACTGAAAGACTCCAAATAAATCGCTTTTGCGAACATTTCTTGTCGAAATACCTTCCCATTTATGTGACTCTTCTTGGATAATAGGTTAACTTTTTTCTCGGTCAGCAATAATTCAATAACTTTGGGGTTATTTTTTGTTAACCAAATAAAATCCGACTGATGCGCTTAATGAAGCAACTTTTGATCGTATTTTGCATAGGCCTGTTGCCTGTGCTTACTTCAGCTCAACCTGCAGTCCAATATGCGGAGGTGGAACCCAACCGGTTTGACTACGGCAAAATGTGGACACTGGAATATGCCCCTCTAGATTATTTTGAGCAAACTTATGGCTTTCGTCCAGATAAAGCCTGGTTGGAAAACGTGCGAATGTCATCGCTGCGGTTTTCCTCTTTCTGTTCTGCATCATTTGTCTCTGCTCAGGGATTGGTGATGACCAACCACCACTGCTCACGCGGTGAAGTGGGTAAGGTGATGAAAGAAGGTGAAGACTTTGACAAAACTGGTTTTTATGCCACCACGGCAGAAGAAGAAAGGCGAGTTTCCGGCCTTTATGTCAAACAATTAGCCAGAATCGCCGATGTCAGCAAAACGGTAGAAAGTTATACCAAGCAGGCCAAAACGGATGAAGAGATTCCTATGTGGCGCGACTCTGCGATGCAAGTATTGGTATCTGAATACCAGGTAAAAGAAGACTGGAAAGATCTGGAAATTGAGCCCGTTGTTTATTACAGCGGTGGCCGCTACTCCTTGTACGGCTACAAGCGTTATGATGATGTTCGCCTGGTTTTGATTCCCGAATTACAACTAGGTTATTTCGGTGGTGATCCGGATAATTTCACCTTCCCTCGCTACAATTTGGATTGCACATTCTGGCGGGTTTATGACGATGGCAAGCCATTGGACACTGAAAACTTCCACTTCAAATTTAATGCTGAAGGAGCCAAAGAAGGAGAGGTCGTTTTTGTGGTGGGCAACCCCGGCAGTACCGAGCGTTATCGGACTATGGCGCAGTTGGAATTTGATCGTGACTATCGCTACAATTCTCAGCTAAAATGGATGGAAGATCGGGTTTCTCTAATGGAAAAGAAATATGAGATTGCTCCTTCACACGACTTGCAGGAAGATATTTTCGGTATGGCTAATGGGGTAAAAGCCATCAATGGCATTGTAGAAGGAATGCATGATCCTCAATTGATGGGCAAAAAAGCAACCATGGAGAAGTTGGTTAAATCCAAATCCAAAGCTGTTGCTAGTGGCAATGACTACTGGCAGCAATTGGCTGATGCTTACGAGCCGCTGAAAGGAAATATTGCTGAAATAAACTTGCTCGGCCCTGGTGCAAATAACGGTAGCACCATACAGGTAGCCCATCAAATGTACAACTACTTGCAAAGCCTGGGAGAGAAGGAACCTGAGGAAGAAGACAAGCTGGCACTGCAAGAACAAATCCAGGCAGCAGCCCAAGGTATGGGTAGTGATTTTGAAGTCAATTACCTGGAAACGGTGCTAAGTGAGTTGCAACAATTTGCCGGCCCTGATGATACCTATGTACAGGAATTGCTCGATGGGCGCACACCGGAAGTTGCGGCTAAAGAAATGCTGGAAGAAACGGTCTTCAACAAACCCGAAAAGCTAAAAAAATTGCTTTCCGGGAAAGCCAAAAAATTACAGAAAAGTAAAGACCCTGTAATTAAATTCGCCCAGCTGGCTATCCCCAAATTTTATGATGCCGTAGCGATATTCCGTAGCAGTGGTCCACACCGGCAGGAGTTGTCAAAAAAGATTGCCAATGAGATCTATCAGATATATGGATTGGATATTCCTCCAGATGCGACTTTCACTCTCCGTATTGCTGATGGTGTGGTTAAGGGTTATGATTACAATGGTACCACTGCTCCGTATAAGACTACTTTTTTTGGTTTATACGACCGATATTATAGCCATGAGATGAAATTTCCCTGGTCGTTGCCAGAAAAATGGCTCAATCCGCCAATAGATCTACTAAAGGCTCCTTTTAATTTTGTTTCTACCAATGATATCATCGGTGGAAATTCGGGTAGCCCGATCATCAATAAAAAAGGAGAAGTCGTCGGGTTGGTTTTTGATGGCAACATCGAATCTCTTCCTGGTAATTTCATCTATGACGAGCGGGTCAACCGTTCGGTTTCAGTTCATGCCGGCGGAATGGCTGCTGCACTGAAATATATCTACAAAGCTGACCGGATTCTTAAGGAACTTGGTGTTGAATAAGAGGGGGCAGTAATTAGGTGTCAGGAGTCAGTAATTAGGTGTCAGGAGTCAGGAGTCAGGTATTAGCTGCCAGTCCTGCCCCCTGACACCTCACCCCTGACCCCTGACCCCTGACCCCTGACCCCTGACACCTCACACCTGACCCCTCACCAACACCAATACTTTAGATTTATTAAAAAGATTTTTTTATGCGTTACTTCTGGATTTTAATATTGCTGATTTGCTCTTTTTCTCTAAATGCACAAACTTCCCAATCATCTCCTTATGAGCTGAGTTGGGCCACTGATGGCCCTATTTTGGGTAGCAGTATCGGGGTTATTACCGTAAGTTTCATCATCAATGGAAAGATTGTGGTACTGGCCGAAGAGGATGTTACCGCTTATGACGGCAGTGGTATTTTCGGAATAGATCGGTGGGTCATCAGAAATTGGTCATTAAAAGCCCAGAAAGTAAGTGATGTACTTTTATATACCTCTTATGTTACGCCCCTGGCAATGCTGCTTGGTGAGCCGAGCCGCAAGGACTTTGGCAAAACAGCGCTCTTTGCGGTGGAGGGTATGATGGCGACGATGGCCATCACCAATATGGCGAAAGTACTGTTCAAAAGGAACCGTCCATTTGTATACAATAAAGACGCACCGATGGAACTTAAGCTCATGCGTGGTGCCCGCCTTTCCTTTTTCTCAGGCCATACCTCGTCCTCCGCATTTATGACCTTTCTGACTGCTCAGTTGTATTCAGATTATTATCCTGAAAGTAAAGCCAAACCCTATATTTGGGGACTCGCTGCTGTACTCCCGGCACTTACCGGCTACAACCGCATCCGGGGTGGAAAACACTACCTGACTGACGTCGTGCTGGGTTATATCGTAGGTACAACCATTGGTATTTTGCTTCCGCGACTTCACCATGTGAGTGAATAATTCAACCAACGATCTTTGTTAATTTAATACCTGGCTTTGCGCCAAATGTTATACTTACGTTAAGGAACAATGCGAACGCACGGTGCCGATAAAATCCTTTTAGTTTTATAACGTTGAAGTTGAGGTACAATTTACTTCACTTAAAATTTCTACAGCCACTCCGCTATGGGAAATAAAAGGAAAATCGGCTGGATAAGCGCAGGAGCCCTGGTGGTGGCAAATATGATTGGCACAGGGGTATTCACGACCCTGGGGTTGCAACTCAATGTCTTGAGTAATACCTGGACTATTCTTTCCCTATGGATTTTGGGTGGAATGATTGCACTATTTGGTGCGTTCAGTTATGCAGAACTCGGCACCCGTCATCCACATTCTGGTGGTGAGTATCACTTTCTTACCAAAATGTATAATTCCTTTTTGGGATATCTTTCGGGTTGGGTTTCACTAACGGTGGGTTTTGCTACTTCTATAGCGCTATCAGCCATGGCTATGGGCAATTATCTGGCACCTTTGGTCTCCTTTCCCAGCCTTTGGTTAGCGATAATTTCCATCATTGGTCTTTCCCTTATTCACTCCTTCAGCATTCGGCAAAGCAGTTTTTTCCAAAATATCTTCACCCTGCTTAAAATCCTGCTCATCCTGGGGCTCATTATTGTCAGTTTTATACAAAGTGGCACCCCCAATGCGCTCGATTTCAGTAGCAGTTGGCAAGATGAGATCAGCACTTCCGGTTATGCCATTGCCCTGGTATATGTGATGTATGCCTTTTCCGGCTGGAATGCTGCTGCATATATTGTTGACGAGATTGATACTCCTGTAAAAAATCTACCTCGGGCACTGGTAGGTGGCACGGTGTTGGTGAGTCTTTTATTTATCTTTCTACAACTGGCCTTTCTCAATCAGGCCACTATTGCCCAATTACAAAATAAGATAGAAGTCGGCCAGGTCGTTGCTGACCTGATGTTTGGTGCGCAGGGTGGACGTATTGTCAGCACCTTGATTGCCCTGCTACTAGTTGCCGGTATCAGCGCTATGATCTGGGTGGGCCCCAGGGTTACCCACGCCATGGCTAATGAACACCAAATCTGGAAGTTTTTTGCTAAAGATAACAATCGTGGCATTCCCGTAAGGGCCATCTGGCTCCAGGCCGTTATTAGTCTGGCGATGGTGCTTACCAGCTCCTTTGAACAAATCCTCCTGTACAGTGGTTTCATTCTACAATTGTTTACCACCCTGACCGTAGCAGGCCTGTTGTTTGAAAGGCGCAAAGCTAACCGACACAAAATATACCGCAGTCCCGGCTATCCCTATATTCAGATTATCTTCCTCATTTTTAGCATCTGGTTACTCGCCTTCCTGCTTTACGACAAACCTCGTGAAAGCCTGCTCGGCCTCTTCAATATACTGGCCGGTGCCCTCTCCTACTGGTGGAATAAGCGATACCACCCAGAACCTCCTGCTGCAGAGAAACCTAAGAAGAAAGTGGTGAAGGTGGGATAGGTTGGGTTTAGACGGTTTAGCGTTGGGCGATTATTTTATTTAGGCTGTAAAATGAGGATAGTATTTTTGAGCAATAAACCTATTAAATTCTACGCTGAGTCCCTGTTTTATTCTGGCTCGTGGTTAGGCATTAGAAACATTGTACCAAGTTATCGCTCATTGCCCATTATTCATCGTCAATCGTCCGTCTACACCCCACAAATAATCAATTCCCATATATTTCTTTCGGGCTTCGAGCAAAATCTTCTAGCTTTGTATTTTAAAAATCGATTATCCCATTAACTGAACATCATGTTTCGCAACATCTACATCTCAATACTCATTGTGCTGATTCCGGCATTCTCACATGCCCAAATTGATCCCACTCCGGGCGAAATGGCGAAAAACTATTACAAGGAGGGAGAGGACGCCTTATTAAACCTCAACTTCAAACAGGCACAACGGCTTTTTGAAAAAGCGGTCAAACTTCAACCTGATTTTAATGCTGCCCGCCGTGGTCTGGGGCTTTGTTATGAAAAACAGATCAACTTTGAAGGCGCTGTAGCCCAGTATGCTAAAATACTGGAAACAGACTCGCTTTTTTCACGAGTGCTCTATTATCAGGTGGGGGAAATGTATTACAAAAATGGCCAGCATCAAAAAGCATTGGATTATTTCCGGCGGTTTGAAAGACTACAGTCCCTGGATTTTGAACGCTTTGGTTTCAATGGAAGTAAGGAACTCCCCATCGAACAGAACTATGTGCGAAAAGTAGATGGAAGTATTCGGGCCTGTGAAATGTCCCTGGATTCGGTCAAATTTATCAATGTGACCGAAGTTTTTAATCTCGGCGATGGCATCAATACCAAAGTCGACGAGCACTCCCCTGCCCTGACGAATGATCAGCTCCGTGTTTATTTCACCCGCAAGGGGCTTGATGAAGATGAGAATCTTTTTGCCAGTACTTTCCACAACAACCATTGGACCAGCGCCAAAATAGTCCGTGGTCTTAATACCCGTTTGCCGGAAGGTTATGGTTCGTTGGTCCGTAATGGCCGGCACCTCTTTTTTACCGCCTGTGGCCGAGAAGAGGTACTCGGGCCCTGCGATATCTGGGAGGCAACAGTCGATGGAGAGGAAATTACCAATATCCAAAGCATTGAAGGATTTGTCAATTCCGAAGGCTGGGAATCACAAGTATCCATCAGTTGTGATGGCAGCACGCTTTTTTTTGCCAGTGAACGGGAAGGCGGCTATGGTGGTACCGATATCTGGATGAGCGAGCGCACATCTACAGGTATCTGGGGAGAACCTGAAAATCTGGGCCCAAAAATCAATACTTCAGAACACGAAGAAGCGCCTTATATCACCAATGACGGCAAAACGCTTTATTTTTCCTCTACCGGTCACTTGGGCATGGGTGAGCAGGATATTTTTGTGAGTTGGCTTGATGACCGCAACCAACGTTGGAGCGTACCCATCAATCTCGGGCCTCCTGTCAATTCTCCATACCGGGAACTGGGCTTTTTTCTTTCTGCAGACGGGCGCAACGGCTACTTTTCTTCCAACCGTCCGGAAGGAAATGGAGGCATGGATATCTACCAGTTTCGGCTCAACGAAAAGCTGTTTAGCGACCCCATAACCTTTGTTGAAGGCTACCTCAAGGATTCGGTTCTACTGACGCCCATTGCCGACGTGACCGTAAGCATCAATGGCCGACCACCTGTTACTACGGATAAAGAAGGCCGCTTTTTTATCTGCGTAGGCGCCGATGAGGTATTGGATCTGGAAGTAAAAACCAGGGGATTTAAGGATTACCACAATCAGTTCCCTATCCCGGAATGGAACAATCGACGTTTCTATGAAATTGATTTGATGTTACAACCCACCTTCAGTTTCCTCGCCGACGTAACGCCAAAGTCAGTCCCCGATACTTTCACGGTGGAGCGATCCAAAGTAAAAATGGAATACCGCCACACCGTCTTCTTCGACTTTGACAGCGCTGACCTCAATCCATCAGAACTCAATACTTTGGTCAACTTTCTGGAACAAGTCAAGGAAAAGAACATCACAAGGATTGAAATTATCGGCTACGCGGATGACGTAGGAGCTGAAATATACAATTTCCGTTTATCCGAAGACCGCGCCAAAGAAATCGCCCTCTTCCTGGTCAATAATTCCCTTGGTGTCGACCAGATTTATATGGAGGGGAAAGGAGAAATTCGCGACGATAATGATAAGGACCGTAACCGGAGGGTGGAGGTGAAGGTGGAGACTTTGGAGTAAGGATATGATGGTTTGATGCTGTGAGGTATGTATTTGCAGATGTAAAAATGGGTGGGTACTGGTATGACGTTGACTCCCGATTGAGTTGCGAATGTTCGAATATTACCTTAATTTTCAATTCCTAGCTAAGTGTATAAATAATCTGATTTCAAAAAATTACTCCGCGTCCCCCGCGCTTCTGCGGTAAAAGAAACATACTTTCTTGTACATTCCGGAAACGGTGGTTTACACCAGAGTAGCTCTTTCCAAACCTTTCATTTTCCAGGGAACCGGGTTTAGATAGGTTTGATCCTTGGTGGTAGGTTTGAAATTTGGAGCATTAAATAATGGGGCATCCTCATTTTTTTTGATGGCAAAAAACCCGAAGCAAAAAAAACCATTCCGGCTGGAGGATTGGCCTAAAAAAAGCGGCCCAGTTCGGTGGAAGAAATAAACTCGCTTTGATGATTTGTGATAGCCTGTTCTTTTATGATTGTTAGTCTTTTCGTTTTCTGGTTTTTTATTGGTTTTAGCCCTTCGTACCAACCAAATTCATTTGGTTGACCGCAAAGCGCTGAAAGCCAGCTTTCTTCCATGCTGCATTTATCTGTCCAATTAATTCAAGCAGGTCAAAATATAATCTGCA
>BQJU01000110.1 GCA_021604865.1 Saprospiraceae bacterium | reverse complement strand
CTGTTTCAGGCGAGCTATTTTGTCACCAGCCTAGGCGCGAAAACCGCGCTTGGCCACTACTAAGCAAGGATTTGAGCAACAACGGCTGGTGACAAAAGAGCCGCATCAAATGGGTAAGTTATTCTTCTCTGACCCCTAAGGGGTCAGCGAAGCGATCTGACAGCGCAGCGATCTCCCAAACCCCTACTCTACATACTCCTGCCGAATCACCAAAGTATAATAATCATTATCCAGCGGCAAATAACCATGGTCATAACAAAAGCGATAGACATTCCCGGATTGGGTGATATATTCATTGGTAAAATAGCCGAATCTAAATCCCCTTTCCTGTAGTCGGCTTTTGTGGACTTTGGCTTTACCGTCCGGATTGAGCAACTCAAGGATGCGCCGGTTTTTGCGGAGGATGGTATTGACATTGCGGATAAAGTAGGTCAATTCTCCATTAACTCGGTTGTGGTAGGCGCTGCGACACTGATCGGAACAAAAGCGCTTGTCCGCTCTGCCCGTTATCAATTCTCCACATTCTGGACATTCTTTTTTCATACGGAAAAGTAATAAATAGATGGCGTCTTAAAAGCATTGATATCTGGCCGGACACAATTTAACAAAAGGCTTGCAAACTGGCAACTTACACCAAAAAGAAAACCGCAGAGCCCTATGGCAAGGAACTCTGCGGCAAAACGCACTCTCAAAAGAAACACCTATTAATCTTTACTTATCCGGGGCGTACTTCACCTGAACCGGATATGGAGGCATCAATTGTAGGATTGCCCAGATAAATCACATCACCAGATCCGGAAATTCTCACCTCCAGTAGTTCGGTGACAAAGACCTCGGCATCACCACTACCCGAAATTTGAATATCGGCTTTACGAACTTCTAAATCAAAGGCTTTCAGATCGCCGGAACCCGAAACCCGGTAATCCAATTGGTCCGCAAAACCAAACAAACGCATGGTTCCAGAACCAGAAACACGGCCGTCAATATCGTCAGCCTCTACCTCGACATCTAGTTCCCCTGAACCGGAAATTTTCAATTCAATATCATCAACCAGCAATACGCCGGTAGAGACGATACTTCCTGAACCAGATATACCCAAAAAGTCCACTTCAGGCATGGTGATAAAAATTTTCATATCACCGATATCCCGCACACAATGGTCCGTTTTAATATCCCAAACGCCATTGCTAACATCCAATTCGAGTTCATCAATAATGTTTTGTTTGCCTTCTACAACAACATCAAAATCAGGCCCTTGTGTGATGAAAACTTTTATTGGAATATCCAGATCAACGCCTCGGAATCCGGTGACATCCAAGGTAGCATTGACCATTGGACCATCACCGTCTTCACAATTGAAAAATCCATTGTCATCATTTACATCAATAAAACAACTGCTCATCGTCATGCTTGTGAGCAAAGTGGTTAAGAAAATCCATTTCAACTTATTCATAACTCATATTTGTTTTTGTTAACAAAATTTGTTTTTGAGGCTGTCTATTAAAAAAGTTTAGAAAAAAGGTTTATAAAATGGTTTAGAAGGTTTAGGAAAAAGGTTTAGGGGGTTTAGGAAAATGGTTTAGAAGGTTTAGAAAAAGGTTTAGGGGGTTTAGGAAATGGTTTAGGGGGTTTAGGAAAATGGTTTAGAAGGTTTAGAAAATGGTTTAGGAGGTTTAGAAAATGGTTTAGAAGGTTTAGGAGGTTTAGGAGGTTTAGAAAAAGGTGTCCTACTTAGGATTTTCAACAAATTACTCAGCGAAACTCCGCGTTTCTGCGGTGAAAAAAACACACTTTTTCGTACACTCCCTGCAAGTGCCTCCTCTTACCTCATTTCTCTTTTAAAACTCCATTCGGTAATTAAAAATCGGCAACAAACCGGTTTGATAAATTTCCTTAATTTGCTGTGAACTGCTACTATAATAGAGTTCATAGATGTTGTTTCGGTTGGTAATATTTTGGATATCGATCATGATGGTATGTGTTATTTTAGCCCGGTTGATCCGATAGCTGATTCCAAAATCAAAACGGCTATAAGCACCGGTCCGATCGGCATAAGGCCTGCTCCAATCCCGAACTGTTCGGCCTTCCTCTCTGGAAGCTTCCAACAAAATCGGGGTGTGGCGGTTGCCTCCTGAGTAGACAAATTTGCCGTTGATACCCAAAATATTTTTCCGTTGTTTACCCATTTTAAATTCCTTACCTCCCAGCAAAACCATTTGGTAATTTCCATTGTAGCGCGTATCGTATTCTTTGTCGTCGATGGCGGTGTATTTTGACTGATAAAGCGAACCGGTCAATAGGAAATAGTATTGATTTGAAAAGAACTTCTCCAAGGTCAAATCCAATCCATAATTTCGACCGCTACCGTCATCACTGATCTCTTCTGCACCAATAACATCCCAAATATCTGCAGTATTGATCAAGGAGCCCTTGTAAGTAGGATCCACCTCAATAGGCACATTGTATAGATGCTGATAATAAGCTTCCAACTTCAGTCTAAGGTTCGGGCCGAGGCGGTGATCATACCCCAATACGGCATGCATAGCTTTACTAAGCCCCAGCTGTTTACCTGCCGGATGCACAGTCCCATCCGGGAAGGTTCCTTCAAACAGATAGGTCGCCAGGTGTTCCATTTTGCTGTGTAGGCCCACGGCAGCACTGAGCGACTGGCGTTTGGAAAACTGCCATTGCACTGCAGCTCTGGGTTCTATTGACGATTTCCCGTTAAGGGTCATCTGAGAATAATGCAGGCCCGTATTGAGCAACCATTTATCATTGAAGCGGTGTTTCCAGTGGGCAAAGGATTGGAAAAATCCGGAACTCCCAGTGTTGTCAAAATACCGGGAAAGGATTTCTCCATTGTCTTCATCGTGCGTAAAGTCAAAATTCAGCAGGCTAAAGATGGCTCCAGCCTGTACCGTATTACGTGCGTCAAATTTGTGATTATAAGTGGAACTAATCCTGGCAGTACGATCCACCACTTTGGTGATTTCATCCTCATGCTTTTCGTAGTCTTTTGTTTCGTCCAGCCAGTAATCTACATCCTTATACTGGTTGTACGAGGCCGATAAAACGGTACGTAGGTACGACCGATCTGAAAGCAGCAGGCGGTGTGACAAACCAATTGTCCCCACTTGCTGTTCTTCAATCCAGCCCCACTTGTCATCATCAAACATCCATTCAGCCTGGTCGGCCTTTGGCTCAAAAACCGAACCATTTTTCCCACCAATGCCAAAGAGCGAAAAGGTGCCTGCCTTGGCAGTAGGTAGGTTGACTTTAAAGGATAGATCCTGGTATTTCACCTGTTCATCACCGTCAAACCCTACACCCATGACTTGCAAAAGTCCCAGGGTAGAATAACGGTAATTGATCAGATAAGAAGCCCGCGAGTTAGCCGAAAAAGGCCCTTCAGCCGCAGCTTCCACCCCCAGTGCTCCCAACATTATTGCATACTCGGGTTTTTCATTATTACCATTGCGCATATTCAAGTCGAAGGCTCCAGATAGAGCATTCCCAAACTCGGCAGGGAAAGCACCTGTATAAAAATCGCTATTTGACAATATGCTGCTGCTCAACATACTGACTGCCCCGCCTGAATTGCCGACATTGGCAAAATGATTGGGATTGGGGATTTCAATGCCTTCCATTCGCCACAAAACACCTCTTGGCGAATTGCCCCGTATAATGATTTCATTGCGAATATCATCGCCATTGCCAACCGCCACACCAGCATAATTTTGTGCCATGCGTGCAGGATCATAATAGCTGGCTGCATACCGTGCCGTTTCTTCAACAGAGAAAGAACGGGCACTAACAGTAGCTAATTCATTGAGTGGCTGTTCTTTTTCCAGTTTAGCCGTGACCACTACTTCCTCCATTGCCAATGGTGACTCTACTAACTCCAGGTTTAGCACCAATTCCTTTCCGGAAGTTAATAGGATGCTACTCATGATCATCTCCTCATATCCTAAATAGGCCACTTGTATGGTATGGCGTCCCACTGGAACTTTTTCCATTTTAAAGTAACCATCTGTATCCGTTGTGGTTCCCAAAGGCGTATCCATGTTCAATATGACAACAGTGGCGCCAATAAGTGGCATTTGTGCATCTTTATCTACCACCTGTCCTCGAATGGTTTGGGTAGGTGTTTGTGCAATTGCCCAGCTAAGCCATAGCTGTGCAAGGATCACAACCAGGGTGAACTTCAAAAAAAACTTCATTTTGTAGATTGTTTTTCTCGCCATTATCCGAAAGTGATCTCTTTATAGATCACTTCGGACTGGCCGGTTTATGATTTAGAAAAAGTCGGGTGGTTTCAGAGCTTGTTCGGAGGCAAAAAGTGTCCATTTTTTGATAAAACAAGGCTTCTTTTGAAGTTCATCTCGGCTCAGCCGAGGTGGACAAGAAAAGTAACAGCCTGTCCCGCCGAAGGGAAACCACTAGGTCGGGAAAGTATCCTCGAAAAAGGCATCCTTTGCAGCCCATGCTCTAAGGGGGCAGGTAACAATTTATGGCCCCCTATCATCTATGTTTCTTGTTAATTTCTACGCCAGCCAAACCACCCAAATCGTAGGGTGATACCTGCTATAGCCTCACTAAAGTCATCATCTTTGTAGCCACGAGCTTCATTGGTGCCGCTCACGTAACGATATCCTATGGTACCTGCAACTCTAAACCAACGGGTTAGGTTGAGTTCAAGGCCGATTTCAGGGGTCATCACAAAAATTTTGTCCAGATCACTGAAAGTCTGACCAGTATCCTTAAGTTCTATATTTACAGCACCCCAGCCGATACGGCCGCTGGCGTAGGCGTGAATGATTTTGTGTGGTTTAAAGGTGGCACCCAACCAAAATCCACCATGACCGATATCAAGTATCTCCACATCATCCGATTCAATCAGCTGGTCAAAATCCACGCTCGCCAGACCATAGCCTCCAATAAAAAAGCTGTTGATTACCAGGCCACCGCCGCCGCCTATGGAAGTATTGAGTTTATTGCCAAGGCCGATCTCCGTAATAGGGGCACCAAAGCCGCCCACTACCCGGGCGCGGTTAAAAATGGTTTCGTGCTGTGCAAACAGGGAAAAAGAAGCCAATCCCAATATTGCTATTAATAAATTCTTTCTCATCTTTCGATCATTTTGAATGGTTAAAACGATAATTTCAATAGTTAAAAGACATACCTCTTACCAGGCAAAATGCGGTGCACTTCGCTTAAACCAAGCCCGGTTTTTCGTTATGATTGATTTGTAAAAATTAGAATCTAATACCGGCCGTAAAGCCGACCCATGCCTTTACATTTGTACCATTGGTGGTTTCATCATACAATGTATTGGATGGAATCCGGGAGCCTATTACTCCGGTTTCAGGGTCTTGTAGTTTAGAAATCATCAGATTTCCTACCGGCCCAGCAAAAATGCTGGTTCGTCTACCTACCCTGATATCAAAGGTTAATTTTAACTGGTTTAATAAATTAAGTGTACTGGTCCAGTCTTCCGTTTCGTTGATATGCATGGCCGAAGCTTCGATGTTCAACAAAGACCGTGAACCTAATGTTATAGCGGTCCCGATTCCATAGCCCAGCCCCCAACTCATATAAGTTCCGCTAACCGTTTGGGGTTCGCCACCATTCACTCCGGGAGTGGTAATATTCAGATCGTCCCAACGTGCGCCTAACAAAATGATATTGTAAAATGATTTGGCACCAAATTTCAGGGCAAAATTTGCATAAAGCGCATCATTACCTGAAAATTCCACCCGGTTATAGCCCTTTTTGATAATGTTAATCAGGCCAATAGGTATCCCTGAAATCGAATCGGCTATATTAATCAATCCTATCTGCATGCCGCCTACCTTCTTGCCTTTATTGAACAGCGGGCTGATCTGACCACCACTTACATCGCCTGCTACATTAAACAGGCCGGAAATCTGAGTGCGGGTTTTACCCCTAGAGGTATTAAATAACCCGGAAACCTGAATGCCATCGGCTTTTCCACTTGAAGTATTAAAAAGGGAAGCCACCTGAACACCAGTAAAATCATTGCGGGTAACATTGAATAGTCCGGCTACCTGCACGCCCTGAGTGGTATCACCATTGACATTAAACAAGCCTGCAACCTGAGTCCCCAATACTTTGCCTCTAACAGTATTGCCCAAGCCAGCTATCTGTATGCCTGTAACATCCTGGGTAATATGGTTGAAAAATCCGCCTATTTCCAAACCTTCAACGCCGCCGTTTTTTCCCCAGAATAAATTCACCGATACATTATTGATGATTTCATCTTGCCGCTCCAAATTGGTACTCAAAAAAGGCATAATAGAAATCTGCGCAAGGCGATGATTAGAGTCAAAATACCCCGGATCAGGATCATCAGTTACTGTTGGCAAGCGAAATTTCCCTGGGTCAAACTCCACGATTTGATTGCCTCCAGCACTTGTTTCTACCTGGGTGTAACGGTCCTGGATTTTATCGGGCAACCTTTGTTTTTCTCGTATTTTTGCCAATTCTTCCTCTACCCCCCTTTGCGGATAAATCGGGCTCGTTTGCCGGATGGTCCGCGGAATGGGTATGGTTTGAATTTGTCCGGTTCGTTGGTCTCTTCCTGCATCAACTTTGAGCACAACTTGCCCGTCAATAATGCGATAAACGACCGGTGTGGGGTCAAAAATATTATTGAGGGCGAGGCCCAGAGGTTTGTTACTAACAGAAGCATTAATCGGATGATCCAAAGGAACGATACTACTGCTATAAGCAAAACGAACGTGATAGTAGGAGCTGAGATCACTCAACACCTGGCCCAATGGCTCATTGTCATAGTGAAATGAAACCCGGCGATTCAGATCTTGAGTGAATCCACCGGCGGCTACAACCATAAAGGCGAGCAAAAGTAGGACTCTGGCATTTCTCATCATTCCGGTTTGAGTGTGCGTAGGTGATTAATTACAGTCTCCTTGTTTATCAATCGTTATCGTTTTGCCCTCCTTTTTGATGTCCAGATCCATAGAAAATGCCATGGTTTCCAATAAGACATCCAGGGAAGGGTCTTCATAGGTGCCAAAAAATTTCTGTTTCAAAACACAAGGGTTTTTAACAATAATATCAATATTAAAAAACCTTTCCAGTGTAGGTTCAAACTGTTCGAATGGAATATCGTTTAAGTTCAATTTTAGCGTTTTCCATGCAGAGGCATTAAAATCTGGCATGATGATCTTTTTCACCACTTTGTCCTCTTTTACAAAGATGCCTCTGTTTCCTTTTTCCAACAATTCTTCGTCACTTTTATCAGCTTTTTCCTGGAATTTCACCTTCCCGCGTTCTACGGTCACTTCGATGCGGTCTTCAGCAGGATAAGCCCGTACATTAAACGCTGTACCCAAAACGGTTGTTGCTGTTTCTCCACTATTGATGATAAACGGCTTATTGTCTATATGTACAACATCGAAGAAGGCTTCACCCACCAGGTTTAGCTGTCTTTTCGTAAAAAAGGAGTCATAGGTCAATTCCGAATTTTCATTCAACCATACCTCGCTACCATCAGGCAACATCAGCGGTGTTTTCTGGCCAGGCCCAGTCACTACACTTACCATAACCGGCATCGGATCTTTTTCCGAGGCTGTCCACAACCAGTAGCTGGCTACCAGCACAATCAGTGCTACAGCGGCTACCCTCATAAAAACTCCTGGCAACCATTTCACACGTCCTTCTAATCCAGGTTCATCATGAAGCAACTCTCTTATGGGGAATAAATCCTGCTCCACCTTATTCCAGGCTACATCAGTATCAACTTTCCATTCCTCAGCCTCTTTTTCATATTGCCCAGACACGCTCCACAGCTGGATCATCTCCTCAAAGAAGGTCTGATTTTCAGCATCTTCCTCCACCCATGCGAGTAAAGTCACCTTATCTCCGGGAGTAATCTCCCCGGAAAGATACTTTCCAATCAAGTCCAAATATGTGGCATCTAACTTCATTTATTTTGCTTCATTCGCTTGTAAGATGTAAGGGTGCTTATGCCCCCCCTATCGACTAGGTAATTTTTTTATTTTTTTTTACCAACCATTAATCAACCAAATTAGAATCAACTGCAAATATCCACTCAATTGCTTTCGCAAAATACGCAGTGCTTTGCTCATCTGATTCTCAACAGTTTTAATAGATATCTCCATTTTATCGGCAATCTCCTGGTAGGTATGATCTTCAAACCGGCTTAGTTGAAAAACGGCACGGCAGCGGGGAGGTAAGCCATCGATGGCCTCCTTAATACTGCCTTCCAATTCAGTATATAAAAATTGTTCCTCACCACTTTCCATAGTACCACCCATTGTATTGGGGGTAATTTCTTCTTCGTAATGTTTGTTTTTGCGCAGGTAACCTAAGGCTTCATTGATGGCCATACGGCGCAGATAGGCAGGTACGGAGGAGGTGATGTTTAAATCCTGGCGTTTTCGCCAAAAGCGGATAAATACTTCCTGGGCAAGATCTTCAACCAGATTTTTATCAATAATAAAACGATGGATAGTTTTGCATATAGATGGGTAGTGTGCTTGAAAGAGTTCATTCAAGACACTAGGGTCATCGGCGCG
Organism: Saprospiraceae bacterium; assembly: GCA_021604865.1. GTDB lineage: Bacteria > Bacteroidota > Bacteroidia > Chitinophagales > Saprospiraceae > BQJU01. The sequence goes on along the minus strand of BQJU01000110.1, from coordinate 10,977 downwards.
GAGGCGGCTCAATATGTCTACTAATTCTACGTCGGCCATTTCCCGTGCTAGGCATTGTTTTTTTCGGTCACAATCATAAAGGTAATTTTTTATTCTTATTTATTCTTTCGACAGAAGATGGGAAAAACCGGATAGTTTGCTGTTGAGGAATGAGAAAGGAAAGGCTAAAGGTCAACCATCTAGGCCATTTTGGCTTTGTACATTACAGCGGCAGTAGTGAACCCTCCTTCGGTACCGTCGACAAAATGAATATGCTTTTTATTCCTATCTTCCACATAACAGGACATGATGGAAGCATAGGTCGTGTGAATGCCGTACTTGATTTTATTTTGTGATTCCAATTCATCTAAAAAGAGGATCAGGTCATCAATTTCTTCTTGAGTACCGGAAATTACACTATTAAGCGTGCCATCGATCATCAGGGTATAAGACAGGTCACTAATTTTTTGGAGGTATTCTTTACCTTCATTAAAAAACTTGAAGTAAACACTGCTAAAGTTGTTGATCATCCAGTGTTTTATTAAATAAGCGAAGTTGTACTTTCCAATACGGGCATACATTTCCCTTTTAATTTTTTTAACCGTCGAATCAATTTTCAGTTTTCCAATAGAAATTGGCTGCCGTTCTTCAAAATCGCCAAAGGTATGGTTGATCTTTGAGACAATGCTCGCGTAGATTTTGCTTTGCCATTCTTCTTCCGAACAATCCACTAACAAGCAGATAATTTTTTCCTGACTACGAGGGGGAGCAACTTCATCCCAACGGCATTCCATACCCTCCAAATTTGGCGTATCGAATTTTTCAGAATCGGTATTTTGATCATCAAAAGTAGCTTTGATGATGCGTTCTGCATATTTCAAACCATTACCCAATACGATAGGAACCGTAAGAAAAGCATTGACGCCGAATTTAGCAATTTTGATAGATCGCTGGTCTTTAAAAATGGCCGCTATGGATACCGATCCTATCCTTAAGTTGAGGCGCATGTTTTTTTTGACATGAAGTCGATAGTTTTCTAACACTTCCATTATTTCCTTTAAAAAAGTATCAGGAAGGATAAATGTAGCGCCATCTCCCCCAAAAAAGTAGGGAACCATTGATTCCTTATTTAAGCTTTTCAGTTTGTTCTGTACCGCAATTACACATCCGGTGGCCGCCAAATTGACTTGGTGGTGCAAGCCATCTTTCACCGCTTGGGTAGATTGCGCCACATCTGCTACCACGATTTGCCAGTCTACCGGAATCGTTCTGAATAGCCGTTCATCTTCCAAAAGATCTTCTAATGGGATAGCATGCCGCTTAAGTTTTTTATAAAAAGCATTGTTGAGGCTCATGAGGTAAATTTCACAATTTTATTTGACAGAATGTGAGGGTTTATTTAAACATACTCTAAGATAAGAAACTTCCTTTTAGTGCATGTTTAGAGGTCAAACTTACGCTTGCGCTGAAGTTTTCTCCTGGCGTCTGCGCCAAAGGCTTCGACGACAGCGATGCAAATCCGACCTCCAAACATGTACTAAACTTTACGCACCCATTTTCTGTTTCTAAAGCGGATCATCATTTTCACCTATGCTTTATTCTCGATTGCGATATGCCTTAATTTTTCTGGTATTGACCCTGGGATTAATATTACACTGGCAATTAGGGTTTGCCAATGCCTGGTATATGTATGTTGCTGGGGTTGTTTTATTGGCTACTCACTTTCTATTTGGCAGTGTTTGGACGGCTTTTCGTGTCTTGAAGAAAGGCAGACCGTTGGAGGCGGAACAAATTTTGGGGTTCACCCAATTTCCAGAGTTGTTGATGCGGCGCAATCGGGCGTATTACCACTTTACTTACGGGATGATTGAATTGCAACGTAAAGCACTGAGTCGTGCAGAAAACCATCTAAAAAAGGCGATCGACCTGAAACTCGACAGTGCCAATGACCGCGCACTTGCTGCACTTAATCTTGCCCACCTTTATTTCGTGCAAAAGAATCCGAACGACTGCCACCATTATTTACAACAAGCCAAACAAGAAAAAGCCAGTGATCTGATGATCAAAGACCAAATTGAAAAATTGGAGACGGCCACGGGCTTGAGTACAAATGGCTTCAAACAGCCCCCCAGATAACTACCCCTACTGCAAAACTTTTTTGTACCTTTGTGGGGATTTAATTCAAAAATTATTACATGTTTACAATCAATCCATATTTGCGTTTTGCCCTGATTGCCGTAGGGCTGATCGGCGGTATCTTGCTTTCCATTTTTCAAGGTTTTTGGTACGGTTTCCCCTTTTGGTTGATCGGACTAATTCTCTTGATCACCTATGTATTATTAGGCACCATTGGTCCTGCTTCAAAGGTATTACAAACCGAGGATTTTGACAAGGCCGAAAAACTGCTGAATCTTACCCTCACGCCCAGATTACTCTATCCCACCAACCGGGCTTATTATTATATGCTGAAAGGCTCCATTGCTTTGGCCAGAAAAGATACCGTCGCCGGTGAGAAATACCTCAAAATGGCGGAAGCCATTGAAGTGCCAACAGATAATGAGCGGGCCATGCTGCAAATCCAATTGGCCAATATTGCGGCCAGCAAACAAAAATGGAGTCAGGCGCAAATTCATTTCCGCAACCTGAAACAACTTAAAATCACCGATGGTAGCATCAAGGAACAATATAAACTACTTGAAAAAGCCTTCCAGAACCGCGGCCAGATGAAGGCTGCCGGCATGGGCAATAAAGGCGGTGCCATGCGCCCCGGAGGCAAGAGGAGACGACCGAAGATGAGGTAATTGTTCGGAGGATATATTGGTTGGTTGCTTTGAGTATACCGTAATGGGTGGTATCCTGTTGTACGCCTGTACCCAATTCCTTGAATTTGTTGCTTTCAGAATTTGTTTCGAAGCTAAATCCGGCTTCGAAACAAATTTTTACACCTAAAACCAATCAAAATGGCAAAAAGCCAAAACACCTCACTCACCGTCAGAGTTCAGGCAAAAGACGGTATGTTTCTAGGCCCTGATAGCTATGGTGGAGCCATCATTTCTATCACTGATCTTTCGTCTGGAAAAATCCTTGCCAGCGGATTCACCAATGATGGCGATTCGGGTACACGTTCGGAATCTTATACCCCAGCGGCTACCTCTTCTCCGATTATGACGCCCACAGCTCCTTTTCCGACTTATTACCTGGTCGTCGCCTCCTCTGCTACCGTAAATTTTACCGCCTCCTTTAATCTGACTGGTCCGACCTTATTAGAAATCTCCGCAAAAATCCCCTTACCTGAAGCTCAAGGTGACCAGCATGTATCACAAACCCAATGGTTTATTCCCGGGCAGGCCCTTTCCAGTGAACCTGGTTTTGTCATGGAGGTCCCTGGCTTATGGGTACAACCCGAAATCATTGCGACCAGCAAAGCCGTAAAAATCAGAGCAAAAGTCACCATGATGTGTGGCTGTGAGATCAATGACAACTCCCCCTGGATTCCTGCAGATTTTAAAGTCAATACCCATATCTATTTCGATGGAAAATTGCTGGAGGAAGTCCCTATGGACTTTGATGTCAATAGCCAGTTTGGTGGAGAAACTACGCTGAAAAAGGGTAAATATCTGGCCGGAATTCAGGCTTTTCAGAAAAGTACCGGGAATATGGGCGTGGCGAAATTTGATTTTGTGGTGAAGTAGTACAGAGAGGCTTCTTTCCTATAATTTCCTTTCGGGAGCCAGTGATAAGGGACTCCCGAAAGGAAAATCTTTTATCAAGTTTTATGGATTTATCAAAAACCCACTATGCATTTTAAAAACCGGCGATCTTTCAATTATTTGACGATTTTTCAATCGGCTTAGGGGTCAGCGAAGAATAAGTTGTCTGTTTCAGGCGAGCTATTTTGTCACCAGCCTAGGCGCGAAAACCGCGCTTGGCTACTACTAAGCAAGGATTTGAGCAACAACGGCTGGTGGTAAAAGAGCCGCATCAAATGGGTAAGTTATTCTTCGCTGACCCCTTAGGCAGCCGTCGTTTAACAAAGTTATTCAACAACAACATAATCGATAAAAACAAAGCAATGCGCGCAATCATATCTCCCCAACGGGTATAAAATGTAATCTTGTCATTGAGGTGTAAGGTTCCGCGTATGGCTGTTGTTTCGTTGTATTTGGTGGGTTGCAAGATGTCTCCGCGCTGGTTGATGAAAGCAGAAACGCCAGTATTGGCGGAACGACCGATGCTCCTGCGCGTTTCGATGGCGCGTAGGGAGGCAAAATAAAGGTGTTGGCGGTGTCCGGCGGTATTGTCCCACCAGCCGTCATTGGTCATGATGAAGGCTAACTGCGCGCCTTGACGTACATAGCCAGCAAAATATTGGCCAAAAACCGACTCGTAACAAATTACCGGAGCCACTCTGCCGCTAGTGCTGGAGAAGACGGAACGTTTTTCTTGAATACCTAACCCGGCCGTGGTACCGCCCAATTTTTCTACCATAGGAATCAAAAAGAAAAAGACATCGCTTAATGGAAAAATCTCGGGACCAGGAACGAGTTTTGACTTCTTATAGATTTGTACTTCTTCCGACTCCGGAGGTATTTGGGCGCCCAGGTTATAGACTTCATAATAGGCTGTACGCCCATTGCCAAGTTGACGTTCGCGAGTGGCTTTGGTATGTGGCTCATCCGGCCCGAGATCGTGATAGGCATTGAGCCCAGTCACAATATTCAACTGCGGGTGATCTACAAAAAGGCTTCGCAATCGTTGAATGGAGCTATAATTATAGATATTGTCTGTTTCTACGTAACCGAAACTCGTTTCCGGGAATACCAGGTATCGGGTTTGATCTGTCACCGCCTTTTGGGATAAATCCAGACATCGATCTACTTGCAATTTCTCAGGGATATCAAATTTCTCATAATGAGGTTCGTAATTGGGCTGAACCAATACGGCTTCTACTGTTGGGCCACTTTCTTCGTAGTTGTGATACCAAGCCATCGAGATCCCAATGGGCAAAACAATCAGCCCGATAAATAATAGGAGCTGACCCAGTTGCCAATTTTTGGTTTTAAGGTATTGGTTCACAATTTTTAAAGCCAGTACATTCAGCCCCAAAATCCAGAGTGTACCTCCAAAAACACCCGTGAATTCATACCATTGTATCCAGGAAGGGAATTCTGCAAAGCCATTGCCAAGCGTTAGCCATGGCCAGGTCAAATCCCAGTTGAGGTGCCCATATTCAAAAGTAATCCAATAGGCTATAAATGCCAAATAACTAATACGGGGCATCGCCTTTCGGGTATGGTGAAAAAGCATAAAAGGAATACACATCAGTAGGGCATTGATCGTAATGGCGATCAAACCTGCCGCCAAAGCCGAATTGGCCACCCAATAGGTAGATAGTATATTCCACAGTACGAGCGTATTATAAGCATAACGAAAGACCTTCCATCCCTGACCTTTTTCACTAAATTCCTGCTCGATCAGTAGCAGCGGTACAAAAGCAATCAATAATACAAAAGGCATGGCTACAGGATCGGGAAATCCCAGCGCAAGCAAAAACCCACTGAGTGTGGAAAGTCCGGTATAATACCAGTTATTTGCCTTTTTGGTACGCCATTCCCGCCAGCGAATGATGGCCAATACCATAAAAGCCCACGCGCTCAGAAATAACCCCAAAGGGCGGTATCCCCACAATAGTTGCTCACTATTCAGCGACCACATATCGTAAGCAAACCAGCAGGTCATGCCAAGCAATATCAATAGAACCGGCAGAAAGAATTTCGACTTCACACGGATAAATTTTTCACAATGTTAGGGAAAATCAATGGGAAAAACGTTTTATTTGTGGAGATTAACCCTGTCTTAATTTTTGATTTATTTTTTGTTAAGCATTAAGCTTTTGTTTGACAAATCTTCGCATTAAAAACGAATATTAATGGTTAAACGTATTATTTACATTATTCTGGCTTTACTGGTTATCATTCAGTTGTTTCGTATTGACAAAACAAATCCGCCGGTAGATGCCTCTCAGGACTTTGTACAACTCACCAGTCCTCCGACAGAAATTGCTCAACTCCTTAAAAGCGTTTGCTACGATTGCCATTCTCACGAAACTGTTTATCCCTGGTATACCAACGTAGCCCCGGTTTCCTGGTGGATTAAGGATCACATTGACCATGGGCGCAAGCACCTCAACTTCTCTGTTTGGGGCACCTACGAACCCAAAAAAGCGGACCATAAGCTGGAAGAATGCTACGAAATGGTAGAAGCAAAAGATATGCCTTTAAATTCCTATACCTGGGTTCATGGCAATGCCCGACTTACCGATGCCCAAAGGGAACAATTGGTAACCTGGTTTAAAGGTTTGCGGTAATTATTCTAAAAATTGTTACTACCTTTGCAATCACTTTGGTGGTCTATTCAGATAGACCGTAATAGGGAACCCGGTGTGAATCCGGGGCAGTCCCCGCTGCTGTAAGCTCTTGGAGCGTTTTTGGGATTAGTCCAATAAAATGCTTCCGGCTTTTGGTAAACAGCCACTGTCTAGGCTTAGCCAAGATGGGAAGGAACCAAAAGTAGAGTAAGCCAGAAGACCTGCCATTGTAGATTTATTCATATAGGCTTTCGGTGGAAAAGTCGATGATGAAACGTACCATTTTCTGGTTTAAGTAAGGAAATGGTGGCCAGCAATGGTTTTAAGGTATTCTTTATAATCAGCCGACAGATGCCGGTTGATCTCCTGCCCTGCTCCCTATTGGAGTTGCGTTTCCATTCATCTTCTCCACTTTATGCCTATCCTATTAAATTGGTCAGACCAAATAAACATAGGATATGTGCCGTACTGGATGCTTGTTGTTTGTCGGGATTCTGCTGAGTCATTTTGTGGTTGCACAGATAGACACGGTTTTGCAATTGCCAGCAGTTGAAGTGGCAGGAATACGGTTGCGTACTTTGCCGCCTGGCGAGGGCGTAGAAACCTGGGATTCAGCACGCCTGGAAATGGCTGCCTACCGAAATACTGCCGAATTATTGAGTCGGGAGGGCGGTGTTTTTATCAAAAGTTACGGTATCGGTAGTTCTGCTACCAGCTCTATCCGTGGAGGTAGTGCGGGGCAAACATCTGTGGTATGGAATGGGCTTCCGTTACAAAGTCCAATGTTGGGGCAGCTCGACTTATCCTTGTTACCGGTGGCTTTTGTAGACCAACTCAGTGTGCGTTATGGTGGCAATGGTGCTTCCTGGGGCAGTGGTGCCATAGGTGGCGTCATTACGATTGATAATACGGCAAAATACGGTATCGGACATAAAGTAGATTTATACAGCGCCCTGGGTAGTTTCGGTCGGTGGGACGAGCAGTTGAAATGGCAATATGGCAATACAAAATTTGCAGGAGCTACCCGCATTTTTCACCAACAAGCCACAAATGATTTTGCTTATCGCATCCGGCCAGATCTACCAGAAAAAAGGCAGGACAATGCCGCCATCAGGCAAAGTGGTGTCTTGCAGGAGTTGTACTGGAAAAACCGACCAAATCAAGAATTGTCGTTACAGCTGTGGGGACAACTAGCCGCCCGAGAGATTCCACCTACCTCCACACAAAGCCGTAGCGAAGCTTTTCAAAAAGATGAATTTGTTCGTTCGGCAGTACATTGGAAACGACATGGACGCAATAGCATTATCCAGGCTCGAACAGGTTTGTTTTTGGAAAACATGAATTACCAGGACAAGCAGATTGGAGAAGATTCCAAAAGTCATTTCTGGACCCTTATGGGGGAGCTTGATGGGCAATGGCAGTTGAAAAAACAACGTAAATTTCAATTGGTTATCAACCAAATATATACCCGTGCCGTTACAGATGGCTATCAGGAGCCAGCCGCTCAATATCGCATTTCCCTTTTTGGTGCATTTCAGCAGAATTTGGGTAGTTGGAAAGCTCAGCTAAGTGCCCGGCAAGAGCTGGTTGGTGGAAAATTGGTTGCCTTGATGCCGCACTTGGGCCTGGAAGGAAAACTTGGGCCCTGGTTGACAATCAAAGGCAAATTAGCACGCAATTACCGATTGCCTTCCCTTAATGATCTGTACTGGCGTCCTGGAGGCAATAGAGATTTGTTAGCAGAACATGGGTGGAGCAAAGAGCTTGGTTTTTCTACGCATTGGAAGTCAGAAAGCCATCAATTGACCTATGGGGTTACCGGCTTTAGTCGCCGCATTCACAACTGGATACTCTGGAGTTTGAAAACGGGTGACGCCTTTTGGTCGGCCAGCAATATTGCCGAAGTGTGGAGCAGGGGAATAGAACAACGCCTAAATTATAAAATGTCTTATGCAAACGGATGTTGGCAGCTTTCTGCTGGTTATGATTTCACCTTGTCTACCAACGAAAAAGCGATTCAGAATCCGAAAATAGATGCCGGTGCACAATTGTTTTATGTGCCCAAACACCAGGCTTTTGCCTCGTTGATTTGGTATTGGAAAAAGTGGAATCTGGCTTACCAACATCGATATACCGGTCCGGTAACCGCCTTGAATGATTCATTGAAGGGCTATCAGGTGGGCAATTGGCAAATGCAGTATAGCCATACCTACAAGCGATATTCGGCTTCTATATTTCTGCAAATTGACAATAGTTGGAATGCCAATTATCGGATAGTAGAGCGTAGACCGATGCCGGGGAGGAGTTTTGAGGTGGGCGTGAGGGTTGGGGTGAGGGGGTGATTTGGCGAGGGGGGCCCCAGTAAAAGGTGTACTACTCAGGATTTTCAAGATCACTAAAAGTTTCACAAAATGCTGATTATCAATAAATTATTTCGAAAAACCCCGCGTCCCCCGCGTCTCTGCGATAAAAAAAATACTCTCTCGTACTCCCTGTTAAGATTCCAGCGAAGACGGTCTGGCAGCAAAGCGTTCTAAAAAATTACCAATAACAAAATATTTATGAAATCAACAATTACTTTATTTTTTGCACTTTTGATAAGTGTCGGCCTTTGTGCACAAACAACGGCAACTTTTGAAGTGCTGAATCCGGGGCCCAATGCTCATTTGAATGATGCAGGGGTCGATGGCGGTTTTATGGATGGCAATATCTTTTTGCCAAATGACTTCAATGATGAATTTGGTTCCTGGTCGGGCTGGGCAATTTCTACAGCGACAGATAATCAAACGCCCGGGTATCTGAATCAGTATAGCTCTATTACAGGCAGGGGGCAGGATGGTTCGGAGACTTATGCGATCAGTTATGTGTCACCTCAAAGTACGATTTATCTCACAGGGGCTGCTGCCGGAGGCGTGGTGGAAGGATTGTATCTGACCAATAGCACTTTTGCCTATTATAGCATGCTGGAAGGAGATGGTTTTACAAAAAAATTCGGCGGAGAAACCGGAGATGATCCCGACATTTTTCTCCTGACCATCAAGAAATACCTGAATGGTGAAGTGGGAACAGATAGTGTGGACTTTTATCTGGCTGATTATCGGTTTGAGGACAATAGCCAGGACTATATTGTCAATGAATGGACTTATGTAGATCTCCGTATTTTGGGGAATGCAGATAGTCTATTGTTTACTATGGCGAGTACCGATACTGGTGTCCATGGCATTAATACGCCAACCTATTTTTGTGTGGACAACCTGACCACTACGGACATGCCAACGGCCACGGAAGAGTGGAGCCAGGAAAAACCTGTCAACCTATTTCCCAACCCAACGCGTGATTTGCTGACAGTAGAACGGTCGGATGTGACAAAGACGACGATGTCACTCTGGTCGCTTGATGGTCAATTTATCAGACAGGAGGTGTGGTCTGGTGAAAGAAATACACTAGATATGGCGAAGTTGGCCCCTGGAATGTATTTGTTAAAACTGAATGATGGTGAAAGGTCAATCGTAAGAAAAATAGTGAAAAAGTAAAATTAGCAACCACCAGAGCCAACCATTCTGATTAAAACAGCTGTTTTAACCAATGGACTTGTTTTGCAGTGGACATTTTTTTCCAAATGTTCTGAAATCCAGTTAATTTCGAATAAAAATCCGCATCCGGTTATGAAATATAGATGCTTGCTTTTGTTGGTGGTGGTAGCTTCTTTTTCCGCTTGTACTTTTAACGGAAAATTAGGGGATGACGATATAATTATTATTGAAGAGCCTCCATTTCCGGAATTTGAACAATTCTCTTTTGAATATCCCATTAGGTTAGAGCTAGATTCGGCCGTGTTGCAAATAGGAGACACCTTGACTTTGGAGGTTGAAATTCCCAATAATCAACTGATTAATTTATTTAACCGAGATACAGTAACTTTTTATAAGCCAAATGTCTCTTTTAACCTCAGTCTGATCAAACTGGATAACCTGGGTAATAATAATGTGCCCCCTCTATTCGTCAATTATTTTTTGGTAGAAAGCTTGAGTAATCAATTCATCCAATTCCAATCTACGGTGTCTTGGTCGATTGCCTTTGGATGCCCTTCTCCCGGAGAAAATATGCGATTCAAGATATTGATCATGCCCATAACCAGTGGGACTTATGCTTTGGAGTTACCCACTGCCTTTGTCCAATGGGGGCCGGGTATTTTTTGTGCCGGAAATAATCCTAATGGCGAGGTGAAATTTGGAGAACTCAGCCTATTCTTTTATCCTTTTAACCCCAGATTGGATCTGGTCCATGAACTGCCTCAATCCGTCCAGGATCAGGTATCATTTTTGTTTCCAGGGCATCCTTCTCTTATCAATAGGCGGGTGGTATTCTTCAAGGTAATTTAAGGGGTCAGCGCCTTGCTTCACCGTAGCTTCGCGAAGGCAGAGTAGGAGCACGGGGCAAAAACGCCTCGTTTTGCCAAAAAATTGACACTTTTTGCCTTCAAACAAGCACTAAGGGGTCAGCGAAGAATAACTTACCCATTTGATGCGGCTCTTTTGTCACCAGCCGTTGTTGCTCAAATCCTTGCTTAGTAGTGGCCAAGCGCGGTTTTCGCGCCTAGGCTGGTGACAAAATAGCTCGCCTGAAACAGA
>BQJU01000109.1 GCA_021604865.1 Saprospiraceae bacterium | reverse complement strand
CTTAGGGTGCGGCGAATAATAACTTCCCCATCTGAAGTTGCTCTTATGCTGCTACCCTTCGTTGCTCATCACTTGGGTAGCTTTGGCTAGCCGCGATCTTCGCGCCTCGCTTAGCAGCACAATAGCTGCCTTGAAATGATGACCTTATTATTTGCCGCACCCTTTAGAATTAATTTTATGAAAACATTTTCCATCACCTTGGGCAAGCCATTTGGTATCCCCACCACCATACACTGGACTTTCTGGATTCTCATTATCTGGATTATCTATGCCAATGCCTCACAGGGGCAAGGGCGGGCGGAGATATTGTGGTATATCCTTTTTGTCTTTTCCATCTTTGCTTGTGTGGTGTTACACGAGCTAGGGCATGCCATTGCTGCTCGGCGCTATGGCATTCAAACCAGAAGTATCACCATCCTCCCCATTGGTGGCGTGGCCAGTCTGGAGAAGATACCCGAAGATCCCAAGCAGGAACTGGTCGTTGCCGTTGCAGGCCCACTGGTTAATGTAGTGATAGCCACTGGATTGTGGTTATTTCTATCTGCTACGGGTAAACTTAGCCTGGGTATGGAAAGTCTGGAAGAAGTGACCCATATCAATGGCAGCAATTTTTTCATCGCACTCTTAAGTGTCAACCTGCTATTGGTGCTCTTCAATCTCATTCCCGCTTTCCCTATGGATGGAGGCCGAATGTTTCGTGCACTTTTGGCCTTTAAAATGAGCCGGGTTAAGGCCACGGAATGGGCCGTCAATGTAGGTACTTTTTTTGCTGTTCTTTTTGTGTTTTGGGGGTTCTCCAACAATCCCTTCCTCATCTTTATTGCCCTGTTCATCTTTTTGAGTGCACAATCTGAATTGAACCATGTGCGCACCGAGAGTTTCCTGCACGGCTATAAAGTAGGGGATATTTTGATGCAAGATTATACCATCCTACAGTCCACTGATCCGTTGAAACACGCCGTGGAAGTCCTGCTCAACGGGCAGGAAGAACGATTTTTGGTTGCTAATGAACAGACCATCATTGGTACGCTTTCAAAAACCAATATCATCAAGGGGCTGACTGACCAGGGCGAAGAGGTACTGATAGGAAAGGTGATGAATCCGGAGTTAGTCTGGCTGACAACCGAGGATTCTCTTCAGCATGCTCAGGAGATGATGATGCAAAAAGGGGCGAATATCTTGCCGGTTGGCACCCAACAGATGTTGGATGGAGTTGTAGATATAGATAACCTCAACGAATTTCTCTTGATCCGCAAGGCGACCAGCCACAAGAAGAGTATGATTGGAGACCAAGCTTAGGGGTCAGCGAAGAATAACTTACCCATTTGATGCGGCTCTTTTGCCACCCGCCGTCGTTACTCAAATCCTTGCGTAGTAGTGGCTATGCGCTGTTTTCGCGCTTGCGTGCCGTAGCACTTCAGCGCGCAGCGCACGCCTAGGCTGGCGGCAAAATAGCTCACCTGAAACAGACAACTTATTCTTCGCTGACCCCTAAGGGGTCAGCGAAGAACAACACGAGTTATCCCGGATCAGATTCCGCACCCGAGCGTTGGCGCAATAATCCACGGAAAGCATCTCTTACCGTATTGCCTTCAAGAATCACTTTGTTGACTTCGTACGTGATGGGCATTTCAATATGGTATTGTTTGGCCAGCTCCATCACAACGCCACAGGTTTTTACCCCTTCTGCTACCATCGACATTTCATCGATGATTTCGTCAAGGGTTCTGCCCTGTCCCAATTGAAAACCAACATGACGATTCCGACTCAGGGAACTGATACAGGTAGCAACCAGATCACCCATGCCTGCAAGGCCGGCAAAGGTCTCGGGCCGTCCCCCCATAGCAACACCAAGACGGGTCAACTCTGCCAACCCTCTGGTGATCACAGCAGCCCGGGTATTATCGCCAGCCCCGGCTCCATCACCCATGCCCGCAGCAATGGCAATGACATTTTTCAGGGCACCACCTAATTCACATCCAACAACATCTTCGTTGGTATAGACTCTAAACAAACCTGTTCGAAAAACCTTCTGTAGTGCCACAGCAATGGTATGGTCGATCATGGCAATCACACTTGCAGCTGCCTGACCTGCAATAATCTCTCTGGCCAGATTAGGCCCTGTCAACACCCCTGCCGGATGTCCGGGCATAATGGTTTCGATGATCTCCGTCATCCGCATGCGCGTACCTTGTTCCAATCCTTTTGACAGACTAACGATGGGCACCCACGGCCGAATAAAGGGCCTGGCATCTTCCAGCACATGTCTAAAACTTTGGGACGGTATACCCATTACGATGACGTCTGAATCCTGTATGGCTTCTTTGAGCGAAGTGGTGGCTGTGAGCGATTCCGTTAATGAAGCACCGGGAAGGTATTTCTCATTTCGATGATATTTATTGATCTCTTCAACTGTGGTGGCATTTTTTGCCCACAATTTGGTTGGCGTATTTTGTGCAGTGAGCGAGGCTACAGTTGTCCCCCATGATCCACCGCCGAGTAATCCTACACGTAGTTTCATATTGAGTTTTAGATTTGCTTCTACTGCGATTGTACAAAAGCTATTTACCTGCTTTTTGACCATTTGCCTTCGGCTTCACCACCTCTTCCTGTCCGAGTTCCTTCAAATACATACCGCGAATTTTGGCAATATGCTGATTGAGGTTTTCTTTTTTCCACCGTTTCGTAGAGATGGGCGGCATAGCGACTACTTCAATGGCAACCGATCGCAGTACATTGGTTCCAAGGGGCATAGCATCACGTGCATTCCGGATCACTACGGGTACAATTGGTGCTCCGGCTTCCATAGCCAAGTGGAAAGCGCCCTTTTTAAAAACCCCTAATTTATAATCTTTACTTCTGGTCCCTTCCGGGAAAATAATAATGGACGTACCATTTTTAAGGGCCTCAACTGCTGGTTTCATCCCTTCAATGGCCTTTTCCCGGTCTTTGCGATCTATAAAAATAACCCCGGCTGCGGTCATCAATTGACCAATAATGGGCATCATTTTGAGTTCTTTTTTGGCAATACCGGTAGCGTCTTTGCGAATCAGTTTGGATACAATAAAAAGGTCAGCGCTACTTTGGTGGTTAAAAATAAAAACGGCAGGGCGTTTTGACCATAAGTGTTCTTCTCCTTTCACCACCATTTCTATGCCTGCTGCTGCCACAACAAGATCGCCAACTGAAGCCATCAGGGAATTCACCCCTTCTTGCCACGACATATTGAAGGCCCCTTTTGTAACGCCTGAAATAACCGCTGGAATCAAGCTGCCAAGCGCCAATCCTGTTCGAATAAAATTAATGGGGCCGGGGCGCTCTTCATCATCAAAACGGAACACCGGCCAGCTATTTCTAAAAGCCAGAGCAGATAGTTTTGCATCGGGATTAATCGGACGAGGATGGCCGACAATTTCTAACAATGGTGCATCAGCGGCGCTATCGGTATAAAAAAAACTCTGCGATAAATCCAGGTTATGTTGTTTTGCCAATTCCAGGGCGGCATGAGCTTTGCCTTCTCCCCAACAAGCCGGTTCTACAATATTGCCGGTAAACAATCCTTTGTCCACCTCCATACGGGTGCACATCACATTTTTGATATTCAAATCTCTGGCAATGGGATTTACCTGATAGGGCGTTGCCGCAGAAATAATGGCTAAGGTATGACCTTTGGCTAGGTGTGCATTGACCAATGCCCTCGATTCCGGATAAATCTCTTCGGCAAGATGTTTGTGGTAAACATCCTCTCCAACCTCAATAAATATACGTTCGTTGACGCCTTTTACCCCTTGTGCCCCTACCGCTGCCAGTCCGGCAAAATTGCCCTGTCCCATAGCGTATACAATCACTCCGGCAAACTGCGCTACAATTTCCCTGGTCGTCATTTTTCCACTAAATAATCGGGATTGGAAAAATTCATTGGCAGAGAAACTCTTGATCAATGTCCTATCCAAATCAAAAAAGGCACCAATATGTCGTCCGGACTCTCCTTCCAAGACCGCACGGGTAATGACCTCTGTTTTTGAGCCGGGCACAATTTCCCGCTCAATAGGAACAATCGACCTTGGTATGGTTGGTTTAACCATGATCATGCCCTGAAGCACCTTCATGCGTTCCGTGAGGTCATTAAGTTGATCGAGAAATTGCTGGATTTCCTTCTTTTTAGTATCCTCTTTTGTAGGGATAAGCCCCAGGTTTTGAACCAACCGGATACCATTGACCAGAAAAGTGTTTGAAACAGATCCCACGCGCTGAATCCGCCCCTGCCAGTGCAATTCTTCACTCAGAAACATACATTCTTTGATAAATTCCTTTTTATCAAAAGTACGTTCGGGATTCCAGCTTTGCAAAGCATGGATCACTACGCGATAAGCTTCAATATAGGAGAATAACACAACAGGAGCTACAATGACTTCCTGCTGCTTAAAAAAGGAAAGTTTTTTGGATTTAGCCGCTTCAACTAGTTGGAGCCAGTTTTTGTCCAGGATGGCTAAATTGGCTTCAATTTCATTGGAAAATTGCACCTTTCTGGAATAGAAAAACTCAAATTTAAAAAGCGACCGTAGTTGCATAACCTCTGCCCAAAAAGCATCTTGGCGAAGGCCTGGTTTTTCTGTAGCTGATTTTAAAAGCGCTAATTCAATGAAGGCCCGGTGGTATAAATGATGCACAGACATATTGGCATAATAGGTGGCCTGCAAGTAATTTTCCGAGTTGAGCACGTATTTTGCTGCTAAAGCTCCTCCATGTTGTAATATCAGGTTTGATCTTTGCAATAGATTTAATGCCGTCTGGACACTCTCTCCTATTGGTTTGCCCCGGTCGACTAGCGCATCTGGTTTAATTTTTTCAATAAGCCCCATCAGGTCCACTACGTCATTTTCAATCGCTCTTTTGTTTAAAGAAAACTTGCTGAGTAGCGAAATACAGATCAGGGAGGTGGTAGTAACCGGGGTGATCTGATTGATTCTATGCACTAATTCTAATGAAAACCTGGACAACTCTCCTGATAAGGCAGTGGTATTTTTTCCTTCTGTGATGATCTCTACCGAGTTTTCTGCATTGATTTCCACAGGTGAGCCAAAGCGAATAGATATTTTTCCAAAATTATCGCCCATTTTTCTCACATAATTCAAAAACCACTTGAGGCTTTCCGGATTTTTCGTATTCCCGCGCCCTTCACGAGTCATCTCCGCTACATCGGGGATCAAATCGTAAACAATCGAAACCGGGACATATTTTACTTCCTGCATGGAATCTTGTTCGGCTTCACTGATATATTTCAAGATGCCTACTTTGGGCCAGACCAGCTTTCCGGTACGGGAACGTGTACCTTCAATTGCCCACATAAAATGGGAACCCTCATTTACCAGGGATGCGATAAAATGCCTGAGCACTGCTTTGTAGACCAAGTCTTCTTTAAAGGACCGGCGAATAAAAATCACGCCATTTTGCCGTGCCAATTGGCCAAATCCCATGAAGTCCATATTGATCCCGGCAAAAGTATAGGGAAACGGAATGCCATGACGTCCCAAGGTTACGGCAAGGACAAACATATCAAGGTAAGTCTTATGGGTCATCACAAATGCAATGGGATGCCGACGAGCCATTTTTGTCAATTCCTTGATCTCTGCTGGATTTACATCAATGGTCTTTTTATATCCCCTGGATAAGATGTATTGTGATATTTGCAAGCCCAATACGCTGGCCAAGGGTTGATGAACCGCATTTAATTCCTTTAAACAACTTTCCGCCTCTCTATGAACCCGATCATAAGGTTCGCCAAGTTGCTCTGCAACATCAATGAGTTTTTTTAGAAATTTTGGATCATTTAAAATGCCTTCCATCATAAATGCTAAATGCTTTAAGTATTGGGGTGGTTACAGCACATATTTTGAACTTATTCTTAGGGATAAACGCCAAATATGCTTTCAGCTAGCAATATATGGCAATTATATACAAATTCGAGAAAGGGCTATGGTTAAAAAACGCAATAATCTGATTCCAAACTGACAACTAAACCATAAAAAAAGCAAATTAAATTTTTAAAATATCAAAAAAGAGTAACTTAACATTTTCATTTTCGTAAAAATCCCAATAATAGCCCAAATTTTTGATCACAAAATTTTTTGATTATGAAATCCGAAGAGGATTCAAATCCGATAGTCCGTCCTTCCATTTTTTGGTTATTGGCGGAAGGAGGTCGCGCTATATCTGAGTTGGGACTTTCAATTCCCTACAGAAAATTTTTCACCTCCAAAGGTAAAGGAGATGGGCATCCCGTGTTAGTATTGCCTGGATTTATGGCTTCTGATCTATCCACTAAACCCTTGCGGAAATTCATCAATGACTTGGGATATACGGCCTATGGTTGGGATTTGGGTAAAAATACTGCCAAAACAGTATTTCTAGATCTATTGTTAGAAAAAATTGATTCGATATACGAGCAACATGGAGAAAAGGTAAGCCTGATAGGATGGAGCCTTGGTGGAATTTTTGCGCGTCAATTGGCAAAAGCAAGACCAGACATCATTCGTCAGGTGATCACAATGGGCTCTCCTTTCAAGGGCATAGACAAAGCCAATAATGTAGCATGGGTGTACAATCTGATTTCCGGGGGCAAACGTGTCAGGGATATCGATCCCATACTTTTTAATGACATCCCATTTCCGGCACCAGTGCCCACTACCGCCGTTTATACCAAAGGTGATGGTATCGTTCCTTGGCAGTTATGTATGGAGGAAGAAGATGATATTCATCAAAACATTCAGGTCTATGGTAGTCACCTGGGTTTAGGCGTGAATCTTTCTGTTTTGAGAATAATAGAAGATCGTCTTTTTTATAGGGAGGAAAATTGGACCCATTTTAGGTCTAAGGGGCTGATTAAGGACCTATTGTACGCCCCCTCTCT
Source organism: Saprospiraceae bacterium (assembly GCA_021604865.1). Lineage (GTDB taxonomy): Bacteria > Bacteroidota > Bacteroidia > Chitinophagales > Saprospiraceae > BQJU01. Next base: position 12,833 of record BQJU01000109.1, on the reverse strand, counting down.
TTAAATATATATTTGTTATATAGGTTATGTGCATCAGTCTCTACCTTGCCAATTGCTTACTTTTGTAAAAATCTTAATAATGGACGTAAGCAAATTTGATTTAGAAATTGAAAAAGCAATCAAAAAATTCTGGGATACCAGAAAAAGTCAAAGCAAATCTGCAAAGGGAATGGACACCGGTAACAGAAGTTCTGTTACTGGAGGCAAACAAATGGACGGTTTTGTCTTTTTACTAAAGACTGTAGCTGTAGAATGCGGAGTTCCCGATGAATGGATTTACACTAAAGGCAGCATTCTACCAGGCTATTTCAGACCTACGAAGAATTGGGACATTGTCATTATCTCAAACGAAGGAATTTTGATTGCCGCAGCTGAACTAAAATCTCAGGTTGGCTCATTTGGGAATAATTTCAATAACAGGACAGAAGAAGCCCTTGGGTGTGCAATTGACCTCTGGACAGCGTTCAGAGAAAACTCGTTTAAAGACCAAACTGCTCCCTGGATAGGTTATTTAATGGTTGTGGAAGCATCTGAAAAATCTATGCGAGTAGTAAAAATAAAATCGCCATATTTTCATGTTCGTAAAGAGTTTGAGAACACATCATATATAGATCGCTATGATCTATTGTGCAAAAAATTAGTAACTGAACGACACTACAATGCAGCTTCGGTAATACAAACCAGTGCCGACTATCGTTATAGCTCCCTTAGTAATTTGACTTCCATTCAAACATTTTTGCGTAATTTTACTGGTCATCTTTTAGGAAGTGTAGATCAAAAACCATGATTAATCAAGTTGAACACGGTGTTGTTTTTACGAAAAAATCCGTAGTTTCTTTCATGCTGAATGAGGTGGGGTATATGGCAGATAAAGACCTCAGCGCCATTTCAATTCTTGAGCCTTCATCTGGACAGGGAGCTTTTATATTAGAGATTATAACAAGACTTTATAAATCATCAATTACTTTCGGTTTTGATTTTGAATTGGCTCTAAAGAATATCACTGCAGTTGAGATTGATTCAAAAAACATGGCCATATTACGATCTATTGTAAATAATTTAGAATATTCAAAGAAAAAAATTAGCAGTTGCCTTAATCTGGTTGAGGATGATTTTCTATTATGGGAAAATAAACACAAGTTTGACATCATTATTAGCAATCCTCCATATATTAGATGGGATAACATAAATTCTAAAAAGAAAAAGCATTACCGGTCATTGTTTTCTACTTTTAGAGGTCGAGCAGACATATACATTCCTTTTTATGAAAAAGGATTGAGTCTGTTAAAGCAAGATGGTGTGCTGAATTATATTTGTTCAAATAGATGGTTCAAATCGTCCTATGGCCGAAAACTTCGACAGTTGATTTCTCAAAAATACAACTTGGTAAAAGTTTTTGACCTGGAAGAAGCAAATCCCTTCCAAGATGATGTCAACGCCTATCCTGCTATTACCATTTTAAAAAATAGAACTGAATTTAGTCAGAAATCCGTATCCTATACCAAAGTAGATCATATAAACTTATTAAATAGTGATTTGAAGTTTAACTTCATCAAACAAAAAACAAATTCAAACGAAGCGTGGTTTCTTGATAATTCAATTAATGAGAGTAATCGAAAATATTATTCTTTAATCGCAGATCAGGGTTTTCAAATTAGTATTGGTATAGCAACAGGTAAGGATAGTGTTTATATCAGCGATGACTTTGAAGGTAAAATTGAAAGTGAATTGCTTGTACCTCTAATAACAAGCAAACACTTGAAAGGTAATAAATTATCGCCTTCTACCCTTCAAGTGATCAATTGTCATGACAATAAAGGCAATATCATAGATTTAACCCAATATCCAAAGGCACACAAATATTTTTTAGAAAACGAATCTTTAATTCGAAGTAGACATATCTCAAAGAAAAACCCTAGTCAATGGTTTAGGACAATCGATAAAATCAAATTAGATCTGATAAAAGCCCCAAAAATCTTATTGCCTGATATTAGCGGGAACACCAAAATAATTATTGATGAAGGTCATTATTACCCACACCATAATATTTACTATATATCAGGAAAGGATATAAATAAATTGAAAGTATTAGCAGGATGTTTAATGTCTGGTTTTGTAAGAACTCAATTATTATCATTGAGTAGCAAGATGAATGGAGGTTATCCTAGATGGCAAAGTCAAAACCTAAAAAGGCTTTTTATTCCAAACATTAACAAAATGAATGACAAATGGTGTCGTGAAATGGAGTTTGCTTATTCCAAATCGGATATCGATCAAATTGATAAGCTAGTACAATTAGATTTAGTCAAAACCTACTATACTGAAATTGGACAAATGACCCTATTTGAACCAATTGTGAAGTACAACAAATAAATGGCCTCCATTCTCAGTTTCTCGTTCTTTGCGATATATATCAAATGTCAGCTTTGCCACTGTCAAAAAACTCTGTCCAATTCTCCTGCGAATATTGCAATCTATCTTCAACGATAAGCCACACCGAAGGGTTGTAAGCCAACCCGATATGCCCACCTTTAACCTCAATATTCTGGTGTATTTTATCCACCTTTTGCTCCATACAGGTTTGCCAGGGCACAATTCCATCTTCCTTCGAATAAATTGCAGTAGTTGGAACGGAGGCAGGTGAGGCTATATCTTCCACCCACTTTTCATCCTTCTCCGCCATTGTTCTTCGGCTATTGATCAGCTTATACAGCCAGGCGGCATTGTTGGGTTTTTCGATACCTGCAAAGGGAGAACTTAGCGTAATAATTTGTCGGATTAAATCGGGGTTATTTTTGGCCAATTGTCTGGCGTAGACCCCACCAAGGCTCCAGCCAATTAAGCTCACTTTGGCATCGTGTTTTGCATGGATGTCTTCGATCTTCTTTTTCAGGATATTCAACTGGCTGACATCTCCTAAATTTCTACCCAACTCCCAAGCGTAAGGTGTGTAGCCAAGCTTACGGATAAATCTCCGGAGAAGCCGCGTTGACAAATCACTACCCATAAAACCGGGAATAACCAGGACCGGATGGCCATCTCCCCCAGTCGACACCTGATGTTTTCGTTGAAAAACAAAAGAATCCCATAACTCCTTCCAAACGTTCAGGTGTTCTCCAATAAACCTAAAAGTAGAAGGTTTTTCTATCCGTTGGTCGGTATCTATATTTTGATTATCAATCATTTTATGTCCTTACTTCACTAATGAAATTACCAACCAGGGTGCCTGAAATCGATATTCTTCCAATTTTAGAAAGCTCGCAAATCTGGGCAGCATAATCGATTTTCTTCGATTGCCGATATTGATAATTAGTTCATCACCAAATTTCTGCAATTCAATATCAGATTCAACTACAAATGGCAACCTGGTTTTAAAAAAATAGCCTTTACTGTTCTCTATTACTTCGTATGGCTTATCAAGATACAACACATCTGAGGCATTTTTGCCTTCGTATAGACTGTTGCTGATGGTTTCTAATTGTTCCATGCCAAATACTTCCTGCCCCTGGTGCTGTACCTTAAGAATAGGAAGTGGGTTGAAACTTTCTTCAATCTCTTCGATATAGCCTTTCTGAGATTCAATATAGTACTTGAAGGCCTCACCAACCGATTTTTCAGGCAGGATTCTATTGATAATTACGGCATCAACATTATAGCCGTAAAGTTGTAAATAGGTATATGCTCTTTTTGCCTCTTTGATCACCATCCGTTCCGGGTTGGTAACAATGCGAATAGAGGCCACTTCTGGATCGAGGAAAACCTGTTGTATTTTTTCCAGCTTATTAAAAAGCTCATCCAATTCTTCCAGCCCTGCATCAAGCGGGACACCTGTGAAAAACTTAACCCCTTTGGTCACGGTCTTTACGGCAAGGTTTTTTCTTGAAAAAGCTTTGGTCATCCATGATTTGACAACCTGCGGCAAGGATAAAAGTGTAAGCGTCTCTCCTGTTGGTGCGCTATCGATCACAATAACGTCGTAAGTACCTTCCTCATAATATTTCTCCAACCAAAGGAAAGCAGAGGCCTCTTCCATGCCTGGTAAAACCGAGAGTTCTTCCGCAACAACGTTCTTCACACCTCTCCATCTAAAAACGGTGTTCATAAGATTGCGCATATTATTCCAATACTTTTCCATGGAATAATACACATCAAATTCCTGAGCAAAGAGATTGGGCGCTATCTCCATTGGTTCCGGGCTCAACCGAATATCTAAAGCATCGGATAGGCTATGTGCCGGGTCCGTCGATATAATAAGCGTCTTCTTCCCTTCTTTAGCGGCTTTTAATGCTGTTGAGGCAGCCACTGTTGTCTTTCCAACTCCTCCTTTTCCGGTAAACAGGATAATGCGCATGATTTAGGATTTTCTAGAAGAAACTGTTTTAAAACAGCTTCTTAGTACATGTTTGGAGGTCAAACTTATGCTTGCGCTGAAGTTTGACCTCCAAACATGTACTAAGAAAAAAAGTTGTTGCACAAGAGTCCGGACGTAGTAAAAACGGATGGTTGCCCAACATTTTACCTGCCGCCCTGCCTCTGCGCAACAACTCCAATAATAAATTTAAATTCTCTTGCTCAGTAAATCAAAGGAGATTACAGAATATCATCAATAGTAACCTCACCTTTCTTTTTTGCTTGCTTAGTTGATTTACCAGCTACTTGGGGGCCTTCGGTGGCATACAATTTCTTGAAGCGATTTGCACCTTCAGACAATTGACCTTTTACCATTTCCAAGGTATCAAAAACGATATCCTGCTGCTTTGATGCAAGTTTAAGACCGCCTTTTACAGCTTTTGCAGCAACACCTTGCCACTTTTCACCATTCGCTGTAACACCTTCGATTACCTCTTCAGTGGTTTTTAGCGCATAGTCATTCACACTTTTGGTCGTTTTGAGTACCGTATCAATGGTCATTGTTTCACTAATTTTCTGGTATGCATTTTCGTAGGCTGCTTTCACTGGTGTAACAGTGATCTCTTTCAGCTGCTTGCCGTTTTCTTTGATATCCTCTACAACTTCTACTGCCGTCTCTCTTACTTTAGCATTTAAAGTTGTTGCTGTATTCTTGATAGATTTGATGCTGTCAGAAAAATCGATTTTATTTTTTACAGCTGCTTTTTTCGTGCTTTTCTTATTTGACATCTTATTGTTACTTTTAATATTTATCTAATTAATTTCTTCCTGTTTATTATAGAAGTTCTCTAAGGAACTTATTTGCCGGTGACCGCCAAAAGAGCTTTCTCTTTCCAGCTTTCAGGATTGATCGTTTTGAATCGAGGTCCCGCTTTTTCGAAGATTGCACTTAGGGTCTTATTGTCGGCCTTAGCGAGCTGCTCAAAAGTGCGGATACCTGCCTGGTTGAATAAGGTTTCAACTTTTGGTCCAACGCCATTAATCTTTTTAAGATCATCACCCGTGGTTTTTGGTGCGGTGGTCACCACTTTCTTAGCTGATGCCCGCGTCACTTTTTTGGCTGGCTTAGCAACCATTTTAGGCGCAACCTTCGCAACAACCTTTTTGGCTGGTTTGGTAGCCACTTTCTTTGCAGGTTTTTCTATTGCTTTGGCAACCTGGTTTTTCGCCTTCACCGTTTTGGTCTTTGGGCTTTTTTCCAGATCCAATAATGTTTTAACCCGCTTGTTGCCAGAAACGTACTGATCTTTCAATCCTTCCAGAGTAGTAAGGACCAAGTCCTGCTGATTGCCCAATAATACGGTGCCTTTCTGGATAGCTTTAACCATCAACTTTTGCCATTTGCTTCCTGTAGTCAGGGAAGCTTCAACCAGGCTATTTGAAACTTGTAAAGCTTCATTATTAAGGATTTTAACCCCGTCCTTAAGTTGATCAATTCTGTGATAGATATTTTGACTTTTTACCTTTTTGGTTGCCATTATGGAATGATTAATTGTTTTAAAAAGTATAAATCACTCTGTTTTTCTGAATGATGACACAAAGATAAACAAGCCGAGTTACAGCCTAGTTACAAATGAGTTACAGCCTTGATTAAGAGCTTGTTTGGAGTGGGAGCGATTGGAGCGATGGGCAATTTTGAGAGAGAAAGCATTGAGTGCTTGTTTGGAGGCCGACCGCTGTAGGTTAAGGCCGGCCTCCAAACATACCCTAATAATCCGTCTTCACACTTTTATCAAAGGGCACTTTAAACTGATAAACCAGATCTTCGTCCAGGTTTCCATCCAGCACATCCAGGCCGTAACGAACTTTGCGTGGATCATCATAAACCATTGTGCCAAAGAGGCGATCCCAAATCGAAAAGATATTGCCAAAATTGGTGTCTGTCCAGGGCCGCTCAAAATGATGGTGAAACTTGTGCATATTGGGGGTAACAAAAATCAGGCTAAGCGTTTTATCCAGCCAAATCGGCATATTGATATTTGCATGCGTGAAATAGGTGAAAAAGATGGTCGCAATGCGATAAAACAAATAAAAGGCTAAAGGAATGCCAAAAATAATGACCGTAACTAAAGAAAATACCTCCCGGATAAAATAGTCTCCCGGATGATGGCGGGTACCTGTTGTGGCGTCTACTTTGGTATCGCTATGGTGTACCAAATGGAATTTCCACATCCATTTTACCCGGTGCAAAAGGTAATGGGCAAACCACTGGGCTACAAAATCCAACGCCATGACGGCCAAAACCAACTCCACCCATGGATTCAAATCGACAAGATATAAGAGCCCAAATCCATTATTGCTCAACCAATAGAAAACCCCTAGTGTAGCAAGACCAAACAGTGCATTGATGATTACAGAGGTCAGCAAAAAAACCATATTGCGGCTCGCATGGCGCCATTTCCGATAGTTTAACCTGGCAAGCGGAACACTGAATTCCAAAGCCCAGGCGAAAAAAAGGCATAAAAAGATCCAGCCTAATTTATAATGGTCAGGCATATTTTCAAAAAAGGAAATAAATGCATCCATTGTTTGTCCTGTGTTTAAAAGGTGAAATTAGGGGTCAGGCCTCAGGTTCAACTGACTGGCTCATCTAACAAAGATCGTAAATTCCCATGAAATCTACCAAATCCCCTACCCCACTTTGCAAGCTAGCCACCGTTCATTCTTCCGTGATCCGTCGCCATCAAACCGTCCGCTGCTTTATCGTATTCCGGCCCAACTGGTACATGTGCACTTCGTCCGGGCCGTCAGCGATCCGAATGATCCTTCCATAAATCCAAAAGCTATAAAGCGGCGTATCCTGGCAAACACCCATGCCGCCATGTGCCTGAATGGCTCTGTCTACCACCGTACAAGTCATTTGTGGTACAACAATTTTTATCATTGCAATCAGGTCCTTGGCTTCTTTGACGCCGAAACGATCAATTTTATCTGCCGCCGAGAGGGTCAACAGACGTGCCTGTTCTATCTCACATCTGGACTTTGCAATATCCTGACGAATACTGCTGTATTGAGCGATCTTTTTACCAAATGTTTCTCTAACGGCTACCCGTTTGCACATCAAATCCAATGCCCGGTCTGCTGCTCCAATCAACCGCATACAGTGATGAATCCGGCCAGGACCAAGCCGCCCCTGCGCAATTTCAAACCCCTTGCCTTCTCCTACCAAAAGATTGCTGGCAGGCACCCGTACATTGGTCAGGTCTATTTCTGCGTGCCCTTCCGGAGATTCCAGATTGCCATATACCCGCAACGGCCGAATGACCTTTACGCCGGGAGCATTTGCCGGAACCAGAATCATGCTCTGTTGCACATGTCTATGCGCTGATGGATCGGTTTTGCCCATGACTATATATATTTCCGTACTGGGGTTCATTGCCCCTGACGACCACCATTTGCGACCATTGATGACGTATTCCTCTCCATCCCGAACGATAGATGTCTCAATATTAGTCGCATCGGAAGAAGCAACGGCAGGTTCCGTCATCAAAAATGCTGAACGGATCTTACCTTCCATTAATGGCTTCAACCACTTTTCCTGTTGCTCTGGTGAGCCAAATTTTGCCAGCACTTCCATATTGCCCGTATCTGGTGCCGAACAATTGAAGACCTCTGAGGCCCATGTTACCCTGCCCATTAGTGCCGCCAGGGGAGCATATTCCAGGTTGGTCAGTCCGGGACTGAACTCGCCATAGTCTTTTGGCAAAAATAAATTCCATAGGCCTTCTTTTCTAGCCAGGTCTTTGAGTTTTTCTAATTCAGGATAATGCTGCCAAAGATTATTAAGCACAAATTCCCCATATTCTTTTTCTCTAGGAAAGATATGCGCTTGCATAAAGTCGTCTATTCTAGCCTGCAATTCTTTTGACCTTTCAGTGTATTCAAAATTCATATTTATGATGGTTTATCGTATTTCTAGGCCTACTAGGGGAAAGATGTAAATAAAAAGCCAATATCAAAAAAAATCAGCAGAGGTGATACCAGAATACTTTTATTTACCTTTGTAGGTGCTTGTATAATAACAGAAATAAACAGCATGAAAGCAATAGTTTGTGAAAAATTTGGACCGCCGTCTGATTTAGTTTTTAAGGAAGTAGAAAGTCATCAACCTAATGAAAAGGAGGTCCTTGTTCAGGTGCGGGCTTGTAGTGTAAATTTCCCGGATACGCTGATTATTCGTGGAATATATCAATTCAAACCTGAATTGCCCTTCATCCCCGGAAGTGATATTGCAGGGATAGTCAAAGAAGTCGGTGCCGGTGTCAAACATGTCAAACCGGGAGACGAGGTTTTTGGTTTTGTAATCAATGGCGGGTTTGCCGAAGAAGTTATTGTCGATGGGAAAGCCGTTTTTCCAAAACCACCCCAGATGCAATATCCGGTAGCTGCCTCCTTTCTGATGGCTTATGGCACTTCTTATCATGCCTTGAAAGATCGTGCAAAACTCAAAGAAGGAGAAACATTGGTGGTATTGGGGGCCTCAGGAGGTGTAGGACTTGCTGCCGTCGAACTGGGTAAATTAATGGGTGCAAAAGTTATTGCTGCCGCCTCTACCGACGAGAAATTAGCCCTTTGTAAAACATACGGAGCTGATGAAACCATCAATTATACCACCGAAGATCTAAAGGCAAAAATCAAGGAATTAACAGGAGGAAAAGGAGCCGATGTGGTATATGATCCTGTGGGTGGCAAATATACGGAAGCTGCGCTACGGGCTACAGCCTGGGAAGGCCGGTTTTTGGTGGTTGGTTTTGCCGCTGGTGACATTCCCAAAATACCTTTAAACTTACCTTTGCTTAAAGGCTGTGATATCGTTGGTGTTTTTTGGGGAAGGTTTGCGATGGAATCCCCCGATAAAAACATTCAAAACACGATGGAACTAATGCAGTGGTATACCGCAGGGAAATTGAAACCGCATATTCACGCAATCTACCCACTGGCAGAAACGGCCAAGGCCTTGGAGGAAATGATGGATAGAAAAGTACGGGGAAAAATTGTGATTAGTAATACATAAGGTTTTACCCCAATTTGGTAACCACAGAGGGTGAAAATTTGTTGAAATAATAAAAGCTTTTAATTATGGCAGAATATATGAGCATGAATACGCTCCGATTTATTATTCATGAGATGTTGCAGGTAGAAAAATTATGTGCTTTACCAAGGTATCAGGACTATGATAAAGAAAGTTTTGATATCCTTTTGGATTCTACCAAAGCGTATGCCGATAAGGCATTGTTTCCGGTTTTTAAAGAAATGGATGAGCAGCCTGCCCGCTTTGAAAATGGTAAAGTTATCGTGCATCCTTCGGTAGGACAAATCATGAAAGATTCGGGTGAAAGAGGCGCAATAGGCTCTACCTTTGACTACGAAGTGGGTGGTTTGCAACTTCCCCATGTCCTGCATTCGGCAGTCACCCATATTGCTCAATCTGCCAATAACAGCCTACCGGGATACACCGGTTTGACGGGTGGAGCAGCCAACCTCATCATTAGTTTTGGTGAGCAGTCTCTGATTGAAAAGTTTGTTCCAAAAATGATGAAAGGAGAATGGGCCGGCACCATGTGTCTGACCGAGCCACAAGCTGGTAGCTCCTTATCAGATATCACGACCGCAGCTAGTCCAAATGATGATGGGTCCTATCAAATCAAAGGGCAAAAGATCTTTATTTCCGGTGGCGACCATGAGTATTCAGAAAACTTTGTCCATCTGGTTTTGGCAAGAGTGGACGGCGCTCCATTGGGAACTAAAGGGATATCGCTCTTTGTGGTACCAAAATTTAGAATAAAGGAAGATGAAACGCTAGAACCCAATGATGTGATTACGGCCGGAGATTTTCAAAAAATGGGCCAAAAGGGATATTGCACCACCCACCTCGTTTTCGGAGAAAATGACAATTGTCAGGGTTGGCTTGTCGGTACTAAAAACAAGGGATTAAAACACATGTTCCAGATGATGAATGGCGCGCGTATTGATGTGGGGCTAACGGCCGTTTCCACCGCAACAGCGGCCTATCATGCTTCCCTGCAATATGCCAAAGAAAGACCACAAGGGCGAAGAGTTGAAAGCGGAGGAGTGAAAAATGCCAGTGAAGAACAAACGCCCATCATCAACCACCCTGACGTGCGTAGGATGCTGCTTTTACAAAAGTCCATTACTGAGGGAGCGATTGCGCTACTCCTACAAGCGTCTCTTTATCAAGATATGTCCGAGGCGGGTCCTGAGGAAGACAGGGTGCGCTATCACGACTTATTGGAGTTGCTTACTCCTATCGCCAAAACCTATCCATCAGAAATGGGTCGCGTTTCCATCAGCAATGGTGTTCAGGTGCTTGGCGGTTATGGATTTTGTACAGATTTCCCACTGGAGCAATATTATAGAGATATTCGCATCATGGCGCTTTATGAAGGTACCACAGGCATTCAATCGCTGGATTTGCTGGGCAGGAAGGTCATCATGAAAAATGGTGAAGCCATGAAACACCTCACCAAAGAGATCATCGAGACCATCACCAATGCCGCCAACTACGATGACCTCAAACCTTATGCAGAGGAGTTAAAAAATGCTTCAAAACAATTGCAGGAAGTCATCATGCACCTCGTCCAATATGCGATGAAAGGAGAGCATGAGCGTTTCATTGCAGACGCCACTGTGTTTATGGATTTTATGAGTACCATCACCATAGCCTGGCAATGGTTAAAAATGGCCACCGTCGCTAAAACGGCTTTGATTACCGGAAATACAACATTTGAGACGTCCTTCTACGAGAATAAAATCCATACCATGCGGTTTTTCTTTAAGTATGAATTGCCTAAGATTCATGGCTTGAAAGTGACGTTGATGCGGCCGGAGAGTTTGACTATTTTGGAGCAGGATCAGTCGATTTTAGCGTAGGAGTTATGGACAAATCGCTTAAACATTCTAAAATATGGATTATTCTAAACTAGTGGCAGACAGCGAAGCGTCGGATTTCCCATTCTCAGCTAATATGCTTCTTATCCATAGGGCGAGTAGGTAATAAGAACTACTGCTTTTTTAGAAACTTAGGAAAATCTGCAGTTTTTTGACAGCAAATTTGTTCCATTACCTGCTGTAATTGCATTTTTAGAATAGAAATGGTGTGGTCGCCTCCTTGTTTCCCTAAAGCTGCTACACCATACATAAAAGCACGCCCCATAAAGGTAAAAGTAGCACCACTTGCCAAAGATCGAGCAATATCTGGTCCTGAACGAATCCCACTATCCATCATCACTTCGATTTGGTTGCCATACTTTTCTGCGATTCTGCTTAATGGCTTGATACTAGATTCACCTGCATCTAACTGTCTACCGCCATGATTAGAAACAATCAAACCATCAATACCCAATTTTATGGCTTTTTCTGCATCCACCTCATTAGCTATCCCTTTGATCACCAATTTACCTTTCCACATATCTCTGATAGGCTTAATTTTCTCTTCATTTAAGCGACCGGAGAAGGTTTCATCCATGAATTTACCTAATTGCGCTAAGTTTAAGCCTTTTGGCATATAAGGTTTAAGGGTTTCAAAATTGGGTTGTCCATTAAAGAGTGTCTGCAATGCCCAATTAGGTTTTCCCAAAATTTGCACCATATTACTGATTGTCATTTTGGGAGGCATTGCCAGTCCATTTCGGATGTCTCTGGGTCTAAATCCAAAGGTTGGCACATCACTCAGAATAACCAAAACAGGCATTTCAGCTACTTCCGCACGCTTGATCATATCATCTCTAACACTATCTTCTGCCGGGTGATATAATTGAAACCATGCTTTACCTTCCGTAATTTCTGCTATGGTTTCAATACTGGAAGTGGATACGGTACTTAATACAAAAGGAATATTATGTTCAAATGCCGCCTTTGCTAAAATTTCGGCTGCTTTGGGCCACATCAAGCCTTGTAAGCCAACAGGAGCAATACCAAATGGCGCGTCATATATATGACCAAATAACTCGGTCTTCATACTAGACGCCCTATGTTCACTCAGATAATTTGGAACCAACTCTACTTCTCTAATTTCCGCAGTATTTTTCACAATGTTGGTGTCTTCATTACATCCACCATCCAAATATTCAAAAGCAAATCTAGGAATCCTCTTCCTAGCTTTGGTTCGCAAATCTGCAATAGATGGGTAATTAGGATTGTATTGGATGGCTTTACTCATTTCGTTTTGTTTGTAAGAGATGTTTAAAATTATCGTTCATAGACAAATCTTGTGGTCAAACTAAAATGTGAATCTTTAAGTGCATGTTTGAAGGTCACCCTTTGGGCCCAAAACGCCTCTTTTTTGCTGATACTTTGTTGCTTTTTTTGACCGTATCTTCCAGATATGCTCCGCAAAAAGCGCCTCGTTTCACCAAAAAATTGACACTTTTTGCCTCCAAAAGCGACCTCCAAACAAGCACTAA